>NZ_JBICWF010000010.1:0-304132 GCF_043199595.1 Streptomyces sp. NPDC048584
GCCGCAGGGCGGCACGGGTGGGCGCGACGGCACCCCGCAAGCGCCGGGCCGCGCGAACACCCCCCGCCCAGCCCCCAACACCGGGCCACCGCCCAACCCACCGCACGGGTGGGCGCGACGGCACCCCGCCCACCAGCAACACCCGTCACGACACCGGCACGTGCACGGACGACACCCTGCTCGCGACCACCCGCTCCCGCTCCGCCCGCACCGCCCGCTTCCGCAACCGCAGAATCTGACTGACCCCCAGAACCTGCAGCACGAACACCGACGAGAACGCGACGCCGTAGTCGTCCCCCGTCGCATCCAGCAGCACCCCGACCGCGAACAACGTCGTCATGGACGCCACGAATCCCCCCATGTTCGTGATCCCCGACGCCGTCCCCTGCCGCTCGGCGGGATTCGCCGGCCGAGCGAAGTCGAACCCGATCATCGACGCCGGCCCACAAGCCCCCAGCACCGCGCACAGCACCACCAGCAGCCACATCGGCGCCGTAGCCGCCGGATAGACCAGAGTGACCGCCCACACCACGGCCGTCGCCCCCACCGTCCCCAGCGCCAGCGGCAGCCGCGCCCCGTGGTGCCGGGCGATGACCTGCCCGTAGACGAGCCCGAAGGCCATGTTGGACAGCACGACGAGGGTCAGCAGCTCACCGGCGGCCGCCCGGGACAGCCCCTGCGCCTCCACGAGGAACGGCATCCCCCACAGCAGCAGGAACATCATCGCCGGGAACTGCGTGGTGAAGTGCACCCACAGTCCCAGCCGCGTCCCCGGCTCCCGCCAGGAGAGGGCGATCTGACGGCGTACATAGGCCGCGCCCTGATGCGGAACCGGCTCCGGTTCGTACCCCTCGGGGTGATCCCTGAGGAACAGCACCAGCAGCACGAACACCACGACACCCGCCACCGCGCTGCCCGCGAACGCCGCCGTCCAGCCGACGCCGTGCAGCAGCCGGGCGATGACCAGCGTGGAGACGAGGTTGCCCGCCATACCGGCCAGCCCCGCCATCTGCGCGACCATCGGCCCGCGCCGGGCCGGGAACCACCGCGTGCCCAGCCGCAGCACGCTGATGAACGTCATCGCGTCACCGCAGCCCAGCAGCGCCCGTGAGGCGAGCGCCATGCCGTACGACGGCGACAGCGCGAAGCCGAGCTGTCCGGCCGTGAACAGCACGACACCGATGCCCAGCACCCTCTTGGTGCCGAGCCGGTCGACCAGCAGCCCGACGGGTATCTGCATGCCCGCGTAGACCAGCAGCTGAAGGATGGAGAACGTGGAGAGAGCCGAGGCGTTGACGTGGAAACGGTCGGCGGCGTCGAGGCCGGCGACCCCCAGCGACGTACGGAAGATGACGGCGACGAAGTAGACGGAGACGCCGATCCCCCACACGGCGAGCGCGCGCCGTCCGCCGGGAGGGTCCCCGGGCAGCTTGCCGCTCATCGCACCTCCCCCCTGGCCAGGTGGGAGAACCAGCCGACGTGCCGGTGGACGACCCCGACGGCCGCCTCCGCGTCGCCGGAACGCAGCGCTTCGAGGATCTCCTCGTGTTCGGCGAGGGTCTTGGCGATGCGGTCGGGGTGGGAGTGCATCACGGCGACACCCATCCGCAGCTGACGGTCGCGGAGCTGGTCGTAGAGGCGGGAGAGGATCTCGTTGCCGCCGCTGCGGACGATCTCGGCGTGGAAACAGCGGTCGGTGACGGAGGCGGCGGCGAAGTCACCGGCGGCGGCCTGCTCCTGCTGCCGGGCCAGCAGCTCCTCCAGGCGCGCGATGAGCGCGGGCGGCGCGGGTACGGCCTTCCTGGCGGCGTGCTCCTCGACGAGCAGCCGGGTCTCGACGACGTCGGCGATCTCCTGCGCGGAGACCGGCAGCACGAGGGCGCCCTTCTTCGGGTAGAGCTTGATCAGCCCCTCGGCCTCCAGCCGGAGCAGCGCCTCACGCACGGGGGTGCGCGAGACCCCCGTGGCCTCGGCCAGCTCGCCTTCGGTCAGCAGCGTCCCGCCCTCGTAACGGCGTTCCAGGACGCCCTGTTTGACGTGGGTGTAGACGCGGTCGGCGGCGGGGGGTTGCCTCACGGCGGCCATGCTCATGAGGACAGGATAGATACAACACGTACGCGTGGAAGAATCCGTCCACGATACGGACCCGGAAGTCCGGGAGAATCGACCTCCCCCTCCGCACAACCATGCGTCCCGCGTACGAGTCAGTTAGGTGCGGCCCCCTGCCTGCGGCCGCATCTGACTCGGCCGCACGGTACGGCCATTCCAGGTAATCGGGGTATTCGACTTGAAGATCGACATTCGGGGCGTCCGGCTCCGCAGAACCGTCGGCGCCGCCATGACCACCGGTGCCATGCTGGCCTCCGGAGCCCTCTACGCCACGCCCGCGCAGGCCGCCGCCGCGCCGTCCGTCGTCGCCAAGGGCGGCTACGTGATGAACAACGCGAACGGCAAGTCGTTGTACACGAAGGCGGCGGACACCCGCCGCTCGACCGGTTCGACGACGAAGATCATGACCGCGAAGGTCGTGCTCGCGCAGAAGAACCTGAACCTGGACGCCAAGGTCACGATCCAGATGGCGTACAGCGACTACATCGTGAAGAACAACGCGTCGTCCGCGCGGCTGATCGTCGGCGACAAGGTCACCGTGCGCCAGCTGCTGTACGGGCTGATGCTGCCGTCGGGCTGCGACGCGGCGTACGCGCTGGCCGACAAGTTCGGCTCGGGCTCGACGCGTTCGGCCCGCGTGAAGTCGTTCATCGGCAAGATGAACTCCGAGGCGAAGAAACTGGGCCTGAAGAACACCCACTTCGACTCCTTCGACGGCATCGGCAAGGGCAAGAACTACTCGACGCCGCGCGATCTGACGAAGATCGCGAGCAGCGCGATGAAGAGCTCCACGTTCCGCGCGATCGTGAAGACGAAGAAGTACACGGCGAAGACGAAGACCAAGACGGGCAGCACCCGCACGATGGCGCCGTGGACCAACACGAACACCCTGCTCAGCAGCTACAGCGGCACGATCGGCGTGAAGACCGGCTCGGGCCCGGAGGCCAAGTACTGCCTGGTCTTCGCCGCGACCCGAGGCGGCAAGACGGTCATCGGCACGGTCCTCGCCTCGTCCTCGTCCACCCAGCGTGAGAAGGACGCGAAGAAGCTCCTGTCCTACGGCTTCGGCAAGATCTGACCCACTGCGCCACAGGGGCCCATCCGACACGGGTGGGCCCCTTTCGCATGCCTCCGTCGCGGGACGCCGAGAGGGGCCTGAGACCGTGACTGGAAGTCACGGTCTCAGTGTTCACGCAGGTGAGAGCGTTGCTGAGAAATATCCATACACATGGCAATGAACCGTCGCAGCGGTTTCGTTCGCTTTCGCTCGCAGTCGTGAACATCATCGAACTGGCTGGCATATGCCCTCCACCGCGCCCTACGTTCCACAGCGGAGGTGGTTCATATGAACGAACCCAGCAAGCGACCGCGCTCTGCCGAGCGGCACGAGGCGATCGACGTCAGCGACTTCGTGTACGCGGCTACCGGGGCCCGGGTCCGGAGGCTGACGATGCCGGACGGGATGCACTGGTTTCCGGCGGTGGATGTCTGCAAGGAACTCGGACACACCAACTCTCGCAAGGCTCTCGCAGACCACGTTCCGGACGAGCATCGAGACATTCTTGAGACCGTAACTGGAGGTTACGGTCTCAGCATTCCCGCAGGTAGGGAGTGGCGTCGAGACTTGCAAGTCATCTCTCTGCAAGGCCTCATCCTGCTCGTCAACGCCTGCACCAAAGCGTCCTGCGCCCCCTTCAAGCAGTGGGTCGCCGAGGTGATCGAAACTGTCCAGCGAGAGGGTTCGTACTCTCTCGAAGAGGCCGAGGTGCAGCCCTCCGACCCCGGCGCTCCCCTCGCCTACGCCATGCCGGAGCAGGTCGCCGAGGCCATTGTCCGGTTGGAGACGCACAACCTTCGGCTCGATGAGGAACTGGCCGACGGGCAGCGCGAATCGCTCGCTTTGCAGAAGGAGATGCTCGCCGCCCAGCAATCCACGCTCGTCGTGCAGCAGTCCACGCTCGTCGTGCAGCAGTCCACCCTCGCCGTTCAGCAGGCCATGGTCCGGGCGCTGGAACGTATCGCGGACCGGTTCGACACCCTTGTCCTCGAGCGCCGGGCGCCCTTCGGGCACCTCACCGCGCGGCGCACCACCGAGTCCGTCCTTGCCGACTGGCGGCACCGGCTGTCCGTGACGGAGGACGTGTGGGCCGTGGCCGTGGTGATCGCTCCGGTGCTCGTCGAGCAGGGTGAACTGCGCGAGCCACTGGAGTCGATCGCCGCGCGTACGGGGCTTTCCGTGCGGCGTGTCAACGAGTGCCTGCGGCTGCTGCGCAAACACGCCTGCATCTCCTCGCGGGGCGGGGCCGAGGACGACGCCCCGGTGTGGGTGCTTCCGTAGGGCCGCTACAGCAGAAGGGGCGTCGCAATCCGAAGTTGCGGCGCCCCTCCTGTGTCATGAACCTAGTGGATCCATGGGCCTCAGGCCCAGCTGATCAACCTCTTCGGCTGTTCCAGGATCGCCGCCACGTCGGCCAGGACCTTGGAACCCAGTTCGCCGTCGACCAGGCGGTGGTCGAAGGAGAGGGCCAGGGTGGTGACCTGGCGGGGCTTGACCTTGCCCTTGTGGACCCACGGCTGGAGCTTGATCGCGCCGACCGCGAGGATCGCGGACTCGCCGGGGTTCAGGATCGGCGTGCCCGTGTCGACGCCGAAGACGCCGACGTTGGTGATCGTCACCGTGCCGGCCTGCATCGCCGCGGGTGAGGTCTTGCCCTCCCGCGCCGTGGAGACCAGTTCGGCCAGGGACTCGGCCAGTCGCGGCAGCGTCTGGGCGTGGGCGTCCTTGATGTTCGGCACAATCAGACCGCGCGGCGTGGCCGCCGCGATGCCCAGGTTGACGTAGTGCTTGACCACGATCTCCTGGGCCGCCTCGTCCCACGACGCGTTGATCTCGGGGTTCCGCTTGATCGCGACCAGCAGGGCCTTGGCGATCAGCAGCAGGGGGTTCACGCGCAGGCCCGTGAACTCCTTGTCCTGCTTCAGCTCCTCGACCAGCTTCATCGTGCGCGTCACGTCCACCGTCACGAACTCCGTGACATGCGGTGCCGTGAACGCGGAACCGACCATCGCCGCCGCCGTGGCCTTGCGGACACCCTTCACCGGGACACGGGTCTCACGCGCGGTGTCGTACGACACCGGGGCGGGAGCCCGCACCGCCTCGGCCGCCGCCGGGGCGGCCTCCGGCTCGGGCGCCACCGCCGCGTGGACGTCCTCGCGGGTGATGACGCCGTCCGGGCCGGTCGGGGTGACCGTCGCCAGGTCGACGCCCAGGTCCTTCGCCAGCTTGCGCACCGGGGGCTTCGCCAGGGGGCGTTCCCCGGTGGCGCCGTGGCCGTTCAGCTCCGGCCGGGCGGCCGTCTCCGGGGCGGCCGTCTCCGGGGCCGCCGCCTTGCGGGGGCGGCGGCGCGTCGAGGACGTCGCCACTCCGTAGCCGACCAGGACCGGCTGGCGTGCCGCCGGCTTCTCCTCGGGCTCGGTCGGCTCCTCGGCGGGGGCGGGTGCCTCCTCCTCCGCCACCGGCGCGGCGCCGCCCGACACGTCCACCGCGATGATGGACGTGCCCACGTCGACCGTGGTGCCCTCGGGGAAGTGCAGCTCGCGGACCACACCGTCGTACGGGATGGGCAGTTCGACGGCCGCCTTCGCCGTCTCGACCTCGCAGACCACCTGGCCGTCGGTGACCGTGTCACCCGGCTGGACGTACCACTTGAGGATCTCGGCCTCGGTGAGGCCCTCGCCCACGTCCGGCATCTTGAACTCGCGTACGGACGCGTTCGTCATCGTCGTCACGACCCTCTCCCTCAGTACGCCAGCGAGCGGTCGACGGCGTCGAGCACCCGGTCCAGGTCCGGGAGGTAGGACTCCTCCAGACGGGCCGGCGGATACGGGGCGTGGTAGCCGCCCACCCGCAGTACCGGGGCCTCCAGGTGGTAGAAGCAGCGCTCCGTGATCCGCGCGGCGATCTCCGCGCCGGACCCGAAGAACACCGGCGCCTCGTGGACCACGACCAGGCGGCGCGTCTTCTGCACCGACGCCTGGATCGCGTCGAAGTCGAGCGGGGAGACCGAGCGCAGGTCCAGCACCTCCAGGGAGCGGCCCTCCTCGGCGGCCGCGTCGGCGGCCTCCTGGCAGAGCTTCACCATCGGGCCGTACGCCGCCAGCGTCAGATCCGTGCCCTCGCGCACCACACGCGCGGTGTGCAGCGGGCCCGGGATGGCCTCCGTGTCGACCTCGCCCTTGTCCCAGTAGCGCCGCTTCGGCTCGAAGAAGATCACCGGGTCGTCGCTCTGGACGGCCTGCTGCATCATCCAGTACGCGTCCGACGCGTTGGACGGCGACACGATCTTCAGGCCCGCGACATGCGCGAACAGCGACTCCGGGGACTCGGAGTGGTGCTCCACCGCGCCGATGCCGCCGCCGTAGGGAATCCGCACGACGACGGGCATCTTGACCTTGCCCAGCGAGCGGGCGTGCATCTTCGCGAGCTGCGTGACGATCTGGTCGTACGCCGGGAAGACGAAGCCGTCGAACTGGATCTCCACCACCGGGCGATAGCCGCGCAGGGCCAGGCCGATCGCCGTACCGACGATGCCCGACTCGGCGAGCGGGGTGTCGATGACGCGGCTCTCGCCGAAGTCCTTCTGCAGGCCGTCCGTCACCCGGAACACGCCGCCGAGCTTGCCGACGTCCTCACCCATGACCAGGACCTTGGGGTCCGCGTCCAGAGCGTGCCTCAGCGACTCGTTGATCGCCTTGGCCAGGGCCATCTTCTGTGCCATCTCACTTACCCCCGTCCGCGTCCGCGAACGACGCCTGGTAGGCGGCGAACTGCGCACGCTCCTCGTCCACGAGAGCGTGTCCGTCCGCGTACACGTTCTCGAAGATGGCGAAGTGGTCCGGGTCCGGCATGGCACGGACCGCTTCGCGCACTCGTTTGCCCAACGCCTCGCTCTCGCTCTCCAGTTCCGCGAAGAATCCCTCGTCCGCGTGGTTTGCGGACTCCAGGAAGCGGCGAAGACGCAGGATCGGGTCCTTGGCCTCCCAGGCCAGCCGCTCCTCGTCGCCCCGGTAGCGGGTCGGGTCGTCGGACGTGGTGTGCGCGCCCATGCGGTACGTGAACGCCTCGACGAGCGTCGGACCCTCACCCGCGCGGGCCCGCTCCAGGGCCCACTTGGTGACGGCCAGGTTCGCCAGCACGTCGTTGCCGTCCACGCGCACGCCCGGGAAGCCGAAGCCCTGCGCACGCTGGTACAGCGGCACGCGGGACTGCTTCTCGGTCGGCTCGGAGATCGCCCACTGGTTGTTCTGGCAGAAGAACACCACCGGCGCGTTGTAGACCGCGGAGAAGGTGAAGGCCTCGGCCACATCGCCCTGGCTGGACGCGCCGTCGCCGAAGTAGGCGATGACCGCGCTGTCCGCGCCGTCCTTGGTGATGCCCATCGCGTAGCCGGTGGCGTGCAGCGTCTGGGAGCCGATGACGATCGTGTACAGGTGGAAGTTGTTGCCGTTCGGGTCCCAGCCGCCGTTGTTCACGCCGCGGAACATCCCGAGCAGATTGGTCGGGTCCACCCCGCGGCACCACGCGACGCCGTGCTCACGGTAGGTGGGGAAGACGTAGTCGTCGTCGCGCAGCGCCCGGCCGGAGCCGATCTGCGCCGCCTCCTGGCCCAGCAGCGAGGCCCACAGGCCCAGCTCGCCCTGGCGCTGGAGCGCGGTGGCCTCGGCGTCGAAGCGGCGGGTGAGGACCATGTCGCGGTACAGGCCGCGCAGCTCCTCGGCGGTGATGCCGTCGACGTACCTGTCGAACTCGGCGTTCTTGACGCGCTTGCCCTCGGGCGTCAGCAACTGGACGAGGGCGGGCTCGGCGCTCTTCCCGGCGCCGGTGGCCTTCTTGCTGGTGGTGCGCTTGGCGCCGGTGGTGCCGGCCTTCGTTCCGGCGCTGCGTCGCGGTGTGCGCGCGGCAGTGCTCTCCACGGTCACGTGTGCTCCTCCGTCGGTCCGGCCCCCGGGGTTGCCGGCAGGCCAGTGCGGCTCACCTGTTTCTCGACCACCGGGCACGGGGTGGGTGCCACTCGGCCGGGGAACAGGCGTGACAGGTGCCCCGGCGAGCGCCCTGCAAGAGGCACGGTACCCAGTGCTCCACACATCTGTGAAACCCCACCTGACCTGCGATTTTGCTTGGATTTCCAAGTAAATCGGGGAAGGTCTGGAAGGCGCGCTGGTCACAGCCTTGCAGGAGGCCGGGGCAACGGCACGTTATCCCGGCCACCCCGGGCACGGGAAGGGTCGAGTTTCGCGACCGAACGTGGTACTCCGCGCGAGGTGGACAGGGGCGCGACCGGAGCCGGAGGAGGCCGGCCGGTCGCGCCCGGACGGGGTCAGCCCGTCACGCCTTCGATGCTGCCCGCGCCGCCGTCCGCGGCACCGCCGTCCGCGCCGCCGTCCGCGGTGCCGCCGGTCTCCGTGCCGCCGTTCTCGGTCCCGCCGTCCTCGGTGCCGCCGTCCGCACCGCCGGGGCTGGTGCCGCCCGTCTCGGTCGGCTGGGTGGCGGACGGCTGGCCGGTCGGCTCCTCGGGCTGCGTCTCCGTGTACGTCGGCTCCTGCGACGGCGTGTACGGCTGGTCCCAGTTGCCGCCCGATCCGTTGCCGGGGTCGGTGCCGGTCTCGGTGCCCGGGTCGGTCGTCTCCTCGGTCGCCTCGTCGCTGGGGCTCTCGCTGGACTTCTCGTCCTCGGTGCTCTGCGTGACGGACGGGGACGTGTCGGGCTTGCCGCCGCCTCCGCCGCCGCCGTTGTTCATCGCCAGCGCGACACCCGCCGCGACGGCGATCACCGCGAGCACCGCGAGGATCCACAGCTTGCCGCGGCCACTGCCCTGGTTGCCGTGGCCCTCGAAGCCGCCGTCGTCCCCGTTGCCGTAGCCGGAGGGCAGGATCGGCTGCGGAATCGCCGCCGTACCGGCCATGTCCGGGTGCTGCATCGCGGTCGTGCCCGCGAAGCCCGCCGCGGAGGTGCGCGGACCCTCGTGCATGTCCACGGGGCCGGTGTTCCAGGTGCCGGTGTGGCCGCCCTGGTCGTAGAGCATCTGCAGCGCGTACTGGATCAGCCCGCGCATCTCCTCGGCCGTCTGGAAACGGTCGTCGGGCTCCTTGGCGAGGGAGCGCATGACCATGCCGTCCAGCTCCGGCGGGCAGGCGTCCGAGGCCTCCGACGGAGGCGTGGGGATGTCCTGGACGTGCTGGTAGACCACCGACAGCGGTGTCTCGCCCGTGAAGGGGGGCCGCAGTGCCAGCAGTTCGTACAGCAGGCAGCCGGTGGCGTACAGGTCGGACCGGTAGTCGACGGCCTTGCCGAGCGCCTGCTCCGGGGAGAGGTACTGGGGGGTGCCCATGACCATGCCGGTCTGGGTCATCGTCGTGGACGCGCCGTGCAGCGCGCGGGCGATGCCGAAGTCCATCACCTTCACCGCGCCGTTGTGCGTGATGATGACGTTGGCCGGCTTGATGTCGCGGTGCACGATGCCGTGCTGGTGCGAATAGGCGAGCGCCTCCAGAACACCGGAGACGATGATCAGCGCCTGCTCGGGGCCCGGCGCCTCCGCGTTCATCAGCAGGTCGCGGATGGTGCGGCCCTCGACGATCTCCATCACGATGTACGGCACCGACTGACCGCCGACGACGTCCTCGCCGGAGTCGTACACGGCGACGATGGCATGGTGGTTGAGACCGGCCACCGACTGCGCCTCACGCGTGAAGCGCGCTTTGGAGACGGGGTCCTCGGCGAGGTCCGCGCGGAGCAGCTTGACGGCGACGGTACGGCCGAGTCGTACGTCCTCGGCGGCGAACACCTCGGCCATGCCGCCCCGGCCGAGCCGGTGGGTCAGCCGGTACCGGCCGTCGCCCACGAGCCCGCCGTTACCCCAGTTGTCCGGCGCGTCCGAGATGCCGCCGCCAGTCGCCTCGGGGTCGGACGGGCCCTGAGCGCGCTGCTGCTGTGCCATCAGTCCTCGCCGTCGTTTCTGCCCGCGGTGCGCGCGGTGTTGTCACGGTCTTCGTCGGGCCACGCTACAGCCTCGGCGTGTGCCGCCGGTCCGGGACGGGCTCCCGGGTCCGGCACGAGACGGACCGGCCATGAAACCCGTTCTCCTTACTGTCGTGCAAATTCCGTGTACCGGTAGTACGACCGCTGTAACGCTTCCGCGACGCTTCCTTCGCGTACGGTCACGGAACGGGCACCGCGCTTGACGTGTCAGTGGCCTGGGGCAGACTTGGCCGGGAATAGCACATTGGATCTACGACGGATCGGCCACCGACGGCGGCGCCGGAGAGGCTACGGGGGACGCGGAACATGAGCCAGGACGGCGCACAGGGCCAGTACGCGGGGCGGGCGCTCGCCGGCGGACGGTACCAATTGCGGGACCTGCTCGGCCAGGGCGGCATGGCGTCGGTGCACCTCGCCTACGACAGCGTGCTGGACCGTCAGGTCGCGATCAAGACGTTGCACACGGAACTCGGGCGGGAGCAGGCGTTCCGTGAGCGCTTCCGCCGCGAGGCCCAGTCCGTGGCGAAGCTCACGCACACCAACATCGTCTCGGTCTTCGACACCGGCGAGGACGATGTGGACGGCATGACGACGCCGTACATCGTCATGGAGTACGTCGAGGGCCGCCCGCTCGGCTCCGTGCTCGACGAGGACGTACGGCAGCAGGGCGCGATGCCCGCCGACAAGGCGCTGAAGATCACCGCGGACGTGCTGGCGGCCCTGGAGATCAGCCATGAGATGGGGCTGGTCCACCGCGACATCAAACCGGGCAACGTGATGATGACCAAGCGCGGTGTGGTCAAGGTGATGGACTTCGGCATCGCCCGCGCCATGCAGTCCGGGGTCACGTCGATGACGCAGACCGGCATGGTCGTCGGTACCCCGCAGTACCTCTCCCCCGAGCAGGCGCTCGGCCGGGGCGTCGACGCGCGCTCCGATCTGTACTCGGTCGGCATCATGCTGTTCCAGCTGGTCACCGGTCGGCTGCCGTTCGAGGCGGACTCGCCGCTGGCCATCGCGTACGCGCATGTGCAGGAGGAGCCGCCGACGGCGTCCTCCATCAACCGTTCGCTGCCGCCGGCCGTGGACGCGCTGATCGCCCGCGCGCTGAAGAAGAATCCGAACGAGCGTTTCCCCAGCGCGGAGTCCATGCGCGGGGAGTGCCTGCGGGTGGCGCAGTCCTTCCAGCCGGCCCCGCCGAGCATCGTCCCGGGCTCCCAGGGACAGAGCGGCGCGGGTGTCGGTTCCGCGGTGTTCCCGCCGGTCGGCCAGGGCACCCCGGCGCCCACGGGCCCTGTGCAGACGCCGTACCAGCCGGCGCCGACGCCGAACCCGTACGGCACACCGTCCCCCGCCTACGGCTATCCGCAGCAGGGCGGCTACCAGACGCCCGCGCCCTCGCCGTACACGCCGCAGCCGGGCCCGTCGACCCCGGCGCCGTACAACATCACGCCCCAGACGTCCGGTTCGGGCGGCTCGGGCGGCGGCGGCTGGAACAAGCCGGTGATCATCGGTTCGGTCGCCGTCTCGCTCCTCGCCGTCGGCGGTCTGATCACGGCGCTGATGATGAACGGCGGAGGCGGTGAGGACCCGCAGGGCGGTGGAGGCGCCTCCACGTCGGCTTCGACCGGCCCGGTGGAGGGTTACCGCGGTCCGGACACGTCGAAGACGATCGACAAGGAAGAGTGCGAGGAGCCGCACGAGGCGTACAACGACCCCGACAAGATCCGGCTGCCGAACTTCAAGTTCAAGTACATCGGCTCGGTGAAGGAGTGCCTCCAGGCCGCCGGCTGGGGCGACTTCAAGATCGTCGACGTGGACGAGAACACCTACGGCGAGGGCTCCATCCGGGAGCAGTTCCCGCCGGCGGGCACGGACGTCGACCCCGAGGACATGCCGGAGATCACGTTCAAGGTCTCGACGGGCAACCCCCCGTCCTGACCCCGGCCGTACCGGACGACATGACGAAGGGGCCCGGCATCGGATGCCGGGCCCCTTCGCGCTGTCCGTGTCGTCCGGTACGGGCTTACAAGTACGGGTTCACCGGTCGGGGTCTACAGGTACGGGCCGCCCGCGCGCCCGCCCATGGTCGGGTCCTCCTGGCCGTCGCCGACACCCGGCGGAAGGGCGCGGCGCATCTGCTCCAGCTGGGCACGGGCGGCCATCTGCTGGGCGAAGAGGGTGGTCTGGATGCCGTGGAAGAGGCCCTCCAGCCAGCCCACCAGCTGGGCCTGGGCGATCCGCAGCTCGGCGTCGCTCGGGGTGCCCTCGTCCGTGAACGGCAGCGAGAGCCGCTCCAGCTCCTCGACCAGCTCCGGGGCCAGACCGTCCTCCAGTTCCTTCACCGAACTGGCGTGGATCTCCTTGAGACGGACCCGGCTGGCCTCGTCCAGGGGAGCCGCGCGCACCTCCTCCAGCAGTTGCTTGATCATGCTGCCGATCCGCATGACCTTCGCCGGCTGCTCCACCTGCTCCGTCACCGGGATCTCGCGGGAGTCCTCGTCCCCCGGACCTCCGCCGAGCGCCATGCCGTCCTGACCGACGACCAGGATCTGCGGATTATCGGGCGACCGTTCGTTCCTCGGCATCTCCATACGCCCATTGTCGCGCACGGCCCTGTGCCGCTCTGGCGGTGCCCCCGGAAGCGGGATCCCTCTGACGGCCGTATCCGGAATGCCGGACGTGTACGGGGATGCGAGGCTGTCAGGCGTCCATCCGGCCCATCTTGCCGACGGTGCGCACAGGTACCGGCCGGCGCGGGAGGTCACGGTCGTGACTCCATGGCTGCGTGTAGTGGGAGCGACGGTCGCTCTGGTGGCGGGGGCCGCGGTGCTGCCGTACGGCTCCGCCGCGGTGCCCTTCGGCCCGGGGGCGGCGTACGGGGCTCCGTCGACCCGGGCCCCGTCGGCCTCCTCGACGCCCCCGT
This sequence comes from Streptomyces sp. NPDC048584, assembly GCF_043199595.1. Lineage (NCBI taxonomy): Bacteria > Bacillati > Actinomycetota > Actinomycetes > Kitasatosporales > Streptomycetaceae > Streptomyces > Streptomyces sp. NPDC048584. The sequence continues at coordinate 13,074 of NZ_JBICWF010000010.1, forward strand.
CCTCTTCGTCGTCGTCCCCGTCGCGCGGGCCGTCGCCCTCCAGGGAGCCGTCACGGGCCGACCGGCCGGGTGAGGAGCGGGACCGGCCCGGGCGGCACAAGGACGCGCCGGAGCGGGAGCGCGGCGATCGGGACGGTACGGACGACGGGGGCCCCGGTGCCGTACCGCGGAAGCCGGGGCGGGCCGACGGCGGTGCGAGCGACCGGCCGGACACCGAGGACATGCCCGGTCCCGGGTACGACGAACAGGCCGTGTCCGAGGCACCGGACGCGGGCGGCACCGTCCCGGCGGCGCCCACGTCCCAGGCCGCGGTACCGGTGCCCTCCGCGACCTCGCGGGCACCCGGGCACGACACCGTCGCGGCCACCGAGCCCGTCCTGCGCATCCTGCCGCTGGGCAGCGGGCTGATGCTCATCGGGCTCGGCTTCGGCCTCGCCTTCGTGGCCCTGCGGATGCGGCAGGGGCGCGGCGCTTCCTGAGCCCCCGCGCGGGACTCAGTTCGGCGTGACCAGCAGGACCTTGCCGATGTGGCCGCTCTCCTCCACGACCCGGTGGGCGGCGGCCGCGTCCGGCATCGGGATCTCCCGGTCGACGACGGGACGCACGTGTCCGCCGGTGACGAGCGGCCACACGTGCTCGCGTACGGCCGCCACGATCGCCGCCTTCTCCTCCAGCGGCCGGGCCCGCAGCGAGGTCGCGCTGATCGCCGCGCGCTTGGCGAGCAGGGCGCCGATGTTCAGCTCCCCCTTCACCCCGCCCTGCATCCCGATGATCGCGAGCCGCCCGTTGACGGCGAGGGCCCGCACATTGCGGTCCAGGTACTTGGCGCCCATGTTGTCGAGGATCACGTCCGCGCCGGTGCCGCCGGTGGCCCGCTCCAGCTCGGCGACGAAGTCCTGCTCGCGGTAGTTGACCAGGATGTCGGCGCCTAGTTCGGCGCAGCGCTCCAGCTTCTCCTTGGTCCCGGCGGTGACGGCGACGCGCGCGCCGACGGCCTTGGCGAGCTGGATCGCCATCGTGCCGATGCCGCTGGAGCCGCCGTGCACCAGGAGGGTCTCACCGGGGCGGAGGTGGGCGACCATGAAGACGTTGGACCAGACCGTGCAGACGACCTCCGGGAGCGCCGCGGCCTGGTCGACGGTGAGTCCTTCGGGGACGGGCAGCAGCTGCCCGGCCGGTACGGCCACCTTCTCCGCGTAGCCGCCGCCGGACAGCAGCGCGCAGACCTCGTCGCCGACGGCCCAGCCGCTCACCCCGTCGCCGAGCGCGGCGATCCGTCCGGAGCATTCGAGACCGGGGTAGGGGGAGGCGCCGGGCGGGGGGTTGTAGAAGCCCTGCCGCTGGAGGATGTCGGCCCGGTTGACGGCACCGGCCACCACCTCGACCAGGACCTCACCGGGACCGGCCACGGGGTCGGGGACCTCGTCCCACACCAGGGCCTCGGGTCCACCGGGTTCGGGAATCGTGATCGCATGCATGAGGGGACGGTACTCCTGGGGAGGCGGTGGGCCGCGTTCATCGGCCCGGGGTACGTCCGGCACCTGCCGGCCACGGCGCCCGCGCGTCCGGCGGGAGTCCGGCGACCGTCGGGCCCCGCCTGACGGTCGGGCCCGGCGACCGTCGGGACGGGCGACCGTCGGGACCGCGCGCCCATGATGAGCCCGTGGGCCGCCTCAGACACGATCCCGCCGACCGGCCGCGGAAGCCCGGCCGCCCACCCCGAAAGCCCGGCGGCCGGCCCGATCACGAGCACGCCGTGAACCGGCTTGGGAAGTCCGTCTTCGGCCCGTGACGCGTCCACCGCCGGCCCACCCGACGAGTCCGGCTTCCGCCCGCGAAGCATCCGCCGCCGGCCCACCCGGCCGGTCCCGCGGTCGCCCCCGTCGCGAGCCCCTCCGGGGAGCACGGCGGCGGGCCGTCGGGCGTTCGGCGTAGGTCCGGGGACGGGGCGTTCTCGGTCGTGCGGCCGGTTCCGGGGAAAGCCGTGTGCGGGACCGATGAGTTTGCGGGACGGTAAAGGTCTGTCCATGCGTAGCCCAAGCACGCGGAAGGAACCGAAGCATGAGCACGCAGACGTCCGGCCTGGCGATCGAGACCGCGGGCCTGGTCAAGACCTTCGGTGAGACACGAGCCGTCGACGGTGTCGATCTCGCCGTACCGGCAGGCACGGTGTACGGGGTCCTCGGACCGAACGGCGCCGGCAAGACCACCACCGTGAAGATGCTCGCCACCCTGCTGCGGCCCGACGGCGGCGAGGCCCATGTCTTCGGCCACGACATCGTGCGCGAGGCGGACGAGGTACGCGGCCTGGTGAGCCTCACCGGCCAGTACGCGTCCGTCGACGAGGACCTCACCGGCACCGAGAACCTGGTCCTGCTGGGCCGGCTCCTCGGCCACCGCAAACCCGCCGCCCGCACCCGCGCCGCCCAGCTCCTGGAGGCGTTCGGCCTCACGGATGCGGCCGGGAAGCAGGTCAAGCACTACTCGGGGGGCATGCGGCGCCGTATCGACATCGCCGCGTCCATCCTCAGCACCCCCGACCTGCTCTTCCTCGACGAGCCGACGACCGGGCTGGACCCGCGCAGCCGCAACCAGGTGTGGGACATCGTGCGCGCGGTCGTCGCCCAGGGCACGACGGTGCTGCTGACCACCCAGTATCTGGACGAGGCCGACCAGCTGGCGTCCCGGATCGCCGTCATCGACCGCGGCAGGGTGATCGCCGAGGGCACCAAGGGCGAGCTGAAGGCGTCCGTCGGCGCCGGCTCCGTCCATCTGCGGCTGCGGGATCCGGAGCGGCGGGACGAGGCCGTACGCATCCTGCGGGACCTGCTCACCGCCGAGGTGCAGCGGGAACCCGACCCGGTGGCGCTGACCGCACGCCTCGGCGTGGCGGCGAGCGAGACCGCGGCCGACCAGGCCGCGCGGGCCCTCGGTGAACTGGCCCGGGCCGGCATCACCGTCGACAGCTTCTCCCTGGGTCAGCCCAGCCTCGACGAGGTCTTCCTGGCGCTGACCGGACACGACACCGGTCAGGGCGCAGGCCCCGAGACGAAGGACGAGGTGGCGGCATGAGCACGGCCACGAGCACCGAGAGCAAGGAACTCGCCCCGGTCAGCACCGAGTCGCTGGCCGCACTGCTCGTCGCGAAGGAGCGGCCGCCCCGGCCCGGCTCCCTGTCGACCTCGCTGACTTTCGGATGGCGCGCGATCCTCAAGATCAAACACGTCCCCGAGCAGATGTTCGACGTCACCGCCTTCCCGATCATGAACCTCTTGATGTTCACGTACCTCTTCGGCGGTGCGCTGGCGGGGTCGCCCCGTGACTACATCCAGTTCGTACTGCCCGGCATCCTCGTGATGTCGGTCGTGATGATCACCATGTACACCGGGATCTCGGTCAACGTCGACATCGAGAAGGGCGTCTTCGACCGCTTCCGCTCGCTGCCGATCTGGCGGCCGTCGGCGATGATCGGCTATCTGCTCGGCGACGCCCTGCGTTACACCATCGCGTCCGTCGTCATGCTCTCCGTGGGCCTGCTCCTCGGCTACCGGCCGGACGGCGGCATCGGGGGTGTGGTCGCGGGGATCGCGCTGCTGCTGGTGTTCTCGTTCGCGTTCTCGTGGATCTGGACGATGTTCGGGCTGATGCTGCGCACCGAGAAGTCGGTCATGAGCGTCAGCATGATGGTGATCTTCCCGCTCACCTTCCTGTCCAACGTCTTCGTCGACCCGAAGACCATGCCGGGCTGGCTGCAGGCGTTCGTCAACAACAGCCCCGTCACCCACCTGGCGTCCGCGGTGCGCGAACTGATGGCGGGCGACTGGCCGGCCGACGAGATCGCCTGGACGCTGGGCTGGTCCGCCGCGTTCGTGCTGGTCTTCGGACCGGTCACGATGCGGCTGTACAACCGGAAGTAGGGGCGGCCGCGGGGCCTGGGCGGACACGCGGCCGGGGGCAGGCGCGGCTGGACAACCGCGTGGGGACGGCCGTACGGCAGCCGCGGGCGGATGCCGCCGCCGTACGGCCGAGAGCCGCCGGCCTCAGCTGCGGAGCGGGCGGAAGTCGGGGGCGACCTGCGTGCCCGGCGACGCCCGCACGATGGTGATCAGCCGGTCCGTCAGCTCCAGCGTCCCGACGTCCCGGTCGTCGTAACCGAGCACCCGGTGCCCGCGGACCACGCTCACCACCAGGTCGCCGAGCTCGCGGGGGGTCTTTCCCACCTCGGCCTTTATGACCGGCCGCTCGACCATGTCGAGCCCGGAGCCCTGCTGGATGAGGTCCTCCATCACCATGCCGGCCGCGGGGCTGAGCACGGAGAGGCCCAGCAGCCGCCCGGCCGCGCTGGCACTGGTGATGACCGCGTCGGCGCCCGACTGCTTCAGCAGCGGGGCGTTCTCCTCCTCGCGCACCGCGGCCACGATCTTCGCGCCCCGGTTGATCTGCCGCGCCGTCAGCGTCACGAGGACAGCCGTGTCGTCGCGCTGGGTGGCGATGATGATCTGCCGGGCCCGCTGCACCTCGGCACGCATCAGCACCTCACTGCGCGTGGCATCCCCTATGACGCCCGCGTAGCCGTCCGCCGTGGCCGCCTCGACCGCCTTCGCACTGGGGTCCACGACGACGACCTGCTCCTTCCTGAGCCCGGTCGCGCAGACGGTCCTGATCGCGGACCTGCCCTTGGTGCCGAACCCGACGACGACGGTGTGATCCCGCAAGGTGGACCTCCAGCGGTTCAGTCGCCACTCCTCCCGGGTGCGTTCGGTGAGTGCCTCGAGGGTGGTGCCGACCAGGATGATGAGGAACAGCACGCGCAACGGCGTGATGACGAAGATATTGGTGAGCCGTGCAGCGTCACTGACCGGCGTGATGTCGCCGTATCCGGTGGTGGAGAGGGTGACGGTCGCGTAGTAGAACGCGTCGAGGAAGTCGATGGATCCGTCGGCGTTGTCGTTGTAGCCGCCGCGGTCGGCGTACACGACGAACGCCGTGACCACCAGCACCACCAGCGCCAGCGACAGCCGCTTGGCGACCTGGCGGATCGGGTGCTCCACCAGCTGCCTCGGGAGTCTCACCCGATGGGTCACCAGATGTTCGTCAGCCTGGCGGGCGATGGCGTCCTGGCCCGGAAGTTTCACGTGAAACACACCCCGATTCCCCCGGATGCCCAGGGCAGGTCGAGCAGTTCCGCCTCCTGGCCGGGCCGTGATCCGCCCGGAGGTACGACGGCGAGCGCGTCGGCCGCCGCGATACCGCGCAGCATGGCCGGGCCGTTGTAGAGCAGCGGCAGCGCCCGGTCGCCGCGCAGGGCTACGGGGATCAGCCGGGTGTCGTACGGGTGCCCCTGCACCGCGTCGCGCAGCGGCAGCGTGTACGGCTCGGGGGCGGGGCGGGCCGCGAGGGTGCGCAGCAGCGGCTCGGCGAGGGTGAGCAGGCCGGAGACGGCGGCGAGGGGGTTGCCGGGCAGCCCGACGAGGTGCTGGTCCTCCTTGGTGCGGGCCAGCAGCATGGGATGGCCCGGGCGCACCTTGACGCCGTCCACGAGGAGTTCCGCGCCCATGCGGCGCAGGGCGGGGTGGACATGGTCGACGGGGCCCGCGGCGGTGCCGCCGGTGGTGACGACGACATCGGCCTCGGACGCGGTGATCGCCTCGTACAGCGCCTGCTCGGTGTCGCCGACCCGGCGTACGGCGGTCACCTCGGCGCCGAGTGCGCGCAGCCAGGGCGGCAGCAGCGGGCCGAGCGCGTCCCGGATCAGCCCGTCGTGCGGGAGCCCCTCGGCGAGCAGTTCGTCGCCGAGGACGAGCACCTCGGCGCGCGGGCGGGGGACGGCGGTGAGGGTGTCGTAGCCGGCGGCTGCCGCCATGCCCAGCACGGGCGGGGTGATCAGGGTGCCGCTGGGCAGCAGCTGGTCGCCGCTGCGGCACTCCTGGCCGCGCGGGCGGATGTCCTGGCCGTGGGTGACGGTGTGCGGCGGCCGGGTGGCGGCGGTGACGTGCAGCCGGCCCTTGTCGTCGGTGCGGCCGTGTTCGCTGCGCAGTACGGCGGTGGTGTCCTGGGGGATGCGGGCGCCGGTGGCGATGCGGACGGCGCCGCCGTCGGTGAGGGGCTCGTGCGCGGTGTGCCCGGCGAGGACGCCCTCGTCCCGTACGGACCAGGGGCCGGGGCCGGAGACCGCCCAGCCGTCCATCGCCGAGGTGTCGAAGGAGGGCAGGTCGGTGAGGGCGGTGAGAGGGGCGGCGAGGGTGAGGCCCAGGGCGGAGCCGAGGGGGACGGCGACGGGGGGCAGACAGCCGGTGCGCCGTGCCGTGCCATGACGCGGAGCGCGTTCGGCGACGGCGCGGGCCTCGGCCCAGTCGGTGGCTTCGTGGCGCGGGCGGCGGGGGGCGCCGGTGGGGCCGCCGGGGTGTTCCTTCACGAGGGCGAGCGCCTCCTCGACGTCGAGGTCGTCGCCGTTCTGTCCGGCCCGGGCGGCGCGCGCGGTCATCCCGCGTCCGGGCGGGGCTCGGGAGCGGTGCCGGCGGGGGGCACGGGGTCCGGGGCGTCCGGGGTGTCCTCGTCGGCCCAGCGCAGGGCGAGCGCGGTGGCCTTGCGGGCCGCCTCGGCGACCGCCTCCGGGCCGCCGCCCGCGTGCGCGGCCGCGTAGCCGACGAGGAAGGTGGTCAGCGGTGCGGCGGGCCTGGCCACGCCGTGGGCGGCGTCACGGGCGAGGTCGAGCAGTACGCCGGTGTCGACGTCCAGGTCGATGCCCAGCTCGTCCTTGACTGCGGAGATCCATTCATCCAACACGTGTCCATGCTCCCTGATGCGTGCCCTCGCGGTGGCGATGTCGTCCCAGGTGTCGCAGTCGAAGGACGCCACCGGGTCGGGGATTCGGGTGAGGTCGAGCGAGCCGGTCAGCCGGCGCAGGGGGAGCCCCGCCAGATCGCCGTGGCGGCCGGTGAGCACGGCCAGTTCGCGGCGCAGGGAGGCGGTCCGGTACGCGGCGACGAGGGGCTGGTCCCGGCCGTCGGCGTCGGTCAGCAGCACACCGTCGGCGGTGGCGCCGTGGCCGAGGGGTGCCAGCAGTCCCCGGACCGTGCGGTGGTCGAGGAAGGGCAGGTCGGCGGAGAGCAGGACGACACGGTCGGCCGTGGTGTGCCGCAGTCCGGCGGCGAGCGCGGCCAGCGGGCCGCCGCCCGGGGGTTCCTCGCGCGCCCAGATCACGGGCCGGGCGGTGGGCCGGGGGCCGGCCACGACCACCGTGGTGCGGGCGCCGGCGCAAGCGGTGAGCACCCGGTCGAGCAGCGCCCGTCCGCCGACGCGCACTCCGGGCTTGTCCGCGCCCCCGAGCCGCCGGGCGGCGCCGCCCGCGAGCACGACGGCGTCGTACGCGGGACCGGGGTCCCCGCAGGCGCCGCCGGACGGCTCACCGGAGGAATCGCCGGGTGGCTGATACTCGGTCACCCTCCGAGTATGCGTGCCCCCGCGATCACAGGGAACGCGGGGGCACGAACAGACGCTCGCGGAGCACCGGTGACACGGTCCGGACTCCCGTAGTCCGCGGCGGCACCCGCCGATTCACCGCGGCCGTGACAGCACCGTCACCGGCTCACAGGGTCCGCAGCAGCACCGCCGGCTGTTCCACGCAGTCCGCCACATACCGCAGGAAACCCCCCGCCGTGCCGCCGTCGCAGACCCGATGGTCGAAGGTGAGCGAGAGCTGCACGACCTGCCGCACCGCCAGCTCGCCCTCGTGCACCCACGGCTTGGGGACGATACGGCCGACGCCGAGCATGGCGGCCTCGGGGTGGTTGATGATCGGTGTGGAGCCGTCGACGCCGAACACGCCGTAGTTGTTCAACGTGAAGGTGCCGCCCGTGAGATCCGCCGGCGTCAGCGCGCCGGTGCGGGCCGCCTCCGTCAGCCGGGCGAACTCGGCCGAGAGCGACTCGGCGTCCCGCGTGTGCGCGTCCCGGACGACGGGGACGACCAGCCCCCGGTCGGTCTGCGCGGCGAAGCCCAGGTGGACGGCCTCGTACCGGACGATCTCCCTGGCCCCGGTGTCCACCGAGGAGTTGAGCTCGGGGAAGCGGGCGAGTGCGGCGGCGCAGATCCGGGCCAGCAGGGCGATGACGGAGATCTTCGGCCCGCCGGCCGCGTTCATGACGGCCCGCGCGCGCATCAGCCCGGTCGCGTCGGCGTCCACCCAGCAGGTGGCATCGGGAATCTCGGTACGGCTGCGGGAGAGCTTGTCGGCGACGGTGCCGCGGATCCCCTTGAGGGGGACACGGGTGACGCCGGGGGTGTCCGCCGTCGGTGCCGGGGTGCGGGTGCGCGGTTCGCCGGCCGCCTGCTCCGGGCGCGCGTGTGCGGCGGCGCGCAGGGCGTACTCCACGTCCGCGCGGAGGATCAGCCCCTCCGGTCCGGAGCCGGTCATCTCCCGAAGATCCAGGCCGTTCTGCCGGGCCAGCCTGCGCACCAGCGGGGAGATCACGGGGACGGGTCCGTCCGCCGCGGCCGGGGTGCGGTCCCGCCCGTTCGCGGCCGGGGCGACCAGGGCGGCCGGGGCGGCCGGGGCCGTCTCCGCCGGACGCACCCGGCGGCGCCGGGCCGGCGCCTCCGAGGTGCCGTAGCCGACCAGGACGTTGCCGGAGCCCTCGGCGGGGGCCGTGGCCCGCTCGGGTTCCGCCTCCGCGGGGCTCGCTTCCTCGGTCCCCTCGCCCACCGCCACCGTCAGCAGCGGGGCGCCGACGGGCAGTTCCGTGCCCTCCGCGCCGAAGCGGGCCGTGACGACTCCGCCGTAGGGGCAGGGCACGTCCACCATCGCCTTGGCCGTCTCGACCTCGACGACCGGCTGGTCCACGGCGACGACGTCACCGACCTCGACCAGCCAGCGCACGATCTCCGCCTCGGTGAGCCCCTCACCGAGGTCGGGCAGCTTGAACTCCAGCACCTGTGCCATCAGCTCTCGGCCTCCCACTGCAGACGCCCCACGGCGTCCAGGATCCGGTCCACTCCGGGCAGGTGGTGGCGCTCCAGCATCGGCGGCGGATACGGCAGGTCGAACCCGGCCACACGCAGCACCGGCGCCTCCAGATGGTGGAAGCAGCGCTCCGTGACCCGGGCCGCGATCTCCCCGCCGGGCCCGCCGAAGCCACCCGACTCGTGGACGACGACCGCGCGCCCCGTCCGCCGTACCGAGGCGCTCACCGTCTCGTCGTCGAACGGCACCAGGGAGCGCAGATCGACGACTTCGAGGTCCCAGCCCTCGGCCCGGGCCGCCTCCGCCGCCTCCATGCAGACGGGCAGGGACGGCCCGTACGTGATGAGCGTGGCGCTCCGGCCCGAGCGCCGCACCACCGCACGGCCGATCGGTTCAACGGCCGACGGCTCCTCCGGGTTCCAGGAGTCCTTCGACCAGTACAGCCGCTTGGGCTCCAGGAGGACGACCGGGTCGTCGGAGGCGATCGCGGCGCGCAGCAGCCCGTACGCGTCGGCGACGGTGGCGGGCGTGACCACATGGAGCCCCGGAGTCGCCATGTAGTACGCCTCGGAGGCGTCGCTGTGGTGCTCGACCCCGCCGATGCCGCCGCCGTACGGGATGCGGATCGTGAGCGGCAGGGGCAGCTTCCCGCGCGTGCGGTTGCGCATCTTCGCGACGTGCGAGACGAGCTGCTCGAACGCCGGGTAGGCGAACGCGTCGAACTGCATCTCCACGACCGGCCGCAGCCCGTACATGGCCATGCCGACGGCCGTGCCGAGGATGCCCGCCTCGGCGAGCGGCGTGTCCGTGCAGCGGTCCGCGCCGAACTCCTCGGCGAGTCCGTCGGTGATCCGGAAGACACCACCGAGGGTGCCGACGTCCTCGCCCATGACGTGCACGGACGGGTCGGCGGCCATGGCGTCGCGCATCGCGCGCGTGAGGGCCTGCGCCATGGTGGCCGGCTTGACGGCGACGGTGGTCATCGCTGCGCCCCTTCCGGTGCGGCCCCGGCCGCCAGCTCGGCCCGCAGCTGCTCGCGCTGCTCGAGGAGCTGGGGGGTGGGCTCGGCGTACACGTGCGCGAAGAGGTCCATCGGGTCGAGCGCCGGGTCCTGGTTCATCCGGGCGCGCAGCGAGGCGGCCAGGGTCTCGGCGTCCTGGCGGGCGCTCTCCACGGCGGCCTCGTCGAGCACACCGCGTGCGGTCAGCTCCCGCTCCAGCAGGGCGATCGGGTCGTGCCGCTTCCAGGTCTCCACCTCGGCGTCGACGCGGTAGCGGGTGGCGTCGTCGGCGTTGGTGTGCGCCTCCACGCGGTACGTGATCGCCTCGACCAGCGTCGGACCGCCGCCCGCGCGGGCACGGCGTACGGCGTCGGCGAGGACCTCGTGCACGGCGGCGGCGTCGTTGCCGTCGACCAGGCGGCCGGGCATCCCGTAGCCGACGGCCTTGTGGGCCAGCGACGGGGCCGCGGTCTGCTTGGCGAGCGGTACGGAGATCGCGAAGCCGTTGTTCTGGACGAGGAAGACCACCGGCGCCTGCCAGACGGCGGCGAAGTTCAGGGCCTCGTGGAAGTCGCCCTCGCTGGTGCCGCCGTCGCCGACCATGGCGAGCGCGACCACGTCGTCGCCCTTGAGACGGGCGGCGTGCGCGAGCCCCACCGCGTGGGGCAGCTGGGTGGCGAGCGGGGTGCTCAGCGGGGCCACGCGGTGCTCGTGGGGGTTGTAACCGGTGTGCCAGTCGCCGCGCAGCAGGGTGAGGGCCTCGACGGGATCCACTCCGCGTGCGACGACGGCGAGGGTGTCGCGGTAGCTCGGGAAGAGCCAGTCCCGCTCGGCCAGGACGAGCGCGGCGGCGACCTCGCAGGCCTCCTGGCCGGTGCTGGAGGGGTAGACGGCGAGACGGCCCTGCTTGGTGAGGGCGGTGGCCTGCGCGTTGTAGCGGCGGCCCTTCACCAGCTCCGTGTACAGCCTGCGCAGCAGCTCCGGGTCGGCCTTCGCGGCCGCTTCGGTGCCGAGCACGCGGTACGGCTCCGCGTCGGGCAGCAGCGGCGCGGGGTCGGTACGGGGCTGCCAGGCGGGCGGCGGGGTCGGCCGGTAGGCCCCCCGCTGCTCCATGACCGTCATGACGGCACCTCCTCGTGGGAAGACGTCAGGCGCGGCGTCTGTGACGCGCCTCACCAACCGATTGTTCGGTCGCCGGCACATTTTGGCTACGGGTGGCGCCAGGCTGTGGACAAACGGTTCTCCACAGCCTGAGATGGATGCAGGACGTCCACGGCGGAGAGGTGGGGGCGGGTGGCAGCTGAACAAATGGCCGAGGGCCAGGAGGGGGGCGGCCCGCTCTCTCCCGCGCGGCCCCTGGACGCCATCGACCAGGACATCCTGCGGATGCTCCAGGCGGACGGCCGCGCGTCCGTGCGGTCGGTCGCCGAGCGGGTGCACGTCTCCCGCGCGAACGCGTACGCGCGCATCAACCGGCTCGTCGAGGACGGCGTGATCCGCGGCTTCGGGGCCCGCGTCGACCATGAGCGGGCCGGTCACGGGACATCCGCGTACATCACCCTGAAAATCGTCCAGAACACCTGGCGCACCGTCCGCGAGCAGCTCAGACAGCTCCCCGGCGCCTCGCACATCGCGCTGGTGGGCGGGGACTTCGACGTCCTGCTGCTGGTGCACACGCCCGACAACCGGGCGCTGCGCGAGCTGGTGCTGACCCGGCTGCAGGCGATCCCCGAGGTGCAGAGCACACGCACCCTGCTGGTGTTCGAGGAGGAGGACCTGGAACCGCAGGGGTGAGGGCTCAGGACGCCTTGCGGAGGCCTCCGAAGGCCACCTGGGTGACCGCGTCGGCGACCTCGCGCTCGTTCATACCGCGCCCGTCCGGCCGGTACCACTCCACGATCGAGTTGATCATCCCGAAGACCAGCCGGGTCACCAGGCGCACCTCTATGTCCTCGCGCACGTCCCCGTCGGCCGCCGCCGCCTTCAGCAGGGCGGCAACCCGGTGGTCGAAGTCGCGCCGCCGCTCCAGCGCCCACCGTTCGGTGTCGGTGTTGCCGCGCACGCGCAGCAGCAGCGTCACGTACGGCAGCTCGGCGATCAGCACCTCGACCATGCGCCGTACGACGTACTCCAGGCGCTCGGCGGCGCGCCCCACGCGCGCGTGCTCCTCGTCGAGGATGCCGAAGAGGCCGTCCAGGGCCCGGCTCACCGCGCGGCGCAGCAGTTCCTCCTTGCCGGCCACGTGGTGGTAGATCGACGACTTGGAGATACCGGCCGCCTTGGAGAGGTGCTCCATGGAGGTGCCGTCGTAGCCGCGGTCGTTGAACACCTGGACGGCGACGGACAGCAGCGTCTCCGGGGTGTACGTGTCGCGCTTGGCGGTGGTCACGAGGTTCCCTCCCGCTTGTCCGAGGCGTAGGCGTGGCGGTACAGGGCGAGGGAGGGCGCGTAGCGGCCGGACGGCTCGCACTGGTGCAGGTTGTCCAGCACGGAGCAGGCCCAGCCGCCGCCGAGGCGCCGGCTCCACTCCAGCGGGCCCAGCGGATAGTTCACACCCAGGCGCATCGCGGTGTCGATGTCCTCCTCGGTGGCCACGCCCTTGGCGACGGCGTCGTGCGCCAGGTCGATGATCCGGGCCACCGTCCGCGCGACGATCATTCCGGGGACGTCCCCGATGACGCTGACCTTCTTGCCGAGGGCCTGGAACAGGCCGGTGGCCTCGGCGACGGTCACCGGGGAGGTGTTCGGGGCGTGCGACAGGGCGATCCGCGTGGCCGCGCGGTAGTCGAGCGCGAGGTCGAAGTAGACGACGTCGCGGAACTCCACGGAGGTCTGGCCGTCGGCGAGCACCAGTTGGCCGCCGCCGGGCAGCACCAGCCGGGTGCCGTTGTCCTCGGCCTCCTCACGCACCTCGATGCCGGCCTCGCGGATCAGGGCGAGCAGTTCCGAGGCGGGCTCCAGGTCGCCCTCCGCGACGACGTACGCGGGCGGTGCGGCGGGCTCGGCGGTGTGCGGTTCGGGGCGCTCGGCTCCGTCGCCGTGGTCGTACCAGCCATGGCCGGTCTTGCGGCCGAGGCGGCCGGACTCGACCAGGCGGCGCTGCGCGAGCGAGGGGGTGAAGCGCACGTCGTGGAAGAACGACTCCCACACCGAGCGGGTGACCGACTCGTTGACGTCCTGCCCGATGAGGTCGGTCAGCTCGAAGGCGCCCATGCGGAAGCCGCCGGACTCGCGCAGGACCGCGTCGACGGTGGCCGGGTCGGCGCCCTGGGACTCGTAGACCGCGAAGGCCTCGGCGTAGAAGGGCCGGGCGACGCGGTTGACGATGAAGCCCGGGGTGTCCGCGCAGGCGACGGGCGTCTTGCCCCACGCGCGGGCCGTCTCGTACGCGCGTGTGGCGTGGGTGACGTCGGTGGTGAAGCCGGAGACGACCTCGACGAGCGGCAGCAGCGGCGCCGGGTTGAAGAAGTGCAGGCCGACGAAGCGGCCGGGCACGCGCAGGGCGCCGCCGATCGCGGTGACGGAGAGCGAGGAGGTGTTGGTGGCGAGCAGGCAGTCGTCGGGAACGACGTCCTCCAGCGCGCGAAACAGCTCCTGTTTGACGTCCAGCCGTTCCACGACGGCCTCGACGACCAGGGCGCAGTCGGCGAGTCCGGTGAGCTCGTCGACGGGCCGCAGCCGGGCCCGTGCCGCGTCCCGCCGGTCGGCGGTCAGGCGCTCCTTCTCCACCAGCCGGTCGAGCCGGGCGCCGATCGCGTCGGCCGCCTGACGGGCCCGCCCGGGAACGGCGTCGTACAGCCGCACGGGATGGCCCGCGATCAGCGCGACCTGGGCGATTCCCTGGCCCATGGTGCCGGTGCCGACCACGGCCACGGGACTGCTGAGGTCGAGTGCTGTCATGTGCGCGATCCTCCCGCACGGGGTTTTCCACAGATGCGGCGGACCCCCTTGTCCCGACCGATCGTTCGGTTACTCTAACCCTGACCGCCCGTTCCTGACTACGTTTCCGCACCGGTCCATGAACTCGACGAAGAGTTCCTGAGACGAGGAGTTGGTCCCGCATGGCCGCCGAACTCACGGCGCACGAGCTGATCGCCCGCCACCGCCCCACCCTGGACCAGGCGCTGGAAGCGATCCGCACACGCGCGTACTGGTCCCCGCACCCCGAGCACCCCAAGGCCTACGGGGAGAACGGCAGCCTGGACATGGCGGCGGGCAAGGCCGCCTTCGACGCCCTGCACGGCACCCGCCTCGACCTCGGCCAGCCCGGTACGGACGGCTGGGTGGACGGCGAGACCTCCCCGTACGGCATCGAGCCGGGCGTGACCTACCCGCACGCGGACCTCGACGAACTGCTGCCCGCCATGAAGGCCGGGATGCGGGCCTGGCGGGACGCGGGCGCGGAGACCCGCGCGGTGGTCTGTCTGGAGATCCTCAAGCGGATCGGCGACCGGACGATGGAGTTCGCCCAGGCGGTCATGCACACCTCGGGCCAGGCGTTCATGATGGCGTTCCAGGCGGGCGGACCGCACGCGCAGGACCGCGGCATGGAGGCGGTGGTCTACGCCTACGCGGAGCAGGTCCGCACGCCCGGCACCGCGGAGTGGACCAAGCCGCAGGGCAAGCGCGATCCGCTGGCGCTCACCAAGGAGTTCGTCCCGGTCCCGCGCGGCGTCGCCCTGGTCATCGGCTGCAACACCTTCCCGACGTGGAACGGCTATCCGGGCCTGTTCGCCTCCCTCGCCACGGGCAACGCGGTGCTGGTCAAGCCGCACCCCCGCGCGGTGCTGCCGCTCGCGCTGACCGTGCGGGTGGCCCGCCAGGTGCTCGCCGAGGCGGGGTTCGACCCGAATCTGGTGGCGCTGGCCGCCGAGCGGCCCGGTGAGGGCATCGCCAAGGCACTGGCCACCCGGCCGGAGATCCGGATCATCGACTACACCGGCTCCACGGAGTTCGGCGACTGGCTGGAGGCCAACGCCCGTCAGGCGCAGGTGTACACGGAGAAGGCCGGCGTCAACACGGTGATCGTGGAGTCGACCGACGACTACAAGGGGATGCTCGCCAACCTGGCGTTCTCCCTGTCGCTGTACAGCGGCCAGATGTGCACCACGCCGCAGAACCTGCTGATCCCTCGCGACGGCATCACCACCGACCAGGGTCCCAAGTCCTTCGACGAGGTCGCCGCCGACCTGGCGAAGGCGGTCGACGGCCTGCTCGGAGACGACGCGCGTGCCAACGCGCTGCTGGGCGCGATCGTCAACCCGGACGTGAAGGCCCGCCTGGAGGCGGCCGCGGGGCTCGGCGAGGTCGCCCTCGCCTCCCGCGAGATCACCAACCCGGAGTTCCCCGGCGCCGTGGTGCGCACGCCGGTGATCGTGAAGCTGGACGGCGCCAAGCCGGACGCCGAGGCCGCCTACATGAGCGAGTGCTTCGGCCCGGTCTCCTTCGCCGTCGCGGTCGACTCGGCCGGTGACGCGGCGGAGCTGCTGCGGCGCACGATCCGCGAGAAGGGCGCCATGACGGTCGGCGCGTACACGACGTCCCCGGAGGTCGAGGAGACGGTGCGGGAGGTCTGCCTGGAGGAGGCCGCCCAGCTCTCCCTGAACCTCACCGGCGGGGTGTACGTCAACCAGACGGCCGCCTTCTCCGACTTCCACGGCTCCGGCGGCAACCCGGCGGCCAACGCGGCCCTGTGCGACGGCGCGTTCGTGGCGGGCCGCTTCCGCGTGATCGAGGTGCGCCGGGAGATCTAGACCGCGCGGGGTGCGCCCCCGGTGGCGCTCCAGTGGTACAGCGTCATGGCGACACTGGTCGCGAGGTTGTAGCTGGAGACCTGGGGGCGCATCGGCAGCGCCACCAGCCGGTCGGCCCGCGCGCGGAGCTCCGCCGACAGTCCGCTGCGCTCGGAGCCGAAGGCGAGCAGCGCGTCGTCCGGCAGCTTCAGCGAGCGGATGTCCTCGCCCTCCGGGTCGAGCGCGAAGACCGGTCCGGGCGGCAACTCCCCGGCGGTCAGCCGTTCCACGGCGGTGGCGAAGTGCAGCCCCGCCCCGCCGCGTACGACGGTGGGGTGCCAGGGGTCGAGGGTGCCGGTGGTGACGACCCCGGTGGCGCCGAAACCGGCGGCCAGCCGGATCACCGCCCCCGCGTTGCCGAGGTTGCGCGGATTGTCGAGGACCACCACGGGGGCGGTGCGCGGGGAGTGCGCCAGCCGCTCCAGGTTGCCCGCGCGGGAGGGGCGTACGGCCAGCGCGGCCACGGCGGTGGGGTGCGGGCGCGGCACGAGCGCCGTGTACGTCTCGTGGGGCACCTCGGTCAGCAGTGCCGCCAGCGTGTCCCGTACGTCCCCGGCCAGCTCGTCGGCAAGGGCGAGTGTGGCGGCCCGGTCGGCGGTGAGCGCCATGCTCACATCGGCCCCGAAGCGCACGGCGTGCTTGAGGGCGTGGAAGCCGTCGAGCAGGACGGCGCCGCCGACCAGCCGGCGCCAGGCGGACACGGGGTCGGCGGCGGTCTCGGGTCCGGTGCTGCGGGCGGGGTCGTCCATGGCGTGCAGCCTACGTGCGCGGGCCGGGCGCTCCGTCCGGTGCGAGGGCCGCCTCCACCGGGTCCGCTCCGGCCGGGGAGCGAGGCCGCGGGACCGGCGCCCCGCGCGGGCGCAGCCACCCACGCGCGCGCGGCGCCAGGTTGCCCAGGCGGCGCAGGAACGACGTCGGCAGGAAGACCGCGTCGGCCGCGATCATCGCCAGGGAGAAGAAGGGCAGTCCGAGCACGACGGCGATGACCGCGTGCTCCATGATCATGAAGCCCAGCAGGACGTTCTTGACCCGCCGGTTGAACAGCGTGAACGGGAAGGCGACCTGCATGACGACCGTGCCGTAGGTCACCAGCATCACCATGGTGCCGCTGGCCGTCAGCAGGTCCCCGAGGGCCGGCCAGGGGGAGAAGTACTCCAGGTGCAGCGGGTAGTGGACGGCGGTGCCGTCCTGCCAGCGGGAACCCTGAACCTTGTACCAGCCGGCCGTGGCGTAGATCAGACACGCCTCGGCCATGATCACGAGCAGTGCGCCGTTGTGCACGATGTTCGCGACGACGTCCAGCAGAATCCTCGGCTGTCCGGTCCTCGCGCGGCGCCCGACCAGCCACCACAGCGCCTGTCCGAGCCATACGGCCCACAGCAGGGCCGGTATGAACCGGTCGCCGTCCATCCGGCCCGCCAGCGTCGCCACGGCGAGCACGAGGCCGAGGACACCCCATAGCAACGGTCCGACCCGGTCACGCGGCCGCTCGCCCCGCGCGCGTGCCCGCGCCGCGCGGCGTGCGTCCAGGGACCAGACCTGGCCGCAGCGGGTGAACACCAGGTAGATCGACATCAGGTGCAGGACGTTGTCACCGCCGTCGCCCATGAAGACGCTGCGGTTCTGCAGCGCCAGCACCCCCACCATGAACAGCACCGACATGGTGCGGGTGCGCCAGCCGAGCAGCAGCAGGAGGCTCGCCAGCACGGCCAGCGCGTACACGGCCTCGAACCAGACCTGGCCGTCCGACCAGAGCAGCGGGGTGAAGGCGTTGTTCGTGGCGACCAGCTGGTCGGCGAGATCCCAGCTCCAGGGGCCGTCGGGGCCGTAGAGCTCCTGGCGGTGGGGGTACTCGCGCAGCAGGAACAGCAGCCAGGTCAGGCTGAAGCCGATGCGGATCACGGCGCTCTGGTGGGGGCCGAGCGCCGCGTCGGTGACACGGGCGATCACCCGGGACAGCGCCAGCGAGAAGCGGTTCACCCGATGCCTCCGAGCGCCTCGTCCTCGGGTACGGACCACCAGGGCAGCGTGCGGTACACGGGCGTGGTGGAGATCTTCTCCGTGCTCCAGTCGGGCGGGGGCACGTTGGCGGTGCGTGAGCGTATCTGGACGCGCGCGACGGAGCCGTCCGGGCCGGCCGCGTCCGCGCGGTCCAGGCGCAGCACCGTGATCCGGCGCAGATAGGTCTCGGACAGCGCCCCGCGCAGGCCCACCGGCCGGTTGTCCTCGTCGTGCGTGGCGACGAAGAGGTCCCACGCGCGGCGCAACGCGTTCTGCTGGGTGTGGCTGGGCAACAGGTTGCCGTCGATGGCCCGGCCGTCCTGCGCGGACAGGTCGTACCAGCCGGTGGTCCGGACCTCCCCGCCGGCCGTCAGGACCTCTGCGCGCACCTGGACGGCGATGTTCTGCTGCAGCGGGTTCGGCGCGAACAGTTTCCAGTTCTGCTCGAACTCCGGGTAGATCCAGTCCTCGACCGTCCCGCTGTGCTCCTTGCTGACCGTGTTCGGGGGCGCGACGTGCAGGAACGCCATGCCGAGGTGCACGCAGACCCCGACCGCGACGACCGCGAGCGCCACCGCGGCGCCGATCTGGTAGCGCAGGGAGAGGGCGGCCACACCGGTACGGGACTCGGCGGGCGGGGCGGCGGGTGAGGCGGCGGAGGGCAGCTCGGGGGGCGGCCCGGCGGGGCGCCCGGGGGCGGGCGGAGGGGCGTCGGGTGCCGAGGCGTCGGCCGATGGCAGAGGGCCGGGCGAAGGGGTACGGGGCGCCGGGAGGTCCGTCGATGACGCGGGGCCGGGCTCACAGGCGGGCAGCGCCGGGGCGTCCGCCGGTGAGGCGGGGCCGGGCAGGGCGGGGCCGGGCAGGGCGGGGCGGGGGGCCGGCACGTCCTGCCCGGCAGGGCCGTGCCGGGCGTCCGAGCCCTTGTCGTACGCGTTCATCCCGCCCCGATCCACCGATCCCGGTCCGTCACCGCTTCCGCCCCGCCACGGGGGCCCGGCGCCAGTCCGCCGTGTCGCACGGAACGGTACTCAGCACCGGCCGTCCGGGCACAGTCCCGTCGGTGACCCGTTCCCCGGCCGTCACCGCACCGCGACCCGATCCCGGTTGTCCACAGGTGACCACCGCAGGTTATCCACAGCGGTTGACACCTTGCGGCGCCCGTCCCACCATGGAATCGCACGAACCGAACGATCGGTCGGGAGCGTGCTCCGGGAAGCATCCAGGTCGAGGGGGAACCTCATGGCGACAGCAGCCGCCCGCGATACGGCCGGCGGCCGGGCGTACGACGCACCGGCCGACGACATCGCGGACTTCCAGCGCGCCTTCGACGCGGCCGTGGCCGCCGACGAGCGGATCGAGCCGCGCGACTGGATGCCGGACGCCTACCGGGCCACGCTCGTCCGGCAGATCGCCCAGCACGCGCACTCCGAGATCATCGGCATGCAGCCGGAGGCCAACTGGATCACCCGCGCGCCCTCGCTGCGCCGCAAGGCGATCCTCATGGCCAAGGTGCAGGACGAGGCCGGGCACGGCCTGTATCTGTACAGCGCCGCCGAGACTCTCGGCACCAGCCGCGACGAGTTGCTCGACAAGCTGCACTCCGGCCGCCAGAAGTACTCCTCGATCTTCAACTACCCGACGCTGACCTGGGCCGACGTCGGCGCGATCGGCTGGCTGGTGGACGGCGCGGCGATCACCAACCAGGTGCCGCTGTGCCGCTGCTCCTACGGGCCGTACGCGCGCGCGATGGTCCGCGTCTGCAAGGAGGAGTCCTTCCACCAGCGCCAGGGCTACGAACTGCTGCTGGCCCTCAGCAGGGGCACCCCGGAGCAGCACGCGATGGCGCAGGACGCGGTGGACCGCTGGTGGTGGCCGTCGCTGATGATGTTCGGCCCGCCCGACGACGAGTCCCAGCACTCCGCGCAGTCGATGGCCTGGAAGATCAAGCGGCACTCCAACGACGAGCTGCGCCAACGCTTCGTCGACATCTGCGTCCCCCAGGCCGAGTCCCTCGGTCTCACCCTCCCCGACCCGGACCTGAAGTGGAACGAGGAGCGGGGACAGCACGACTTCGGGACGATCGACTGGACGGAGTTCCGGAACGTCCTCAAGGGCAACGGCCCGTGCAACGAGGAGCGGCTGACCCGGCGCAGGCGGGCCCATGAGGAGGGCGCCTGGGTCAGGGAGGCCGCGGCGGCCCACGCCGCCAAGCACAGGAACAGCGAGACAGGAGCGGCACGCGCATGACCCACACCGACTGGCCCCTGTGGGAGGTCTTCGTGCGCTCGCGCCGGGGCCTGTCCCACACCCACGCCGGCAGCCTGCACGCCCCGGACGCGGAGCTCGCCCTGCGCAACGCCCGCGATCTGTACACCCGGCGCGGCGAGGGCGTCTCCATCTGGGTCGTCCCGTCGTCCGCGATCACCGCCTCCTCGCCCGACGAGAAGGACCCGTTCTTCGAACCGGCAGCCGACAAGCCCTACCGGCACCCGACGTTCTACGAGATCCCCGAGGGGGTGCGGCACCTGTGACGACGACCCCCGCCAAGGACACCGCCCACACGGCGGCCGCACTCGCCCTCGGTGACGACGCGCTGGTGCTCTCCCACCGCCTGGGCGAGTGGGCCGGGCACGCCCCCGTGCTGGAGGAGGAGCTCGCCCTCGCCAACATCGCGCTGGACCTGCTGGGCCAGGCCCGGGTACTGCTGTCGACGGCCGGTGACGAGGACGAGCTGGCGTATCTGCGCGAGGAGCGCGCTTTCCGCAACCTGCAGCTGGTGGAACAGCCGAACGGCGACTTCGCCCACACCATCGCCCGCCAGCTGTACTTCTCCGCCTACCAGCACCTGCTGTACGGCGAACTGGCCACCGGTGACGGCCCGTTCGCGCCGCTGGCCGGCAAGGCCGTCAAGGAGACCGCCTACCACCGCGACCACGCCGAGCAGTGGACGCTGCGGCTGGGCGACGGCACCGACGAGAGCCACGCCCGGATGCAGCGGGCCGTGGACGCCCTGTGGCGCTACACCGGCGAGATGTTCCAGCCCGTCGAGGGCGTGGACGTCGACCCGTCCGGCCTGGAGACGGCCTGGCTGGAGCGGGTCTCTGAGGTGCTGCGCCGGGCCACCCTCACCGTGCCCGACGGCCCGCGCACCGGGGCGTGGACGGCCGGTGCGGGCCGGCAGGGCCTGCACACCGAGTCCTTCGGCCGGATGCTCGCCGAGATGCAGCATCTGCATCGCAGCCATCCGGGGGCGACATGGTGACCACCACCCCGCTGGAGGCGGAACTGCTGGAGCTCGCCGGTTCGGTGCCCGACCCCGAACTGCCCGTGCTGACGCTGCGCGAGCTGGGCGTCGTCCGCGCGGTGCACGCGCGCGGGGCCGGCACCGTCGAGGTCGAGCTGACCCCGACGTACACCGGCTGCCCTGCCGTCGAGGCGATGAGCATGGACATAGAGCGCGTGCTGCGCGAGCACGGGGTGCGCGAGGTCACCGTGCGCAGGGTGCTCGCGCCCGCCTGGTCGACCGACGACATCACCGACGAAGGGCGCCGCAAGCTCCGGGAGTTCGGCATCGCCCCGCCGCGGACACGGACGGCCCCCTCCGGGCCGGTCCCGGTGGAGCTCGGAACGCCCCGCACCCAGGAGACGGGGCCAAAGGACCACTCGGACCCCGTGCGCTGCCCGCACTGCGGCTCGGCGGAGACCGAACTGCTCAGCCGGTTCTCGTCCACCGCGTGCAAGGCGCTGCGCCGCTGCCTGGCCTGCCGTGAACCGTTCGACCACTTCAAGGAGTTGTGATGGCCCGCTTCCACCGGCTCCGGGTGGCCGCGGTCGACCGGCTCACCGACGACTCCGTCGCCCTCACCCTCACCGTCCCCCCGCACCTGGGCGAGGAGTTCCGGTACGTCCCCGGTCAGCATCTGGCCCTGCGGCGCGTCGCGGACGGCGAGGACATCCGGCGCACCTACTCCATCTGCTCCCCCGCCCCCGACGGCGAGGCCCCGAGCACCCTGCGGGTCGGCGTGCGGCTGGTCGACGGCGGTGCCTTCTCCACCTACGCGCACAAGGAGATCGGCCTCGGCGACGAGCTGGAGGTGATGACCCCGGCCGGCCGCTTCACGCTCCCTCCGGCACCCGGCCGGTACGCGGCGATCGTCGGCGGCAGCGGCATCACACCGGTGCTGTCGATCGTCTCGACCCTTCTCGCGCGCGAGCCCCGGGCCAGTTTCTGTCTGATCCGCAGCGACCGGACGGCCGCCTCGACCATGTTCCTGGAGGAGGTCGCCGATCTGAAGGACCGCTACCCCGACCGGCTTCAGCTGGTGACGGTGCTCTCCCGTGAGGAGCAGCAGGCGGGACTGCCGTCCGGGCGGCTGGACCGGGAGCGGCTGACCGCGCTGCTGCCGGCCCTGCTGCCGGTGGAGCGGGTCGACGGCTGGTTCCTGTGCGGGCCGTACGGCCTGGTCGGGGGCGCCGAGCGGGCGCTGCGCGGCCTGGGTGTGGCGCGCTCCCGCGTCCATCAGGAGATCTTCCATGTGGACGCCGGTACGGAGACCGTCGTCACGGCCCCCGCGCCCGCGCACAGCACGGTCACCGCCCGGCTCGACGGACGCGGCGGCAGCTGGCCCGTCCAGGACGGCGAGTCCCTGCTGGACACGGTGCTGCGCAACCGGCCCGACGCGCCCTACGCCTGCAAGGGCGGGGTGTGCGGCACCTGCCGCGCGTTCCTCGTCTCGGGCGAGGTGCGGATGGACCGCAACTTCGCGTTGGAGACGGAGGAGACGGAAGCGGGCTATGTCCTGGCCTGCCAGTCCCACCCGGTCACGGAGCGGGTGGAGCTGGACTTCGACCGGTAGCGGCGGGCGTTACAGCACGTGCCCCGGGGTCCCGTCGTCGGTGACGACGGGACGGCCGGCGGCCTCCCACACCTGCATGCCGCCGTCCACGTTCACGGCGTCGACGCCCTGCTGACCCAGATACATGGCGACCTGGGCCGACCGTCCGCCGGACCGGCAGATCACATGCACCCGGCCGTCCTGCGGGGCGGCCTCGGTCAGCTCGCCGTAGCGGGCCACGAACTCACTGATGGGGATGTGCAGCGCTCCCGCCGCATGACCGGCCTTCCACTCGTCGTCCTCGCGGACGTCCAGCAGGAAGTCGCCGTCCTTCAGGTCCGCGACCCGGACCGTGGGCACCCCAGCTCCAAAACTCATGCCCCCGACGCTACCGGAAGGGACCGATCCCGGGCTCAGGCCAGCAGCGCCGCGAGCTCCGCCTCGCGTTCGACGACCTCGGCCCGCAGCTGTCCGGCGATCTCCTCGAGCAGCCGGTCGGGGTCGTGCGGAGCGAGGCGGAGCATGGAGCCGATGGCTCCGTCCTCCAGTTCGCGGGCGACGAGGGTGAGCATTTCCTTGCGCTGGGCGAGCCATTCGAGGCGGACGTAGAGCTCCTCGCTCGCGCTCGGCCCCCGCTTCAGCTCCGGACCCGCGGCCCATTCCGCGGCGAGTTCACGCAGCTCGTCCTCGTTGCCGCGGGCGTAGGCGGCGTTGACACGGGTGATGAACTCCTCGCGGCGGGCGCGTTCCGCCTCCTCCTGCGCCAGGTCCGGGTGGGCCTTGCGGGCGAGGTCGCGGTAGAGCTTGCGGGCCTCCTCGCTGGGCCGCACCCGCTGCGGGGGCCGGACGGGCTGGTCGGTGAGCATGGCGGTGGCCTCGGGGAAGAGGCCGCCGTCGTCCATCCAGCCGTTCAGCAGTTCCTCGACGCCGGGGATGGGCAGCAGCCGGGCGCGCGCCTCGTCGGCCCGGCGCCGGTCCTCGGGGTCGTCACTGCGGGCCGCCTTGGCCTCCAGGATCTGGGCTTCCAGTTCCTCGAGACGGGCGTACACCGGACCGAGCTTCTGTTCGTGCAGCCGGGAAAAGTTCTCGACCTCGACGCGGAAGGTCTCCACGGCGATCTCGAACTCGATCAGCGCCTGCTCGGCCGCGCGTACGGCCTGCTCCAGCCGCTCCTCGGGCCGTGCCGCACCACCACCGCCCGGCGCGTTCTCCGCGCCGGCGCCGCCACCCTGCTCACCTTCCGAGGTCGTCACCCGGACAGCGTAGGCCACCCGCCGGGCCGCCACGCGCCGCTCCGGCGGCGCACACCCCGGCCGAACCCCGCGTCCCCGGCGTGATCCGCCGGACAGGACCCGGGACGGCGCAACCGCGCCGCCCGCCCGCTCACACCCCCGTCTCCGCCGCGATCCGTCCCGCGCGCACCGCGGTGACGAGGTCCGCGTGGTCCGCCTCGGTGCGGTCGGCGTAGGCGACGGCGAAGTCCGCCACCGCCTCGTCCAGCTCGTCGTTCTTGCCGCAGTAGCCGGCGATCAGGCGGGGGTCGGCGCTGTGCGCGTGGGCGCGGGCCAGCAGGGCGCCGGTCATCCGGCCGTAGTCGTCGACCTGGTCGGCGGCCAGCGCGGCCGGATCGACACTGCCCTTGCGGTTGCGGAACTGGCGTACCTGGAAGGGGCGTCCGTCGACCGTCGTCCAGCCGAGCAGGTTGTCGCTTATCACCTGCATGCGCTTCTGGCCGTGCACCACCCGCCTGCCCTCGTGGCCGGCCTCGGGGACGTCGAACCCGGCCGCCGGCAGATGCGGCACCAGCGCCGAGGGGCGGGCCTCCTTCACCTGGAGGACCAGGGGCTCGCCCCGGTGGTCGAGGAGCAGCACGACATACGAGCGGGTGCCCACACTGCCGGTGCCGACGACGCGGAACGCCACGTCGTGCACCGCGTGCCGGGCCAGCAGCGGGTGGCGGTCCGGCGGGAGCGTGCCGAGGTACTCCTCCAGCGAGGAGGCCACCGCGGCGGCCTCGGCGTCGGATATCCGGCGCAGCACCGGTGGCGCGTCGACGAAGCGGCGTCCGCCGTCCTCGGTCCGCTCGGTGGACTTGGCCGCGAACCGGCCGCTGGTGTTGGCGCGGGCCTTCTCGGAGACCCGCTCCAGGGTGCCCAGCAGGTCGTGGGCGTCGGTATGGGAGACCAGTTCCTCGTCCGCGATGGCGTTCCACGCGTCCTGCGCCGACAGCTTCGACAGCAACCGCATCGTGCGGCGGTAGGCGCCCGCGGTGTCGCGTGCCGCCGAGCGGCAGGTGTCCTCGTCGGCGCCGGCCTCGCGCCCGGCGAGCACCAGTGAGGTGGCGAGCCGCTTGAGGTCCCACTCCCAGGGGCCGTGCACCGTCTCGTCGAAGTCGTTCAGGTCGATGACCAGTCCGCCGCGCGCGTCGCCGTAGAGGCCGAAGTTGGCCGCGTGCGCGTCGCCGCAGATCTGCGCGCCGATCCCGGTCACCGGCGTACGGGCCAGGTCGTACGCCATGAGGCCGGCCGATCCGCGCAGGAACGCGAACGGCGTGGCCGCCATCCTGCCCACCCGCAGCGGCGTGAGCTCGGGCAGCCGCCCCCGGCTGGACTCCTCGACGGCGGTCACGGCGTCCGGGCGGGAGCCGTCCGGAGCGAAGGCGGCGTGTGCCGCGCGGGGAACACCGCCGCGCAGCGCCTTGCCCTCGTCCTTGGGGCTGCCCCCGGCGGACTGTCCGGCGAATCCCGGCACCCGCGGCAGCCCTCGCGCCGGAGCCACACCGGCGGGCTCACGAGTCCCGGACACCTGGGCAACGTCATCGGTCACGGGAACCGCCTCCCCCGTACATACGTGCCGTACGCACGCTTCGACATCGATCGTGCCGACCGTACAGCCGGTGGCCGAAACGCGTCACACCCTGTGGACAACTCCTCCGCTGTGGAAAAGCCCCGGACGCCGAGGACCTACCCGGCCTCCGCGACCTGGCCCTCCAGCGGCAGCGGCCGTCCCTCGGCCAGCAGCCGTCCGGCACGGTCCTGCGTGATCTCCAGCCGGGCCAGGACGGCCGGAACGGCCACGCCCGGCAGCAGGTGGTGGAACAGCACGACGACCCGGTGCTCCAGGTCCTGCCGCTGACAGCGCACCTGCGACAGGAGTTGCACCCCGGAGAAGCTCGCGACCAGCAGTTCCGCCGTCTCCGTGGCGTCGACGTGCGGCAGCAGCTCGCCCCCCGCCTTCGCCTCGGCCAGCGTGCGGGTGGTCTGGTCGATCCACATGCCGAACGCCGGAGTGCGGTCCAGCCCCAGCGCCCCCTGGTCGAGGGCCAGTCCGACACTGGCCCGCACCAGCGGCTCGGTCCGCAACCGCAGCGCCAGCACCAGTCCGGAGTCGACCAGCTCCTGCAGCTTGCTGGACTGGGACGGCAGGGAGATCGCCAACTGTTCCTCGAACACGCCCAGCGCCAGCTCCTCCTTGGAGGCGAAGTGGAAGTACAGCGCGCCCTTGGTGACCCCGGCCCGCTCCAGGATCTCCCCGATGGTCGCCGAGGTGTAGCCGCGTTCGTCGAAAACGGCCGCCGCCGCCTCCAGAATGGTCCGCCGGGTGCGGATCGCGCGCTCCTGTCGCGCCATCGGGGGTGCCTCCTGATCTGGGTGGATCTCATGAATCTCGTGGTTCGCACCGTGCGGTCACGGTGAAGCCTCCGTGAAGCCCTCGTGAAGCCGCCGGGTGGTTCTCGTGTCGTGCGGGGCGCGTAGGCTCGTCTCCGGCGATGTCGATCACCTTGGAAAAAAACCAACTCGTCCGTATCTTAGTGCGAACCGACCGGAGCCTGATTGTCGATCCCGGGGGTTCCTCATGCCGCAGCCGGATTCCTCGAGCGCACCCATGGATCAGACCGGACAGCGGGCCTCGCCCGCAAACGCCGCCGGCGGCTCCCGGCCCGGTGACCGCACGCGCGTCACTACGGAACTGGCCCATCGCCCCCGCACCGCGGACGTCTTCCCGGTCGACTGGGTACGGCTCTCCGACACGCGCTTCCGCGTGAGCGCCCACTGGCCCGCCGACCACTCCTTCTTCGGCCCTGTCGACGACCGCCGCCTGGATCCGATGATCGTCGGCGAAACGTTGCGTCAGACGTCGATGGCCCTCGCCCACGCGGAGTTCGGCGCCCCCGCCGACACCCACTTCGTCATGCGCGACCTGGAGATCTCCACCGATCCGGACCGGCTGCTGCTCGCGGACGCGGCCGAGCCGGTCACCGTCGACGTCGTCTGCTCCGAGGTCCGCCGCCGGGGCCGCGGCCTGAACGGCATGCGCACCA
Organism: Streptomyces sp. NPDC048584; assembly: GCF_043199595.1. Taxonomy (NCBI): domain Bacteria; kingdom Bacillati; phylum Actinomycetota; class Actinomycetes; order Kitasatosporales; family Streptomycetaceae; genus Streptomyces; species Streptomyces sp. NPDC048584. The sequence continues at coordinate 39,985 of NZ_JBICWF010000010.1, forward strand.
CGATGGAGTTCCACCGCGCGGGACGCCTCGTCGCCCACGGCACCGGCAGCACCGGCTGCACCTCCCCGGCCGCCTACCGCCGCCTGCGGGCACGCCGGCCGGCCGTGCCGGGGGCCCGAATACCGCTGCCTGATCCGGTGTCACCCGAACTGGTGGGCCGTCACCACGCGGAGGACGTCGTCCTCGCCCCCGCCGACCGGCCCCGCTCCTGGCTGCTGCGCGCGTCCACCGGGCATCCGGTCCTCTTCCCGCGGCCCAACGACCACGTGCCCGGCATGGTCCTGTTCGAGGCCGCCCGCCAGGCCGCCACCGCGGCATCGGGTCTGCTGCCCTTCCTGCCGTCCGAACTGGCCGTCTCCTTCAGCCGCTACGCCGAACTGGACAGCCCCTGCCGGATCGACGCCGAGGTGCTCGACAAGGGCGAGGACGGGGTGACGGTACGGGTGTCGGGCAGGCAGGACGACGAGCCCGTCTTCGCCGCCACCCTCATCTGCGCGCCCACGGCCCCGGTACGGTCCCTGCCGTGACCGTCGACCTCCTGCTCACCGGCGCCACGGGCTTCATCGGCGCCAGGGTCGCCGCCGCGGCCCGCGCCCGCCCCGGCGTCCGCGTCCGCACACTGTCCCGCCGGGCGCCGGCCGGGCCGGCGGACTCCACCACGGTGCCCGGGGACCTCGCCGACCCCCGCACGCTGCACGGCGGTTGCTCCGGTGCCGACGTCCTCGTCCACTGCGCCTCCCGCGTGGGCGGCGATCCGGAGTCGGTCACGGCGGTCAACGACCTCGGCACGAAGGCCCTGATGGAGGAGGCCGTACGGGCGGGTGTGCGCCGGATCGTGTACGTGAGCACCGCCGCCGTCCACGGCCGGGGCCCCTTCCGCGGCGTACGGCCCGGCGAGGCCCCGATCGCACCCGCCTCCGCCACCAGCCGCACCCGCGCGGCGGCCGAACGGCATGTCCTCGACGCGGGCGGCCTGGTGCTGCGCCCGCATCTGGTGCACGGCGAGGGCGATCGCTGGGTGGTGCCCGGACTGGTGGGACTGCTGAGGGAGTTGTCGGCGACCGTGTCCGGCTGCGCGGCGCTCCAGTCGATGATCGACGTCGACACGCTGGGCCGGGCGGTCGTAGCGGCGGCCCTGTCCCCGCACCACGGGCCCGGTGCCCACTACGTCGGGCACCCGGACCCCGTCCCCGCCTCCGAGCTGCTCGCGGCCGTGTGCGAGCGCGTGGAACGGCCCGGCGGCGGCGCGGCGGTCGACGTGGACACCGCCCGCGCGCGGGCCGCCGGCTCCCCGCTCGCGCTGCATCACCTGGGCATGCTGACCGTGGACCACTGGTTCGCGGACGACGGCTTCTGGAAGGACCTGGGCTGCTCACCGGGTGAGGGTTTCGCGCGGACGTTCGCGCGGTCGGCGCCCTGGTACCGGGCGTATGTGACGAAGGGCCGGTAAAGAAACCGACCAGTCGGTTTCTTTACCTCACTCCCGCAAGTACGCGAGCACCGCCAGCACCCGCCGGTGCGTCTCGTCCGTCGGCGGCAGGTCCAGCTTGGTGAAGATGCTGCCGATGTGCTTGCCGACGGCGGCCTCCGACACCACCAGAGCGCGGGCGATCGCCCCGTTGGACCTGCCCTCCGCCATCGACGCCAGCACCTCCCGCTCGCGCGGGGAGAGCCTCGCCAGCGGGTCACGGCGGTGGCGCAGCAACTGCCGTACCACCTCGGGATCGATCACCGTGCCGCCGTCCGCGACCTGGCCGAGCGCGGTCACGAACTCCTCGATCTGGCCGACCCGGTCCTTCAGCAGATAGCCGATGCCGGTGCCGTCGCCGGAGTCCAGCAGGTCGGCGGCGTACCGGCGCTGTACGTACTGGCTGAGCACGAGGACGGGCAGCGCGGGCCGCCCGGTGCGCAGCCGCACGGCCGCCTGCAGGCCCTCGTCCTGGAAGCCCGGGGGCATCCGCACGTCCGTCACCACGATGTCGGGCCGGTGCGCACCGGTTTCGGCGATCAGTGCCTCGGCGTCGCCGACCGCCGCGACGACCTCGTGCCCGCACCTGTGGAGCAGGCCGATCAGGCCCTCGCGCAGCAGCACGCCGTCCTCGGCCAGCACCACGCGCAGCGGCCGGCCGGCCGTCAGGGGGAGCAGGGGGCGCAAGGGATCTCCACACGCAGCAGGGTCGGTCCGCCCACCGGGCTGGACAGCGTGAGTCTGCCATCCAGCACCGACACCCGGTCGGCGAGTCCGGTCAGCCCGCTGCCCTCCCCGGGCCGTGCGCCGCCCCGCCCGTCGTCGCGCACCTCCAGCAGCAGCCGCCCGTCGCGGTGCCCGCCGCCCACCCGCGCGCGGCTCGCCCCGCTGTGCCGGGCGACGTTGGCGAGCGCCTCGCACACCACGAAGTACGCGGTGGCCTCGACCGGCGTGGGCAGCCGCCCGGTGAGATCCAGGTCCACGTCCACGGGTACGGCGGACCGGTCTGCGGCGTCGGCGACGGCGGCCTCGAGACCGTAGTCGGCGAGGACCTGGGGGTGGATGCCGTGGATGAGCTCCCGCAGTTCCCGAAGCGCCCGCCCGGCTTCGTCGTGGGCCCGGGCGAGCCGGTCGGCGAGCGGGCCCGGCGGCGCGTCCAGGCGGGCCAGGCCCAGTGTCATGGTCAGGGCGACCAGACGCTGCTGGGCCCCGTCGTGCAGATCGCGTTCGATGCGCCGCCGCTCCGCCTCGAAGGCGTCCACCAGCCGCGCCCGGGACCGGGTCAGTTCGGTCACCCTGGCCCCCAGCTCGGCCTCGCGCGGGGCGAGCAGCAGCCGGGTCAGGCCCGCGCGGGCACCGGCGGCGGCCCCCAGCAGATAGGCGCCCGGGGCGAGCAGGAGGAGTCCGAGCAGGGCGGCGCCGGCCGCCGAGGGCCAGGTGGTGACCGTCCACAGCTTGAGGATCTTCGCCTCCTCGCCGCCGCCGGCCGTGGCCATCAGCAGGGGCGTGGCGGTGACGGCCGCGGGGGCGAGCAGGCCGGCCGTGAGCGCGAGGGCGTCGACGGGCCACAGCAGGACCGCGAAGAGCAGGGTGTGGCCGAGCTCCCGCCAGGTGGCCCGCTCCCCGAGCCGGGTGGTCAGCCAGGCCCGCAGGCCCGGTGCGGCGGGCGTCGGGTGCGGGTCGGCGGCCGGGTCCCGGTCGACGAGCCGCAGCCTCCACCGCTCCAGCCGCGCGACCGGCAGTCCCGCGAGGGCGGTGCCGAGCAGCAGCGGCAGCCCGACCAGGGCGAGCGCGAGCACCCCGCCGGCCACCAGCGACACCACGACGCCCAGGAGCACGACCGCGCCGGTGAGCGCGCCCGTGAGCAGGTATCCGGCCGCGCGCCACGGCCACGGGGACAGGACGTAGCCGGGGCGGGACATGGCCTGCCAGGGGTTTCGAGGCTGCATGCGGATCACCGTAGAAGCGGGCGCCGCGCGGGGCCATCGCCCTGGACCGAGGCTTCGGGGTATGCCTGGCCCTACCCCCTTTTCTCGCCCCTGCCGTACTGCGCCCACCGGCCCCCGCGCGGTTTCGTTCGGGAAGGCGTCCGGCGTGCAGCGGCCGGGCCGGACGAGGGGAGTAGGCACATGGGCCCGAGAGACGGCGACGCGGTCGCCCTGCGGCGGGTGAGCCGCCGGTACGGCGCCGTGTACGCGCTGGACGAGGTGTCCCTCGCGTTCCCGCGCGGGAGCTTCACCGCCGTGATGGGCCCGTCCGGCTCCGGCAAGTCGACGCTGCTGCAGTGCGCCGCGGGCCTCGACCGGCCCACGTCGGGCTCGGTCACCGTCGGCGGCACCGAGCTGACCGGGCTCGGCGAGAGACGGCTGACCCTGCTGCTCCGGGAGCGCGTCGGCTTCGTCTTCCAGTCGTTCAACCTGCTGCCGGCGCTGACCGCCGAGCAGAACGTCGCCCTCCCGCTGCGGCTGGCCGGCCGGCGCGTACCGCGGGCCCGGACCCGGGAAGCGCTCGCCCGGGTCGGCCTCGGGGACCGTGCCCGGCACCGGCCGGCCGAGCTGTCCGGCGGGCAGCAACAGCGGGTCGCGCTGGCCCGTGCGCTGATCACCCGCCCCGATGTGCTGTTCGCCGACGAGCCGACCGGCGCGCTGGACTCCCGCACCGGCCACGAGGTGCTCACGCTGCTGCGCGCCATGGTGGACCGCGAGGGGCAGACGGTCGTCATGGTGACCCACGACCCCGTGGCCGCCTCCCGTGCCGACCGCGTGGTCTTCCTCGTCGACGGCCGCCTCCACGGCGAGCTGACGGGGGCCGGCGCCGACGCCGTAGCCGCGCGGATGACCGGACTGGAGACCGTGACGTGCTGAGCCTCGCCCTGCGCACCCTGCGCGCCCGGTGGATCACCTTCGCGGGCAGCTTCATCGCCCTCGCCCTGGGCGTGGCCCTCCTCACCGTCATGGGGCTCGCCCTCGCCTCCTCCCTCGACGCCCCCGCGCGGGAGCCCGAACGGTTCGCCGCCGCCCCGGTCGTGGTCGAGGGCGCGGACACCCTGCGCGTACCGACCCCGAACGGCGACCGCACCGAGAAACTGGCACACCCGCGCGCCGTCCCCGACGCCACCGTGGCAAGGCTGCGCCGGCTCGGCACGGTCGTCGAGGACCGCTCCTTTCCCGTCCTCGCGAAGGGCGCTCCCGGCGAACTGACCGGCCATCCCTGGTCCACCGCCGCGTTCGCCCCGTACGAGATCGAGTCCGGCCGTGCGCCCCGCGCGGACGACGAGGTGGTGATCGGCGGCGACTGGGCGCGGCCCGGCACACGGGTGCGCACGGATCACGGCACCGTGCGGGTCGTGGGCACCGTGGCCGGCCGCGGCTTCGAGCACCCCCTCTTCCACACCGACGCGCGCGCCGCCGAGCTGTCCCCGGCCGTCGACCGCCTGGTCGTCGACGCCGGCCCGGCGGCCGTACGCGAGGCCGTGCGCGGGACCGACGGTGTACGGGTCCTCACCGGGACGGACCGCCGGTACGCCGACCCCGGTCCGGAGCGCGACAGCGAGGCGCTGACCGCGATGAACGCCCTGTTCGGCACGGCGGGCGGGGTCTCCGCCTTCGTCTCGGTGTTCGTGGTGGCGTCCACCTTCGCCTTCGCGGTGGAGCGGCGGCGCCGGGAGTTCGGGCTGCTGCGCGCCACGGGGGCGACTCCGGGGCAGCTACGGCGCATGGTGGCCGCCGAGGCCCTGCTGGTCGGCGTACTCGCCTCGGCAGCGGGCTGCGCGCTCGGCGGCCGTGCGGCGCCCGCGCTGGCCGCGTGGGTGGCCGAGGTGGAACTGGCGCCGCGCTGGTTCACGATCGGCGACGCCGACTGGCCGTACCACGTGGCGTTCTGGACGGGGCTCCTGGTCGCCCTGAGCGGTGCCGTCGCGGCCTCCTGGCGGGCGGGCCGCACAAGCCCCCTACAGGCGCTGCGCGAGGCGTCCGCCGACGGCGGGGCCATGACGCCGGGACGGTGGCTGTGCGGTGCGGCTCTGCTGCTGACCGCCGGGGTGACGCTCGCCCTGGCGCTGCTCGGCGACCCGGGCGGCCTGCTGCACCGCAAGACCTACGTCAGCCGGCCCATGCTGCTGATCACCGCCGCCGCACTGCTCGCCCCGCTCGCCGTGCGTCCCCTCACTCGACTGCTGACGGGGCTGCCGGGGGCGATCGGCACGCTGGTGCGGGAGAACACGGCCGCCGGGGCGCGTCGTACGGCGGCGGTCGCGGCCCCCGTGCTGGTCATGGTCGCCCTCGCGGGCTCCCTGCTCGGCGCCACCGCCACCCTGGACCGGGCGAGGGCCGCGGAGACGCGGGAGCGGACCGCGGCGGCGTTCGTCGTCACCCGCGTGGGCGACGGGGCCTTCCCTCCCGGGACGCTGGAGCGGCTGCGCGCGGTGCCGGGCGCGCGGATGTCGGCGAGCGCGCCGAGCGCGGTGTACGTCCTGGAGGAGGGCGTGGCACTGGTCAGGTCCGAGGCGCGGACCGTCGGCCCCGGCGCGTCGGCGGTCACCGCGCGGTTGCCGCTCACCGCGGGGAGGATCACCGACCTCGACGACGGTTCGATCGTCGTCAACGAGGAGTGGGAGCGGCACACGGTGGGGCAGCGGGTACGGGTGTGGCTCGGGGACGGCACGGAGCGGACGCTGCGGATCGCCGCGGTCATGGCCACCGGCACCGGTGACAACGGTGTCTACGTCACTCCGGCCAACGCGCCGGGCGCCCGCGTGGACCGGGTGGACGTCACCCTCACGGCCGGCGCCGACGCGCGTGCGGTGGCCTCCGGCCTGGAGCGGGCGGTACGGCCCGTCGGCGGGCGGGTCCGCACCGGGGAGCAGTGGGCGTCCGCCACGGATCCCGGGAGCGAACGCACCACCCGGTACGGCTTGCTGCTGGTTCTCGGCATCGCCCTGCTCTACACGGGCCTCTCCGTGGCCAACACCATGGTGACGGCCACCTCCGGCCGGCTGCGCGAGTTCGCGGCACTGCGGCTGGCCGGCGCCACCCGGTGGCAGGTGCTGCGGATGGTGGGCGCGGAGGCGCTGGCGGTGGTCGCGTTCGGGGCGGTACTGGGCCTGACGGTGGCCGTACTCAACCTGGCCGGCGTCTGGGGCGCCCTGACGCTGCTCTCGGCCCCCGCCGTGCTCATCGTCCCCTGGGCCGCCCTGGCCGTGGTCGCAGCGGCCTGCGCGGTACTGTCCACGACCGCCGCGGTCGTCCCCGCGGCCCTCGCCCTACGCCACCCCCCGCTGTCCTCGGCGGGCGTACGCGAATGATCCCGCGCGGGACGTCTCCCCGCGCTCCCCCTCGCCCCCGCGTGGCCCTCCCGCATCCCCTCACCCGGCGCCCGGCGGCGCACCCGAGCACCCCTCCGCGGCAAAAAGGATCATGAGATGTTCCTCACACGCCACCCCGCCCCCGCACTCCCTCCGAGCGTGTGAGACGGGCCAACGAAACGGGCATGCGAAACGGGCGGCATCCGATGGATGCCGCCCGTTCGACGATGTGCGCGAGGGGGGAGTTGAACCCCCACGCCCTTGCGGGCACTGGAACCTGAATCCAGCGCGTCTGCCTATTCCGCCACCCGCGCATTGGGTGTTGTCTTCCGACCCTGCCCCTTGGGGGCCTTGCGCCTTCCGACATCCAGAACATTAGCACGCTGGTCCGGGTGCGTTCACATCCCTTTTCGCCGCCCCGCCCCGACCGGCCCCGATCCCGTCCGCCGGGCCCCGGACCGCCTCCGGACCGCCCCCCGCGCGGTCCGCGATGTCGCGGCGACGATTGCTTCACGTATCAACCTCGTACCGGTAGCCCCCGTCTCCCCCTGAGCCGGACGGAGTCCACAGCCGGGTGCGGGACACTGGTCTGCGGCCCCCTCTACGATCCATGGCAGAACAACGCGCACGGACCCGGCCGGTGGAGTTCGAAGAGGGGCTTCGGAGGGAACTTCGTCAGGCGTCGACACCCGTCGACCGTGCCGACAGGGGGAACCAGCCGATCGACCGGCGCGTGGATACGATCAGTAAGCAGTACCAGGTAGGCGGTGCACGAAACAGTGCGCCGGGCAGTACACAGGACGGCAGCTACGGAGGAGGTGCCCCATGGGAGTCCTGAAGAAGTTCGAGCAGCGTCTCGAAGGTCTGGTCAACGGCACCTTCGCCAAGGTGTTCAAGTCCGAGGTGCAGCCCGTGGAGATCGCGGGAGCGCTCCAGCGGGAGTGCGACAACAACGCCACCATCTGGAACCGCGACCGCACCGTCGTACCCAACGACTTCATCGTCGAACTGAGCACACCGGACTTCGAGCGGCTCAGCCCGTACTCCGGCCAGCTCGGCGACGAGCTCGCCGGGATGGTGCGCGACTACGCCAAGCAGCAGCGCTACACCTTCATGGGTCCCATCAAGGTGAACCTGGAGAAGGCGGACGACCTCGACACCGGCCTCTACCGGGTCCGCAGCCGTACGCTCGCCTCCTCCGCCAGCCAGGCGGCCCCCGGCGGCGCGCCGGGAGCACCGGGCGCACCCGGCGGCGCACCGCCCGCCGGCCGCCCCGGGGGCTACGGCTACCCGTCGGCCGGTCCCACGGGCGCCCCGCCCATGCCGGCCGCGCCACCGCCCCCCGGCGGCGGCTACGGCTATCCGCAGCCCGCGGCGGCCCAGCGGCCGCCCGCCGGGCCCGCGTCCGGCGGACGCACCCGCTACTGGATCGAGATCAACGGCACCCGCCACCAGATCTCCCGCGCCACCCTCGTGATGGGCCGCAGCACCGAAGCCGACGTGCGGATCGACGACCCCGGCGTCTCCCGCCGGCACTGCGAGATCCGGACCGGAACGCCCTCGACGATCCAGGATCTCGGATCCACCAACGGCATCGTGGTGGACGGGCAGCACACCACCCGCGCTACGCTCCGCGACGGCTCGCGGATCGTCGTGGGCAGCACCACCGTTATCTATAGGCAAGCCGAAGGGTGAAGCGGGGGCAATGTCAGAGCTGACCCTCACGGTCATGCGGCTGGGGTTCCTGGCCGTACTGTGGCTGTTCGTGATCGTGGCCGTGCAGGTCATCCGGAGTGACCTGTTCGGCACTCGCGTCACGCAGCGCGGAGCACGGCGGGAGGCCGGCCGGCCACAGCAGGCCGCCGCCCGTCAGGCGCCGCCGCCGCAGCGCCAGCAGTCCGGCGGCCGCCGCGGCGGCCGCAACACCCCCACCAAGCTGGTCGTGACCGAGGGCACCCTCACCGGCACCACCGTCGCCCTCCAGGGCCAGACCATCACCCTGGGCCGGGCACACGACAGCACGATCGTGCTGGACGACGACTACGCCTCCAGCCGCCATGCCAGGATCTACCCGGACCGCGACGGCCAGTGGATCGTCGAGGACCTGGGCTCCACCAACGGCACCTACCTGGACCGGACCCGGCTGACGACCCCCACAGCGATTTCGCTGGGCGCCCCGATCCGCATCGGCAAGACCGTTATCGAGCTGCGGAAGTAGTGCCACGTCATGAATGAGCGCGAGCGGAGCGAGCACGCAGTGGGGGTCCCCGACCAGGGGCCCTGCGCGCTCCCGACCGGAGGGTGGGCAGTGTGGCTCGACACGACCGGCTGTACCCGGAGCCGACGGGCGAGGTGCGCATGAGTCTGTCCCTGCGCTTCGCCGCCGGATCGCACAAGGGCATGATCCGGGAGGGCAACGAGGACTCCGGTTACGCCGGTCCCCGGCTGCTCGCCATCGCCGACGGCATGGGCGGCGCCGCCGCCGGCGAGGTCGCCTCCTCCGAGGCGATCTCCACCATCGTCGCCCTCGACGACGACGTGCCCGGCTCCGACCTGCTCACCTCCCTCGGCACCGCCGTCCAGCGCGCCAACGACCAGCTGCGCATGATGGTCGAGGAGGACCCCCAGCTCGAGGGCATGGGCACCACCCTGACCGCCCTGCTGTGGACCGGTCAGCGCCTCGGCATGGTGCATGTCGGAGACTCCCGCGCCTACCTCCTGCGCGACGGCGTCCTCACCCAGATCACCCAGGACCACACCTGGGTGCAGCGTCTGGTGGACGAGGGCCGGATCACCGAGGAGGAGGCCACCACCCACCCGCAGCGGTCGCTGCTGATGCGGGCCCTCGGCAGCGGCGAACACGTCGAACCCGACCTGTCCATCCGCGAGGTCCGGGCCGGCGACCGCTACCTGATCTGCTCCGACGGCCTGTCCGGCGTGGTCTCCCACCAGACCCTCGAGGAGGCCCTGGCCAGCTACCAGGGCCCCGAGGACACCGTCCAGAGCCTGATCGAGCTGGCCCTGCGCGGCGGCGGCCCCGACAACATCACCGTGATCGTCGCCGACGTCCTCGACCTCGACACCGGCGACACCCTCGCCGGGCAGCTGTCCGACACTCCCGTCGTGGTCGGCGCCGTGGCCGAGAACCAGAACCAGCTGCACGACAACGGCATCATGCAGACCCCCGCAGGCCGCGCCTCCGGCCTCGGCCGCCGGCGCGGCCAGGGCGGCGGGGGCGAGTTCGGCCCGCCCGGCAGCGGAGACGTCACCGGCTTCATCCCCACCGACGGCTTCGACTACGGCGACGACGACTTCACCAAGCCCGGCAAGGACCGCAGGTGGCTCAAGCGGTCCGTCTACAGCCTGCTGGCCCTCGCCGTCCTCGGCGGCGGCCTCTACGGCGGCTGGCGCTGGACCCAGACCCAGTACTACGTCGGCACCAACGGCGCACACGTCGCCCTGTACCGGGGCATCAGCCAGGACCTGGCGTGGGTCTCCCTCTCCGACGTGGAGAAGGACCACCCCGAGATCGAACTCAAGTACCTCCCGCCCTACCAGCGCAAACTGGTCGAGGCGACCATCGCCGAAGGCGACCTCTACGGTGCCCGCGAGAAGATCGAGGAACTGTCGGTGCAGGCCTCCGCGTGCAGGAAGGAGGCCGAGCGGCGCGACGCCGAGAGCGAGAAGAACGCGAAGACCGGCGAGGGCGAGGCCGGAGGCACCACGGGAACCACTCCCGCCTCCTTCACGTCCAAGGCCTCGCCGACGCCGAACCCCTCGGGTTCGGCACAGGCCCCGGAGCAGTCCACGCCCCCGTCCACGACCGCACCCACTTCCAGCCCCGGCCCCAGCCTCTCGGAGGAGGAGCAGAAGGTCGTCTCGCTGTGCGGTAAGCAGTAGGCAAGCCGTGAGAGGCCCTGTCACACGATGAGCAGTACTACCAACCCGTCGCCGCAGCACACGTCCACGATCGGCGCGATCGGAGCGCCCAGCCGACGCAACACCGAGCTCGCGCTCCTGGTGTTCGCCGTCGTCATCCCGGTCTTCGCCTACGCCAACGTGGGACTGGCCATCAACGACCAGGTGCCCGCCGGGCTGCTGAGCTACGGCCTGGGCCTCGGTCTGATGGCGGGCGTCGGCCATCTCGCCGTACGGAAGTTCGCCCCGTACGCGGACCCGCTGCTGCTGCCGCTGGCCACCCTGCTCAACGGCATCGGTCTGGTCGCCATCTGGCGCCTGGACCAGTCGAAGCGGCTGCAGGCGAGCAGTACGTTCGTCGAGGCGGCACCGCGCCAGCTGATGTACTCCGCGCTCGGTGTCGCGCTGTTCGTGGCCGTCGTGTTCTTCCTCAAGGACCACCGCGTCCTGCAGCGCTACACCTACATCTCCATGGTCGGCGCGCTGATCCTGCTGCTCCTGCCGCTGGTCCCGGGCATCGGGCACAACGTCTTCGGCGCCCGGATCTGGATCAAGATCCCCGGACTCGGCACACTGCAGCCCGGTGAGTTCGCCAAGATCGTCCTGGCGGTCTTCTTCGCCGGCTACCTCATGGTCAAACGCGACGCCCTGGCCCTCGCCAGCCGCCGCTTCATGGGGCTCTACCTCCCGCGCGGACGCGACCTCGGCCCGATCATCGTCGTCTGGATCATCTCCATCCTGATCCTGGTCTTCGAGACCGACCTCGGTACCTCGCTGCTGTTCTTCGGCATGTTCGTGATCATGCTGTACGTCGCCACCGAGCGGACCAGCTGGATCGTGTTCGGCCTGCTGATGTCCGCGGTCGGCGCCGTCGGTGTGGCGAGCTTCGAGCCGCACATCCAGACCCGAGTACAGGCCTGGCTCGACCCGATGCACGAGTTCGAGCTCAGCCGCGCCGGCGTCCAGGACGGCATCGTCCACTCCGAGCAGGCCATGCAGGCGCTGTGGGCGTTCGGCTCCGGCGGCACCCTCGGCACCGGCTGGGGCCAGGGCAACTCCGACCTCATCGGCTTCGCCGCCAACTCCGACTTCATCCTCGCCACCTTCGGCGAGGAGATCGGCCTGGCCGGCGTCATGGCGCTGCTGCTGCTGTACGCGCTGATCGTGGAGCGCGGCGTACGCACCGCCCTCGCCGCCCGCGACCCGTTCGGCAAGCTGCTCGCCATCGGCCTGTCCGGCGCCTTCGCCCTCCAGGTCTTCGTCGTCGCCGGCGGCGTCATGGGCCTGATCCCGCTGACCGGTATGACGATGCCCTTCCTGGCGTACGGCGGTTCCTCCGTCATCGCCAACTGGGCGCTGGTCGGCATCCTGCTCAGAATCAGTGACACCGCCCGCCGCCCGGCGCCCGCTCCCGCCGCCAACCCCGACGCCGAGATGACCCAGGTGGTCCGCCCGTGAACAAGCCCCTGCGCCGGGTCGCGATCTTCTGCGGCCTGCTCATCCTCGCCCTCCTCGTCCGGGGCAACTGGCTGCAGTACGCCCAGGCCGACAAGCTGAGGACTGACGAGGAGAACCGCCGCGTCGCCATCGAGCGCTACGCCTCACCGCGCGGCGACATCATCGTCGACGGTGAGCCCATCACCGGGCACAAGGCCACCACGGGCGACTTCAAGTACAAGCGCACCTACAAGGACGGCGCCATGTGGGCGCCGGTCACCGGCTTCGTCTCCCAGGCCTTCGGCGCCACCCAGCTGGAGTCCATCGAGGACGGCATCCTCACGGGCAACGACGACCGCCTCTTCTTCCGCAACACGCTCGACATGCTCACGGGCAAGAACAAAGAGGGCGGCAACGTCGTCACCACCCTCAGCGGCGCCGCACAGAAGGCCGCCTACGACGGTCTGAAGAAGCAGGGCGCCAAGGGCTCCGTCGTCGCCCTCGAACCGTCCACCGGCAAGATCCTCGCCCTGGCCTCCTACCCGTCCTACGACCCGTCCACGATCGCCGGCAACAGCCTCGACACGGACACCAAGGCGTGGCAGAAGCTCCAGAAGAAGAACAACCCCGCCGACCCGACGCTCAACCGGGCGCTGCGCGAGATCTACCCGCCCGGCTCCACCTTCAAGGTGCTCACCGCGGCCGCCGCCCTGGAGTACGACCTCTACGACAACGCGGACGAGAAGACCGACTCGCCGCTGCCGTGGACCATGCCGGGCACCACGACCGAGCTGAAGAACGAGGGCAACATCCCCTGCGAGAACGCCACGCTGCGCGAGGCGCTGCGGGTGTCCTGCAACACCGTCTTCGGCAAGGTCGGCTCCGACCTCGGCAACGACAAGATGCTGGAGATGGCCAAGAAGTTCGGCTTCACCGAGGAGCAGTTCACCCCGGTCCGCTCCAACGCCTCCGTGTTCTCCGAGGACATGGCCCCCTCCGAAGTCGCCCTCTCCTCCATCGGCCAGTTCAACACCGCCGCCACCCCGCTGCAGATGGCCATGGTCTCCGCGGCGGTCGCCAACAACGGCACCCTGATGAAGCCGTACATGGTCGACGAACTCCAGGCCCCCAGTCTCGACACCATCGAGAAGACGGACCCGGAGGAGATGAGCAAGCCGATGTCGGCGGAGACCGCCCAGACCCTCCAGTCGATGATGGAGACGGTCGTCAAGGAGGGCACGGGAACCAACGCCCAGATCTCCGGCGTCACCGTCGGCGGCAAGACCGGTACCGCACAGCACGGCGAGAACAACAGCAAGAACCCCTACGCATGGTTCATCTCCTACGCCAAGACCTCCGACGGCAGCTCGCCGGTGGCGGTCGCCGTCGTGATCGAGGACGAGAACGCCGTGCGTGACGACATCTCCGGCGGTGGCCTCGCCGCACCGATCGCCAAGAGCGTGATGGAGGCCGTCGTCAAGGGCAAGCAGTGACCCCGATCACGTCTGCTTCACATCGGTGCACGTTGCGGTACCGGTCCTGTATCGGCTGGCGCACTTGGCCAGGTCACACAAAGCGAGCCGGGTACGGTAGGGCCCGGACGGCAGCCTCCGGCGGCACACGCGTGCTGCCCGGGACCGACGGAGAGGGCTGGTAGGTAGCTATGGAAGAGCCGCGTCGCCTCGGCGGCCGGTACGAGCTGGGCCCGGTGCTCGGCCGTGGTGGCATGGCGGAGGTTTACCACGCTCATGACACCAGGCTCGGGCGCCAGGTGGCGGTGAAGACGCTCCGCGCGGACCTCGCGCGCGACCCGTCCTTCCAGGCCCGGTTCCGCCGTGAGGCCCAGTCGGCCGCCTCGCTCAACCATCCCGCGATCGTGGCGGTCTACGACACGGGCGAGGACTACATCGACAACGTGTCGATCCCGTACATCGTCATGGAGTACGTCGACGGTTCCACGCTCCGTGAACTCCTGCACAGCGGCCGCAAGCTGCTGCCGGAGCGCACACTGGAGATGACCATCGGCATCCTCCAGGCGCTGGAGTACTCCCACCGGGCCGGCATCGTCCACCGTGACATCAAGCCGGCCAACGTCATGCTGACGCGCAACGGCCAGGTCAAGGTCATGGACTTCGGCATCGCCCGCGCGATGGGCGACTCCGGCATGACGATGACCCAGACGTCGGCCGTCATCGGGACCGCGCAGTACCTCTCGCCGGAACAGGCCAAAGGCGAGCAGGTCGACGCCCGGTCCGACCTCTACTCCACCGGCTGCCTGCTGTACGAACTGCTGACCGTACGGCCGCCCTTCGTGGGCGACTCCCCGGTCGCGGTCGCCTACCAGCATGTGCGGGAGGAGCCGCAGCCGCCGAGCGTCTTCGACCCCGAGATCACGCCCGAGATGGACGCGATCGTGCTGAAGGCGCTGGTCAAGGACCCCGACTACCGGTACCAGTCGGCCGACGAGATGCGCGCCGACATCGAGGCCTGCCTCGACGGCCAGCCCGTCGCGGCGACGGCCACCCTGGGCGCGGTCGGCTACGGCGGCTACCCCGACGACCAGCCGACGACGGCGCTGCGCGCGGACGGCGGGGCCGGGGCGGCGACCTCGATGCTGCCGCCGATGAACCCGGACGACGGCGGCTTCGGTTACGACGACCGTCAGGGCCGGCGCCGCCAGCCGAAGAAGAACAACACCTCGACGATATTGCTGGTCGTGGCGGGTGTCCTGGTCCTCATCGGCGCGATCCTGATCGGCCGCTGGGCCATCAGCGGCAGTGGCGGAGTGGACAACAGCAAGGTCGACACCCCGAACTTCATCGGCGCGACCAAAGCGGACGCCGAGAAACAGGCGACCAACGCCGACTTGAAGCTCACCTTCGAGGAAAAGCCCTGCGAGGACCAGAGCAAGGGCAAGATCTGCGACCAGAACCCCGCCGCGGGTACCGAGGTGGACAAGGACTCCACCGTCAGCGTGGTGGTCTCCACGGGTGCGCCGAAGGTCGAGGTGCCGGATGTCAAGGGCCTCACCTACGACGACGCGGAAGAAGCCCTGAAGGAGAAGGGCTTCGAGGTCGAGCAGCAGAGCGAGGAGTCCACTGAGGCCCCCAACACGGTTCTCTCCCAGGACCCTGCGGGCGGCACATCGAAGGAAAAGGGCTCCACAGTCACGCTCACCATTGCCAAAGAGACAGCCCAGGTGACCGTGCCCAACCTCTTGGGCAAAACCCCCGAAGAGGCCAAGGGGCTGCTGGAGTCCAAGGGTCTGGTGCTCGGCGGTCAGACGGAGGAGGAGTCCACCGCCCAGGCTGAAGGAACCATCTTCGAGCAGGGCTTCGCACCGGGCACGGACGTCGACCGCGGCAGCACGGTCACAATCAAGATTGCGAAGGCGCCGCAGAACGAGACGTTCGCCATGCCGAAGGTCACACAGATAACGGTCGCCCAGGCCAAGCAAGTACTGGCCGAGAACGGCCTGCAACTCGAACGGATCCAGGGCGGAGGCGACGACAACGCCGTGGTGCTGCAGAGTAACCCACCAGAGGGCCAACAGGTCAGGAAGGGCGACAAGGTCACCCTGATCGCTCTCGGCGGCCAGCAGGGCGATAACGGCGGCAACAACGGCGGCGGCTTCTTCGGCGGCCCCACCGGGGGCAACGAGGACGACTGACCCCTCCACGGCACAGAGCCCCGGCACCCTCAGAGGGTGCCGGGGCTCTGTGCCGTGCCGCGCTGCGTCAGCGCAGTTCCTTCGGCGGGGTGCGCTCGTCGTTCACCTTCTCCGTGCGGACCAGTTCGCCCCATACGATGTAGCGGTACTTGCTGGTATACACCGGCGTGCAGGTGGTCAGCGTGATGTAGTGGCCGGCCTTCGTCCTGCCGGACTCCTTCGGGATCTTCCCGAGGACGTCGACGTTGTACTTCGAGGTCTCGGGGAGGATGCCGTAGACCTTGTAGACGTACCACGTGTCCTTCGTCTCGAAGACGATCGGGTCGCCCTTCTCGATCTTGTGGATGCCGTGGAACTTCGCGCCGTGACCGTCCCGGTGGGCGGCGAGGGAGAAGTTGCCCTCCTTGCCGCTCGTCGGCAGGGCCGCCTTCACGGGGTCCGTGTAGTAGCCGGCGACACCGTCGTTGAGGACCTTGTTGGACGTGCCCTTCTCGACCAGGATCTCGCCACCGCTCATCGCGGGCACGTGCAGGAAGCCGATCCCGTTCTTGCTGTCGAACGAGACGGGGCCGCCGGCGCCGTCACCGCCGCCGGACTCCTGCGCCCACGAGTCACGGACCTTGTCCGCCTGCTTGTCCGCCGCGCGGTCCGCGACGACGTTCGTCCACCACAGCGAGTAGACAACGAACAGGCCGAGCAGCAGGCCCACGGTGATGAGGAGTTCGCCGAAGAAGCTGACGACCATCGCCACCGGGCCCAGCCGGCGCCGACCCGGCGGCGGGGACGCGGGCCGATGGATGTGTCCTGTGGTGCCGTCGGTGGTCGATGCCACGTGTCCTCTGCCCTTAACTGACGAGCGCATCCGGCTTGCCCTTGCTGCGCGGCCGTTCCTCGACCATCTTTCCCCAGACGATCAAGCGGTATTTGCTGGTGAACTCCGGTGTGCACGTGGTCAGCGTGATGTAGCGGCCGGGTCCTTTGAACCCCGATCCCTTCGGCACGGGGTCGAGGACGCTCACATTGCTCGGCGGTGTCACCGGCAGCACCGACGCCATCTTGTAGACGAAGTACTCGTCCTGCGTCTCCACCACGATCGGGTCGCCCGGCTCCAGGCGGTTGATGTACCGGAACGGTTCCCCGTGTGTGTTGCGGTGGCCCGCCAGCCCGAAGTTGCCGGACTTCGCGTCCGGCATCGCCGTCTTCAGCGCGCCCTCCGCGTAATGCCCCACCATGCCCCGGTCGAGCACCTTCTTGCTGCTGATGCCCTCCGCGATCGGCACCACCACGTCCAGCTTGGGAATGTGCAGCAGCGCGAAACCCTGCCCGGGTTCGAACACCCCCGGCTTGCCCTCGCCGCTCGCCCAGTCGTTCTGGAGGTCGCTGGCCTCCTTGCCGGCCTGCGCGTGCGCCCGCACGTTCGTCCACCACAGCTGGTAGGTGACGAACAGCAGCATCAGCACACCGCAGGTGATGAACACCTCGCCGATCGCCCGGCTCGCGACGACCGCCGGACTCGCCTTGCGCGCCCGCGCCTGCCGACGCGCCTCCATCCGCGACAGCGGAGCCCGTGACGTGCCCTCAGAGACGTCGTCGGTTCCCTGGGCGTCCTGCGAGTCCTCCGCCGCCTTCTGAGAGCCTCCACGGCGCCCGTGGCGCTTCCTGGCGGCCTTCCTGCGAGCCGCCCGGCCTCCCGGCTCCGCCGCGGAAGCGGAATCCCGGCGAGCCGTCCGCACCGGGGGAGGCTCGGGAATCCGCAGCGCCACCGTCTCCTCGTCGACCGGCGGCAGATACGCGGTGCTGTCGGAGGCGCCGCCGTAGGAGTCGGACGCCGTGGGGCCGTACCAGCCGTCCTCGTGCGCACCCGTCGCCCCGTACGGCTGCCCGCCGTACGAGGTGCCCTGTCCGCCGGCGCCGTACGCGTCGGCACCGGACTCCCGCTCGGGGCGCAAGGCGGTCACGCCGAGGACCTGCCCACCACCGGGGCGAGCCCCGCCGACCTCGCCACCGCACCCGGGTCGCCGCACTCCGCCAGCCAGTTGGCCAGCATCCGGTGACCGTGCTCGGTCAGCACCGACTCGGGATGGAACTGGACGCCCTCCACCGGGAGTTCACGGTGCCTCAGTCCCATCACCATCCCGTCCGCCGTCCTGGCCGTGACCTCCAGCTCCGGCGGGACCGTGGCCGGTTCGGCGGCCAGCGAGTGATAGCGCGTCGCGGTGAACGGGGAGGGCAGGCCCGCGAAGACGCCCTTGCCCCCGTGCTCCACCGGCGACGTCTTGCCGTGCAGCAGCTCGGGCGCACGGCCCACCACACCGCCGTACGCCACCTGCATCGACTGCATGCCGAGGCAGACGCCGAACACCGGGACTCCGGTGGACGCGCAGTGCCGCACCATGTCCACGCAGACGCCGGCCTCCTCGGGAGTGCCGGGGCCGGGCGACAGCAGGACGCCGTCGAAACCGTCCTGGGCGTGCCCCGTCGACACCTCGTCGTTGCGCAGCACCTCGCACTCGGCGCCCAACTGGTACAGGTACTGGACCAGGTTGAAGACGAAGCTGTCGTAGTTGTCCACGACGAGAATGCGCGCGCTCACTGGTTGTCCACCGTCACATCGTTGAAGGGCAGCAGCGGCTCGGCCCACGGGAAGACGTACTGGAAGAGGACGTAGACCACGGCGGTGATCAGCACGAGTGAGAGGAGTGTCCGCACCCATCCGTTGCCCGGCAGATGCCGCCAGATCCAGCTGTACATGCCGTCCCTTCCGTCGTACCACGGCACCAGACCCACGCCGTACGGCAACAGACTAACGGCGCGACGCCTCCGTTTTCCCGGCCTCCACAGGCTGTGTGAGGTCCGTTCGGGCCCGGGCGCGTGTACTCATATGTACGCGGCGCAGCGCCGATTGCCTCGAAGTCCGTCGATGTTCCACGTGAAACATCGACGGAGGACCGCCGTCTCCTACTCCACCGGCTCCGCGTAGTGCAGGTCCACCGTGCCCGTGTAGCCGGGCAGGGTCACCGTCCCGTTGTCCTCGACCTGCCAGCCGAGCCCGTAGACGTTGACGTACACCATGTAGTTCTGGATCGCGGGCGCGGCAGCGAGCGCCTTCTTCAGCTTCTCCGGGTCCCCGACCGCCGTGATCTTGTACGGCGGTGAGTACACGCGGCCCTGGAGGATCAGGGTGTTGCCCACACAGCGCACGGCGCTGGTGGAGATCAGCCGCTGGTCCATGACCTTGATGCCCTCGGCGCCGCCCTCCCACATCGCGTTCACCACGGCCTGGAGATCCTGCTGGTGGATGACCAGGTAGTCGGGCTGCGGCTCGGGATATCCGGGGAGCTTGGCGGTGGCGTCCGGCGGCGCGTCGTTGAGCGTGACCGTGATCGCCTCGCCGTCGAGCTTCTGGGTGCCCGCACGCTGCTCCAGGTCGGCGAGCTTCTCGTCCTCCGCCTTGGTGCTGCCGTCGTCGCGCTCGGCGAGGGACTCCACGTCCTCTCGCAACGCGCCGTTGGACTCCTCCAGCTCGCCGTTCTTGCGGCTGCGGTCGTGGATCAGGTCGGAGAGCTTCAGCAGCGAGGCGTCCGTGCGGATGTTGGTGCCGTTGGCCGTGTCGAAGCTGGTGAAGAAGATGAGTCCCGCCAGTGCGAAGACACCCGCGGTGAGCACCCGCACGGGCCGGACACGGCGACGGCGGGCAGGACTGGATTCCCGCCCGGGGAAGTCGGCGGAATTGCTCAACGTACCCTTATCTCCTTCGGCGCCGTGGAAGCACTACGCTAACGGACGCCCGGGGAAGCGCTCAGAGTCCCCTTGTACGCTGCTCCGAGCCCGACCCAGAACCCTGCGCGGCCACGCAGCGCATCGACAGGAGAGACCCTCGTGCCGAAGTCACGTATCCGCAAGAAGGCCGACTACACGCCGCCGCCCGCGAAGCAGACGACCGCGCTCAAGCTGACGAACCGTGCCTGGGTCGCGCCGGTGATGCTGGCCATGTTCCTCATCGGGCTGGCCTGGATCGTCGTCTTCTACGTCACCGACGGTTCGCTGCCCATCGACGCCCTGGGCAACTGGAACATCGTGGTGGGCTTCGGGTTCATCGCCGCCGGATTCGGCGTCTCGACCCAGTGGAAGTAGCGCTAGCCGCACTCTGAGCACTTCTCTGCCCAGAGCTGTCCCACAGCTCTGGGCAGGGTTGTCCTCTGAGTTATCCACAGGGCTTGTCCACATGTGGATAGAGAACCCGATCTGTGGATAACCCCATGGACGTTGACGCTGGTGTGACAGAAACACCGGCAACCGAAAATGTGTTCGTCAGCTGCCTGACCTGCGTAAACAAGAGTTGACCAGGCGGTTCGAGGGCGCCTCCGCACCCTGTGCACAAGATCCACCACCGACTGTGGACAAACCTGGTGGTCAGGTTAGCTGCGCCGTCCTCACCACAGTCATCAGGACGACCACCGCCAGCACCAGCGCACAGGTGCCGTACTGCACCAGCGCCCGCCGCTCCCGCGGGGCGTGCACCATGGCGTACCCGATCACGACACCGGCGACCAGGCCCCCGATATGGGCCTGCCACGCGATGTTGCTCCAGCCGAAGGTGAAGATCAGGTTGATCACCAGCAGGGCGATGATCGGGCGCATGTCGTAGTTCAGCCGGCGCATCAGTACGGCGGTCGCGCCGAACAGACCGAAGATCGCGCCGGACGCGCCCAGCGAGGCCGAGGTCCCCGCGGCCAGCAGATACGTCAGCGCGCTGCCCGCCAGTCCGGAGATCAGATAGAGCGCGAGATAGCGGGCGCGGCCGAGGGCCTCCTCCAGCGGTCCGCCGAGCCACCACAGGCTGAGCATGTTGAAGCCGATGTGCCAGATCTCCTCGTGCGTGAACATCGAGGTGACCAGGCGGTACCACTCGCCGTCGGCCACTCCCTCGGTCGGCGTGAACGGCGCCGGCGGCCAGATACCGACCAGCACGAGGTGGTCCAGCAGAGACGACCGGGCCTGAACGGCGAGGAACACCGCCACATTGATCCCGAGCAGGATCTTGGTGACCAGCCGGGGGTCGGCGGCGACGGATCCGCCGGCGATCGTGCGGGGGAGGGCGGCCGAGGGCGCGTGTCCCGTGCCCGAGCCCTTGCGGACGCACTCCGGGCACTGGAACCCCACCGAGGCGTCGACCATGCACTCGGGGCAGATCGGCCGCTCGCAGCGCGTGCAGCGGACACCGGTCTCGCGGTCCGGATGGCGATAGCAGCCGGGGACGCGCTGGGCGTCCTGTGGGCTGCCGGCAGCCTGGTCGTCCATGGGTACCCCTAGGTCGTGTGGAAAAGCCCCGCCCCGCCCATCCTTACGGATGAGCGGGGCGATTGGTTCCCTTCGAGGGCTTTCGCGCTCCGGGGGACGAGGGGTCAGCCCTTGCTGATCTCGCCGAACTCGACCGACTCGATCACGACGTCGTTCACCGGGCGGTCGGTGCGCGGGTTGGTCTGCGCGGCCGCGATGGCGTCGACCACCTTCTGGCTGGCGGGGTCGGCGACCTCACCGAAGATGGTGTGCTTGCGGTTCAGCCAGGCCGTCGGGGCGACGGTGATGAAGAACTGCGAGCCGTTGGTGCCCGGGCCCGCGTTGGCCATCGCCAGCAGGTAGGGCTTGTCGAAGCGCAGGTCCGGGTGGAACTCGTCCTCGAACTGGTAGCCCGGGCCGCCGGTGCCGTTGCCCAGCGGGTCTCCGCCCTGGATCATGAAGCCGCTGATCACCCGGTGGAAGACCGTACCGTCGTAGAGCTTGTCCGTGGACTTCGCACCGGTCTGCGGGTGGGTCCACTCCCGCTCGCCCTTGGCGAGCTCGACGAAGTTCTTGACCGTGATCGGCGCCTGGTTCGGGAAGAGCCGGACCTGGATGTCGCCGTGATTGGTCTTCAGGGTGGCGTTGAGCTGCTCAGCCACGATGTGCCTTCCGTTGTCTTTCCGTGACTCCCTGATCCTCGCACGGACGGGGCACGCAGTCGCCCGCCGTCCCCGCACAGGTGGGCAACCGTGCCGTTCCGGTTGCGGAAAACGGGCTGAGCCGCCCCGCGCCGGGGGCGCATGGCGGGGATCCGTGGCATTGTCGACGGCAAACTCCCTGTTGACCCGAATTCATCCGCTCTCGCACGTGATATCGCGATCGACCGACGTCACCGGCACCCGGATGCCCGTCCGCGCATGCCGCACGACGACCCGACAGGCATGATCCGTAAAAGGGTGGAAAGTCGAAATACCGTACGCCACCGAGGAGGAGGAACCCGTGACCCGCATCGACAGCGTGCGCGCCGCGACCGGTTCGGCGAAGGACAGCGTGCTGCACGCCGCGGAGGCGGTGGCGCCCTACGCCGACACGGCCAAGGTCAGGGCCGCGCACTACGCACAGGAGGCCCGCGTACGGCTCGCGCCCGTGATGACGCAGGCGGCAGGCCAGGCCCGCGTCCAGTACGGCGCCCATGTGCAGCCGTATCTGGAACAGGCCCGGACGCATGTGCCGCCGAAGGTCGACCAGGCCGCCGCACGGACGCGCCAGGCCGCCAGGCAGGCGGCGGACTACTCCCGCCCGAGGATCGAGCAGGCGGTGGCCGCCGCCGGTCCCGCGACGGAGGAGGTTACGGCCCGTGGCGCGGCCGCGCTGGCCGCGCTCCGTGGCCAGGTTTCCGCGCAGCAGATCCAGAAGCTGGTCCGCAAGCAGCGACGGCGGGCGAGGGCCGGCCGTGCCGCCAAGGTGGTCCTGATCGTGGGCGCCGTAGCAGGCGGCGCCTTCGCCGCCTGGAAGTGGTGGGACAAGCAGGCCAACCCGGACTGGCTGGTGGAGCCGCCGGCCGCGACGGACGTGTCCGGGGCAACGAAGCTGACGTCGGTGGACGGCAGCGACGGAACGCCTCTCGACCCGGAGGTCGAGGCCAAGGCGGCCGAGGAGGAAGCCCGGCGCGACGACCAGCCCTGACGCACGACACGGCAACGGCGCGGTGGGGCAGAGGATTTGAAGGCCTTCTGCCCCACCGCGCCGTTTCACGTGAAACACGCGCACAAAAAGACCCCTCCCACCGCGTTTCCGCAGGTGGGAGGGGTCTGAGTGTGGAGCCTAGGGGAGTCGAACCCCTGACATCTGCCATGCAAAGACAGCGCTCTACCAACTGAGCTAAGGCCCCGGAGGGAGACGTCCACCCGTCGGAACCGGATCACGGTGGGCGCTCGGGACCAGAGTACCGGGTCCCCCCGGGGGTTCCGCAAAAAGATTGGGGGTCCCCGTGACCAACCACTCTCCGTAAGATGCTCGGACGTGGTTCGCTACAGCGAACCGCGGTTCTTGGGGAAGCGATGGGGAGACGCAATGGACGCCGCACAGCAGGAAGCCACCGCGAGAGCGCGGGAACTGCAGCGGAACTGGTACGGGGAGCCGCTGGGGGCGCTCTTCCGTAAGCTCATAGACGACCTGGGCCTCAACCAGGCTCGTCTCGCGGGGGTTCTGGGACTGTCCGCGCCGATGCTGTCGCAGCTGATGAGCGGCCAGCGGGCGAAGATCGGCAATCCCGCCGTGGTGCAGCGGGTGCAACTGCTGCAGGACCTGGCGGGGCAGGTGGCGGACGGCAGTGTGAGCGCGGCCGAGGCGACCGAGCGCATGGACGAGATCAAGAAGTCACAGGGGGGCTCGGTGCTCAGCAACACCACGCAGACGACGAGCAGTTCGGGGGCGCCCACGGTCAAGCGGGTGGTCCGTGAGATCCAGTCCCTGCTGCGCTCGGTGGCCGCCGCCGGCGACATCATCGACGCCGCCGACACCCTCGCCCCCACCCACCCCGAACTGGCAGAGTTCCTCCGGGTCTACGGCGCCGGCCGTACCTCGGACGCGGTCACGCACTACCAGTCCCACCAGAACTGATTCCCCGCCCGGCGGCCGACGGGGGTCCGCTGCCGGGCGTTTGCGCGACGGACGGGGGGCATCACAGGGGGAGGGCGACGCACAGCCATGGGTGAGGTCTTCGCCGGCCGGTACGAACTGGCCGATCCGATCGGACGCGGGGGCGTCGGTGCCGTCTGGCGGGCGTGGGACCATCGCCGCCGCCGGTACGTGGCCGCCAAGGTGCTGCTGCAGAGCGACGCCCACTCCCTGCTCCGTTTCGTGCGGGAGCAGGCGCTGCGGATCGACCATCCCCATGTCCTGGCGCCCACCAGCTGGGCCGCCGACGACGACAAGGTCCTGTTCACCATGGATCTGGTCGCCGGCGGTTCACTGGTCCACCTGGTCGGCGACTACGGTCCGCTGCCGCCGTTCTTCGTCTGCACCCTGCTCGACCAGTTACTGGCGGGGCTGGCCGCGGTACACGCGGAGGACGTCGTACACCGTGACATCAAGCCCGCCAACGTCCTCCTCGAGGCCACCGGTACCGGCAGGCCGCGGCTGCGGCTGTCGGACTTCGGCATCGCGATGCGGCTGGGCGAGCCCCGGCTGACCGAGACGAACCTGGTGGTGGGCACGCCGGGTTATCTCGCGCCGGAGCAGCTGATGGGCTCCGAACCCGACTTCCCCGCCGACCTGTTCGCCGTTGGACTGGTCGCGCTGTATCTGCTGGAGGGCGCCAAACCGGACGCCAAGGCCCTCATCCAGTACTTCGCCGACCACGGGACCCCAGGCGCCCCTCAGGGCATCCCCGAGCCGCTGTGGCAGGTGGTGGCCTCCCTCCTCCAGCCTGACCCCGAAGCACGGTTCCGTACGGCCACGGGGGCGCGGAAGGCTCTCGCGGCTGCCGCGGAGCTGCTGTCGGAGCCCGGACCGGACGACGAGCTCATCGAGATCTTCGACCAACTGGGGCCGCTGCCACCGGGTTTCACCCCGGACGGTCCGCTGAAGCGGGCGTCGGGCGTGGGCCCGGTCGGCGGGCGTCCCACCTCGGAGGTCCCCCGTGCCCCGGAGTCTCCGGTAGGGCGGCACGGACCGGAGGGGGAACCGGGCTTCCCGCTGCCCGGCGCCGAACCCGCCACAGGGGTCGGGGCCGGGGCTGGGACCGCCTGGGACCCGGGCGATGTGGACGTCTCCAGCGGCACGGCCAGCCCCGGATCCGTCCACCCGGGCTCTCCCGCAGGCGCCGGGACGGGCGCGGGCACGAGCGCCGGGACCGGCTCGGACGCGTTCGGTACGCACCACAGCCGGGGCACCGGCGGCGCCGTACCCACCGATCCGCGTCTGGGCACCGCCTCCGGTTCCTCCCCGCAACAGCCCGCCCCCTCGGACACCGGAAGCTTCCCGCTGCCGCCGCCTCGCGCCACGCCCGCCTCCTCCCCCGTCCCGGCCGCCCCCGCCGCGCCCCCGGTGCCCGAGCACACCCCACAGGCGCCGGCACAGGCCCAGTACGACGCTCAGCACCAGCCGGCCGGCGCCGCGCCGCACATCTCCCCCCACGACCCCACTCATGCTCTGCGCTCCCCCCTCCCACGGCCCGCCGTACATTCGGACGCCTCTACTGCTGAATACACCGCCCAAGGCTCGCGGGTTCCGCTTCCGGGCGGGGCAATGTCGCGGCACGCATCCACCACCCGCCGGACCCACCGCCGACGCGGCCGCCGCCCCGGCCCTCCGGCGAAGGTGGCCGTCCCCCTCCTGCTCCTGGCGCTGGCCTGCTACGCCGTGGGGTTCTGGGCCCTCACCCGGATCTGACCCCCGTTTCCCCCACCGCCCGCGGCCCTACGGCACGGCCCGCCGCCGAGCCGCCAGCGTCCACACACCGAGTCCCGCCAGCAGCGCGGTGCCGGTGCCGATGCCGCCCACCGCGAGTGCCTGGAACACGGCACCGTCGCCGTCGGTCCCGCCCTCGGCCGCCGCCTCCCGGTCCTGCCCGGTGACCGTGAAGACGTCCGCCGGCACGGGTTCCCCGGCGTATCCGGGCCCGTCCTGGACCGTGCCGTCCACCCGTACCCGCAGCGTCAGCGGAACGGGCCCGTCGCCGAAGGCGTCCGCCACCCCCGCCGACAGGTGCGCCACGAGGTAGTAGGAGCCGGCGAACCGCATCGCCCCGGTCCGACGGTCTACGGCGTGCCGGTTGACGTACTCGACCGGCGGGAGCGGCGCGAGGCTGCCCGCCTTCGAGCCGCCGTCGTAGTCGACGCCGACGTCCACGACGTGTCCGCGTACGGGGTTGTAGAGGTCGAGGTCCAGCGCGGCGGCGACATAGCCGCTGCCGGCCGTGCCGGAGGCGCCGAGTTCGGCGGTGACGTGGAGCTGCTGCCCCCAGTCGACGGGCACCTTGTAGAAGAGGGTCCGGCCGGGGCGGATGTCGTCCCGCCAGACTCCCTGGCCGACGGGCGTGGCCCGGGTGAAGCCCGCGCCGCCGGGGCGGCGTTCGGGGCTCCCGGCGAGGGGCTGGGGCGGGGCGGAGTTCCACTGTGTCGGCGCGCTCGTCGCACCTGCCTTCTCCGGCGCCGGTTCCGACACGGCGGTGAGCTCCATGTCCCAGGGATCGCGGGAGGAGCCCTCTCCGTCCGGGTCGACGCGCTCGACGCTCAGGTAGTACGTACCGGCCTCCTGGCAGAGGGATCTCCTGGGGGAGATCTCCCGCATGGCCCACGCGGCGACGGGGTGCCGGCTGCCCGCGGTGCCGAAGCTCGCCGTGTCGACGTCGCAGGTGCGGCCCTCGCCGTCCTGTACGGACACCTTGACGCCGTCGACGACGGAGGCGGTGCGGCCGGCCGGGGGGACGGCGGTGGCGGAGGCGTAGAGGTTCGTGCTGCCGTCGAGCCTCAGGCGGTAGTGGACCGGGCCGCGCGCCGGAAGGGTGCTCCGGTAGGTCCGGCCGGGCTCCAGCGGCACGGAGTCCGCGATGTTTCCGGCCCCGTCGATGCTCCGCGCGTCCTCGGCGAAGGCGTAGGCCGCGGCGTCGTCCGCGACGGCCTCCTGCCCCGGCAGCACACCGCCCAGCCCCAGCAACGTCGCGAGTGTCACCACGCCCGCGCGTGCGCCGTACCCCGCTCGTGCCGTACCCCGCCGTCCCCTCACGCGCCACCCCTCGTCGTCGCCCGGACGTCGCACCGCGGCCCATCCTGCCCCGCGGACCAGGGCCTGTCCGACGATTCGCGTCGTCGCCCGAAGGGCCGCCGAGAAGTCTCCGGACACACAAAACCCCGACCGCTCGGGCGGCCGGGGTCTGTTCAGCGTCGGATATCGGTACTCACGAACCCGTGGGCACGGAGTCAGTCGCCTCCGTCCACAGATCCTGCTCGGCGCGATCCGCCTGGATCTGGCGGTACACGAGGAGCCCGCCGATGGCGGCCAGTGCGACCAGGAGAAGCTTCTTCACCGCGCGACCTCGTCTTTCTTTGACGTAGGGGACCTCTGCCGCCCGACTATACACACCGGTCGATACCGATCGGTGACCTGCGTCGGCCCTTCCAACTGCCCTCCGGCACCCCGCAGTAGACGCGGAGTACGACCATCCGACCGGAGGGTGATCACATCCGCACGGACGGTCACTTTGACGGCTTCTCCGCCGTATCTGCATCTTTTCACCGCTTATGCGCCCATCCGTGTGGTGTTCATCTGAACATCGACGCGCCGCGGGCGTCGGTCCACCACTTCGCGAGCCACATACACATCATGAGGAAAGTACGCAAATCGCCCAACCCGAAAGTGAGGGGCCATGGCCCGGAACAAGGTCATGAAGCTGTGGAACGCGGTCGTCACCGCCTTCCTCGCACTGTGCACGGCGCTCGGACTCATCACCACGACCGCTTCCGCGGCCGTACCGCAGACGGACGGGACGCGCAACAGCGACAGCACCCCGAACGTGTCGGCGCCGACGACGCCCCTCTGGTCCTGGTCACTGATCAGGGCCCTGCCCCCCACGATGAAACAGCGCATCCACGCCGAGGCCCACGGCAAGTCCCCCAGCTGCCGGCACCGCCCCCTCTCGGACGCGGAACCGGACTCCGACGACTGCTCCGACGGCGCGGAATCCGCCCGCGCGGAGCCGGCCACCGGCCGCATCCCGCTCCAGCGCTGACTTCTCGCCGCCCCCGACCCTCTCGTGCCGTCCCTGCTCCCCGAAGTCCTGGCGAACTTGCGTACAGCACCACGGCACGAGCCGACACCAGAGGACCCCGGTCGACATCCGACCGGGGTCTTCCGCACTGCCCGCACCGGAAACCGCACACCACACGGCACCGCACAGCCGACACCACACCGCCCGGCACGGCACAGTCCCGTCACCGGGACCGTCACCCGGACCATGCATACGAAAGACCCTCAGCCGTTGCCGACTGAGGGTCTTCGTGCTGGTGGGGCTAACAGGATTTGAACCTGTGGCCTCATCCTTATCAGGGATGCGCTCTAACCAACTGAGCTATAGCCCCGCCGCGCTCTGCGGTGTATGTCCCGCGCGCTGACTCCTGAAGATTAGCGCACGACGGGGGCAGTCCCAAAATCGGTTGTCCCAGGGCTGTCACCGCAGGCCGGGCAAGCGGACTGAGCAGGTCACTCGTCCTCGGCGAGCGTCAGCTCGACACCACCCACGAAACCCGCGGAGAGGTTGTAGATGAACGCGCCGAGCGTCGCGAGCGCCGTCGCCAGGACGACGTCGATGACCGCGATGACCGTGGTGAACATCAGGACGTTGGGCAGCGACAGGAACGACTGCAGATCGAAGCCGTTCGAATCGGTGGAGCCGGTCGCCTCGGAGATCGTGCCGCCGACGGTGGAGAAGACGCCCATGGCGTCCATGACCATCCACAGCACCGCCGACGCGACGATCGTGCAGATGCCCAGCGCGATGGAGAGCAGGAAGCTGACCTTCATCACCGACCACGGGTCGGCCTTCGCCACGCGCAGGCGCGCCTTGCGCACGCGCGGGGTGGTGCGTGCCCCGGTGCGGGGACGTCGTACCGCGCCGGTCTGGCCGGCCGCCGTACCGGACTGCGCCGGGTAGGCCTGCGGCGGGTGGTACGGACCCGCCTGCTGCTGCGGCTGCCGTTCCCCCGGCAGCGGTGAGGCCGTCTGAGCGGCAGCGCCCTGCGCGGGCGCGGCCTGCTGCGGGCCTCGGGTGTCCGTCACGGTTCCCCCTTGGGATCCCTGTCTGTCGGACGAGGACGCGTCCGTGGCGGTCGGCTTGATCGCCTTGAGATTGGTCGTGTGCGGATCCGCCGCCCGCGCGGCGGAGCCACGGCTGCCGCCGTCCGTCCCCCTACTGGTACCGGCCGGTCCGGCGCCCGTGGCTCCGCTCACGCTGACTCACTCCTCGTGCTACTCGGACGAGGGCGCCTCACCCTCGTCCGTGCCGGCGGTCGCGGCCCCGTCGGCGGTCTCGTCCACGGCCACGTCGCCGTCGACTTCCTCCGCCTCGCGTCCAGCCTCGGCGTTACGGGCGATGCCGACCACGGCATCGCGCTTGCCCAGATTGATCAGTTGGACGCCCATGGTGTCACGGCCGGTCTCCCTGATCTCGTTGACTCGCGTACGAATCACACCACCCGACAGCGTGATGGCGAGGATCTCGTCGTGCTCCTCGACCACCAGCGCGCCGACCAGCGAACCGCGGTCCTCCACAATCTTGGCAGCCTTGATGCCGAGGCCGCCGCGACCCTGGACGCGGTACTCGTCGACAGCGGTCCGCTTCGCGTACCCGCCGTCTGTGGCAGTGAACACGAACGTACCGGGTCGAACAACATTCATCGAGAGCAGCTCGTCCCCCTCGCGGAAACTCATGCCCTTGACGCCCGAGGTCGCGCGGCCCATGGGACGGAGTGTGTCGTCCGTCGCCGTGAACCTGATCGACTGCGCCTTCCTGCTGATCAGCAGGAGATCGTCGTCGGCCGAGACGAGTTCGGCTCCGATCAGTTCGTCGTCGGCACCGTCCTCCTGCTCACGCAGGTTGATGGCGATCACGCCACCGGAGCGCGGGGAGTCGTAGTCCTTCAGCGACGTCTTCTTCACCAGGCCCGCCTTGGTGGCCAGGACCAGGTAGGGCATGGCCTCGTAGTCGCGGATCGCGCGGATCTGGGCAATCGTCTCGTCCGGCTGGAAGGCCAGCAGGTTCGCCACGTGCTGCCCGCGCGCGTCACGGCCGGCGTCGGGAAGCTCGTACGCCTTCACCCGGTACACGCGGCCCTTGTTGGTGAAGAACAGCAGCCAGTGGTGGGTGGTGGACACGAAGAAGTGGTTGACGATGTCGTCTTCCTTGAGCTTCGTGCCGCGAACGCCCTTGCCGCCGCGCTTCTGGGCCCGGTAGTCGTCGGTCTTGGTGCGCTTGATGTAGCCGCCGCGCGTGACCGTGACGACGATGTCCTCTTCGGCGATCAGGTCCTCGATGGACATGTCGCCCTCGTAGGGGATCAGCTTCGTCTTGCGGTCGTCGCCGTACTTCTCGACGATCGCGGCCAGTTCCTCGCTGACGATGCCTCGCTGACGGACCGGGGAGGAGAGGATCGCGTTGTACTCGCGGATCTTCGCCTGGAGTTCGTCGTGCTCCTGGACGATCTTCTGGCGCTCCAGGGCGGCCAGCCGGCGCAGCTGCATCTCCAGGATGGCGTTGGCCTGGATCTCGTCGATCTCCAGGAGGCCCATCAGGCCCCCGCGCGCGATCTCGACGGTGTCACTGCGCCGGATCAGTGCGATGACCTCGTCGATGGCGTCCAGGGCCTTCAGCAGGCCGCGCAGGATGTGCGCCCGCTCCTCGGCCTTGCGCAGCCGGAAGCGCGTACGGCGGACGATGACCTCGATCTGGTGCGTCACCCAGTGGCGGATGAACGCGTCCAGGGAGAGCGTGCGCGGCACGCCGTCGACCAGGGCCAGCATGTTGGCGCCGAAGTTGGACTGCAGGTCGGTGTGCTTGTACAGGTTGTTCAGGACGACCTTGGCGACCGCGTCCCGCTTCAGCACGATGACCAGGCGCTGACCCGTGCGGGACGACGTCTCGTCGCGCACGTCGGCGATGCCGCCGATCTTGCCGTCCTTCACCAGGTCGGCGATCTTCTGCGCGAGGTTGTCGGGGTTGGTCTGGTACGGCAGCTCCGTGACCACCAGGCACTGGCGGTTCTGGATCTCCTCGACCTCGACCACCGCGCGCATGGTGATGGAACCGCGGCCCGTGCGGTACGCCTCCTCGATGCCCTTGCGCCCCACCACGAGGGCGCCGGTCGGGAAGTCGGGGCCCTTGATGCGCTCGATCAGCGCGTCCAGGAGCTCCTCGTGGGACGCCTCGGGGTTCTCCAGGTACCACTGGGCGCCGGCCGCGACCTCGCGCAGGTTGTGCGGCGGGATGTTCGTCGCCATGCCGACCGCGATACCGGCCGAGCCGTTGATCAGCAGGTTCGGGAAGCGGGCCGGAAGGACGGTCGGCTCCTGGGAGCGGCCGTCGTAGTTGTCCGTGAAGTCGACGGTCTCCTCGTCGATGTCACGGACCATCTCCATCGACAGCGGCGCCATCTTGCATTCGGTGTAGCGCATGGCCGCCGCCGGGTCGTTGCCGGGGGAGCCGAAGTTGCCGTTGGAGTCGACGAGCGGCATCCGCATCGACCAGGGCTGGGCGAGGCGGACCAGGGCGTCGTAGATGGAGCTGTCGCCGTGCGGGTGGTAGTTGCCCATGACGTCGCCGACCACGCGCGCGCACTTGTAGAAGCCGCGCTCCGGGCGGTAGCCGCCGTCGTACATGGCGTAGAGCACGCGCCGATGGACGGGCTTGAGGCCGTCACGGACGTCGGGCAGCGCACGCGAGACGATGACGGACATCGCGTAGTCGAGGTACGAACGCTGCATCTCCGTCTCGAGCCCGACGGGCTCGACACGCATCGTCAGAGCGTCGCCCTCGGGCGTCACAGGAGTGTTCTCGTCGGTCATTGCTGGTGAAGGTCCTTCCTGGTGCGGTCAGCTGAGACCGACTCAGATGTCGAGGAAGCGGACGTCCTTGGCGTTGCGCTGGATGAACGCGCGGCGGGCCTCGACGTCCTCGCCCATCAGCACCGAGAACAGGTCGTCGGCCTGCGCGGCGTCGTCGAGCGTGACCTGGCCGAGCACACGGTGCTCCTGGTCCATGGTCGTGATGCGCAGCTCCTCGGCGTTCATCTCGCCGAGGCCCTTGAAGCGCTGTACGGAGTCCTCACGGATGCGCTTGCCCGCGTTGCGGCCCATCTCGATCAGCGCGTCGCGCTCGCGGTCGGAGTACGCGTACTCGAAGTCGTCCCGGCCCCACTTGATCTTGTACAGCGGCGGGCGGGACAGGTACACGTGCCCGGACTCGACGAGCGGCCGCATGAAGCGGAACAGGAAGGTCAGCAGCAGGGTGTTGATGTGCTGGCCGTCGACGTCGGCGTCCGCCATCAGAATGATCTTGTGATAGCGGAGCTTCTCGATGTCGAAGTCCTCGTGCACACCCGTGCCGAACGCGGAGATCATCGCCTGGATCTCCTGGTTCTGCAGGATCCGGTCGATGCGCGCCTTCTCGACGTTGAGGATCTTGCCGCGGATCGGGAGGATCGCCTGGTATTGCGGGTTGCGGCCGGACTTGGCCGAACCGCCGGCGGAGTCGCCCTCGACGATGAAGATCTCGCACTTGGTCGGATCGTTCGACTGGCAGTCGGACAGTTTGCCCGGCAGCGACGCCGACTCCAGTAGACCCTTGCGACGGGTGAGGTCACGGGCCTTGCGGGCCGCCACACGCGCGGTGGCCGCCTGGATGCCCTTGCGGATGATGTCCGCGGCCTCGTTCGGGTTGCGGTCGAGCCAGTCGGTGAGGTGCTCGTAGACGACCTTCTGGACGAAGGTCTTCACCTCGGTGTTGCCCAGCTTCGTCTTCGTCTGACCCTCGAACTGGGGCTCGCCCAGCTTCACCGAGATGATCGCGGTCAGACCCTCGCGGATGTCGTCACCCGTGAGGTTGTCGTCCTTCTCCCGCAGCAGCTTCTTGTCCCGCGCGTACTTGTTGATCAGCGAGGTGAGCGCCGCGCGGAAGCCCTCCTCGTGCGTACCGCCCTCGTGCGTGTGGATGATGTTGGCGAACGAGTACACACCCTCGGTGTAGCCGCCGTTCCACTGCATCGCCACCTCGAGGGACAGGCTCTTGTCCTTGTCCTCGGCCTCGAGGTCGATCACGCTGGGGTGCACCAGCTCTCCCTTGCGGGAGTTGAGGTACTTCACGAAGTCGACGATGCCGCCCTCGTAGTGGTACGAGACGGCCTTGACCTCGTTCTTCTCGTCCTCGCCCGCCTCGTCCGCGCCGGCGGTGGCCTTCGCCGACTCGCGCTCGTCGGTGAGGTTGATCTTCAGGCCCTTGTTGAGGAAGGCCATCTCCTGGAAGCGCCGGGACAGCGTCTCGAAGGAGTAGTCCGTGGTCTCGAAGATGTCGCCGTCGGCCCAGAAGGTGACCGCCGTGCCGGTCTCCTCGGTGGCCTCGTGCCGTGCGAGCGGCGCCGTGGGGACGCCCAGCTTGTACTCCTGCGTCCAGCGGTGGCCGTCGGTCCTGACCTCCACCGCGACCCTGGTGGACAGGGCGTTGACGACGGAGACGCCCACGCCGTGCAGACCACCGGAGACCGCGTAGCCGCCGCCGCCGAACTTGCCGCCCGCGTGCAGCACGGTCAGCACGACCTCGAGGGCCGGCTTCCCCTCGGAGGGGACGATGCCCACCGGGATGCCTCGGCCGTTGTCCACGACCCGGACGCCGCCGTCGGCGAGGATCGTGACGTCGATGGTGTCCGCGTGTCCGGCCAGCGCCTCGTCGACGGAGTTGTCCACGACCTCCTGCACCAGGTGGTGCAGTCCGCGTTCACCGGTCGAGCCGATGTACATACCGGGTCGCTTGCGGACCGCGTCCAGACCCTCGAGGACGGTGATGGCACTGGCGTCGTACGAGGCGGAACCCTCGCCGTGCGAGGTGCTCACCGCGTCGTTCACGCCGGTGTCGGTGGACGGATTGTTCTCGTTGGGGTTGCCGGAATCGGCCACGAAGCGCCCTTTCTGGCACAGCACGAGCCGGGCTCGTCGGCAGGTTGCCGGAGCGGCTGCGGCATGTTGCGTTGGTAAGCCTTGCTCAGCGTTGCTCAGCTAGTCCCGGACGGTCCCCACGTTCGGGGCGGGATTGTCTTCCAGTCTACCGGTAGCACTGACATCGATGGGGGTTTGCCGGTACCTGCGTTCGCATGTGCCGCCCTCAACCGGCCTCGTCCGACTCCCGATATAGGGAAGGGGGCTCCAAGAGCCCCACGAGGGCACTCAGCGCTTCCGGCCGTCAACCCTTGGCTACTTAGGAGTCAGGTGGCGATTCGCAACCGCGTGCGGCCTTGCGACGAAACGGGCACCGGCGGCACGACAGCACCGGTGAGAACCCCTGATGTGATGTCCATCACGTCTTACTGACGGGCCCGGAACGGCCGCCGGATCACCCGTACGTGTCCCCCGGACCCATGCTTCCGGGAGCGCGCAGAGGCCCGAACCGACGGGTGGGACCACCGGGACCGATGACCTTGATCAGCCGCACGGTGCCGTGCCCCAGATCCTCGTTCAGACGCGCGACCAGGGTCGGCGCGAGCAGCCGCAGATTCGTCGCCCACGCCGTGGAGTCACAGCGCACGACCAGCACCCGCTCGTCCTCGTCGTACCGCTCCGGCTCGCAGTGCTTGGCCACGTCCTCGCCGACGATCTCCGGCCAGCGCCCCATCACCCCGCCCACCGCGGCGGGCGCCTCCCAGCCGCGCTCGGCGAGCAGCCGGTTGATCGCGGGGCCGAGCGCCATCGGATCGCGCCGGTCGGCACGCGCGCCGGAACGCAGACCCCCGCGCCGGACCTGCTTCCGCTGCTGCGCCGCGTCCCCACGCGCGCGCGCCGCCTCCTTCGCCGCGCGCAACGCCACGCGCGCGAGGTCGACACCGGACGGCTCGGGGGCACTGCCGACACCGGTTCCGGGCGTGGACTGGTCGCTCATACGCGTTCCACCGTCCCCTCGGCCACGGTGAATCGGGTACCCGCCAGCACATGGGGTACGTCGTCGTCGACGGCCGCGGTCACCAGCACCTGCTCGCCGGGCGCCACCAGCTCCGCCAGCCGCTCCCGGCGCCGCGTGTCCAGTTCGGCGAAGACGTCGTCGAGCACCAGCACCGGCTCGTTGCCCTCCGCGCGCAGCAGGTCGTACGAGGCGAGACGCAGCGCCAGCGCGTACGACCAGGACTCACCGTGCGAGGCGTAGCCCTTGGCCGGCAACTGGCCCAGCTTCAGCAGCAGATCGTCACGGTGCGGGCCGACCAGGGTGACGCCCCGTTCGATCTCCTGCTTGCGCGCCTCCGTGAGGGCGCCCATCAGCTGCTCGTACAGATCCTCACGCGTGTGTGCCTCGCCGGGCGCGGACGGCCGGTACTCCAGGGCGACCGGGCCGCCGCCCGGCGCCAGCTGTTCGTACGCCTTGTCGGCCAGCGGCTGGAGCGCGCCGATCAGATCCAGCCGCCGCGCCAGCAGCTCGGCACCCGCCTGTGCGAGGTGCTGGTCCCATACGTCCAGGGTCGACAGATCCAGGGTGCGGCCGCCGTGCCGGCGGGCCAGCGCGGCCGACTTCAGCAGTGTGTTGCGCTGCTTGAGCACCCGGTCGTAGTCGGAGCGCACACCCGCCATGCGCGGGGAGCGCGCGGTGATCAGCTCGTCCAGGAACCGGCGCCGCTCGCCGGGGTCGCCCTTGATCAGGGCGAGGTCCTCGGGCGCGAACAGCACCGTACGGACGATCCCCAACACGTCCCGGGGCCTGACCTGCGAGGACCTGTTGATCCGAGCGCGGTTGGCGCGGCCCGGGTTCAGTTCCAGCTCGATCAGCTGCTGCCGCTCGCCCTGCCGGACCTGGGCGCGGATGATCGCCCGGTCGGCTCCCATGCGGACCAGCGGGGCGTCGGAGGAGACCCGGTGGCTGCCCAGGGTGGCGAGGTAGCCGACGGCCTCGACCAGGTTCGTCTTGCCCTGCCCGTTGGGCCCGACGAAGGCCGTCACCCCGGGGTCGAGCGGGACCTCGACCCCGGGGTAGGACCGGAAATCGGCCAGCGACAGATGCGTGACGTGCATGGTCGTTCCGCCGACCTCCCCGGCGTCGCGGACCGCGGAAGCGGTCCTGGATACGGTCCTGTGGATACGGGACGTGCCCTGTGGACTACTTCTTCTCGACCGCGTGGCCGCCGAACTGGTTGCGCAGCGCCGCGATCATCTTCATCTGCGGCGAGTCCTCCTGACGGGAGGCGAACCGCGCGAACAGCGAGGCGGTGATCGCCGGCAGCGGGACCGCGTTGTCGATGGCGGCCTCCACAGTCCAGCGTCCCTCACCGGAGTCCTGTGCATAACCCCGGAGCCCGTCCAGGTGCTGGTCCTCGTCGAGCGCGTTGACCGCGAGGTCGAGCAGCCAGGAGCGGATCACGGTGCCCTCCTGCCAGGAGCGGAACACCTCGCGGACGTTGTCGACGGAGTCGACCTTCTCCAGGAGTTCCCAGCCCTCGGCGTAGGCCTGCATCATGGCGTACTCGATGCCGTTGTGGACCATCTTCGCGAAGTGGCCCGCGCCGACCTTGCCCGCGTGCACCGCGCCGAGGTCGCCCTCCGGCTTGAGGGCGTCGAAGACCGGCTGCACCCTGGCGACGTTCTCCTCGTCGCCGCCGTACATCAGCGCGTAGCCGTTCTCCAGGCCCCAGACGCCGCCGGAGACGCCGCAGTCGACGAAGCCGATGCCCTTGGCCGCCAGCTCCTCCGCGTGCCTCTCGTCGTCCGTCCAGCGGGAGTTGCCGCCGTCCACGACGACGTCACCCGGCTCGAGCAGCTCCGCGAGCTCGTCGATCGTGGACTGGGTCGGCTCGCCGGCCGGAACCATCACCCACACCACACGGGGGCCGCTGAGCTTGCCCACAAGCTCCCGCAGGCTGCGGACGTCGGCGAGGTCCGGGTTGCGGTCGAATCCGAGGACGGTGTGACCCGCGCGGCGAATCCGCTCGCGCATGTTGCCGCCCATCTTGCCGAGGCCGACGAGACCGAGCTCCATCAGTTGTGATCCTTAGGTATGCGACGTGACGGCACGTACGTGCCGGCGTCCGAGCCTAAACCCGGACGCTCGCGCACATCTGTGGGCATACGCGCTCAAACGCTGCCCTCACCTGCGGCTTTGCCCGGTACGACGCTCAGCCGCCGCCGCATCGACATAGCCGCCGGTCCTGTGAGGGAGGCCCCCACAGGACCGGCGGCGGCAGGTCAGCCGCTGAGCCGCACCGGCATACTGCGGCCTTGTGGGGGCCGACCCCCACACCCCCAGCAGCCACCGCGGCGGGGGCAGGTCAGCCGCTGAGCCGCACCGGCATGATCAGGTACTTGTAGGCGTCGTCCGCCTCCGCGTCCACCGCCGGGCGGCCGCTGAGCAGCGCCGGCTTGGTCGACGTGGTGAAGGACAGCTGGGCGACCGGGGAGTCGATGGCGCTCAGGCCGTCCAGCAGGAACGTCGGGTTGAAGGCGATCGAGATGTCGTCGCCCTCCAACTGGGCGTCGACCCTTTCCACAGCCTGTGCGTCGTCGCTGGAACCGGCCTCCAGAATGAGCACACCCTGTTCGAAGCTCAGCCGCACCGGAGTGTTGCGCTCGGCGACCAGGGCGACGCGCTTGACGGCCTCCACGAAGGGCGCGGTCTCGATCACGGCAACGCTGTTGAACTCGGTCGGGAACAGCGTGCGGTACTTCGGGAGGTCGCCCTCCAGCAGCCGCGTGGTGGTACGGCGGCCGGCGCCCTCGAAACCGATCAGGCCCTCACCCGCCCCCGAGCCGGACAGCGCCAGGATCACCTGGTCACCACTGGTCAGCGCCTTGGCGGTGTCCTGGAGCGTCTTGGCGGGCACCAGGGCGACCGCGGAGACCTCCGGGTTCTCCGGCTTCCACAGGAACTCGCGGACCGCAAAGCGGTAGCGGTCGGTGGAGGCCAGCGTGACGGTGTCGCCCTCGATCTCGATGCGCACACCGGTGAGGACGGGCAGCGTGTCGTCACGGCCGGCCGCGATGGCGACCTGCTGCACGGCGGAGGCGAAGACCTCGCCGGGGACCGTACCCGTCGCGTTCGGCATCTGCGGCAGGGCCGGGTACTCCTCCACAGGCAGTGTGTGGAGGGTGAACCGCGAGGAGCCGCACACCACCGTCGCCCGTACACCGTCGGTGGAGATCTCCACCGGCCGGTTGGGGAGGGCGCGGGAGATGTCGGCCAGCAGCCGGCCCGAGACGAGGACGGTGCCCTCCTCCTCGACCTCCGCCTCCACCGACACCCGCGCGGAGACCTCGTAGTCGAAGCTGGACAGGCTCAGCTGGCCGTTCTCGGCCTTCAGGAGCAGGCCGGCGAGGACAGGGGCCGGCGGACGGGCCGGAAGGCTGCGAGCCGCCCAGGCCACTGCCTCCGCGAGTACGTCGCGTTCCACCCGGATCTTCACTGTTGCCGCCTCCTGCTGTTGCCGGCGCTTCTCGCCCTGCCTGGCTTCGTCGTCTGACTCGGTGTCGTCGGCCCTGTGGCGGGAAGGACACCGGGGACCAGTCTGACGCACCGCACTGACAGTAGGTGCCCCTCGGGGTCAAGTCGTGACGAGTGGCAGTCGGGGTCGAGACAGCGAGTTGTGCACAGGACCCGCTTCGAAACGAATTCCTCACTCTCTCTAGTTGGGAGTAGTAGTAGGGCCTGTGGATACCGTGGATAACCTCGTTTTCGCAGGTCAGGCCATAGATTTTGTCCACCGGCCCTGTGGGCGGAGCCCGTGGAAAACCGGGCGTCTCTGTGGAGAACAGAAAGTTCTGCACATGCCGTGCACAGGGAGGGCCGAGTTCTCCCCAGCTCCGTCCCCAGGTATGCGAGGTTTTCCCACAGGCCCCAGAGGCAGCTTGGTGTGACGCCTTTCACTCGCGACGGTGAGAGGGCGCGTCACGTTGCCGAACAGTGGACAGGCATGTGGAGAAGTGGCCGATCGCTGGGGACAACCGGCCCCAGCCTGTGGGTTGCCCGTGGACAACTTGATGCACAGCCTGTGGATCTCCGGATTGTCCACAGGCTGTGGAGATCGTTCGTCCACGTTTCCACAGTCGGTTGACCTGGCCAGATGGTTCCTCGACAGCCTGCCCTGTGGACAGGATCGGGACAACTTCCCGATCCCCAGGATGTGGACGCGAAAAAGTCGCCGAATCTGTGGAGGAAGGCCGTAACCCCGCCCCGAAATCGAACAGCGCGGTCGTGCCGTGGCGGTCGGCGCGGGGACGGGAAGGGCGTCCGAGGGCACGCGGAGTGCCCCCTGCGGGCCGGATGGTGGTCCGCGGACGCCCTTCGGGCGGTCCGGGGCGGCTCACGGGCGGCCTCACGGGCTCCGCGGTGCACAGGCTGTGCACCGCAGAGCCGGAGCACGGAGAAGGGCGTCCCCGGACCGTTCCAGGGACGCCCTCGGTGAAGCCGGTCCGCTCAGCCGGCCTTGATGCGGTTGGTGAGCTCGGTGACCTGGTTGTAGATGGAGCGCCGCTCGGCCATCAGATTGCGGATCTTGCGGTCGGCGTGCATCACCGTCGTATGGTCGCGGCCGCCGAACAGCGCGCCGATCTTCGGCAGCGACAGGTCCGTCAGCTCGCGGCACAGGTACATGGCGATCTGGCGGGCCGTCACCAGCTGACGGCCCCGGGAACTGCCGCACAGATCCTCGACGGTGAGGCCGAAGTAGTCGGCGGTCGCACCCATGATGGCGGTAGAGGTGATCTCCGGCGTCGAGTCGTCGCCGCCGGGCATCAGGTCC
This sequence comes from Streptomyces sp. NPDC048584, assembly GCF_043199595.1. Taxonomy (NCBI): domain Bacteria; kingdom Bacillati; phylum Actinomycetota; class Actinomycetes; order Kitasatosporales; family Streptomycetaceae; genus Streptomyces; species Streptomyces sp. NPDC048584. The sequence continues at coordinate 79,536 of NZ_JBICWF010000010.1, forward strand.
TTGAGGACGATCTCCGTCAGGCCCAGGTCGACCGGCTGTCGGTTGAGCGAGGCGAACGCCGTCACCCGGATCAGCGCGCCCTCCAGCTCACGGATGTTCCGCGAGATCCGGGAGGCGATGAACTCCAGCACCTCCGGCGGCGCGTTGAGCTGCTCCTGTACCGCCTTCTTGCGCAGGATCGCGATACGTGTCTCCAGCTCCGGCGGCTGGACGTCGGTGATCAGACCCCACTCGAAACGGTTCCGCAGCCGGTCCTCCAGGGTGACCAGCTGTTTGGGCGGCCGGTCGCTGGAGAGCACGATCTGCTTGTTGGCGTTGTGGAGAGTGTTGAAGGTGTGGAAGAACTCCTCCTGCGTCGACTCCTTGTCCGCCAGGAACTGGATGTCGTCGACGAGCAGGATGTCCATCTCGCGGTAGCGCTTGCGGAAGCTGTCGCCCTTGCCGTCGCGGATGGAGTTGATGAACTCGTTGGTGAACTCCTCGGAGCTCACGTACCGCACGCGCGTGCCGGGATAGAGGCTCCGCGCGTAGTGCCCGATCGCGTGCAGCAGATGCGTCTTGCCGAGTCCCGACTCCCCGTAGATGAACAGCGGGTTGTAGGCCTTCGCGGGTGCCTCGGCGACCGCGACCGCGGCCGCGTGGGCGAAACGGTTGGACGCGCCGATGACGAACGTGTCGAAGAGGTACTTCGGGTTCAGCCGCGCGGTCGGCTCCCCGGGGCCGGCGGCCGGGGCGGGCTGCGCCGCCAACGGGCCGGGTGCGCCGGTGGTGGGCAGGTTCGGGCCGACGGGGCCGCCGCGGTGGACGTGGCCGGAGCCGGACGGCGGCTCGGACCGGTCGCGTCGCGCGTCGCGGCGGTCGTAGTCGCCGCGCGGTGTGTCGTAGTCCGAGCGCTGCTGGTCGTAGGGCGGCCGGTCCATGGGCTGCGGTCGGTAGTCCGGTGCGGGCGAGCTGCCGCCGTACGCGTCCGGTGAGCCGTAGGCGTCCTGCGGGGGCGTGGCGTACGGGTCCCGCTCGGGGAAGCCGAGGCGCTGCTGCTGCCAGCCGTAATCGTCCTGCGCCGGCCGGGGCCAGGTGCCGGGTTCCGGGCGCTGGTACTCGGCCGGGTAGGCGGGGCGGGCGGTGGGGAGCTGATCGCCGGAGGGGCCCTGCTGCTGGTCGCGGCGGCGGCCGTATCCCTCGTAGCCGTCGTACCCGTCGTAGGGCTCGCGCTCCTGCCGGTCGGGCCGCTCGAGGTGGTCGGGGCGGCCGGCCGGGAGCTCGGGCTCCTCGTAGCGCGGCTGCGGGCGGGGCGCCGGAGGGGGGGAGGGGTCGCCGACGGTGTCGTCGACGGTGATCGCGATGCGGATCGGACGGCCGCACTCGCGGCTCAGGGTCTCGCTGACGACAGGGGCGAGACGGCCTTCGAGTACGCCCTTCGCGAACTCGTTGGGTACGGCGAGCAGGGCGGTGTCGGCGACCAGGGCCAGCGGCTGGCAGCGCCGGATCCAGTGCTCGTCCTTGCCCTCGACTCCCTGCCCGCGGCCTTCTCCGAGGAGTTGCTCGAGTACGCGTGGCCACACTGCGGCAAGATCGGCAGGTACGTCAGCCACAGGGCACGCTCTCTCACGGGGTCCCTCGATCGTGTGATGCGAAGGACGGATCGGGATGTAAATCGGGTGGTGGAGGGTCAAGGGAACGAATCGGAGTCCAGTCACGGTAGTCAGCGCGACGGGTACGGTTCAAGTTGTTGTCCCCAGGCTGTGGACAAGTGTCCCCCGGTCGTCGTCGGTTTGACCGAATGGCGCAGCCGCGCGTACCGTAACCAAGTCGAGTTGTCGATGGCTGCTGCCGCCTGCCTCCGATGGGCACAGATCGCGCAAGATGATCGGTCAGCGGTGCACTCGGGCGTAACGCGAGCTACTCGTGGGCGCACGGTGACAGCCAGGACGGCACCCCGCAAAAACCGATTCTTTTCTGGAGCCCCCGAGTGAGCAAGCGCACCTTCCAGCCGAACAACCGTCGCCGCGCCAAGACCCACGGCTTCCGGCTGCGTATGCGCACCCGTGCCGGCCGCGCGATTCTCGCGTCCCGCCGTGGCAAGGGTCGCACCCGTCTGTCCGCCTGATCCCGGTCAGGTCATGACGTCGTGCTGCCCACCGAGAACCGGCTGAGGCGGCGCGAGGACTTCGCGACCGCGGTACGACGAGGACGCCGGGCAGGAAGCCGGCATCTCGTCGTCCACCTACGTAGCGGTGCCACGGACCCGCATGCGCCTGGGGAGAGCGCTCCCCTGTCGCGTGCGGGTTTCGTCGTGAGCAAAGCCGTGGGTGGCGCGGTGGTGCGCAACAAAGTGAAGCGAAGGCTTCGTCATCTGATGCGCGAGCGAGTCGGCCTGCTGCCCCCCGGTAGCCTGGTAGTCGTACGAGCGCTGCCCGGTGCGGGTGACGCCGACCATGCAGAACTGGCCCGAGACCTGGACGCCGCCCTGCGGCGGCTGCTGGGAGGGGGCGCGCGATGAAGTATCCGCTACTGGCCCTGATCAAGATCTACCAGTGGACGATCAGCCCCCTGCTGGGGCCGGTGTGCAAGTACTACCCGTCGTGTTCCCACTACGGCTACACGGCCATCGACCGGCACGGTGCCGTCAAGGGCACGGTACTTACGGCCTGGCGCATCCTGCGCTGCAATCCGTGGTCGCTGGGCGGTGTGGACCATGTCCCGCCGCGCAAGCGCCCGCGGTGGCACGAAATGCTGCGTGACGCCTGGCGTGCACGCAGGGGCGGGACCTCCGCCGCCGAACCGGCCACCGAAGGGCGGACCTCTCCCACAGGCCCGCCGAGTTCTTCGAGCCCGGCCGCAGAGACCCCGTCCCATGCCCAAGGAGCATGATTAGTGGACACGATTGCCAGCCTCTTCAGCTTCATCACGACACCTGTCTCCTGGGTCATCGTCCAGTTCCACAGCGTGTACGGCGCCATCTTCGGCCCTGACACCGGCTGGGCCTGGGGCCTGTCCATCGTGTCCCTGGTGATTCTGATCCGTATCTGCCTGATCCCGCTCTTCGTGAAGCAGATCAAGGCGACCCGCGCGATGCAGACGCTCCAGCCGGAGATGAAGAAGATCCAGGAGCGCTACAAGAACGACCGGCAGCGCCAGTCCGAAGAGATGATGAAGCTGTACAAGGAGACGGGCACCAACCCGCTCTCCTCGTGCCTTCCCATCCTGGCCCAGTCGCCGTTCTTCTTCGCTCTGTACCACGTGCTCAACGGCATCGCGTCGGGTGACACCGTCGGTGTGATCAACGACCGTCTGCTGGAGAGCGCGCAGAAGGCCCACATCTTCGGTGCCCCGCTCGCGGCGAAGTTCACGGACAGCGCGGACAAGGTCGAGGCCCTCAACTCCTCGCTGACCGATGTCCGGGTCGTCACGGCGATCATGATCGTCCTGATGTCGCTGTCGCAGTTCTACACACAGCGCCAGCTGATGACGAAGAACGTCGACACCACGGTGAAGACGCCGTTCATGCAGCAGCAGAAGATGCTGATGTACGTCTTCCCCGTCATCTTCGCCGTCTTCGGCATCAACTTCCCGGTCGGTGTCCTCGTCTACTGGCTGACCACCAACGTGTGGACCATGGGCCAGCAGATGTACGTCATCCACAACAATCCCACGCCGGGTTCCAAGGCGCAGGCCGCCTACCTGGAGCGCCTCACCAAGCACGTCACCCATCACGGCAAGACCCGCAACCGTCGTGAGCGGGCGATCGTCAAGGCGATCGTCGCCAAGGGCCGGGACCGCAACGATCACGAGCGCAAGTTCATCAACGGTCTGAACAAGGCCGGGTTCGCGGCTCAGGCCGACGGCATGGTGATCAAGGGCGAGAGCGCGGTCGCCGCTCAGTCCGAGGACGGTACGCCGACCACCGGGGCAGCCGCCAAGCGGCAGCAGCCCAAGCGGCAGTCCAAGTCCCAGCGCCAGACCGGCCCGGCCAAGGCCGCCGGTGAGCCCACCTCGCTGACCAAGTCCGACGAGCCCGAGGACGCCAAGCCGGCCGCTCCTGCCAAGAAGGACAACGCCAAGTCCACCGGCAGTACACGCAGCAAGGCCCAGTCCGGTCAGCGCAAGGGTCCGCAGCGGCCCAAGTCCCCGTCCAAGAAGTAAGAAGGAGTCCATCCCGTGACGGAAGGCACCACCACCTCCGCCGCCGCCGAGGGTGCAGACACCCTGACCCGCCTGGAGCAGGAGGGCGAGATCGCGGCGGACTACCTGGAGGGTCTGCTCGACATCGCCGACCTCGACGGTGACATCGACATGGACGTCGAGGCCGACCGTGCCTCCGTCTCGATCATCAGCGACGCGGGCGGCCGTGACCTGCAGAAGCTGGTGGGCCGTGAGGGTGAGGTACTGGAGGCGCTCCAGGAACTCACACGTCTGGCCGTCCATCGGGAGACCGGGGACCGCAGCCGTCTCATGCTCGACATCGCCGGTTACCGGGCCAAGAAGCGTACCGAGCTGTCCGAGCTGGGCGCCAAGGCCGCGGCCGAGGCGAAGAGCAGCGGCCAGGCCGTGAAGCTGGACGCGATGACGCCCTTCGAGCGGAAGGTCGTGCACGACGCGGTCAAGGCGGCCGGTCTGCGCAGTGAGTCGGAGGGCGAGGAGCCGCAGCGCTTCGTCGTCGTGCTTCCCGCCTGATCGGCTCTACGTTCCATCGGCCCCGTCTGTTGCGCAGGCGGGGCCGAATTTTGTCAGCCTGATAGTTCTGTGTTCTGGTGTCGGCGCCCGATGTCGGCACGGTACGGAAGGACGGTTCCCCCGTGACCGAGGCAGCGGAGCTTCCCCCCGCGCCCGAGCAGGCGCGCGAGGTGTTCGGTGATCGCTTCACCGATGCGGTCCGCTACGCGGAGCTGCTCGCCGAGACGGGCGTGCAGCGCGGCCTGATCGGGCCGCGTGAAGTGCCCCGCCTCTGGGAGCGGCATCTGCTGAACTGCGCGGTGCTCTCGGAGGTCGTGCCCGAGGGCGTCACGGTCTGCGATGTGGGCTCGGGTGCCGGTCTGCCCGGCATTCCCCTGGCGTTGGTCCGCGACGACCTCAAGATCACACTTCTGGAGCCATTGCTCCGGCGCACCAACTTCCTGACCGAGGTCGTGGAACTGCTCGGTCTGGATCATGTGACGGTCGTACGCGGCCGGGCCGAAGAGGTCATGGGAAAGCTCACTCCGGTGCATGTGGTGACCGCTCGTGCCGTGGCTCCGCTCGACCGTCTCGCCACGTGGGGCATTCCCCTGCTGAGGCCCTACGGCGAGATGCTGGCCCTCAAGGGCGACACCGCCGAGGAAGAACTGAAGAGCGCGGCGACGGCGTTGAGCAAGCTCGGCGCCGTGGAGACATCGATCGTGCATGTGGGCGAAGGCGTCGTGGACCCGATGTCCACGGTGGTACGGGTCGAGGTCGGGGAGAGCCCGGGCGGAGTGCGGTTCGCGGCGAAGCGTGCGAAGGCCGCCCGCACGGGACGAGTCCGGCGCCGACGCTGACAGCGCACGCGTCCGAGTCGGGGGGTGATCTTCCCGGCGGGGTGTGCTCCGTCCTGAGGGTCGGACGTACTCCACACAAGCTGCCAAACCCATGCATGACGGAGTGTCGCGGCAGTGTGACCTCGGCTGCTGTGCATCGTGTTTCACGTGAAACGTCGCTCACTGCTGCACGGCATCATCAGTCGAGGTCGCGCCGCGGCCGAACCCCGTGACCGGAAGCCTCTCGGAGCTCTTGGAGACGATCCCGTTCCCGGCGGACCATCGTCCCCCTCAGGGGGAACCGAGTTGTCCACAGAGGTGGAATTCTCCACAGAACGCCAGGGCTCACTGGTTCATGACCCCGAAGGCATGGGAGGCTCTGTGCATAGCGAGCCTGAAGTCGAGGAGAGTGAATCCTTGCGGTCCGACGCCAACATCGCGGGACCGATGACCGATCCGGTCCCCGGTCCCCGTACCGAGTCCATGGGAGCGGATGTTTCACGTGAAACGCCGCCTCCGATGGACGACACTCCCATCGGTCGTACTGCCCAACTGGCGGTGGAGGCTCTGGGGCGAGCCGGTGAGGGCCTGCCACGGCCCGAGCAGACCCGCGTCATCGTGGTCGCCAACCAGAAGGGCGGTGTCGGCAAGACGACGACCACCGTCAATCTCGCCGCGTCGCTCGCTCTGCACGGCAGCCGTGTTCTGGTGGTCGACCTCGATCCCCAGGGCAATGCGTCCACGGCCCTGGGTATCGACCACCACGCCGAAGTCCCCTCCATCTACGACGTCCTGGTGGAGAGCAAGCCGCTTGCGGAGGTCGTCCAGCCGGTCCCCGATGTCGAGGGACTCTTCTGCGCGCCCGCCACCATCGATCTCGCCGGTGCGGAGATCGAGCTGGTGTCGCTGGTGGCGCGCGAAAGCCGGCTGCAGCGGGCGATCCAGGCATATGAGCAGCCGCTGGACTACATCCTCATCGACTGCCCGCCCTCGCTGGGCCTGCTGACCGTCAACGCGTTGGTGGCCGGCCAGGAGGTCCTGATCCCGATCCAGTGCGAGTACTACGCACTGGAAGGGCTGGGGCAACTGCTCCGCAATGTCGACCTGGTACGGGGACACCTCAACCCCACCCTGCACGTGTCGACGATCCTGCTCACCATGTACGACGGCCGGACGCGGCTCGCGTCCCAGGTCGCGGACGAGGTGCGCACCCACTTCGGTGACGAGGTACTGCGGACGAGCATTCCCCGCTCCGTCCGTATCTCGGAAGCGCCGAGCTACGGGCAGACGGTGCTGACTTACGATCCTGGATCGAGCGGTGCCCTCTCCTACTTCGAGGCGGCACGAGAGATCGCGCTGAGGGGCGTCGGCGTCAGCTATGACGGGTCGCAGGCCCACCTCGGCCTACAACAGAACCATCCGAGCATGGTGGAGGGCGTCCAGTGAGCGAGCGACGGAGGGGGTTGGGCCGTGGTCTCGGCGCACTGATCCCGGCTGCCCCGACAGAGAAGTCGGTGACGCCGCCGATGAGCGGCGCTGTTTCCACGTCTCCTGCGGCGGTGCCGGCACCGCCGAGCGAGCGAGGGGTGGCTGCTGCGCACTTGGCCACGCTGTCGGCCGTTTCACGTGAAACGGATGAGGCTTCGGCACACGTCCCCCCGGCCGTGCCCGCGCCGCCCATGGGTGCGCACTTCGCGGAGATCCCCCTCGACGCCATTACGCCGAACCCGCGCCAGCCGCGTGAGGTGTTCGACGAGGACGCGCTGTCCGAGCTCATCACCTCGATCAAGGAGGTCGGTCTGCTCCAGCCGGTTGTCGTACGGCAGGTAGGTCCCGAGCGCTATGAACTCATCATGGGTGAACGGCGGTGGCGGGCCTGCCATGAGGCGGGACTCGAGGCGATTCCGGCGGTCGTGCGGGCCACGGAGGACGAGAAGCTTCTTCTGGACGCGCTGCTGGAGAACCTGCACCGGGCCCAGCTGAACCCGCTGGAAGAGGCCGCGGCCTACGACCAGTTGCTGAAGGACTTCAACTGCACACAGGACCAGCTGGCGGACCGGATCGGCCGGTCCCGGCCGCAGGTGTCCAACACGCTGCGTCTCCTGAAGCTTCCCCCCACCGTTCAGCGCCGGCTGGCCGCCGGAGTGCTGTCCGCCGGACACGCACGTGCGTTGCTGTCCGTGGAGGACCCCGAGGAGCAGGACCGGCTGGCCCACCGGATCGTGGCCGAAGGGCTGTCGGTGCGGGCAGTCGAAGAGATCGTGACTCTGATGGGTTCACGGCCCCAGAAGGCCCAGCGGTCCAAGGGTCCGCGCGCCGGGGCTCTTGTCTCCCCGGCCCTGACCGATCTGGCGACGCGTCTCTCGGATCGCTTCGAGACACGAGTGAAGGTCGACCTGGGGCAGAAGAAGGGCAAGATCACCGTCGAGTTCGCCTCCATGGAGGACCTGGAGCGCATCCTCGGCAGCCTTGCTCCGGGTGAGGGACCCGTACTCCAGAAGAGTCTGGTGGACGACGACTCCGTTGAGACGGAGGACTGACGCTTCACCGGGTCCCGACGGCTGGCCGATGAACGAGCAGGGCGGACCGTGTCCGGTGTGTACCGGAACACGGTCCGCCCTTTGCTTTTTGGCGGTATCGATGGAATCGCTTCATGGATACGATGCGTTCGGATATGGCGCATCCACCCGACAGCACCTCCGAGAGCGAGGCAGGGGCCATGCGAATGCCCAGCCGCACCGGCCTGGTGAGCGCGGGGCTGGGAGTGGGCGCCGTCAGCGGCTTCATCGGCAGCCTGCTCAGGGAACGAAGCGCTCTGACAGCCGCCCGTGAGGCAGCGGGCGAAGGAAGCGAGGAACAGCCTTCATGGGCCGTCGGCTCGTACCGCTCACGCTGGACAACCTTCCGGACCTCCCCCAGCGCTGCCGCTCGTGTGTCTTCTGGGAGCTCGACCCCGTCAGCGGCGAAGCAGCGGTAGGAGCGGGTACCGCGGCGGAAGAGAAGGAATCGTGGATCTCGGCCGTCCTCCTGGACTGGGGATCCTGCGGAAGAGTCGTCTACGTCGATGACGTCCCCGTGGGCTTCGTCCTTTACGCGCCGCCCGCCTATGTGCCGCGCTCCACGGCGTTTCCCACCAGCCCCGTATCGCCCGACGCGGTGCAGCTGATGACCGCGTTCATCATGCCGGGTTACCAGGGGCAGGGGCTGGGCCGGGTGATGGTGCAGACGGTGGCCAAGGATCTGCTGCGCCGGGGCTTCAAGGCGATCGAGGCGTTCGGTGACGTCCGCTGGCAGGAGCCCGCCTGCCTTCTGCCCGCCGACCATCTGCTGGCGGTGGGCTTCAAGACGGTCCGACAGCACCCTACTCACCCCCGGCTGAGGCTGGAGCTGAGGACGACGCTCTCTTGGAAGGAAGACGTCGAGATGGCGCTGGACCGGCTGCTCGGAGCGGTGCAGAAGGAGCCGGCGTTGCGTCCCCTCTGACGCGCCTCGTACGAAGGGGCCGACCCATCTGGGCCGGCCCCTTCGTGTTTCACGTGAAACATGTGCCGCCGACGAGGCGGTCAGCTGTCACTTGGCGACGCTGATGAACTCCTCGAGGTCGCGGACGATCGCGGCCTTCGGCTTGGCACCGACGATGGTCTTGGCGACCTCGCCACCCTGGTAGACGTTCAGGGTCGGGATGGACATGACGCCGTACTTGGCGGCCGTACCCGGGTTCTCGTCGATGTTCAGCTTGACGATCTCGATCTTGTCGCCGTACTCGGCGGCGATGGCCTCGAGGGACGGGGCGATCTGGCGGCAGGGACCGCACCAGGCGGCCCAGAAATCCACCAGGACGGGCTTGTCGCTCTTGAGGACGTCCTGCTCGAAGGAGTCGTCGGTCACATGCTTCAGGGTGCCGGCCACAGCGGGCTCCTTAACTGGTTGGTGCGTGGGGTGGGCGGGGGTCAGACAGCGGTCTTCTCGGGCTCGGCCTTCTCGCCGTCCGTGAGAGCGGCGAGGAAGCGCTCTGCGTCGAGGGCGGCGGAACAGCCCGTACCGGCCGCGGTGATCGCCTGGCGGTAGGTGTGGTCGACGACGTCGCCGGCGGCGAAGACACCGGTGACGTTCGTACGCGTCGAGGGCGCCTCGACCTTCAGGTAGCCCTCTTCGTCCAGCTCCAGCTGGCCCTTGAAGAGCTCGGTGCGCGGGTCGTGACCGATCGCGATGAACAGGCCGGTCACCGGCAGGTCCGAGAGCTCGCCGGTCTTGACATTGCGCAGCCTCAGGCCCGAGAGCTTCTGGTCGCCCTGGACTTCGGCGATCTCGCTGTCCCAGACGAACGAGATCTTCGGGTCGGCGAAGGCACGCTCCTGCATCGCCTTGGAGGCACGCAGGGTGTCACGACGGTGGACGATCGTCACGGACTTCGCGAAGCGGGAGAGGAAGGTGGCCTCCTCCATCGCGGTGTCACCACCACCGATCACGGCGATGTCGTGGTCCTTGAAGAAGAAGCCGTCACAGGTGGCACACCACGAGACACCGCGGCCGGAGAGCGCGTCCTCGTTGGGCAGGCCGAGCTTGCGGTGCTGCGAGCCGGTGGTGACGATGACGGACTTCGCCTTGTGGACCGTTCCGGCGGTGTCCGTGACGGTCTTGATCTCGCCGGTCAGATCGACGGCTACCACGTCGTCCGGGATGAGCTCGGCACCGAAGCGCTCCGCCTGGGCCCGCATGTTGTCCATGAGCTCGGGGCCCATGATGCCGTCCTGGAAGCCGGGGAAGTTCTCGACATCGGTGGTGTTCATCAGCGCACCACCGGCGGTGACGGCGCCCTCGAACACCAGGGGCTTCAACGACGCACGGGCGGTGTAGAGCGCCGCCGTGTAGCCGGCGGGCCCCGAACCGATGATGATCACGTTACGGACGTCGCTCACGGCTTGATTCCTCGTCTCTGGACTGCGTCTGTCGACCGGTGGAGCTTTTTTCGGAGCTCTCACCCCACCCAACGGATCCTAAGGGGCGTACATTCCCGCCGTGTCCGGGCACACGGACACGGCCCGCTGTCGGCACGGAGAGGGCATATATACGGGATACCACGGAGGACGCAGACGAAGCGTCGGCCGTCAGTGGCGTGTGGGCCGGGCGTCAGGAGCGTGGGTAGGAATGCGTCAGCAGAACCTTCGCGGTGCCGGCCACGGAAGGGTTCTCCACGCAGGTCGCCTCGACGATGTACGCGGTCACACGGGTGGCGTCCGAGACGTCGGGAAGTACGACGAGCATCGCGTCCTTGCCCCTGAAGATTCCGGTCTCCGTGGCGAGCGCCAGGTCATTGCGACCGATGCCGTCGCTGACGCACCTCGGCACGGTGGGCCCCTTGAGAACCTTGGGATTGACGTCGCCGGGGTCCGACTGCGACCCGAAGGTGCGCTCGGGGGCGGATCCCTTCACGTCCCCTTGGCTCTGTGTGAGGAGATCGTCGACCTGCTTCTTCAGCTCGGTCTCGGAGAAGGTGTCCGAGGCGGTGGTCCGGGTGTCCTCGTCCGGCCCGGTGCCCTCGTCCATGGAGGACAGCACCACCGATCCGAGCCCCAGAGCGGCGACCGTGAACACGGTCCCCAGTACGGCGGCCCGACGTCGTCCCCCTCGGACTCGGCCCTTGCGGCCCGGCCCGGTCGTGGAGGAGCGGGGATGCCCGGACGGCCGGTCCTGAAGCGGCGACGTTTCACGTGAAACGTGCGCGTGCTCGTCGTCGGAGGACGCGGGAGAAGCACCATCGGAATCCCCGACAGCTTCGGACTCCTGGGCCGTGGCCCACGGCAGGGACTCCGCGGCCAGTGCGGCATCGATACGGCTCGCCACCTCCACGGGCATCCGCGTCGGAGCCGGAACCGTGCCGAGTAGATCCCGGATCTCCTCGAGCGATGCCTGGACGTCCGCACAGAGCGGGCACCCGTCCAGATGCCGGCGTACATCGGCGCTCCGGTCCGTCGGGAGGAGTCCCTCGATGAGGTCGGAGATCTCCGCGACGTCCGGGTGCTCCGCCCTGTCTGTCGTGGATGTCACGCTCGCCCACCTCCTCCCTTCACCGCAGCCGGGTCGTTCGATCCTGGGTCAGGCGGATCCTTCTGGTGTTGACCCGCTGCGGGTGGGACGGGCGGCCCTTGCGTCCGGTTCCGTCCCGCATCCTGATTCCTGCTCTCGGTGGTGCCGTCCGGCCGCAGATGGGTGAGCAGGGGCAGAAGTCTGGCTCTGCCTCGTGCACAGCGACTTTTCACCGTGCCGGTGGGTACGTCGAGGATGCGGGCGGCTTCGGCGACCGGATAGCCCTGCATGTCCACGAGCACGAGCGCGGCCCGCTGATCGGGCGGGAGGGTGCCCATGGCCTCGATGAGCTGGCGATGAAGGTCGTTGCGCTCCGCGGGCGCGGAGGCGGACTCGGCGGGCTCCAGCAGCTGCTCCAGCCGCTCCGTGTCGTCGACGGGCGCGGTCTTCCGGGCGGCCGCCTTGCGGGCGCGGTCCAGGCAGGCGTTCACCGTGATCCGGTGCAGCCACGTCGTGACGGCCGACTGCCCCCGGAACGTGTGGGCGGCCCGGTAGGCGGAGACAAGGGCGTCCTGGACGGCGTCGGCGGCCTCCTCACGATCCCCGAGCGTCCGCAGGGCCACGGCCCACAGCCGGTCACGGTGACGCCGCACGAGCTCACCGAAGGCGTCGGGGTCGCCCTCCACACGCCGGGCGAGGAGGTCCTGATCACTGACGCCGCCGTAGCTGCCGCCGTCTGCCATCGGACCCCCTCCCCTGGGATGCCGCGCGCTGTCAGCCGAGGATCTTGACGTCGGTGATGGCCTGCTTGTAGCCGGGCTGGCTGTAGTTGACGGAATCCTGGCCGGAGTACGGCATCGCTGTCAGCCACACCAGCACGTAGCGGCTCTTCACCGGCTTGTCGACCGTCACCTTCGCGGACGTGTTGCTCGTCGTCGTCTCACCCAGCTGCTTCATCGAGCTCAACGGTGTGGACGAGCCCAGTGAATCGGTGGCGTACAGCTTGACGGTGGTGTGATCGCCGCCGTAGCGCAGGGAGAGCGTCGCGGCCGACACCTCCTGCTCGGAGCCGAGGTCGTAGACGATGCCGACTCCGGGTTTGATCACTATCTTCGGGCCGTCGGTGTAGCTGTTGGTCCGCCAGCCCGTCGTGGTGCTGTCGTCGTACGTCAGGCCCACATCGTTCGGGTGCTGGGCGTCGCCCCCGGCCACGTACTCCTGTGCCCCCTCGATGCCGATCGGCTTGAGTGGCTTGGGCTTGTCGTCGTTCTTGTCGTCCGTGTCCGTCGTCTGGGTCTGGTTGGTGTCGTCGGACTGCTTGTCCTGCTCCAGGAGGGCGTCCGCGAGCTGCCAGCTACCCAGGCCCAGCGCGGCGATCAGCAGGGCCGAGACGGCCCACTTCAGCGCCTTGCCCGTACGGCTCTGTAGCGGAGGAGGCGGAGCCGGCACCGGCTGCGTGACACCGGGGTGCGGTGCCGGGCGGCCGTAGGTGCCCTGCTGGTACGTCGTGCGCTGGTACTCCGGAGGAGTGGTGAACGCGGGCTCCGGCGGACGGATGCGGGGCATCTCGCCGATCGCCTTCACCAGTTCCTCGGGCGTGGTGCACGCCGACTCGTGACGCGAAGCCGTGGCACCGTCGTTGACGAGCGCGCGCATGGCGAGCTCGGACAGACCGCGGTGGACACCGGCACGTACCTGGTCGGGCGGGATCAGCCCGATGTCCTTCGGCAGCCCCGACATGCCGTAGGCGTCGCTCTCGTACGGCCAGCGCTGGGTGAGCGCCGCGTACAGCAGGGCACCGATGGACTCGGTGTCGGTGCGCTGCGGGCTGTCGGAGCTGATGCCGCGCAGCGCGGCGTTCACCGCGAGGCCACGGATGCGCCACTGGCCGGTGGAGGTGCGCAGGACGGCGTTGGGGTTCAGGCGGAGATGGGCGAGGCCTTCGCGGTGGGCCGCGGCCATGGCGGCGGAGATCTGACTGACCATCTGGTAGGCGTCGTACACCTCCAGAGGGCCGGCCGCGAGAAGCGCGGTCAGTTCGGTGGCGTCGGGGAGCCACTCGTGCACGACGTAGACGACGTCGTTCTCCTCGACGGCGTCCAGGACCTGGACGAACCGCGGATCGCCCAGCAGGGCGGAGGAGCGTGCCGCGGCCAGGACGGACCGGGCACGCACGTGGTCCGCGGGCAGGATGTGCACGCCTACGGCGCGGCGGAGTTTCTCGTCCACGGCACGCCAACTGCTGAACCCGTCCAGACGGGTGACGCACTCCTCGAGGCGGTAACGCCTGGCGAGCTTGTCACCGCTGTGCAATTCGGGTGGCGAGGTCTTCGCGGGGCCGTCGGCCCCGATGTTCTCCTGTGCCTCGTCGCTGTCCGTGTCCCGCTCCCGGTTCTGGGCCACCCCGTCGGCCGTGGACTGGTCCGCCTGTGCGGTCAGCGGCTGCTCGCCGCTGTTGTCTGCCACGTCGACGGCAGCTGTGCTCCGTTCGGCCACCGTCGTTCCCTGCCTCCCCATCCCATGCGCGTCGGCCGGCTTCCGTCGCGCGCCGTTCGACGCCGAGACCAATTGTGCCCACAGTCCGCCGCTATGCACGACACACGATGGCAGACGATGGTTGTGCGCCTACCCCGTGCTTCAGCGTCCAAGGCGTCCGCGCACCATACCGACCAACGAGTTGACTTCCTCGATCCGCATCCGGCGGGCGGCCACGAAGAAGACTCCGAACAGTACGGCCCCACCGGCCAACAGCGCCGCGAACGAGCCCAGGATGCCCTGACCGAGCGTCTGCACGATGCCGTAGCAGGCCGCGCCGCTGAGCAGCGCGGCGGGAACGGAGGCGATGCACAGTCGGGCGTAGGTTCGCAGTACCCGGGCGCCGTCCAGGTCCCCGCCCAGCCGGTTGCGCAGCCGGCGCCACGCGACCCCCACGCCGATCATGTAGGACAGGCCGTACGAGGCGGCCATGCCCACCACGGCCCAGCGGGCCGGAAGCACGAGGTAGCAGATCCCCGAGGCGACCGCGTTGCCCGTGGCCACGATGACCGTGTTGTAGAAGGGGGTTCGGGTGTCCTCGTACGCGTAGAAGGCGCGCAGGACGACGTACTGCACGGAGTAGGGGATGAGGCCGAGGCCGAAGGCCATCAGCATGTAGCCCATGTTGGTGGAGGCACCGGTACCCGAGGAACCGAAGATCAGCGTGCACATCGGGATGCCGAGCGAGAGGAAGCCGAAGGCGATCGGCACGATCGCCACGGCCGTGGTGCGCAGCCCCTGGGAGATGTCGTCACGGACCGCGCCGCCGTCCGCCTCGGCTGCCGAGCGCGAGATGCGGGGCAGCAGGGCCGCCATCAGGGAGACGGTGATGATGGCCTGCGGCAGGCCCCAGATCAGCTGGGCGTTGGAGTAGGCGCTGAAGCCCGTGCCGGCGATGTTCGTGCCCTTGACCGACGCCGTGGCCAGCTGGGTGACCACCAGAGCGCCCGCCTGGTTGGCGAGGACGAACAGGATGGTCCACTTGGCGAGCATGGCCGCCTTGCCGAGGCCGTGGCCCTTCCAGTCGAAGCGCGGGCGGATGCGGAATCCGGTCTCGCGCAGGTACGGAACCATCGCCAGCGCCTGGACCACGAGTCCGAGCAGGACGCCGATGCCGAGCAGCCGCAGCCCCTCCGGCGGGATGTTCGTGACCTTCATCTTCGAGTCCGCGGCGGTGCCGTAGACCCAGATGAAGGTGCCGAGCGTGACGATGATGACGATGTTGTTCAGGACCGGGGTCCACATCATCGCGCCGAACCGGCCGCGCGCGTTGAGGATCTGGCCCATCACCACGTGAACACCCATGAAGAAGATCGAGGGCAGGAAGAAGCGGGTGAAGGTGACGGCGACGTCGTTCGCCGCGGGGTCGTCGGCGACCGAGACGGACAGGGCGCGCACCAGCAGCGGTGCGGCCAGCCACGCGAGTGCCGTGAGCGCGGCCAGGGCCACCATCACCAGGGTCAGCAGACGGTTGGCGTAAGCCTCACCCCCGTCCTCGTCGTCCTTCATCGACCGCACGAGCTGTGGCACGAAGACCGAGTTGAGGCCACCGCCGACGGTGAGGATGTAGATCATCGTCGGCAACTGGTAGGCGATCTGGAACGATTCGCCCAGCAGGGCGAGACCGAGCGCCGAGACGATCATCGCGGAGCGGATGAACCCCGTGAGGCGGGACACCATCGTGCCCGCCGCCATCACGGCGCTCGACTTCAGCAGTCCCCCCGCCCGGCCGCCCTTCTTCGGGGCGGCGGCAGCCGGTTCGGGTGCGGGCGCCTCGGCGACGGGAGGCGGAGTGGCGCCCGCGTAGTGGCCGGGTGTCGAGGACGCCGGCCCCGGCACCGGCGCGTAGGGCTGCCCGCCGCTCACCGACGCGGGGGCCGGGTGCCCGAGGCCCTGCTGCTGGTCGGGGAAGGCGCCGCTCTGCTGCTGATCGCGGAACAGATGGGCGAAGGCGTCCGGCTCCTGACGCCGGTCGCCGGCCTGTCCGACCAGGTCGTCCACGCCCACGAACTGTGTGGTGCGCGGGTCGTCGCCGTACGGCAGGTACTGGGTCGGGCCGTCGGGTTCGGGGGCCGGCGTCGGGGCCCACACGCGTGGGTCGGGGGCGTACGGCGACTGCGGCGGCTGCCCGTACAGCGGCTGCGGGGGCGGGTAGGTGCCCGGAGGCGGCGGCGGGTGGGCAGCGCGGTCGTAGAGCGCCTCGGTGACCGGGTCCTGGGCGGCGAGGTCCTGTGCGCGGTAGGGATCGGGGTCGTAGGCGTCCTGCACGTACATGTCGGCGGATGGCTGCGGCACCTGGTCGTGCCCGGGCGGCGGACCCGCGGGCGGGTCCGACTCGGGGTGGCCCGAGTTGCCCGCGGCATGGCCGCGGTCACCGTCGTACGGCGCGTTCATGGTTACCCCACCTCATCGATCCGGGCCCACGGCCACGACATCCTCAACGGTCCACTCTCTCACCCGTGCCGGACGGGTCTGCGCTTTCCGGTGCGGTGTCCGGTGCCGGGTCACTCGGCTGCTCCGGGCCGTCCGCCCGGGGGTCCGCCACGGACTCCTCGGGGAGACGCTCCTCGGAGGCTTCCGGGTTCTGCGGGGCGTCGGCGTCCGCGGCGTCCGCATCGTTCTCGCCGGTGTCCTCGTCCCGCTCTTCCGCCTCGCGGGCAGCCGCCCGCTTGCGCTGGGTGTACATCCGGAAGCCGGCGAGGACGAGCAACAGCACGCCGCCGCCGATGACCAGCATCACCGTGGCGGTGATCTCGGTGACCTTCACATCGAACGTGACCGGCTCGCCGTACCTCTCGCCGTCCTGCGTGTACAGCTGGGCGACCACCGTCGCCCGTCCGTTGGCGTTGGCGGACGTGGTGAACTTCACCGACTGGCTGTGCCCCCCGGAGACCGTGACGGGCTGCTCCTCGTAGGCGTCCCCGTCGATCTCGAGACGGGTCGGGTTGGTCGAGGTGAGCCGGAGCGTCAGGTGCTCGACGCCCTGCACCAGGTTGTTCTGGACCGTCACGGGGATGGTGGCACTGCGGCCGGAGAGCTTCGTCTCCGACTTGTCGATCAGCCTGACCTGGCCGGTGAGCGTGTCGAGGTAGGCCTCGACGCCGCTCCGGTAGATCGCGGCCTCCGACTGGCGGCCCCGCCACGACACGGACATCCCCCGGTTCAGTGCGCGTCCGAATGGTGTCACCACCCGGGACGGGTCGGAGAGGATCACCTGGAACCTGTCGAGTTTCGACTGGGTCCGTCCGATCTGCTCGAACGTCGCCCGCGGCAGCTCGTGCTTGCGCAGGGACGAGGGGTAGGAGGAGGCCGCGGGGACCTTGGTGGTGGCGGCGGGGTCCGGCTGGGCCTTGGCGGCGGAGGTGAGGTCCTGAGCCTCGGACCAGGTGCCGTCCTGGAGGGCCGTCAGGGCCTCGGCCATCGTCTGGGCCTGGCTCGCCGACGGGGTGCGCTGCGGCGCGACGACGACGCTGCGCTGCTTCCCCGTCTGCAGGCCGAGGGTCAGGCTCTGGGCCAGGAACCGCTGCACCGCGAGCGTGGAGCCGGAAGCCTTGGTCATGTCTCCCTGGAACGCCTTGGACAGCCGCGCGTCCGCGACAACGGCCGTGGTGCCGCCGCCGATGGGCCGTGCCGCGGAGGGCGTGTACGACAGGCCGCCAGTCTCCTCGAAGGTGTCGCTGCGGGCGATCACCTTGTCGGCCCCGGCGGATGTGGCGACCTTGACGATCGACGGGTCGACGGCGCCGTCGACCGGCCAGACGAAGTCCGTGGTGGACTCGACGTGGAGGATCGGCTCCACGGTCCTGGAGGCGACGTCGGTGGCCTCCTTGAGGTGGCTCAGCGAACCGGTGACGGACGTGCCGTTGTGGGCGAGGGAGGCCAGGTCGGGGTCTCCGAACGGCAGCGCGACGACCTCCTTGTCCGCCACGGCCTGCTGCACCTCGGTGAGCCAGCGCTTGGCGACCTCCTGATGGCCGCCGACGACGGTCTGGTCACCCTCGCCGGTCACCTGGTAACGGTCGGTCATCGCCTCGACGGACGCCAGCAGGTCCGGGTCGATCACCCAGGTGACGTCGAGACCCTTGCCGAGTGCCACCATCCGGTCCAGCCGGCCGCCCGGGGAGATCTCCTCGGCGAGATCGTCGTCGTGGAAGAGCGGTGTCTGCTGTTCGTCCGAGCCCGTCTCCGCCGTCATGTGGACGGTGGAGATCAGCGGCCACATGAACGTCGTCTTCGTCTTCGTGTCCGCCTCGTCGGGCTTCCACGGCAGGAACGTCCGCTGGACACCGAGGGGCTGCTCCCACGGCTGGGCGGAGGTCTGCCCGGAGAGCACCACGGCCAGCTCGTAGACGCCGTCCTGTCCGAGATCCAGCTTGTTCACCGGGACCGAGAGGGTGAAGGGCTGTGAGATGCCCGGGGTGAGCTTGTCGAACTTCTCGGTGTACTTGTCGCCGGCGTCCGCGCCGACGGCGCTCTGTATGTCGGTGCTGTTCCGGGCGACGCTGTCGATGCCGGAGCGGGTGTTCAGCAGCGGCCCCACGCTCAGCCCCACGTGGGCGTCGGTGACGGCCTGCTTGCCCTTGTTGGTCACCGTTCCGGACACGGTGACGGTGTCGCCGTCGGTGGGAGCGCCGGGAGTGAGGGTGTCGACCGAGACGGCGACCGAGCCCGTCTCGGAGGCGGCCTGCGACACCTCCGCCCCCGCGGCGTCCGCAGGGGAAGCGGCGCTCAGCTGGACGAGCCCGGCCAGCAGCGGTGCTCCGGCGAGCAGGGCTCCCGTGCGCCGCAGCCGGCGGCGGGCAGGTGAGGGAGTCGTCCCCTGGAAGTCTGCCGGTTCGGCCACGCGCTCGCCCGTCCCTCGTCTTCGTCAGTGGTCGTCGGAATGTGCGTCCACGCATGGTAACGATGCCCGCTGGGAGGAAGTGCCGCGGACCGGTCTCCAAGATCAGGGGAGGCGGGCCTTGTCCGTGTATCGGCGGGGGTGTCCGCGTGCGGTAATGAGGGCGCTGCCCGCCGTTCGGGCCACGTACTCTCTTCTGTTGTGCCGAACGCCAACGAAGAGACCAGTGCCCTGAGCCAGGCGCAGGACCGCGCCGTGAGTGAACTGCTGCGAGTCGCCCCTGTCGCCGACGACCTCGCCCGCCGATTCCAGGAGGCCGGGTTCTCACTGGCCCTGGTGGGCGGCTCGGTGCGGGACGCGCTGCTCGGCCGCCTCGGCAATGATCTGGACTTCACGACCGACGCCCGCCCGCAGGACGTACTGAAGATCATCCGCCCCTGGGCGGACGCCGTCTGGGACGTCGGGATCGCCTTCGGCACAGTCGGCGCACAGAAGGAGGCCCGTGTCGGGGACACCGCCCGGAGCTTCCAGATCGAGGTGACCACCTATCGCTCCGAGGCGTACGACCGCACCTCCCGCAAGCCGGAGGTGTCGTACGGCGACTCCATCGAGGAGGATCTGGTCCGCCGCGACTTCACGGTGAACGCCATGGCCGTGGCGCTCCCGGAGAAGCGGTTCATCGACCCCCACGGTGGCCGCGCCGATCTGGCCGCCAGGGCGCTGCGCACCCCGGGCACGCCCGAGGAGTCCTTCTCGGACGATCCGCTGCGGATGATGCGGGCCGCCCGTTTCGCCGCCCAGCTCGACTTCGAGGTGGCACCCGAGGTCGTCACGGCGATGAAGGAGATGGCGGGGCGTATCGAGATCGTCTCCGCCGAGCGCGTGCGGGACGAGCTGAACAAGCTGATCCTCTCCTCGCACCCGCGCAAGGGCCTCTCGCTGCTCGTGGACACCGGCATCGCCGAGTATGTGCTGCCCGAGCTGCCGGCCCTGCATCTGGAGCGGGACGAGCACCACCGGCACAAGGACGTCTACGACCACACGCTGATCGTCGTGGAGCAGGCGATGGCCCTGGAGGAGGACGGCCCCGATCTGACCCTCCGCCTGGCCGCCTTGCTGCACGACATCGGCAAGCCGCGTACGCGCCGCTTCGAGAAGGACGGCCGGGTCTCGTTCCACCACCATGAAATGGTCGGGGCGAAGATGACGAAGAAGCGCATGACGGCGCTCAAGTACTCCAACGAGCTGGTGAAGGACGTTTCCCGTCTCGTCGAGCTGCATCTGCGCTTCCACGGCTACGGCACGGGAGAGTGGACGGACTCGGCGGTCCGCCGCTATGTCCGTGACGCCGGACCGCTTCTCGGCCGGCTCCACAAGCTGACCCGTTCGGACTGCACCACCCGCAACCGGCGCAAGGCCGCGGCGCTCTCCCGTGCGTACGACGGCCTGGAGGATCGCATCGCGCAGCTCCAGGAGCAGGAGGAGCTGGACGCCATCCGTCCGGACCTCGACGGCAACCAGATCATGGAGATCCTCGGGGTCAAGCCGGGGCCTGCCGTGGGGCAGGCGTACAAGCATCTGCTGGAGCTCCGGCTGGAGAACGGCCCGATGGGGTACGACGCGGCGGTGGCGGCCCTCAAGGAGTGGTGGGCGGGCCAGCGCTGAGGACGCGGAACGGGGCCATGTTTCACGTGAAACATGGCCCCGCGACGAGGCGTGAGGGGTGGTGTTTCACGTGAAACATGGCCCCCCACGTCTGTCCTACTTGTCCTTCAGGCAGAGAAGGAAGCTCTTGCTGCCGTTGGTCTCCGTGTACACGTACTGGAAGTCCTTGGCCTCGGCCTCGCACTTGCTCTGAGCCGTGAGCCCGGAGTGGTTGCCCTCGATCTTGGCGAGCACGGTGTACTGCGCCTTCGCGTCACCGCAGTCGACGACCTCGAGGTCCGGGTCGTTGTCGTCCGTGCTGCCACGGTGCATGCAGTCGCCGACGGCGGCGGTGTTGGCGTCGTCCTTGCTGGCGATCCAGCCGCCGATGGCCACGCCGGCGACGATCAGGACGATGACGATGTTCTTGATCGTCTTGAAGCTGAGCTTGCGGCCCTGCTGCGGCGGCGGAACGGGGGCACCGGGCGGGGGGAATCCGGGCTGGCCCGCCTGCTGCGGGAAGCCGCCCTGGGGCTGGCCGTAGGGCTGCTGCTGGCCCTGGGCGAACGGATTGCCCTGGGGCGGCGGAGTGGTCACTTGGGATCCCCCTAGAACATGGGTGCGTGGCGCGAAAGCCGTGTTGATAAGACGCACGTAAGCTACCGGCCCGCACTGACAACTCAGTAGCCCAATAAAGCTCTGTGGCGTTGATGTGACACTTACTGGCGCTCAAAACGGGCCATAGCCGTAGCTACTGCTCCGTATATAACGGCGATTGTTACCACCAGCGGGACTGATCGGCCGTCCGGCGGGAGCATCAGGGCGGCCACTCCCGCGGCGCTGACGAAGGCCACGTTGAACAGGACGTCGTACAGGGAGAAGATGCGGCCGCGGAAGTCGTCGTCCACAGCGGCCTGGACGATGGTGTCCGTGGCGATCTTCGCGCCCTGGGTGGTCAGGCCCAGGACGAACGCCCCGGCCAGCAAAGGGCCGGAGGCGAAGGGCAGACCGAACGCCGGCTCCAGCAGGGCCGCCGCCGCAGCGCACACCACGATCCAGCGGCCGGGACCGAGCCGTCCCGCGGTCCAGGGGGTGAGTACGGCCGCGGCGAAGAAGCCGGCACCGGACACACCCAACGCCAGCCCCAGCAGGGCGAGTCCCTCGTCGGTGGTCGACGTCAGGGAGTACCGGCAGAGCATCAGCAGCATGACGAGCATCGCGCCGTAGCAGAACCGCATGAGCGACATTGCCGTCAGCGCCCACGCGGCCTCCCTGCGCCGGGGCGTGGCAAGGTGCCGTACGCCCGCCGCCAGGTCGCGAGCGGTTCCATGGAGTGCCGTGGCCAGCCGGGGACGTACCAAGGCGCGGTCGGGGCCGAGCAGTTCCTTCGCCATCCGTAGGGATGCCACGGCCGCGCACAGATACAGCGCGGCGCCCACGAGCACCACGGCCGCGTCGGAGTCGGCGAGAACCAGACGGACGACGAAGGCGAGACCGCCGCCCGCGGTCGCGGCGAGTGTGCCGGCTGTCGGGGACAGGGAGTTCGCGACGACCAGTCGCTCGGTGTCCACCACGCGCGGCAGTGCGGCGGACAGCCCGGCGAGAACGAAGCGGTTGACGCCGGTGACGCACAGGGCCGCGGCGAAGAGGAGCCAGTCGGGCACCCGGCCGAGGATCAGCAGAGCGGTCACCGAGGCCATCAGGGCACGCAGCAGATTGCCGTACAGGAAGACCTGACGGCGGCGCCAGCGGTCCAGGAGGACCCCGGCGAACGGGCCGACCACGGAGTACGGGAGGAGCAGGACCGCCATCGCGGAGGCGATCGACGTGGCCGACGTCTGCTTCTCGGGGGAGAAGACCACGTAGGAGGCGAGCGCGACCTGGAAGACACCGTCGGCGCCCTGGGAGAGCAGCCGGACGGCGAGCAGGCGTCTGAAGCCCTGAAGGCGCAGCAGAACGCGCAGGTCACGGACGACGGCCATGGGGCACAGCCTCACATAGGAAGAGGGTCTCCGGGTCGTACGACCCGGAGACCCCAACTGCCCACAAGGGGAGGTCTTAGCGCTCGACCTGACCCTGGATGAACTTCTCGACGTTCGCACGGGCCTCGTCGTCGAAGTACTGCACCGGCGGGGACTTCATGAAGTACGAGGATGCCGACAGGATCGGGCCACCGATGCCCCGGTCCTTGGCGATCTTCGCGGCGCGCAGGGCGTCGATGATGACACCGGCGGAGTTCGGGGAGTCCCAGACCTCGAGCTTGTACTCCAGGTTCAGCGGGACGTCGCCGAACGCACGGCCCTCCAGGCGGACGTAGGCCCACTTGCGGTCGTCCAGCCAGGCCACGTAGTCGGACGGGCCGATGTGGACGTTTTTCTCGCCGAGGTCCCGGTCGGGGATCTGGGAGGTGACGGCCTGCGTCTTGGAGATCTTCTTGGACTCGAGGCGGTCGCGCTCGAGCATGTTCTTGAAGTCCATGTTGCCGCCGACGTTCAGCTGCATCGTGCGGTCCAGGACGACGCCCCGGTCCTCGAACAGCTTCGCCATGACGCGGTGCGTGATGGTCGCGCCGACCTGGGACTTGATGTCGTCACCGACGATCGGGACGCCCGCCTCGGTGAACTTGTCCGCCCACTCCTTGGTACCGGCGATGAAGACCGGGAGGGCGTTGACGAAGGCGACCTTGGCGTCGATGGCGCACTGGGCGTAGAACTTCGCCGCGTCATCGGACCCGACGGGCAGGTAGCAGACGAGGACGTCGACCTGCTTGTCCTTGAGGACCTTGACGACGTCGACCGGGGCCTCGGCGGACTCCTCGATGGTCTCCCGGTAGTACTTGCCGAGACCGTCGAGGGTGTGGCCGCGCTGGACCTGGACGCCGCTGTTCGGCACGTCGCAGATCTTGATGGTGTTGTTCTCGGAGGCGCCGATGGCGTCAGCGAGATCCAGGCCGACCTTCTTGGCGTCGACGTCGAAGGCGGCGACGAACTCGACATCGCGGACGTGGTAGTCGCCGAACTGGACGTGCATCAGGCCCGGGACCTTGGACGCCGGGTCGGCGTCCTTGTAGTACTCGACGCCCTGCACCAGCGACGCGGCGCAGTTGCCTACGCCGACGATGGCTACGCGAACCGAACCCATTCCGGTTGCTCCCTGTGTGTACGAGTGAGGCCCTTCGACGGGTCTCACGTGGCGGTGTCGTCGGGCGAATCCGGCCGGGGGTCGCCCCCCGGCCGGGGCAGATCGCCCGACGCTCCAGATGTGGTGTCCTGCTGAGCGGTCCCCCCGAGAGCGGGCCCCTTCAGGTCCCGCCCGGCCCGCTCGCTCTCGATGAGCTCGTTCAGCCAGCGCACTTCGCGCTCCACGGACTCCATTCCGTGGCGCTGGAGCTCGAGCGTGTAGTCGTCGAGGCGCTCCCGGGTCCGGACCAGGGAGGCGCGCATCTTCTCGAGGCGCTCCTCCAGCCGGCTGCGGCGACCCTCGAGCACGCGCATACGCACGTCACGCGACGTCTGCCCGAAGAAGGCGAACCGGGCGGCGAAGGTCTCGTCCTCGTACGCGTCCGGGCCCGTCTGGGAGAGCAGCTGCTCGAAGTGGTCCTTACCCTCCGCCGTCAACCGGTAGACGATCTTGGCGCGGCGCCCCGTGAGCGGAGCGGCGAGGGCGTCCTCGCTGGTGTTCCCCGGTTCCTCGATCAACCAGCCGCTGGCCAGCAGCGTCTTGAGGCAGGGGTAGAGCGTCCCGTAGCTGAACGCACGGAACACACCCAGTGACGTATTGAGTCGCTTGCGCAGCTCATAGCCGTGCATCGGGGATTCGCGGAGCAGGCCGAGTACGGCGAACTCGAGGATCCCGGAACGCCGGCTCATCGTCGCCTCCTCTCCTCCGCGGTCGTGCCGTGACGGCCTCATGTGCGGCTCGTCGCCGCCCTTATGCCGAGCTGATGTATCGACTCGATACATCACGACGATAGAACGGCCTTCCGTGTGCGACAAGAGGGGGAAGAGTGAACGGGATCACATCACCGCCTCATCGTGAGCAAGTTGCCTGATTTGAGCTGAACTTCTGTGCTCGGCGGGTTTTGGCGGTGCGTAGTCTGTGCGCCATGCACACCACCGGGAACCGAGTGACGTCTGGGGGACGTCATGGTCCCTGGTGCAGTACGGGTGAATGCGGGAAGCGCCGCATCCGTACTTCGGGGGGACCGGAAACCAGCCGCCGTTTCCAGGCGCGCAAGGGTGCGCCTGCCCGAGGAGTAGTCGTTCGATGAGCGAGCACCGTCGCAAACCGCCGCAGCCGCAGGGAGGCGGACGTGCCGCGGCCCGACGCGGCCAGTCCGGTTCGTCCTCCGGCCGCCGCGCGGCACCGCGAGGCGCCACCGGGTCTGCGTCCGATTCCCATGGGTCGGAATCCCGCGGTTCAGGGGGCGAGGACCGTACGTACGGCAGCCGTGCCGAGGCGCGCCGCGCGGTACAGAGAGGCGGGGGACGCCGGGCCGGCGCCGCGGGCCCCGGCCGGGGCGGGGGGCGCGCAGCCCCTCCCGACAGAAAGCGGATCATCGACTATCCGCGCTATGGCAAGGACGGCTGGCGCCGCTGGACGCCGTCCTGGAAGCTCGTCTCCGGGCTGTGCATCGGGTTCTTCGGCAGCCTGGTCGCGGTGGCGGGGATCGGGTACGCCATGGTGAGCGTGCCCAGCGAGGAGAACGCTCTGGCGCGGTCCGAGAACAACGTCTACTACTGGGAAGACGGGACCCAGATGGTCGCCACCGGCAGCGGCCAGAACCGTCAGAACGTCACGATCGACCGGATCCCCGAAGCCATGCAGTGGGCGGTGATCTCGGCCGAGAACAAGAGCTTCTACGACGACTCGGGCATCGACCCCATGGGTATCGCCCGGGCGCTGGGGAACATGGCCACGGGCGGGGACACGCAGGGTGGTTCGACGATCACCCAGCAGTTCGTGAAGAACACCTACCTGACCCAGGATCAGACGGTCTCCCGGAAGTTCAAGGAGATGTTCATCTCGATCAAGGTGGGCACCAAGCTCTCCAAGCAGGACATCCTCCAGGGCTACCTGAACACCTCGTACTACGGCCGTGGCGCCTACGGCATCCAGGCCGCCGCCCAGACGTACTACGGCAAGGACGCGGTCAAGCTCTCGCCCAGCGAGTGCGCCTTCCTGGCCGCGCTGCTCAAGGGTCCGACGTACTACGACCCCGCCGGCAACCAGAACCTCGACTCCACCGCCACCCCTGAGGAGAACCGTGAGCGGTCCGAGGAGCGCTGGGGCTGGATCCTGGAGCAGATGCACGCGGACGAGCACCTCTCGGACGCCAAGTACCAGGAAGCGATCAAGAAGTACCCCGAGCCCCAGGGCCGTAAGGCGACCAAGGGCATGACCGGCCAGGTCAGCTATCTCGTCGACACGGCGAAGCGCTATGTGCTGAAGAACTCCGACATCAGCGAGGCGCAGTTCGACCAGGGCGGCTACCAGATCTACACGACCTTCGAGAAGAGCAAGGTCGACGCTCTGGCCAAGGCCGTCAAGAAGGTCGAGAGGGAGAACATCGACCCCAAGCGCGAGCTGGACAAGCACGTCCAGTTCGGCGCGGCGTCGGTGAAGCCCAACGACGGTGCGATCGTGGCCCTCTACGGCGGTGCCGGTTTCGAGAACGGCCACTTCAACAACAACGCGGACACCTCGGGTATCCCCGTCGGTTCGACCTGGAAGCCGTTCGTGCTGGCCGCCGCGATGGAACACGGCACGTACAAGACCAATGGTGAAGGTGTCTCACCGCAGAGCAAGTACAACGGTGACGACCATCTGAAGATCAGGAACAACGACGGCTCCTACGTCCTCAAGAAGGACAACACGCCCTTCTTCCAGGAGAACGAGAGCGACTACCCGTGGGGTTACATCACCCTGCGCAAGGCGATGGAGCAGTCCGTCAACACACCCTTCGTGCAGCTCGGCATGGACGTGGGGATGAAGAACGTGGCGAGCGTCGCCGAGAAGTCCGGCATCCTCAAGGACAGCCTCGCAGGCCTCAACGCGTCGTTCGCCCTGGGTACGTCGACCCCCAGCGCCATCCGCATGGCCGACGCCTACGCGACGTTCGCGGCATCCGGCAAGCAGGCCGACCCGTACTCGGTGACCGCCGTCAAGCACAAGGGTTCGGAGCTGCCCGGCTTCGAGAAGCCGCGGGTCAAGCTGGGAATGCCGGAGAACGTCGCACACAACGTCACCGCCACCCTCGAGAACGTGATCGAGAACGGTACCGGCTACCACGCCAAGGACCTGGGGCGTAAGGCCGCCGGCAAGACGGGTACGACGGACGAGAACAAGTCCGCCTGGTGGGTCGGCTACACCCAGCAGTTGTCGACCTCGGTCGCGATGTTCCGTGAGGACCCCAAGAGCCACAAGCTGCTCTCCATGAACGGCACGGCGGGCAAGGACTCCATTCACGGTGGTGACATTCCGACGGAGATCTGGACCGAGTACATGAAGGCCGCGCTGAAGGGCCAGGACGACCCCGGATTCCCCGAGGCCGAGAAGATCGGCGAGATCGCGGACGGGATCGGCGCACCGTCCCCCACTCCGACCGCCACGGAGACCGAGGAAGAGAAGGAGGAGACTCCTTCGGCACCTCCGTCGCCCACGGAGACCGAGACCATCCCGGCTCCGCCCACGGAGACCAGCACGTGCCGGCCGCTCGACTTCAGGTGCGATGACGACGAGGACGACACGGGTGGCTCGGACGCCGGCGGTACGGACGC
Source organism: Streptomyces sp. NPDC048584 (assembly GCF_043199595.1). Taxonomy (NCBI): domain Bacteria; kingdom Bacillati; phylum Actinomycetota; class Actinomycetes; order Kitasatosporales; family Streptomycetaceae; genus Streptomyces; species Streptomyces sp. NPDC048584. The sequence goes on from NZ_JBICWF010000010.1 coordinate 106,853, forward strand.
CGGCGGTACGGACGGAGGGGCGACCAGCTCCCCCGATCCCACCGAGAGCGGTGACCCAGGGACCAGCAGAGGGAACGGAAACAACGGGGGCATCTTCGGTTAGCCGCCGTATCGCCCGGATTGGGTGTTTCACGTGAAACACGGGCCGCCGCACCCGCGGGTGCGGCGGCCCTCGGCATTTCCCCAGCCATGTACGGCAGGATGTGCGGCATGCCCAGTGGAGAATCGACGCAAGCGAGCGTCCACGAGCCGGATCCGGTGCGTCCGACCGAGGAGGACCGGGTCGCCGCGGCCGGCAGTGAGCTGATCGGCGGCCCGCTCGGGCGACGTGCTCTGACCGGGAAGTCCTGGTGGACCCCGGTGCGGGTGATCGCGCTCGTGGCGATCGGGATGTTCGCCCTCGGCCTGGTGCAGAAGGCGCCCTGCTACAACGGTGGCTGGTTCTTCGGCGCCACGTCCCAGTACACGCACGCGTGTTACTCGGACATCCCGCACCTCTACCAGGGGCGAGGCTTCGTCGACGGACTGGTGCCGTACTTCGACAGGCTTCCCGGGGACATGGAGTACCTCGAGTACCCCGTGCTGACCGGCCTGTTCATGGAGGTCGCCGCCTGGCTCACCCCCGGCAGCGGCAGCATCCAGGACCAGGAGCGGTGGTACTGGATGACCAATGCCGGGATGCTCATGGCATGCGTGGCCGTCATCGCCGTCTGTGTGACCCGGACGCACGCGCGGCGGCCGTGGGACGGCCTGCTGGTCGCGCTGGCGCCGGCCTTCGCGCTGACCGCGACCATCAACTGGGACCTGCTGGCGGTCGCCCTGACGGCCGCCGCGATGCTGATGTGGTCGCGGGAGCGTCCCCTGGCCTTCGGCGTGCTCCTCGGGCTCGCCACGGCCGCCAAGTTCTACCCCGGGCTGCTGCTCGTGCCGCTGCTGGCGCTGTGCTGGCGCGCGGGACGTTGGCGGGAGTACGGCACGGCCCTCGGCGGCGCGGCCGTCGCCTGGTTCGTCGTCAACGGGCCCGTCATGCTCTTCGCGTTCGACGGCTGGTCGAAGTTCTACGCGTTCAGCCGGGAGCGACCCGTGGACTTCGGATCCTTCTGGCTGATCCTGGCGCAGAACTCGGACGACCCGCTGAGTACCCAAACGGTCAACACCCTCGCCTCGTCGCTGGTGCTGCTGTGCTGCGTGGGTGTCGCGGCCCTCGCCCTCATGGCTCCCCGCCGACCGCGCTTCGCCCAGCTCGCCTTCCTGATCGTCGCCGCGTTCATCCTCACCAACAAGGTCTACTCGCCGCAGTACGTCCTGTGGCTGGTGCCGCTGGCGGTCCTCGCCCGCCCCAAGTGGCGGGACTTCCTCGTCTGGCAGGCCTGCGAGGTGGTGTACTTCCTGGCCATCTGGATGCACCTCGCGTACACGACCGGCGGGGACGCCCACAAGGGACTGCCCACCGACGGCTATCACTGGGCCATCGGCGTGCATCTGCTGGGGACGCTCTACCTGTGTGTCATGGTCCTGCGGGACATTCTGATGCCGGAACGGGACCCGGTACGCAGGTCCGGCGACGACGACCCCTCGGGCGGGGTGCTGGACAGGGCCGAGGACATGTTCGTGCTCGGGCCTGCGGCCCGTCCGGCGCAGCACGCGGCCCACTTCGAGGGGCCGACGGTCCAATGGGGCAGGACGGGCACCACCGGTGGTTCGCTCTGAGCGAACGCAGCTGAGAGGCGCGCCGCCCTGCACGTCGAAGGCCGTACACGGTTCTCCCGTGTACGGCCTTTTCCGTCGGCGTCGACGATCCGTCAGCGTTCGACGATGCGGTCGAACTGCGTGGTGGTGTGCCGGAGATGTGCCACCAGTTCCTCGCCCACCTGTGGCTCGGGCGCGTCCGAGGGCACGAAGAGGATCGACACCTGCATGTGCGGCGGCTCGGCGAACCAACGCTGCTTGCCGCCCCAGACGAACGGCGAGAGGTTCCGGTTGACCGTGGCGAGGCCGGCGCGGGCAACCCCCTTGGCGCGCGGCATGACCCCGTGCAGGGCCTTCGGGGCCTCCAGGCCCACACCGTGCGACGTGCCGCCCGCGACGACCACCAGATAGCCGTCGGAGGCGGCCTTCTGCTGCCGGTAACCGAAGCGGTCCCCCTTGGCGACACGGGTGACGTCCAGCACCGCGCCCCGGTACTCGGTCGCCTCGTGGTCGCCCAGCCAGAGCCGGGTGCCGATCCGGGCCCGGAACCGGGTCTGCGGGAACTGCTGCTGCAGCCGGGCGAGGTCGTCGGCCTTGAGGTGGCTCACGAACATCGTGTGCAGTGGGAGACGGGCCGCCCGCAGACGGTCCATCCAGCCGATGACCTCCTCGACGGCGTCCGAGCCGTCGGTGCGGTCCAACGGCAGGTGGATGGCGAAGCCCTCCAGCCGGACGTTCTCTATCGCGGAGTGCAGTTGGGGCAGGTCCTGCTCGCTGATGCCGTGCCGCTTCATCGAGGACATCACCTCGATGACCACCCGGGCGCCGACCAGGCCGTACACACCGTCGACCGACGAAACCGAGCGGATGACCCGGTCGGGCAGTGGCACCGGCTCCTCGCCGCGCCGGTAGGGCGTCAGCACCAGCAGGTCACCGCCGAACCAGTCCTTGATCCGGGCGGCCTCGTACGTCGTGCCGACCGCGAGGACGTCCGAGCCCAGCCGGGTCGCCTCCTCGGCGAGGCGCTCGTGGCCGAAGCCGTAGCCGTTGCCCTTGCAGACCGGGACCAGTCCCGGAAACTGCTCCTGCACGTGCTTGTGATGCGCCCGCCAGCGCGCGGTGTCGACGTAGAGCGTGAGCGCCATGGCCGGACCTGGAACCTTTCTCGTGGCTGCGGTGTATCAAAGGTATGGGAGCGAACGGAGTCGCCGGAGCGGCGAAGCAGCGGTCAGCGGCGCGACATGTAGAGGTCGAGCGCCTTGTGGAGCAGTTTGTTCAGCGGGAAGTCCCACTCGCCGAGGTACTCGGCGGCCTGGCCGCCGGTGCCCACCTTGAACTGGATCAGACCGAAGAGGTGGTCGGTCTCGTCCAGCGAGTCGGAGATGCCACGCAGGTCGTAGACGGTGGCGCCGAGCGCGTAGGCGTCGCGCAGCATCCGCCACTGCATCGCGTTCGAGGGCCGGACCTCCCGGCCGATGTTGTCCGACGCGCCGTAGGAGTACCAGACGTGCCCGCCGACGATCAGCATCGTCGCCGCGGACAGGTTCACGCCGTTGTGCCGGGCGAAGTACAGCCGCATGCGGTTGGGGTCCTCGGTGTTGAGGGCCGACCACATGCGCTGGAAGTACGACAGCGGGCGGGGCCGGAAGTGGTCGCGCACCGCCGTGATCTCGTACAGCCGCTGCCACTCGGCCAGATCCTCGTAACCGCCCTGGACGACCTCGACGCCGGCCTTCTCCGCCTTCTTGATGTTGCGGCGCCAGAGCTGGTTGAAGTTCCTGTGCACCTCTTCCAGGGCGCGGTTGGCCAGCGGGACCTGGTAGACGTAGCGAGGCTGGACGTCGCCGAAGCCGGCACCGCCGTCCTCACCCTGCTGCCAGCCCATGCGGCGCAGCTTGTCGGCGACCTCGAAGGCGCGAGGCTCGATGAAGTCGGCCTCCAGGTCGCGCAGACGCTTGACGTCCTGGTCCTGGATGCCCCTCTTGATGGTCGCGGCCTCCCAGCGCCGGATGATCACCGGCGGCCCCATCTTCACCGAGAACGCGCCCTGCTGCTTCAGATGGGCGAGCATCGGCTCGATCCACTCCTGCAGATTCGGCGCGAACCAGTTGATGACCGGGCCCTCGGGCAGATAGGCCAGGTAGCGCTTGATCTTGGGCAGCTGCCGGTAGAGGACGAGACCGGCGCCGACCATCTCACCGGTCCGGTCGTCGAACCAGCCGAGGTTCTCCGAGCGCCATTCCGCCTTGACGTCAGCCCAGGCCGGGACCTGCATGTGACTCGCCGACGGCAGGCTCTGGATGTAGGCCAGATGCTGCTCTCGGCTGATGGTCCTCAGGGTCAGGCTCATTCGGGGCGCTCCTCGGGCTGGTGTGTCCCCATGGGGTCAGGGGCTCCGGCTCTCGCGCGAAGCCTACTGCGCCGTGGGGGCGCCCCGGTTGGGCACACGGGACCTTCGCCCCGGCCCTGCGCCGACCGGGGCGGTCGACGATGTTCGGAAAGGGGGAGTCCGGCGTCGGTCAGAGCCCGCCGAAGAGGCCCCCGTGCGCCATGCCCAGGAAGAACCCCACCGCCGCGGCACCGAGGCCCACGATCAGACCGAAGCGCTCGCGGGTCGTCACCGAGATCCACTGGCCGTACGCACCGGTGACGATGCCCACCAGCCCTGTCCAGGAGCTGAGCAGGTGCAGATGGTGGAACATCGCCGTGACGAAGGCCGTGATGCCCAGCACCAGGGTCACCGCGAGGAGGGTGTCCTGTAGTGGGTGGGACTTGCCGTCCGTGGCGAAAAGGCCTCCGGCGGTGTTGGGTCGCAATGCCTGTGCCATGGGGCACCTCCTGCGAAGGGCGTCGGATCGTAGCGCCATACACACCCGATGTGTACAGATTGACTGTCCCCACAGCCGGATTTCAACCGCAAGGGGCTGTGCGGGTACTCTGTACCGTCTGCACCGGTGTCTGTCCGGACAGAGCCAGCCACAGGTCGGGGAAGGGCCACGGTCCGTCCCGGCCGGTGTGGGAAACCGCCGCCCGGCTTCGATTGTCAGTGGCGGCTGTTTAACTGACAGACGTCGTTGCACAACGCATCACGACCCTCCTGCCACGGAACGACCGTGGCCGCTGAGTCCAAAGGAGGTGGGTTCCACATGCGTCACTACGAGGTGATGGTCATCCTCGACCCCGATGTCGAGGAGCGCGCTGTCTCCCCACTGATCGAGAACTTCCTTTCTGTCGTCCGTGACGGCGGCGGAAAGGTTGAGAAGATCGACACCTGGGGCCGTCGTCGTCTCTCGTACGAGATCAAGAAGAAGCCCGAGGGCATCTACTCGGTCATCGACCTGCAGGCCGAGCCTGCGGTCGTCAAGGAGCTCGACCGCCAGATGAACCTGAACGAGTCGGTCCTCCGGACCAAGGTCCTCCGCCCCGAGACTCACTGAGCTCTTCCGCTCAGCTGATCCCGGGACTCGAGTAGCAGCACAAGCAGCCAGCAGCAAACCCGCCGAGAGGTTCCCCATGGCAGGCGAGACCGTCATCACGGTCGTCGGCAATCTTGTCGACGACCCCGAGCTGCGCTTCACCCCGTCCGGTGCGGCCGTCGCGAAGTTCCGTGTCGCGTCGACTCCCCGCACCTTCGACCGTCAGACCAACGAGTGGAAGGACGGCGAGAGCCTGTTCCTGACCTGCTCGGTCTGGCGTCAGGCGGCGGAGAACGTCGCCGAGTCGCTCCAGCGAGGCATGCGCGTCATTGTGCAGGGCCGGCTGAAGCAGCGGTCCTACGAGGACCGTGAGGGCGTCAAGCGCACGGTCTACGAGCTGGACGTCGAGGAAGTCGGCGCCAGCCTGCGCAACGCCACGGCCAAGGTCACCAAGACCACCGGCCGCGGTGGCCAGGGAGGTTACGGCGGCGGCCAGCAGGGCGGCCAGGGTGGCGGCGGCTGGGGCGGCGGCCCCGGTGGCGGCCAGCAGGGCGGCGGCGCTCCCGCCGACGACCCGTGGGCGACCGGCGCTCCCGCCGGCGGCCAGCAGGGCGGCCAGGGTGGTGGCGGCTGGGGCGGTGGCTCCGGCGGCAACAGCGGCGGCGGCTACTCGGACGAGCCCCCCTTCTAGGGCGGGCCGTACCCACACTTCTTGATCACACAGGAGAAACATCATGGCGAAGCCGCCTGTGCGCAAGCCTAAGAAGAAGGTCTGCGCATTCTGCAAGGACAAGGTCACGTACGTGGACTACAAGGACACGAACATGCTGCGGAAGTTCATTTCCGACCGCGGCAAGATCCGTGCCCGCCGCGTGACCGGCAACTGCACGCAGCACCAGCGTGACGTCGCCACGGCAGTCAAGAACAGCCGTGAGATGGCGCTGCTCCCCTACACCTCCACCGCGCGATAAGGGAAGGGTGACCGACTCATGAAGATCATCCTCACCCACGAGGTCTCCGGCCTCGGTGCCGCGGGTGACGTCGTCGACGTCAAGGACGGTTACGCTCGCAACTACCTGGTTCCGCGGAAGCTCGCGATCCGCTGGACCAAGGGTGGCGAGAAGGACGTCGCGCAGATCCGTCGTGCGCGCAAGATCCACGAGATCCAGACCATCGAGCAGGCCAACCAGGTGAAGGCGCAGCTCGAGGGCGTCAAGGTCCGCCTGGCCGTCCGCTCGGGCGACGCCGGTCGTCTCTTCGGTTCCGTCACGCCGGCTGACATCGCCTCCGCGATCAAGGCTGCCGGTGGCCCCGAGGTCGACAAGCGCCGCATCGAGATGGGCTCGCCGATCAAGACGCTGGGCGGCCACGAGACGTCCGTGCGTCTGCACCCCGAGGTGGCCGCCAAGGTCAGCATCGAGGTTGTCGCCGGCTGAATGCCGCGTGCACGGAAGCAGTGAGCATGGGGGCCGCACCCTTCGGGGTGAGGCCCCCATTGCTGTGTTTCACGTGAAACGGTCAACGGGCGGCGCCCGTGACGATCCAGTGGCCGGAGCGGGTACGGAGCCACAGGGTCAGCATGCGTACGGTCATCATGAGCGTCATCGTGGCCCACAGTGCGGTGAGTCCGCCCCCGAAGGCAGGTACCAGGAGGGCGACGGGAGTGAACACCGCGAGAGTCAGCAGCATCGCCCAGGCCAGGTACGGCCCGTCACCGGCACCCATCAGCACCCCGTCCAGGACGAAGACGATGCCGCAGATCGGCTGCGACAGCGCCACCAGCACCAGCGCTGGCAGTGCCGCGTCCGTGACCGTGGCGTCGCTGGTGAACAGGGGGAGGAACACCGGCCGGGCGAGCACCACCAGCCCACCGAGGACGACACCGACCGCGACACCCCACTCGACCATCCGGCGGCACGCCTCACGGGCGCCCTGTGCGTCGCCGGCGCCCAGATAGCGTCCGATGATGGCCTGCCCGGCGATGGCAATGGCGTCCAGGGCGAAGGCGAGCAGGCTCCACAGGGAGAGGATGATCTGGTGGGCCGCGATGTCGGAGTCGCCGAGACGGGCGGCGACGGCCGTCGCGATCATCAGGATCGCCCGGAGCGAGAGGGTGCGGACCAGCAGGGGAACGCCGGCCTGGGCCGAGGCCCTGATCCCGGCGGCGTCCGGGCGCAGCGACGCCCCGTGTCTGCGCGCCCCACGCAGCACCACGACCAGATAGACCGCGGCCATGCCGCACTGGGCGATGACGGTGCCCCACGCGGAACCGGCGATCCCGAAGCCGGCGCCGTAGACCAGTGCCACATTGAGCACACCGTTGGCGACGAAGCCGGCGATGGCGACGTAGAGCGGCGTCCTGGTGTTCTGCAGTCCGCGGAGGACACCGGTCGCGGCGAGCACGACAAGCATGGCGGGTATGCCGAGCGTGGAGATCCGCAAGTAGGTGATCGCGTAGGGGGCCGCTGTGTCGGAGGCGCCGAAGAGGTCCACGAGGGCGGGTGCCGTGGGAAGGACGACGGCCATGACGGTTCCGCCGAGCAGAAGCGCCAGCCAGATTCCGTCCATGCCCTGCCGGATGGCCGACGGGAGATCGCCGGCTCCGACCCGCCGGGCGACGGCGGCCGTGGTGGCGTAGGCCAGGAACACGAAGACGCTCACGGCGGTCATCAGGAGGGCCGACGCGATGCCGAGACCGGCCAGTTGTGCCGTGCCCAGATGGCCGACGATGGCGCTGTCGGCCATGACGAAGAGTGGCTCGGCGACGAGTGCGCCGAAGGCGGGGACTGCCAGCATGACGATCTCGCGGTCATGCCGCCGTCTCGCGGCTCCGGGCCGCGCGGGGGCCTGTGTCATGTGCACCAATCTAATCGTCCACAGGTAAGAGATGCAAAGGGTTGGAGACCCTTACTTTGTGGCTCTGGGTGTGGGCTTGCGTACACCGTGGGAAGCGATCTTGATCCGACTGGGCAACTTTTTCTTCTGCACAGCCGGTGGACGATGAACCCGCAGGTCAATGCCCTGCTTGCGAGATGGGGGCAAGCTTTTTCACAGGGCTGTCCACCGGCTCGTGCACAGGTTTCGGGGAGTTCTCCACAGCATTGGGCCCGTCGTCCACATGGCCTGTGGATAACCAGATTGGCTGACGGTGCCGACGGGCCTACGGTAGTGCGGCGCTCGCTCCGTCCGCCGGTTTCAAAAACGCCACAAAACCGGCGCGCGCCAAATGGGGCCGGGCGTCTTATTTGTCAGTGCCGTGCCGTAGAACAGAGAGGCATGGCGAGGTCCGTTCCGGCGGACGGGAGGAGGTGGCTCGGTGAGCATTTCCGAGCCCTTGGACGACCCGTGGGCCGACAGCGGACCCAGTGATCGTCTACCCGCCTCCCGGCGCCGTGAGGACCGGGGCAGAGGCCGCGACGAGCAGCACGACCGCGGCAGGGACACCGGCACGTGGGACGGCGGGGGTTCCGCGTTCGAAAGGGTGCCGCCCCAGGATCTGGAAGCCGAGCAGTCCGTGCTGGGCGGCATGCTGCTGTCGAAGGACGCCATCGCCGATGTCGTCGAGATCCTCAAGGGCCACGACTTCTACAAGCCGGCCCACGAGACCGTCTATACGGCCATTCTCGACGTCTACGCCAAGGGCGAGCCGTCCGACCCGATCACCATCGCCGCGGAGCTGACCAAGCGCGGTGAGATCAACAAGGTCGGCGGGGCCTCGTATCTGCACACCCTCGTCCAGACGGTGCCCACGGCGGCCAACGCGGCCTATTACGCGGAGATCGTGCATGAGCGCGCGGTGCTGCGGCGCCTGGTCGAGGCCGGTACACGCATCACACAGATGGGATACGCGGCCGACGACGACGTCGACGAGATCGTCAACCGCGCGCAGGCGGAGATCTACGCGGTCACCGAACAGCGCACCAGCGAGGACTACCTTCCGCTCGGCGACATCATGGAGGGCGCTCTCGACGAGATCGAGGCGATCGGCTCCCGCAGCGGTGAGATGACCGGGGTGCCCACCGGATTCACCGACTTCGACTCGCTCACCAACGGCCTGCACCCGGGGCAGATGATCGTCATCGCCGCGCGTCCCGCGATGGGCAAGTCGACGCTCGCCCTGGACTTCGCGCGGGCCGCGTCCATCAAGAACAACCTGCCGAGCGTCATCTTCTCGCTCGAGATGGGGCGCAACGAGATCGCGATGCGCCTGCTGTCCGCCGAGGCCCGGGTCGCTCTGCACCACATGCGCTCCGGCACGATGACAGACGAGGACTGGACCCGGCTGGCGCGCCGGATGCCGGACGTCTCGGCGGCACCGCTCTACATCGACGACTCCCCGAACCTGTCGATGATGGAGATCCGTGCCAAGTGCCGCCGCCTGAAGCAGCGCAACGATCTGAAGCTGGTCATCATCGACTATCTCCAGCTGATGCAGTCCGGTGGTTCCAAGCGCGCCGAGAGCCGTCAGCAGGAGGTCTCGGACATGTCCCGTAACCTCAAGCTGCTCGCCAAGGAGCTGGAGCTCCCGGTGATCGCGCTCTCCCAGCTGAACCGAGGCCCCGAGCAGCGCACCGACAAGAAACCGATGGTCTCCGACCTGCGTGAGTCCGGCTCCATCGAGCAGGACGCCGACATGGTGATCCTGCTGCACCGCGAGGACGCCTACGAGAAGGAGTCCCCGCGCGCGGGAGAGGCGGACCTGATCGTGGCCAAGCACCGGAACGGCCCGACGGCGACGATCACGGTCGCCTTCCAGGGGCACTACTCGCGCTTCGTGGACATGGCGCAGACCTGACCGGCGTCTGTGCAGCAGCTGCGGAACTTCAGTTCTTGACTTCAAAGTCAAGAATGATGCTAGTGTTCTGATGGTGGGAAGGCCCAAGCAGTTCGACCCGGATGTCGCCGTTGAGCATGCCATGGACGTGTTCTGGCGGAAGGGGTATGCCGGGACCACGCCGCAGGACCTCGTCGACGCGATCGGCATCGGCAAGGGCAGCCTCTACAACACCTTCGGCAGTAAACGCGACTTGTTCGAGCGGGCGCTTCGCTGCTATCGCGACGGCCAGGCCGTTGCTCTCATGGAAATGTTGGAGCAGCCCGGGCCGGTCAAGGTGCGTCTGCGCAAGACGCTGGGGTTCCTCGTCGAGATGGACCTCGCCGACCCGGACCGTCGGGGTTGCATGGCCGTGAACACGGCGGCAGAACTCGCCGCCACGGACCAGGTGGCAACCGAACTTGTCCAGCGCATGTTCGCCCGAACCGAGGACGCCTTCCGCGCGCTGATCGAAGAGGGGCAACGCTCGGGAGAGATCGCACCGGAACGTGATTCCGCAGCCCTGGGAAGCCTGCTGCTGAACACAGTCACGGGCCTGCGGCTCATGGCACGCGTTGCCGAAGGCCCTGATCGGCTTGTCCGAGTGATCGACGCGACGGTCGACTCTCTCTAACCCGAACCGCAGCACTCGCTCCACCTGGGGTGACCGCTGCCCATATTTTGTACTTAGAGTTCAAGAACTGGAGTGTCATGCACCTCAATCTCACCGCCAAGACGGCCGTCGTCACCGGTGCCAGCCGGGGCATCGGGCTCGCCACCGTCCGGACTCTCACGGCCGAAGGCGTTCGCGTCGTCGGCGCCGCCCGCACCATTACGCCCGAGTTGAAGGAAACCGGTGCCTACACGGTGTCGGCCGACCTGAGCACCGCCGAAGGCGTCGCCACTCTCATGGACAGCGCCCTCACCGAGCTGGGCGGCATCGACCTGCTGGTGAACAACGTCGGAGCCGGGGACGATGTGGAGCCCATCGGCTTCCTCGACACCGACGACACTCAGTGGACCCGCATCCTCGACCTCAACCTGCTCAGTGCCGTTCGTGCCGCCCGCGCGGCTCTCCCGAGCCTGATCGAGCGCCGTGGGTCGATCGTCAACGTCTCGTCCATCAACTCACGGCTGCCCGCCGCCGGCCCGGTCGCCTACAGTGCGGCCAAGGCGGCCCTGGCTGCACTCGGCAAGTCCCTGGCTGAGGAGTTCGGGCCTCAGGGGGTGCGTGTGAACACGGTCTCTCCCGGAGTGGTCCGCACTTCCCTGTGGGAGGACCCTGAGGGATTCGGTGGCAAGGTGGCAGCCGGAGCCGGGGCGGAGCATGCCGCGTTCCTTCAGCAGATCCCGGAAGCATTCGACATCACTACCGGCCGCATTACCGAACCTGAAGAAGTGGCGGCCTTGATCGCGTTCCTTCTCTCCGACGTCGCAGGCAACATCACTGGCGCCGACCACATCATCGACGGTGGCGCCATCAAGACGCTCTGAATCACGGAGGCCCACGAGGGCGGGGCTGATTCGCATGGCTGCGGGACGAGAGGCGCTCCGTCCCGCAGCCATGCGAATCGACACGAACCGTGAGACAGAACCCTCCGGCCAAGCACTGAGACAGACAGGACCCCGCAGGTCACAGGGCTGCTCTGTGTCGAGGATCGCGAGATCCTACAGTCTTCCGGGCCCGTGGAGCGCTCACGCGATTAGGGTGGGCCGATGGCGTCGATCAAGCAGGTCCAGATCACCTTCGACTGCGCTGTCCCCGAGCGCGTCGCCCGCTTCTGGTGCGAGGTGCTGGGGTACGTCGTGCCGCCTCCGCCGAAGGGGTTCGACACGTGGGACGAGTTCGACCGTTCGCTGCCGCCCGAGCGTCAGGGTTCGGCGTTCGCCTGCGTGGATCCCACCGGTGTGGGTCCGCGGCTGTTCTTCCAACGCGTTCCCGAGGACAAGGTCGTCAAGAACCGGGTGCATCTCGACGTGAGGGCCGGCACCGGGCTCGTGGGTGAGGAGCGCCTCGCCGCACTCGAGGCCGAATGCGCGCGACTGGTCGCGCTCGGCGCCCAACGCGTGCGAGTGCTGCGTGCCGACGGCTTCAACGAGTCGTGCATCGTGATGCGGGACGTCGAGGGCAACGAATTCTGCCTCGACTGACGGGGAGACGAGCCCTCGGTTCCTGGTGAACTGGGGGCATGACGACACCTCAGGACGAACTGCTGCCCGGCACACGGCGGGCGTTGCTGCACAGGATCGCCCTCGCCCAGAGCGAAGGGCGGGCGCCGTCGCTCGTCGCGGCCGTGGTGCGGGGCGGCAAAGCCGTGTGGACGGCGGCACGGACCTCGGTGGAGGGCCACGCTCCGGACGAGAACGTGCAGTACCGGATCGGCTCGATCACCAAGACCTTCACGGCCGTTCTGGTGCTCCGACTGCGCGACGAGGGGGTGCTCGAGCTCGCCGACCCGCTGGAGAAGCACCTGCCGGGCACGGGTGTGGGCGAGGCGACCCTCGCCGAACTGCTGGCGCACAGCGGTGGACTGGCCGCCGAGACGCCCGGCCCCTGGTGGGAGCGGACCCCCGGCTCCCTGCGCCCCGGTCTGGCCGACGTACTGGGCGAGCGGCCGTCGGCACACCCCGTCGGACGGCGCTTCCACTACTCGAATCCCGGATACGCGTTGCTCGGCGCCCTGGTCGAGAAGCTGCGCGGTGCGCCGTGGGAAGAGGTGCTCCGGCGCGAGGTACTCGAACCTCTGGGACTGCGTCGTACGACCGTGCGCGCGCAGGCGCCGCACGCGGGTGGGTGGGCGGTGCATCCATGGGCCGACGTGATGATGCCCGAGCCTCTGGAGGATCTCGGGGTGATGGCGCCCGCCGGACAACTGTGGTCCACGTCGGGTGACCTGGCGCGCTTCGCGGCCTTTCTGGCCGAGGGGGACGACCGGGTGCTGAGCGCCGGGTCGTTGCGGGAGATGAGGACTCCGGCGGCACCGGTCGAGGCGGCGGACGTGGCGAGCGGCTATGCGTACTGCCTGGGCATGGAGCTCCGTCACCAGCACGGACGCGCCCTCGTGGGGCACACGGGATCACTTCCGGGGTTCCTCGCCTGCCTCACGATCAGCCTGGTGGACGATGTAGGCGCAGTGGTCCTGGCCAACTGCACCTCCGGCCCCGCGCCGTTCACGGTGGCCGCCGATCTCGTCCGGATCGTCGCCGAGGCGGAGCCGCGTCTCCCGGCGCCCTGGGAGCCGCTGCGCGAGGTGGAACCGGCGGTACTGGAGCTGGTGGGCCAGTGGTACTGGGGGACGTCCGCGTTCGTGCTCCGGCTCTCGGCCGATGGTCTCGTCTCGCTGGAGCCCCTGACCGGCAACGGCCGGCGCTCGCGCTTTCGGCCGGAGGAAGACGGCACCTGGGTGGGCCTGGAGGGCTACTACGCCGGAGAGTCGTTGAAGCCCGTACGGCGGCCGGACGGGTCGTTGAGTCATCTGGACCTGGGGTCGTTCGTGTTCACGCGTCAGCCGTACGACGAGGCGGCTCCGGTGCCGGGCGGGGTGGACCCGGCGGGATGGCGGGGTGTCGGCTAGCTCCCGCTCGTGTCAGGGAGTGACCAGGGGTCCTGTTTCACGTGAAACAGGACCCCTGGTCGTTGGGTCACAGCGGCAGTTTGAAGCCCACGTGAGAGGCCGTGAAGCCGAGCCGCTCGTAGAAGCGATGGGCATCGGCGCGGGTCGTGTCGGAGGTCAGCTGGACCAGTTGGCAGCCCTCGCGGCGGGACTCGTCGATCGCCCACTCGATGAGCCGGCGCCCCAGGCCGCCGCCGCGTTCGTCCGTGTGGATGCGGACCGCTTCGATGATCGACCGGGTGGCGCCGCGGCGGGAGAGCCCGGGAACGATCGTGAGCTGCAGCGTACCGACGACACGGCCGCCGCGGACCGCCACGACCAGATGCTGGTTCGGGTCGACGCTGAGACGCTCCAGGGCGGTCAGGTACGGGCCGAGGTCGTCGGGCGATTCGCGCTGCGCGCCCAGGGGGTCGTCGGCGAGCATGCCGACGATGGCGGGGACGTCGTCGGTGACCGCGGCCCGTATCTGCAGATCCGTCATGGCGGCACCCTACGCAGGCACCGGCGCCTTCAGCGTCTCCACGGCCCGGACCAGGGGAGCGAGGTCGGGGTTCTTCGCTGCCGCGTCGAGGGCCTCGCGCAGGGCGGTGTCATTGGTGGGCCGTGCCTCGTCCAGGAGCTTGAGACCGGCCTCGGTGACGTTGGTGTAGATGCCCCGGCGATCGGTGGGGCACAGGTACCGCTCCAGCAGCCCGCGGTCCTCGAGCCGGGTGACCAGGCGGGTGGTGGCGCTCTGGCTGAGCACGACCGCGTCGGCGACCTGCTTCATCTGCAGATGGCCCCCCTCGCCGTCGTGCTGCCGGCTCAGTACGTCGAGGAGGGAGTACTCCCGCACGCTCAGGTCGTGCCCGGACTGAAGGGCGCGCTCGGTGTGGGCCTCGATCCTCCCGTGCAGCAGGGAGAGTGCGCACCAGCCCTGGGCAAGGGCGGTGAGCGCGGGATCCGTGGCTGTCATGGGCCTTTTCCTCCGTCCAGGAGCTGCTGACACCAGGGTAGAGCACGCCCGCAATAGACCGCGCTTGCAAGTAACCCGCGTATGCAACTAATGTGTGGCACGTAAAGCGCTCCTGCAATCTTCTGGGAAGGTCTGTCCCCCATGCCTCTCGCGCTTCTGGCCCTCGCGATCGGGGCCTTCGGGATCGGAACCACGGAATTCGTGATCATGGGCTTGCTGCCCGAGGTCGCGGGCGACTTCGGTGTCTCCATCCCCACGGCCGGCTACCTGGTGACCGGCTATGCGCTGGGCGTCGTGCTCGGCGCCCCGCTGATGACCGTGCTCGGCACCAAGGTCTCCCGCAAGCGGATGCTGATGGTGCTGATGGGACTGTTCATCGTCGGAAACCTGCTCTCCGCACTGGCCCCCACCTTCGGTCTCATGCTGACCGGACGCGTGGTCGCCTCACTGGCCCACGGCGCCTTCTTCGGTATCGGCTCAGTCGTCGCGGCCGACTTGGTGGCCCCGGACAAGAAGGCCGGAGCCATCGCCCTGATGTTCACCGGCCTGACCGTCGCCAACGTCGTCGGCGTCCCACTCGGCACGCTCGTCGGCCAGTCCGTCGGCTGGCGCGTCACCTTCGGCATCGTCGCCGCCCTGGGCGTCGTCGGGCTGGCCGGTGTCGCCGCGCTCGTCCCCGACATGCCCAAGGCCGAGGGCGTACGGCTGCGCCATGAACTGGCCGCACTGAAGAACGTCCAGGTCCTTCTCGCCATGGCGATGACCGTCCTGGGGTTCGGTGGCGTCTTCGCGGCCATCACCTACATCGCGCCGATGATGACGCATGTCACCGGTTTCGCCGACGGCTCGGTCACCTGGCTGCTGGTCCTCTTCGGCCTCGGCATGGTTGGCGGCAATCTCATCGGCGGCAGGTACGCGGACCGCGCCCTGATGCCCATGCTGTACCTCTCCCTGGGCGCCCTCGCCGTCGTCCTCGCCCTCTTCACCCTCACCGCGCACAACAAGGTCGCCGCCGCCGTCACCATCGTGCTCATCGGCGCCCTGGGCTTCGCCACTGTGCCGCCGCTGCAGAAGCGGGTCCTCGACCAGGCACACGGCGCCCCCACCCTGGCCTCGGCCCTGAACATCGGCGCCTTCAACCTCGGCAACGCGCTGGCCGCCTGGCTCGGCGGCATGGTGATCGGGGCCGGCCTCGGCTACACCGCACCCAACTGGGTCGGTGCCGTCCTCGCCGCGAGCGCCCTGGTGCTGGCCTTCTTCTCGGCCGCTCTTGAGCGCCGCGACACCGGGCCCGCCCTCCTGGGCACCGGCTCCATGCCCTCCGAGCGGCCGGCCGCCGTCTCCAGCTGACCCCCCCGACCGACGGGTGCGGGGCCAGGGCCGTCCCCGTATCCACCGATTCCCCCGACTTCGCTCCCGACCACAAGGAGAACCACCTCATGAGCACCACCGCCGTCGCCCCGCTCTCCACCACGGACGCCGAAGCCCTGCTCGCCGCCGCGGGCCAGGCCGCGGAGGCGGCAGGCGTCACGGTCAGCGTCACCGTCCTCGACGCCGGAGGGCACCTGCTCGCCTTCCGCAGGGACGACCGCGCCGTGCTGATCTCCGGTGAGACCAGTACCCGCAAGGCGTACACCGCGCTCCAGTTGAACGCGCCCACCGCCGACCTCGTGGACGCCGTGCAGCCCGGCGGCCTCTTCCACACCCTGCCCACCGCACTCGACCGGCCGCTGCTGTTCATCGCCGGGGGCGTGCCCGTCCGCCGTGACGGGCGGCTGATCGGCGCGGTCGGTGTCGGCGGCGGTGCCCCCGAGCAGGACCACGGCTTTGCCACGGCCGCCGTGGAGACCCTCGCCTGACGACGGCGCCCACCGGACGTGACGACGCCGGCCCCGAAGCTCCGGGGTCGGCGTCTTTGTGTCAGATGTGTCAGGTCGCGGCGACCGTCACCGGAGCGAACCGTCGGCTCCAGTCCCCGGGCAGTTCGGTGATCCCGTACGTCATGACCGCGTTCGACGCGACGGAGGCCAGCCCGTGGTCCTTGGCCCAGTTCAGCAGTTCCCCGTGCCGCACGTCGATGTCGGTGCGCAGCGGCCGGCCGGTGCCGGCGGCGAGGGAGGCGAGCAGCGCCTGGGCCGTCGCGGTGTCACGCGCGATCAGCGGGCCCACGACATGGGTCTCCATGTTGGGCCAGGCGGCCGCGTACCCGGTGATCCGCCCGTCCTCCTCGGCGACCCGCAACTGATCGGAGAAGGCGGGCAGGCGGGTGATGATGTGTGTGCGGTCGGCGCCGAAGACGTTCTCGTCGAGCCGAACGATGGCGGGGAGGTCCTCCCCGGTCGCAGCCCGGGTGGTGACGGCCCCCGGCCGGTATCCCGCGGGCGCGAACTGGCCCCGCAGCATCTCCGCACGGCCGGTGACCTTGAAGCCGAGCTCCTCGTAGAGCGGCCGGCCGAAGGGGGTCGCGTGCAGGGTGAGGGGGGTGGTGCCCATCGCGGAGACGATGTAACGCATCAGACGGCGCCCCACACCCCGGCGGGCGTGCCGTGCGGCGACCAGAACCATGCCGATGGCCGCGAGAGCCGGCTGCGCGCGCGGCCCGTACTCGGTGACGACGCAGGCGGCGACCAGTCCACCCTCGGGATCGTCGACGCCGTAACCCTTCCCGGCTGCAAGGAGGAGGCCCCATTTGTGCTCCTCCCGTGGCCACCCCCGGTCCTCGGACAAGTCGGCACAGGCGGTGAGATCGCGGAGTGTCAGACGGCGGATGGGCAGAGAGGCAAGGGAAGGTGTCGGCACGCAGGTCAGGCTGTCCGACGGGAAGCTTCTGCGTCCACCCGTTTCGGGAGACTCGTGCGACCTTTTGGCCATCGCGCGACCGGCGGCGGCACGTGGACACGGGTGCACATGTTTCACGTGAAACATGTGCGAACGGTGCGTGGCCGGCTCCTTCCGCCGGGAGACGCGGTGAGCGGGGCTCGCTAACCTCGTCGCTCATGGCGAGGCTTCATCTCTTCGATCTCGACGGCACGCTGCTCCATGGAAGTTCGGCACCCGTGGAGATCTCGCGGCAACTGGGGCTGGAAGCCGAGGCGATCGCCCTCGACCGGGCGATCTCGGCTGGTCTGATCGGGCCGCCGGAGTACGCCGTCCAGGTGCACACGCTCTGGGCGGGTCTCACGGAGGTCCATGTGGCGGCCGCGTTCGAGGCGGCGCCCTGGCTGACCCGTATCCGTGACGTCTGGGCGGATCTCACGCGCAGGGGAGACCACTGCGCCGTGGTTTCCCTGTCGCCGTCCTTCTTCGTGGAGCGGCTCACCGGCTGGGGCGCTCACGCGGCCTACGGCTCACGCTTTCCCGCGGTGCCGTTCACGGAGCCCGTGGACCCGGCCGGCGTTCTCAGCGCGGCGGCCAAGGTGGGGATCGCCGACCGTCTGTGCGCGGAGTTCGGGGTGACCCGCGCGGACTGTGTCGCCTATGGCGACTCGATGTCGGACAAGGACCTGTTCGGCGCGGTGCCGGTCTCCGTCGCGGTCAACGCGGACCGGCATCTGACCGGTCTCGCGACCCACTCCTATACGGGGCGGGACCTCTGGGAAGCCTACGAACTGGTGCGAGCCGCATAGCGGCCGGACTTCATCCCAGGTCGGGGGCGTGCATGGCGCGTACGCCCTCGATGTTGCCGTCCAGGTAGTGCCGCAGCGACAGCGGTACGAGATGGACGGAGGCGATCCCGACGCGGGTGAACGGCACGCGGACGATCTCGTACTCCCCGGTGGGTTCGTCGACCTCCGGGCCGTGCCGCAGGGACAGGTCCATGGATTCCAGGCGGCATACGAAGAAGTGCTGCACCTTCACGCCGGTGGCACCGCCGTCCTCACCGATGTGCTCCACGGTGTCGACGAAACACGGCACGACGTCGCCGATCTTGGCACCCAGCTCCTCGTACACCTCGCGGTGCAGGGCGTCGACGACGGTCGAGTCCTCCGGCTCGACCCCGCCGCCGGGGGTGACCCAGTAGGGATCCACGCCGGGTTTGGTGCGCTTGATCAGGATCAGGTTCTCGCCGTCCAGCAGAACGGCTCGGGCGGTGCGCTTGACCACGGGTCGGACGGTCATGGAGGAAATGTGGCCCGGCTGGTTCCACGTGAAACATCACGAGGACGTACCGTCCGGCTTTGTGGAGGCACACCGGCGCGTCAGCACCAGCCGGCGGCCGCCCGCTCCAGCCGCTCATGGGCCCGCGCGATGTGCGGCATCGCCAGCGTGCCGGTACGGACCGCCAGGAAGTAGGTGCGCAGCGGGGGAACCGTCGGTTCGTGCAGGGCCACCACGTCGCCCAGCGCCAGGGCGGCCGCGCACAGATAGCGGGGCAGTACCGCCAGCCCCGCGCCCGCTGCGGCACAGGCCAGCACCGCGCGCAGATCCGGGACGACCACCGTGCCCGGAGCGATGGGACGGGAGTCGAACACGGAGGCCCAGTAACGGGCGACGAAAGGCAGCGACTCGTGCACCTCGACCACCGGGACGCGCTCCAGCGCCGAGGGGCCCGCGTGGCGGAGCGGGCCGGGGCCGATCCGCTCGGCCCACGGTGGAGCGGCGACCAGTACGTGCTCCTCGTCGCAGAGCGCAGTCGCCGAGAGCAGC
Source organism: Streptomyces sp. NPDC048584 (assembly GCF_043199595.1). Classification (NCBI taxonomy): domain Bacteria; kingdom Bacillati; phylum Actinomycetota; class Actinomycetes; order Kitasatosporales; family Streptomycetaceae; genus Streptomyces; species Streptomyces sp. NPDC048584. The sequence continues at coordinate 125,987 of NZ_JBICWF010000010.1, forward strand.
GCGCCGCGCGGGCGGACCGTGCTGATGGCCAGATCATGATGTCCCGCGGCCAGCCCTTCCAGGGACTCCTCGGCGGTGCCGAAGGAAGCGCGCAGGGCGAAGCCCTGGCCGTCCTCGCCGGTCAGCTCCGTGAGCGCCGGCAGCGCCCGCTCGGCGGTGAACTCCGGGGGCCCGGCCAGATGCAGCGTCCGCAGGGGGGAGTCCTCCTCCAGCCCGGACTCGGTGATCTCCACCAGGGCGTCGAGATGCGGCGCCGCCTTGTGGGCGAGCTCGTCCCCGATGGTCGTCGGTGTCACCCCACGCGCCTGCCGCAGGAAGAGAGGGCGCCCCAGCTGCCGTTCCAGTGTCCGTATCTGCGAGGTGACGGCGGGCTGGGAGAGGCCGAGCAGGGCAGCGGCACGGGTGAAGGAGCCGGCCCGGTGCACGGTCACAAAGGCCCGCAGCAAGGCCAGATCCACGGCACTCCCTCTCTCGTCAGCCCTCGCAGCGGCCTGGACGCGCCCAACTATAAATAAGTCGATAGGACGCTGTCGCTACGGTGATTGGACACTGACACTGTGTCAACTAGCCTTGGTCGCGCGGTTCTTCGCGCGCAGAACCGAGGACGGTCCGAGCCACGAGGGGGGAGGCTCGGACCGTCCGCGCGGTGCCCCGGGCGGCCGGCGGCCCGGTCCGGAGCGACCGGTCAGCCGGCCGACTCGTCCAGGGCACGCAGCACGTCCGCGATCAGGTCCTCGGGGTCCTCGGCGCCCACGGAGAAGCGGATGAAGCCCTCGGGCACCGCGTCCCCGCCCCAGCGCCCGCGTCGCTCCGCCGTGGACCGTACGCCGCCGAAGCTCGTCGCGTCGTCCACCAGCCGCAGCGCTTCGAGGAAGCCGTCCGCACGCGCACGCGTGGGCAGCGTGAAGGAGACCACGCATCCGTAGCGCCGCATCTGCCGCGAGGCGATCCTGTGCGACGGATCGTCGGGCAGCCCCGGATAGCGCAGCCCGGTGACGTCGGACCGATCCCGCAGCGCCCGCGCGAGCGTCAGCGCGGTGGCGTTCTGCCGGTCGACGCGCAGCTGGAGCGTGGCGATCGAGCGGTGCGCGAGCCAGGCCTCCATGGGCCCGGGGACGGCCCCGACGATCTTGCGCCAGCGGCGTACGGCGGTCATGGCCTCGCCGCTGCGCCCGGTGACGTATCCCAGGAGTACATCGCCGTGCCCGGTGAGCTGCTTGGTGCCGCTGGCCACCGCGAAGTCGGCGCCGAGCTCCAGCGGACGCTGGCCCAGTGGCGTGGCGAGGGTGTTGTCCACGGCGACCAGGGCGCCGCGCGCGTGCGCCGCCTCGGCGAGCCGCCGTACGTCGCACACGTCAAGACCCGGGTTCGAGGGCGTCTCGATCCACAGCAGCTTCGCGCCGTCGAGGACGCCGAGCTGGGCGTCGCCGCCCGTGGGCGCGGTCCGCACCTCGATGCCGTACGTCTCCAGCTGGGCCCGCACCAGGGGCAGGGCCTGGTAGCCGTCGTCCGGGAGGACGACGGCGTCGCCGGCACGCAGCTGCGAGAAGAGCACCGAGGAGATGGCGGCCATGCCGGAGGCGAACACCAGGGTCTCGACATCGTCTTGGCCGGGTGTCTCCAACTCCCCGATGGCCCGTTCCAGCAGTGTCCAGGTCGGGTTCTCGTCCCGGCCGTAGGTGTACGGGCCGGTGGGGTCGCCCGGCAGGTGGAAGTGGGCGGCGAAGACCGGTCCGGGCAGGGTCGGCTCGTGCTTGACCGGCTCAGGCAGCCCGGCCCGCACCGCGCGCGTGCCCTCACCCGCCCCGCCCGGTGGCGCCTGCCCCTGGTCCGCGCCCGTCGTCGAATCGTTCATGCCGCCTGCCCTTCCACCTGCTCGCGCACGGCGGCGAGCAGACCGGTGCTCGCCGCCTCCACCATCTCAAGACATTCGTCGAAACCCTCCGCGCCCCCGTAGTAGGGGTCCGGCACATCGAGATCGTCGCCGGCGGCCGGATCGTAGGACCGCAGCAGACGCACCTTGTCCGCGTCCCGTTCCGTGGGCGCGAGACGGCGCAGTGCCCGGCGATGGCCGGAATCGAGCGCGATGACGAGATCGAGGCGGGCGAACCAGGCCGGGTCGAACCGCCGGGCGGCGTGGCCGGCCTGGTAGCCGTTCTCCCGCAGCACGGTCACCGTGCGGGGGTCGGCGCCCTCGCCCTCGTGCCAGCCGTCCGTACCGGCGCTGTCCACCTCGACCAGGCCGTCGAGGCCGGCCTCGGCCACCCGCGCGCGGAAGACGGACTCGGCCATCGGGGAGCGGCAGATGTTGCCGGTGCAGACGAAGCAGACGCGGTAGGTCATCGGCCTCAGTCCCCGTCGGGCAGGACGACGTTGAGCGCCCAGGAGACCACGGAGATGATCAGACCACCGAGGACGGCCGTCCAGAAGCCCTCCACGTGGAAGCTCAGATCGAGCTGGTCGGCGAGCCAGGAGGTGAGCAGCAGCATCAGCGCGTTCACCACCAGGGTGAACAGTCCGAGCGTCAGGATGAGCAGAGGAAGGCTGAGGAGCTTCACCAACGGCTTGACCAGGGAATTCACCAATCCGAAGAGCAGTGCGACCAGGAGCAGCGTGCCGATCTCCTTGCCGGTGCTGTCACCGGTCAGGGTGATCTTGTCGAGCAGCCACACCGCGACCGCCAGGGCGCCCGCGTTGGCGATCGTCTTGACTAGGAAATTCATCATGTGTCTGATCGTGGCAGACACGATCGGGCTCGGGCAGTGAGGTAGGGGCGGGACTAGGCGATGAAGGCATTCCGGCTGGACGAACTGGAGGCGGAACGGGCCGCCAACGACGGGGCATACCTGCAGTTCCTGCGCGAGCGGAACATGTCGGTCGGCCTCTACGCCCTGGACGCCGGTGTCCAGGACCCGCAGCAGCCGCACAGCCAGGACGAGGTGTACTTCGTCGTCAGCGGCCGCGCGTCGATCACGGTCGGCATGGAGACGACCCAGGTGGCCCGCGGCAGCGTCGTGTACGTACCGGCCGGAGTGGCGCACAAGTTCCACCACATCAGCGAGGACCTGCGGGTCCTGGTGGTGTTCTCTCCCCCCGAGAGCTGAGGAGAATCCTCGGGGTTCCCTAGGGGAACGGTCAGGGGAGGACAAGGGGTCGGAGGTCTCCACCGGGGCACCTGCCGCCCTAGCATCGAGTGCAGGACATCATCGACGCGACCCGGCACTCGGCGGGCGGAGAGGTAAGGACGAGGGCGATGCGAGAGATCTTCGCGGGACTTCCGTGGTGGGTGAAGTGGATCGCGGTGCCGGTCATCGCCCTGGTCGTGTTCGGCGGGCTGATAGCGAGCGTGGTCGGCTTCGTGATCGGACTGCTCTTCAAGGTGCTGGTCTTCGTGGCGCTCGTCGGCGGACTGATCTACGTCGTACGCAAGTTCACGTCGAGCTCCTCGTCACGCGGTGACTGGTGAGCCGCGGGGGGCCGGTGGGGCGGTGACGGGGGTCATCGGTTCCCTCGGGCGGGGGAAGTTTCTCCGGCGGGCCGTCCACGTGCGGTGACAGCCCGTTAGAGTCCGGAATTCGACGCGGGGACGATTCCCCGTGAACGGCGACCCCCCACCCGTGTTCTCCGCACGGGCTGCCCCCTCGCGCTACGGGAGTGACCCTTGGCCACGACTGGCACCGGCTCCGCACAGCTGACCGCGGTCCCTCCGCAGCCCCGCTCGCCGGCGCCCACCGCACCGGCCTCCACCGCGACGCTCATCGGTTCCGTGCAGCGGGCCGTACGCCTGCTGGAGACCGTCGCCGGGCACGACTACGGGGCTCCCGCGAAACAACTGGCCCGCGAGACCGGGCTGGCGCTCCCCACCACGTACCACCTGCTGCGCACCCTGGTGCACGAGGGTTATCTGCGCCGCGACAAGGGGCTGTTCTTCCTGGGGGAGGCGGCAGCACGGCTGAGCAGCGGCGGAGCCGAGCAGAAACGTCGCAGCACCATGGCCGACACCCTGGCCCACTGGCGGGACGCGACCGGCGCCCCCGTGTACTACGCCGTGTACCGCGACGGCGAGATCGACGTTGTCGGCGTCTCCGACACCCCCGGCAATCCCGCGGTGGAGGAGTGGGCCGACTTCCGGGAGACCGGGCACGCCCACGCCATCGGCCAGTGCCTGCTCGCGCAGCTCGACGACGACGCCCGCCGCGACCACCTCGGCCGTCATCCCGTGCGGCCCGTCACCCCGTACACCGTGCGGGACGACCACAGTCTGCTCAGACGCCTGGAACGCGCGCGGCGCTCGCAGCCGGTGGTGGAGCGTCAGGAGTACGCGCTGGGCACGGTCTGCGCGGCGATCCCCGTCTCCATCGGCTCCATGGCCGCGGCGGTGGCCATCTCGCTGCCCGCCCACCAGGCCGACCGGCTCGCCCCCGCGGCGCGGCGACTGCAGGCCGAGATGGGGCACCTCATCGGGTCGCTCACACTGTCTATCAGTATCTGAAAAATCACTCCTTGTGATCTGCTGTGTACTTTCAGCAAGATTCCCTTTGGTGTCAGGATCCATGCCCGGCCAGTCCGCGGCGAATGACGGGGTAGGCGATGCGCGAATCCGTACAGGCAGAGGTCATGATGAGCTTTCTCGTGTCGGAGGAGCTGTCCTTCCGCATCCCGGTGGAGCTCCGCTACGACACCTGTGATCCCTACGCCGTACGGCTGACCTTCCATTTGCCCGGAGACGCCCCCGTGACCTGGGCGTTCGGCAGGGAGCTGCTGATCGACGGTGTCGGCAGGCCGTGCGGGGAGGGCGACGTACGCGTCTCGCCCGTCGACCCCGACGCGCTGGGCGAGGTGCTGATCCGGCTTCAGGTGGGCGCCGATCAGGCTCTCTTCCGTTCATCGACGGCCCCGCTCGTGGCCTTCCTCGACCGCACCGACAAGCTGGTGCCGCTGGGCCAGGAGGGGGCGCTCGCCGACTTCGACGCCCATCTCGACGACGCGCTGGACCGGATCCTGGCGGAGCAGAGCGCCGGCTGAAGCGTTACGCCGACCGGGTGGCGGAACGCTTCAGCGCGTTCTGCCCCGCCCTACGGGCCGTCAGCGCTTACGGCGTCTGCCCCGCCCGCCGCGCCCCGCAGGGCGGGCCTCCGGTACCTTCCCGGGCCCCTGTGCCGGCTCCTGCGCCTGTCCGTGGCCCTGAGTCCGTGCCTGTGCCGTCGGGCGGTCGGCCGAGACCACCAGCGCGGCCAGCGCCGTGGTCACCGGCACCGAGGCCACCAGGCCGATGGAGCCGATGAGGGTACGCACGATCTCCTCCGCGACCAGCTCACTGTTGGCGACCGTCCCCACGCTGCTCTGTGCGATGGAGAACAGCAGCAGGAGCGGCAGCGCGGCACCGGCATAGGCGAGGACCAGCGTGTTGACCACCGACGCGATGTGGTCGCGGCCGATCCGGATGCCCGCGCGGTACAGCCCCCGCCAGCCCGTCGACGGGTTGGCCTCGTGCAGCTCCCAGACCGCGGACGTCTGTGTGACCGTCACATCGTCGAGGACACCGAGCGAACCGATGATGACGCCGGCCAGCAGCAGGCCGCTCATGTCGATCCCCGGATACAGCCCGTGGATCAGGCCGGTGTTGTCGTCGGTGTTGCCGGTCAGCGCGGCCCAGCCGATGAACACCGAGCCCAGGATGCCGATCAGCAGCAGTGAGATCAGCGTGCCGAGCACCGCCACCGAGGTCCTCGCCGACAGCCCGTGACAGAGGTACAGAGCGATCAGCATCATCGCGCTCGCCCCCACCACCGCGACGATCAGCGGATTCGACCCCTGCAGGATCGCTGGCAGGATGAAGAAGTTGAGCACCAGGAAGCTGATCGCCAGCGCCACCAGCGCCATCACCCCGCGCAGCCGTCCCACGGCCACGACGGCGAGCGCGAAGATGCCCGCGAGCAGTGCCATCGGGAAGCGCCGGTCCACGTCGGTGACCGAGTACTGGAGGTCCCGGGGCGCGGAGGGCTCGTAGGCCACCACGACCTTCTGGCCCTCGCTCAGCTGCCGGGACTGGTCCGGCTGCACGATCTCGTCGAACGTACGGCCCTTGTCGTCGCCGGTGTCGACCCGGATCGTCGCCTTCTTGCAGGTGCCGTCCGCCTGCTGCTGGGCGGAGGAGCCCTCGGCGGTGGAGGTGTCGCCGGTGGGGACGCCGGCGGAGCCGTTCACGGACTGGCAGCTCAGCTCGACCACCTTGGTGACCGTGGCGCGCTGCGTCTGCCGGTCGAAGCCGACGCCGGTGCGCTCGTGCGCCGGGGCCCCGCCCGGCCACAGCACGGCGAGTCCGATCAGTACCGCCGCGGCGAACGGGATCAGGATCGCCGCGATGACCTTGCGCAGATGCCGGGAGACGGGCGCAGCCGGACCGTGCCCGTGGCTGTGTCCGTGCCCGTTCCCGTGTGCATGGCCGTGCACGTGGCCGTGACCACCGTCGTCCGCGGCACCGGGTGGTCGCGATGGTTCGGGGGGCGGAAACGGAGGAGGTTGAGTGGGCGTCACCGCCCGATCATCGCAAGAACGGGGTGAGGCCCTCTGTTCACCGCGCCAGAAAGGACGCTAGCGTGGAGGCGCTTTTGTACACGCGGGAGCTCGGAGCACCGGGCTGAGAGGGCGCTGACCTCCGTCCCAGCGATGTTTCACATGAAACGTCACCCCAGGCTGAGTGATGTTTCACACGGAACGTCGGCAGACGGAAACCGCTGCGTCGACCGCCGAACCTGTTACCGGGTAATGCCGGCGTAGGGAGTAGGTCTCATGACCAACAAGGACGCACGCACGCCTGCCTCCGCGCAGAACTCCGACCGGGAGGAGACCGCGGAGGCAGGGAAGTCCATCGGCTGGCACAAGGCGTATGTCGAGGGCACCCGCCCCGACCTGCGGGTGCCGGTCCGTCAGGTGCACCTCACCAACGGGCAGTCGGTCAAGCTGTACGACACCTCGGGCCCGTACACCGATCCACTCGTCGACACCGATGTCCGCCGGGGCCTGGCTCCGCTCCGGGAGAACTGGATCACCGCCCGCGGTGACACCGAGGAGTACGCGGGCCGCCCCGTCCGCCCCGAGGACGACGGGATCAAGCACACCGCCCCGCGCGGGGGACTGCGCAACCTGGACGCCGTCTTCCCGGGCCGGCCGCGCCTGCCGCGCCGGGGCCGGGAAGGCCGGGCGGTCACGCAACTGGCGTACGCGCGCCGGGGCGAGATCACGCCCGAGATGGAGTACGTGGCCATCCGGGAGAACGTCGCGCCCGAGGTGGTCCGCGAGGAGATCGCGGCGGGCCGGGCGGTGCTGCCGGCCAACGTCAACCACCCGGAGACCGAGCCGATGATCATCGGCAAGCGGTTCCTGGTGAAGGTCAACGCCAACATCGGCAACTCGGCGGTGACGTCCTCCATCGAGGAGGAGGTCGAGAAGATGACCTGGGCGACCCGCTGGGGTGCCGACACGGTCATGGACCTCTCCACCGGCCGGAACATCCACACCACCCGCGAGTGGGTGCTGCGCAACTCCCCCGTTCCGATCGGCACCGTGCCGCTCTACCAGGCATTGGAGAAGGTCGACGGCCGGGCCGAGGAGCTGACCTGGGAGATCTACAAGGACACGGTCGTCGAGCAGGCCGAGCAGGGCGTGGACTACATGACGGTCCACGCGGGCGTGCGCCTCGCGTACGTACCGCTCACCGCGAACCGCAAGACCGGCATCGTCTCCCGGGGCGGCTCGATCATGGCCGCCTGGTGCCTGGCGCACCACAGGGAGTCGTTCCTGTACGAGAACTTCGAGGAACTCTGCGAGATCCTCGCCGCGTACGACGTCACCTATTCGCTCGGCGACGGGCTGCGGCCGGGTTCCATCGCGGACGCCAACGACGAGGCGCAGTTCGCGGAGTTGCGCACGCTCGGGGAACTCAACACGATCGCGAAGCGTTTCAACGTTCAGACCATGATCGAGGGCCCGGGGCATGTCCCGATGCACAAGATCAAGGAGAACATCGACCTTCAGCAGGAGATCTGCGATGAAGCCCCGTTCTATACGCTCGGCCCGCTGACGACGGACGTCGCGCCCGCGTACGACCACATCACGTCCGGCATCGGTGCCGCGATGATCGCCTGGTGGGGCACGGCCATGCTCTGCTACGTCACGCCCAAGGAGCACCTGGGCCTGCCCAACCGTGACGACGTCAAGACCGGCGTGATCACCTACAAGATCGCTGCCCACGCCGCCGACCTCGCCAAGGGCCACCCGGGTGCCCAGGAGTGGGACGACGCGCTGTCCGACGCCCGCTTCGAGTTCCGGTGGGAGGACCAGTTCAACCTGGCCCTCGACCCGGACACCGCACGCGAGTTCCACGACGAGACCCTGCCGGCGGAACCCGCCAAGACGGCGCACTTCTGCTCGATGTGCGGCCCGAAATTCTGTTCGATGAAAATATCCCAGGACATCCGCCGTGAGCACGGCGGAAGCCGGGCGGAGATCGAGGAGGGGATGGCGCAGAAGTCGAAGGAGTTCGCGGCGGCGGGCAACCGCGTGTATCTGCCGATCGCGGACTGACCGTCCCCCGGGCGCGCCGGCGGACGGGAGGGGCCGGCCCGCCGCCCCTCCCCTTCGGCGGAGCGGGTGGGCAGACTGGCCCCATGACAGCGAGTCCGATGAGCAAGGGGTCCAATCGTCCCGTCGAGGCACGCGTGGTGCGTGTCGAGCTCGCCTGGGCGGCCGGGCCCGGTGTGCCCGACGTCGATGCCTCGGCGCTGCTCCTCACGGCGGCCGGGCGGGTGCGGGACGACGGGGACTTCGTCTTCTACAACCAGCCACGTCACGCGTCCGACGCCGTGACCCATCTCGGGAAGCGCAGCGGCGCCGGGGAGACGACCGACACCGTGCGGGTGGACCTGGGCGCGGTGGAGGAGGGGGTCGAGCGGATCGTGCTGTGCGCGTCGGCGGACGGCGGGACGTTCGGGCAGGTGCCGGGGCTGCTGCTCAGAGTGCTCGACGCCGGGTCGGGGAACGAGCTGGCCCGGTTCGACATGGCGGCCGGGACGGAGACGGCGTTCATCGGCGGAGAGCTGTACCGGCGGCAGGGGGCCTGGAAGTTCCGGGCGGTGGGGCAGGGGTACGCGTCCGGGCTCGCGGGGCTGGCCACGGACTTCGGTATCTCCGTGGACGACACGGCCTCGCACGCGGCCACACCTTCGGGCTCACCGGTCGTACCGGCCTCGCCCGCGGCCACCACGCCCCCGGTCTCTCCGATCCCGCCGCCGCCCGCCCCTCCCACAGCGCCGGCCGCCCCCGTGCCGGCCGCCGGGCCCCAGCCGGGGGCCCCGCGGCTCACCAAGGGTGAGGAGCGGCTGCCCGTCGACATGCGGAAGCGGTTGTCGCTGCGCAAGGAGCAGGTGGCGGTCAGTCTGCGCAAGCACGGGGCCGCCGGGGTCACCGCGCGCGTCATCCTCGTACTCGACGCCTCCGGATCCATGTCCTTCCTGTACTCCAAGGGAGTCGTGGCCGACGTCGTCGAGCGGATGGCGGCGGTCGCGGCGCAGCTGGACGACGACGGGGAGATGCAGGCATGGACCTTCGCCTCGAACCCGGCCCGGCTGCCCGACCTGCGGCTCGGGGAGCTTCCCGAGTGGCTGCGGCTGCATGTGCGCGTGGGGGAGGTGGGCCTCTTCCGGCGCGGACGGAAGAAGGGGCTCGAGCCCAGTCAGGTCGACATGCGGGACGTGGGCATCCAGAACGAGGAGCAGAAGGTCATCGCGGAGGTGCGCGCCTTCGTCCGGGACCATCCCGCGTCCGCCCCGACCCTCGTCCTGTTCTTCTCCGACGGCGGCGTCTACCGCGACAAGGACATCGAGCGCGAGCTCCGCGAAGCGGTGGAGGAACCCGTCTTCTGGCAGTTCGTGGGGCTCGGCAAGTCCAACTACGGCGTGCTGGAGCGATTCGACACCCTCCCGGGCCGCCGCGTCGACAACGTCGGGTTCTTCGCCGTCGACGACATCAGCACCGTGCCGGACGCGGAGCTGTACGACCGTCTGCTCTCCGAGTTCCCGCAGTGGATCACGGCCGCGGGACGGGCGGGGATTCTCTGAAACCGAATCCCGGTCCGCCCCTCGGCCTGTCCACTCGCTACTCCGGCTGGTGCTCCGGCCCGCCGAAGTCCGGGCTCGAGTAGTCCGGGCTGGAGTAGCTGGGCCGGGTGCCACGGGCCGACCCCTCCTCCGGACTGGAGAAACCCGGCCGGTCGTACCCGAGATGCGGCATACGGCCGGACCGCGCGGGCGGTGCCGTGTGCTGCAGCGCGGCGGCGGTCGCCGGGTCGGAGAGGGCGTCCCGCAGGAACGGCAGGATCCCCCGCTCCAGCAGGGCCTCGTGCCAGGCCTCCCTGGCCCGGGTGAGCTCCCCGTCGCTTTCCCGGTACGGCCCGCCGAGCGCCGACGGCTTGTTGCGCAGAGCCGTGAGCAGCAGACCCGCGCCGGCGACGAGGATGGCGACCGCCGTCACCGCGCCGAACACCCACCCCGTGGTGAGCATGGTCCGGGCGAAGGCGGCCTCCGGGTCGAGCATCCGCAGGATGTAGCCGACGAGCAGGAAGATCGCGGCCGCTGTCCCGGCCAGGACGGGAGCCAGGACGGCGACCACGGCTACGGCCCCGGCCCCGGCGGTCTCGGCGACCTCGCCCATGGTGGCGGCGAGCCCCACCGCGTTCGACCCCGGCTCGGTGACGCCGGACTCACGGACGGACGGAGTGGACGGCGCCGGTGGACGGCGCAGTTCCTCGCGGACCTTCACGTAGTGCTGGTACTCGGTCGCCGCGGCCGTCGTGATGATCGCGGTGGCGCCCAGCGCCATCGTGCGCAGTTGTTCCGAGTTGAGCCGTTGTCCTACCGCGGCCAGTTCCGGGTGGTGTGGTGCGGAGCGCAGCGCCTCATCGAGAATCCGCTCGTAATCCTGGCGGTCCTCGTTCAGCAGGTGCTGCGGAACGCTGTTCATGTGCATCCCCCGATGCTCCGTAGGGCTTGGGGCTCGGCATGCTGACGAGCCGTCGGGCAGAAACGGAGGGGAGCCTGCTACGGATAAGCCGATGGTAGAGCGGTGACGGCACGCGGTGACAGAGGATTTACCGAAATTACCTGCCGAGAAATGAGTTCCCGGGCCGCCGGATCACGGTCCGGGGAACGCTCAGGTGTCCAGCGGCAGTTGCTGGACCAGGAGTTTCCCGGCCATGGTGACCCCGCCGTCCATCGCGATGGCCAGTCCGTCGGCGTAGACATGAGGTCCGGTGACCACGGGGCCCCCGTCGTCCTCGCCCTCCTCGGAACCGACTTCGCCCAGCAGATACGGAATCGGGCTGTGGCCGTGAACGACCCGGGTGCCGCCGTACGTATCCAGCAGGGAGCGCACCGCGTCGGCGCCGCCCTCGTCGCGGAAGGAGAACCGCTTGGTGAACTTGCGGAACAGGTCCCAGACCTCGTCGGCGTCGTTGCGGGTGATCGTCTCGCGGACGGTGTCGTTGACCTCTTCGATCGAGCGGCCGTAGTCGAGGTAGGCGGTGGTGTCCGAGTGCAGCAGGAGGTGGCCGTCTACCTCCTCGACGGCGTCGAGGCGGGCCATCCACTGCAGGTGGTGGTCCTGGAGGCGGTCCATGTCGGTCTTCTGGCCGCCGTTGAGCAGCCAGGCCGCCTGGAAGGTGGCGGTGCCCGCGCCGGAGTTGACGGGGGTGTCGCCGAACCGCTTGGCGCCGAGCAGCAGCAGCTCGTGGTTGCCCATGAGGGCCTTGCAGTAGCCGCCGGCCGCGGCGGCCTCGGCGGACAGCCGCATCACGAGATCGATGACGCCGATGCCGTCCGGGCCGCGGTCGGTGAAGTCGCCGAGGAACCACAGCCGTGCCGTACCGGCGCACCACTGGCCCGCCGCGTCGAGCAGGCCCTGCTCCTGGAGGGCGGCCACCAGTTCGTCGAGGTAGCCGTGGACGTCACCGACCACGTACAGCGGGCCCTGGCCGGTGGCGGGCTGTGGAGCGGGGACGGACGCGGGGTCGACGGTCACCTGAACAGTGTCACCCCGATTGATGACGGGGAGATCCCGCTGGGTGGGTGTGTATCCGTCGGGGTAGGCCGCCTCGGCGGGAGGGACGACGTCACCGGGGTGCGTGCTCTGGGCGTACGGACCGGTCTCGTGGACGTACGCGGGCACCCGGAAGTCACGCACCGTCGCAGTGCGCTCCACCTCGGGTCCCTGACCGGCCCCCTGAGTCATCGACCCCTCCACCATCGCGCCGCTTCTGCACCGCGTCGGACTGCCTGGTCGCAGCGGCCCGCGGTGTGTGGGCCCATCATAGGAATGCGGATCGCGCCGTGTGATGACCCAGGGGTGGTGAATCGGAGCAAGACCCCGGTTCCTCGCGGCATTCGTCCCGTTTGAGCCGGTCTTCGTCCGCCTCCGCCACCGTCGCCGCCGCGCGCCGTCCGCCGGTGAACGGCCCGCCGTGTTCCGGGGGGACGGTCCTGTTTCGAGCGGAGGGGCGAACCGGGGGCTTCTCCGTTTCCGGTCCGCGGAGGCGGTGCCCCGGCCCCGGGACACCGCCGTTGCGGACCGGCCGCGGAACCGCCGCTTCCCCCCTCCGGAAGCGGAGGCTCCACTCTCCGGGCTGCGATCCGGCCCGCGAGGGCCCGCGATCCGGCCCGCGAGGGCCCGCGATCCGGCCCGCGGGGGCCCGCGATCCGTGCCGCAGGCACCCCACGTTCCGGCGTCCGATACCTCGGCGTCCCGACGGTCGGCACTTCCCGCGCCCTGTCGTCCGGTTCCGGGACCCGACGGCCGCCCTCCGCGTCACCAAGCCGCCGGGGCTCCACGTTCCGGCGGCGGGTACCTCGTGGTCCCGATCTCCGGCATCCCACGTTCCGGCGGCAGGTACCTCTGGGTCCCGACCTCCGGCATCTCACGCTCCGGCGGCAGGTTCTTCGGCGTCCCGCCTCCCGACCGCCGAACCCCTGGCATCCGCAAGCCCTTCGCGTCCGGACCGCCGAGCCCGTCGCGTCCGGAAGCCCCCGGTCCCCCGCCTCACGACCCCTTCGGTGACCTCGGTGGGCTGACCGTCGTGCGGGGTGGACGTCGTTGTGACGAGGTGCGCACGATCAGCTCCGTCGGTATGACCTGCTCCACCGGCTGGTCCGAGTCCAGCCCCTCGATGGCGTCGATGAGCAGCTGGATCACCGCCGTACCGATACGGCGCGGCTTCAGGGAGAGCGTGGTGACCGGCGGTTCCGTGTTGGCGTAGACCGTGGACTCGCTGCAGCAGACGAGCAGCAGGTCGTCCGGGACGCGCAGGCCGTAGCGGCGGGCGGCGGCGAGCAGATCGGTGCCGTTCGGATCGAACAGGCCGTAGACGGCGTCCGGGCGGTCGGGCCGGGCGAGCAGCCGGTCGGCGGCGACGGCGCCCGCGCACGGATCGTGTGCCGGGTAGGCCTCGTAGACCGGGTCCTGGCCCACGCGCTCGCACCAGCGCAGATACGCGGTGGTCGACAGGTGGGTGTACGTGTCGGTCGTGGTGCCGGTGAGCAGGCCGATGCGGCGCGCGCCGGCGTCGGCGAGATGGTCGAGGATGCCCATGACGGCGGCCTCGTGATCGTTGTCGACCCAGGCGGTGACCGGCAGCGAGCCGGCCGGGCGGCCGTCGGAGACGACCGGTAAGCCCTGGCGGACCAGTTCGGTGACGACCGGATCCTGGTCGGAGGGGTCGATGACGACCGTGCCGTCCAGGGCGACGTTGGACCACACGTCGTGGCGGGAGGTCGCGGGGAGGATCACGAGCGCGTAGCCGCGGGCGAGCGCGGCGGAGGTGGCGGCCCGTGCCATCTCTGCGAAGTACGCGAACTCCGTGAAGGTGAAAGGTTCATCCCCGTACGTCGTCACGGTCAGACCGATGAGTCCGGACTTCCCCGTGCGCAGCGTCCGGGCGGCGGCAGAGGGGCGGTACCCCAGTCTGTCGGCCACCTCGCGGACATGGCGCCGGGTGGCGTCCGGGAGCCTGCCCTTTCCGTTGAGGGCATCGGAGACGGTTGTGATGGAGACTCCGGCGGCGGCGGCCACGTCCCTGATGCCCGCTCGTCCCGGCCTGCTGCCTCGGCGTGAGGTTTCCGCGCGGCTCACCTGGTGCTTCCCTGCTGCTGTCATGGCGAGCCGATAGTAGGGCTCATGCGGTGGGGTAGGGCGGACGCATATGCATGCGTTGACAGGCACGTTTCTGCAAGATCATCACACCCCAATTGCCTGGGAAATCAAGGAGGTTGAACGTTCCAATACCAGGAAGTGACGTGCCGACGCATGCGGGCCTGGCCTGGGTGCGATGTTGCGAAGAGGTCTCAACTCACCTTCACGGGGGATGCGCGCCACGGCGCAAGCCACCGGCGCATAGATATATGTGCGGCGCGCCCCTGGGGCGCACGCCCTTCGTACACCTACGGGCGAAGTTGCCCCGTTTCCGCGGTCACGGACGAGGCGGGCGCCGGCACCCGCCCCTCTCGTGCTCAGCGGCGCCTTCTCTACGCAGCGGCGCCGAATCCTCATAAGGTGAGCAGTATTGGATGTCGGCGGCGGACACGGGTGCCGCCGGTCTTCGCGAGGAGGACTGCGGTGAGCGAGACGAGCCCCAAGCTGCGCGCCGAGCTGGAGGGGATCCCCACGTACAAGCCGGGCAAGCCGGCGGCGGCCGGCGGACCGGTGGCGTACAAGCTGTCCTCCAACGAGAACCCGTATCCGCCGCTGCCGGGCGTGATGGAGGCCGTGACGGCCTCGGCGTCCTCCTTCAACCGCTACCCGGACATGGCGTGTACGGCCCTGATGGCCGAGCTCTCCGAGCGCTTCGCGGTCCCGGCCTCCCACCTGGCCACCGGCACCGGCTCGGTCGGCGTCGCCCAGCAGCTGCTGCAGGCCACCGCGGGCCCGGGCGACGAGGTGATCTACGCCTGGCGGTCCTTCGAGGCCTACCCGATCATCACGCGGATCAGCGGGGCCACGCCCGTCCAGGTGCCGCTGACTCCCGGCGATGTGCACGACCTCGACGCGATGGCCGAGGCGATCACCGACCGCACCCGGCTCATCTTCGTCTGCAACCCCAACAACCCGACCGGCACGGTGGTGCGCCGGGCCGAGCTGGAGCGTTTCCTCGACCGGGTGCCGAGCGACGTCCTGGTGGTGCTCGACGAGGCCTACCGCGAGTTCATCCGGGACACCGAGGTACCCGATGGTGTCGAGCTCTACCGGCAGCGGCCCAACGTCTGCGTCCTGCGGACCTTCTCCAAGGCGTACGGCCTGGCGGGGCTGCGCGTCGGCTTCGCCATCGCCCACGAGCCGGTGGCGGCGGCGCTGCGCAAGACGGCGGTGCCCTTCGGCGTGAGCCAGATCGCCCAGGACGCGGCGATCGCCTCGCTGCGCGCCGAGGACGAGCTGATCGGCCGGGTCGGCTCGCTGGTGTGTGAGCGCAACCGGGTGATGGACGCGCTGCGGGACCAGGGCTGGACGGTGCCCGAGACCCAGGCCAACTTCGTGTGGCTGCGGCTGGGGGAGCGCACGGTGCCGTTCGCGCAGGCGTGCGAGCAGGCCGGTGTGGTCGTCCGGCCGTTCGCCGGGGAGGGCGTGCGGGTCACGATCGGCGAGACCGAGGCGAACGACATCTTCCTGAAGGTGACGGAAGGGTTCCGCAAGGTGATCTGACCAGCGCAGACGTTCCGGCGGCCGACGGTTGATCCGTCGGCCGCCGGTGTTTTTCCACAAGATCCGCGCACGGGGGTTGACGTCACAGGGGACCCCCCTTCCCGGTCAGGAAAGCGGTAGGTCATAATTGCTTGTGAATGTGAACGCGTTCACAAGCGCATCCCGTTTTTCTCCGAGATGTCGAGGGACGAAGCGGGATCAAGCGGCCGCCGCGACCACGGCGAAGTTAGGAGCGACGACGTGGATCTGGCTCTGGCGCCGGAGACCCTGGCGCGATGGCAGTTCGGTATCACCACCGTCTACCACTTCCTCTTCGTACCCCTGACGATCTCGCTCGCCGCCCTCACCGCCGGGCTGCAGACCGCCTGGGTGCGCACGGAGAAGGAGAAGTACCTCAGGGCGACGAAGTTCTGGGGCAAGCTCTTCCTGATCAACATCGCGATGGGAGTGGTCACCGGCATCGTGCAGGAGTTCCAGTTCGGCATGAACTGGTCCGACTACTCGCGGTTCGTCGGTGACGTCTTCGGAGCCCCGCTCGCCTTCGAGGCCCTGATCGCCTTCTTCTTCGAGTCCACCTTCATCGGCCTGTGGATCTTCGGCTGGGACAAGCTGCCCAAGAAGATCCATCTGGCCTGTATCTGGATGGTCTCGATCGGCACGCTGCTCTCCGCGTACTTCATCCTCGCCGCCAACTCCTGGATGCAGCACCCGGTCGGCTACCGGATCAACGAGGAGAAGGGCCGCGCCGAGCTCACCGACTTCTGGCTGGTGCTCACCCAGAACACCACCCTCAACCAGGTCTTCCACAGCTTCTCGGCGGCCTTCCTGACCGGCGGCGCCTTCATGGTGGGCATCGCCGCGTTCCACCTCATGCGCAAGAAGCACATCCCGGTGATGCGGACCTCGCTCCGGCTCGGCCTGGTCACCCTGGCGGTCGGCGGCCTGTTCACCGCGATCAGCGGCGACACCCTCGGCAAGGTCATGTACGAGCAGCAGCCGATGAAGATGGCCGCCGCCGAGGCCCTGTGGGACGGCGAGGAACCGGCACCCTTTTCCGTCTTCGCCTACGGCGACGTCGACGAGGGGCACAACAAGGTCGCCCTGGAGATCCCCGGCCTGTTGTCCTTCCTCGCCCACAGCGACTTCGACTCGTACGTGCCCGGCATCAACGACACCAACAAGGCCCTGCAGGAGAAGTTCGGCCCCGGTGACTACAAGCCCATCGTCCCGGTCGCCTACTGGGGCTTCCGCTGGATGATCGGCTTCGGCATGGCCTCCTTCTCGCTCGGCCTCCTCGGGCTGTGGCTCACCCGGAAGAGGTTCCTGCTGCCGGCCGCCCACCGCACCGGGGAGGACGAGGTCCCGCACCTGGTGCTGTTGAAGAAGCCGCTTGGCTCCCGCCTCACCCGGCTCTACTGGCTCCTCGCACTGTGGACCATGGCGTTCCCGCTGATCGCCAACGCCTGGGGCTGGATCTTCACCGAGATGGGCCGCCAGCCCTGGGTGGTCTACGGCGTGATGCAGACCCGGGACGCGGTCTCCCCCGGCGTCTCCACGACCGAGGTCCTCATCTCGATGTCGGTCTTCACCCTGCTCTACGCCGTCCTGGCCGTCATCGAGGTCAGGCTGCTCGCCAAGTACGTCAAGGCGGGCCCTCCCGAGCTCAGCGACTCCGACCTCAATCCGCCCACGAAGCTCGGCGGCGACCTCCGTGACGCCGACAAGCCGATGGCCTTCTCTTACTAGGCAGAGGGAGCCGCACCGTCATGGAACTGCACAACGTCTGGTTCGTCCTCATCGCCGTCCTGTGGATCGGCTACTTCTTCCTGGAGGGCTTCGACTTCGGGATCGGCGTCCTCACCAAGCTGCTCGCCCGCGACCGGGCCGAGAAGCGGGTACTGATCAACACCATCGGCCCCGTCTGGGACGGCAACGAGGTGTGGCTGCTCACGGCCGGCGGCGCGACCTTCGCCGCCTTCCCCGAGTGGTACGCCACACTCTTCTCCGGCTTCTACCTCCCGCTGCTGGTCATCCTGATCTGCCTGATCATCCGCGGAGTCGCCTTCGAGTACCGGGCGAAGCGGCCGGAGGAGAACTGGCAGCGCAACTGGGAGACGGCGATCTTCTGGACCTCGCTGCTCCCGGCGTTCCTGTGGGGCGTGGCCTTCGGGAACATCGTGCACGGCGTGAAGATCGACGCCGAGTTCGAGTACGTGGGCAGTGTCTGGGACCTGCTCAACCCGTACGCCCTGCTGGGCGGCCTGGTCACCCTGATGCTGTTCACCTTCCACGGCACCGTGTTCGCGGCGCTGAAGACGGTCGGCGAGATCCGGGAAAGGGCGCGGCGGCTGGCCCTGCGCGTCGGCCTCCTCACGGCCGTGCTTGCGCTGGCGTTCCTGCTGTGGACCCAGGCCGACAGCGGTGACGGCACCAGCCTGGTCGCCCTCGTCGTGGCGGTCGCCGCGCTGGTCGTCGCCCTGCTGGCGAACCAGGCGGGACGTGAGGGCTGGGCCTTCGCGCTGTCCGGCGTCACCATCGTGGCCGCCGTGACGATGCTCTTCCTGACGCTGTTCCCGAACGTCATGCCGTCCACGCTCGACGCGGACTGGAGCCTGACCGTCACCAACGCCTCGTCCAGCCCCTACACCCTGAAGATCATGACCTGGCTCGCGGTGATCGCCACACCCGTGGTGCTGCTCTACCAGGGCTGGACCTACTGGGTGTTCCGCAAGCGGATCGGCACCCAGCACATCGCCGACCCCGTGCACTGAGGGTGTGTTTCACGTGAAACCGATCGACCCGCGCCTGTTCCGGTACGCCCGTGCCACCCGTGGCTTCCTGGTGGCGGTCGTCGGCCTGGGGGTTCTCGGGGCGGCGCTGGTCATCGCCCAGGCCATGCTCATCGCCGAGATCGTGGTGGGCGCGTTCGAGGACGGGCTGTCCGCCGGTGCGCTCGGCACTCCCCTGCTGCTCCTCGTCGTCGTGGCGGCCGGCCGTGGACTCGTCGGCTGGCTGACCGAGCTGGCCGCCCACCGGGCGAGCGCCGCGGTCAAGTCGGAGCTGCGGGGACGGCTGCTGGAGCGGGCCACGGCGCTGGGACCGGGCTGGCTGGACGGACAGCGCACCGGATCGCTGGTGGCGCTGGCCACCCGTGGGGTCGACGCCCTCGACGGCTACTTCTCCCGCTACCTTCCCCAGTTGGGTCTCGCGGTCGTCGTCCCGGTGGCGGTGCTGGCGCGGATCGTCACCGAGGAGTGGGTCTCCGCGGCGATCATCGTTGGCACCCTGCCGCTCATCCCCGTCTTCATGGTGCTGATCGGCTGGGCCACCCAGTCCCGGATGGACCGGCAGTGGCTGGTGCTGTCCCGGCTGTCCGGTCACTTCCTCGACGTCGTCGCCGGACTGCCCACGCTGAAGGTCTTCGGACGGGCCAAGGCGCAGGCGGAGTCGATCCGGCGGATCACCGACGACTACCGGCGGGCGACCATGCGGACGCTGCGGATCGCCTTCATCTCCTCCTTCGCCCTGGAACTGCTCGCCACACTCTCGGTGGCACTGGTCGCCGTGACGATCGGCATGCGGCTCGTGTACGGCGAGATGGACCTCTACACCGGCCTGCTCATCCTGATCCTGGCGCCCGAGGCCTATCTGCCGCTGCGGCAGGTCGGCGCCCAGTACCACGCGGCCGCGGAGGGCCTCGGGGCGGCGGAGGACATCTTCTCGGTGCTGGAGACACCGGTGCCCGCCGCCGGAACGGGAGAGCTGCCGACGGGCGACCTCACCTTCGAGGACGTGACGGTCCGCCACCCCGGCCGGTCGGAGGACGCGGTGCGGGACGTGTCCTTCACCGTCGCGCCCGGGGAGACCGTCGCGCTCGTCGGACCGAGCGGCGCCGGCAAGTCGACCCTGCTGAACGTGCTGCTCGGGTTCGTCCGGCCCACCGGGGGCCGGGTGCGGATCGGGGGAACCGATCTCGCCGGACTCGACCTCGCCGAGTGGCACGCCCGCGTCGCCTGGGTGCCGCAGCGGCCCCGTCTGTACGCCGGGACGATCACGGAGAACGTACGCCTGGCCCGCCCCGACGCCGACGACGACGCCGTACGGCGCGCCCTGCGGGACGCCGGGGCGCTGGAGTTCGTGGACGAGCTGCCCGACGGCGCCCGGACCGCGCTCGGTGAGGACGGGGTGGGACTGTCGGCCGGACAGCGGCAGCGGCTCGCGCTGGCCCGTGCGTTCCTCGCGGACCGGCCCGTCCTGCTGCTCGACGAGCCCACGGCCGCACTGGACGGTGCCACCGAGGCCGGCATCGTGGCGGCGGTACGGCGGCTGGCGGCCGGGCGGACCGTCCTGCTCGTGGTCCACCGGCCGGCGCTGCTGGCCGTCGCCGACCGGGTGGTGCGGCTCACCGAACCAACCCCTACGAGCCAGGGTGAGGCCCCGCGCCGGGAGAGCGGCACCGCGACGGCCGGCTCGGTGAACCCCGTACCGGACGGTGAAACCGTCGCGCACGAGCACGGGGGATCGGTCCAGGGCGGTGTCCTCGCCCGCCTCCGCGCGCTCTCCGGCGCCCGGCGGGGGCGGATCACCCTCGCGCTGCTGCTCGGCACCCTCGCCCTGGGCAGCGCGGTCGGGCTCATGGCGACGTCGGGATGGCTCATCTCCCGGGCCTCGCAGCAGCCGCCCGTGCTGTATCTGATGGTGGCCGTCACGGCGACCCGTGCCTTCGGCATCGGGCGGGCCGTGTTCCGCTACGCCGAGCGGCTCGTGTCGCACGACGCCGTGCTGCGCATGCTGGCCGACACCCGGGTCGCGGTCTACCGGCGCCTCGAGCGACTGGCCCCCGCCGGACTGCGCGGCACCCGCCGGGGCGATCTGCTGTCCCGGCTGGTCTCCGACGTGGACGCGCTCCAGGACTACTGGCTGCGCTGGCTGCTGCCCGCCGGCTCCGCCGTCGCCGTCTCCGCCCTGTCCGTCGGCTTCACCGCCTGGCTGCTCCCCGAGGCCGGGGCCGTGCTCGCCGTCGGACTGCTCGCGGCGGGCGCCGGAGTGCCCCTGCTGACCGGCGCCGTGGCCCGGCGGGCGGAAGGCAGGCTGGCCCCGGCGCGCGGCATCCTCGCCACCCGCGTGACCGATCTGCTCACCGGCACCGCCGAACTGACCGTCGCCGGCGCCCTGCCCGCGCGGACCGCCGAGGCGCGGCGGGCCGACAGCACGCTCACCCGCATCGCGTCACGCGCCGCCACCGCCACCGCGCTCGGCGACGGGCTCACCGCGCTGATCTCCGGCCTGACCGTCGTCGCCGCCGCGCTCGTCGGCGTGCAGGCCGTAGCCACCGGACGGCTCGACGGAGTGGCCCTCGCCGTGGTGATCCTCACCCCGCTGGCCGCGTTCGAGGCCGTCCTCGGGATGCCGCTCGCCGTGCAGTACCGGCAGAGGGTGCGCCGTAGCGCCGAGCGTGTGTACGAGGTCCTGGACGCCCCGGTGCCCGTGCGCGAACCGGC
Organism: Streptomyces sp. NPDC048584; assembly: GCF_043199595.1. Lineage (NCBI taxonomy): Bacteria > Bacillati > Actinomycetota > Actinomycetes > Kitasatosporales > Streptomycetaceae > Streptomyces > Streptomyces sp. NPDC048584. The sequence continues at coordinate 147,229 of NZ_JBICWF010000010.1, forward strand.
GACGCCCCGGCAGGCGCCCGCCTCGCCGTTCCCGCTCGTGCTCAAGGGGCTGACCGCCCGGCACCCCGGTCAGGACCGGGACGCGCTCGCCGGGCTGGACCTGACGCTGGAGCGGGGCCGCCGGATCGCGGTGGTCGGCCCGTCGGGCTCCGGGAAGACGACGCTCGCGCAGACACTGCTGCGGTTCCTGGACGCCGGCTCGGGTTCGTACACACTGGCGGGGGTGGACGCCCAGGCCCTGGACGGCGACGACGTACGGCGGCTGGTCGGACTGTGCGCGCAGGACGCGCATCTGTTCAACTCCTCGGTACGGGAGAACCTGCTGCTCGCCAGGAAGGACGCCGGCGAGGACGAACTGCGCGACGCGCTCCGCCGGGCCCGGCTGCTGGAGTGGGCCGACAGCCTGCCCGAGGGGCTCGACACGCTCGTCGGCGAGCACGGGGCGCGGCTGTCCGGCGGACAGCGGCAGCGGCTGGCGCTCGCCCGGGCGCTGCTCGCGGACTTCCCCGTGCTGGTCCTGGACGAACCCGCCGAACACCTCGACCTGCCGACCGCCGACGCCCTCACCGCCGACCTGCTGGCCGCCACCGAGGGCCGTACGACGCTGCTCATCACCCACCGGCTGGCCGGTCTCGAGGCCGTGGACGAGGTTGTGGTGCTGGACGAGGGACGGATCGTGCAGCGCGGGCCGTATGCGGAACTCGAGGCCGTGCCGGGTCCGTTGCGGGCGATGGCCCGCCGGGAGGAACAGGCCGGGCTTCTGGTGGCGGCGGGCTGACCCGGCGTCAGGCTCGGATGGCCGGGCCGCCGTTCGGGGGCACCGCTGGTCCGTACGGGGCGGACGGTCCCCCATGTGTACGACGTGAACAGGACCGTCGCCGGGGGCGGGGGCCAGGATCGCAGTCATGCGCTTCACCCGCCGCCATCCGCTGCTCGTCGCCGTGTCACTGTGCGCGCTCGCCGTGCTGGCCGCCCGGCCCGCCGACGGCGACGGCTCCCACACCCCAGGCCACGGCTCCGTATCCGGCATCAGCGCGGAAGTGGCGCGGCTCTATGCGGAGGCGGAGTCGGCGACGACGCAGTACGAGGCCGGCCGCCGCGAGGCGGAGAAACAGCGGTCCACGGCGCAGGCGCTGGAGAAGCGGCTCGACCGGGAGCGGCGGGAACTGGCCGGTCTGCACAAGGATCTGGGCCGGATCGCGAGCTCCCAGTACCGGGACGGAGGCGGGCTGCCGCTCACCGCGCACATGCTCCTCGCCGACGACCCGGAGGAACTGATGCGTGGTCAGCGGGCCGTACGGCAGGCGGAGGTGTCGCTCGACAAGGCCGTGGGCAGGAGCGAGCGCGCCGAGACCCGGCTCGCCCGCGACGAGGCGAAGGCCGCGGCGGCGTGGCGGAGGCTGGAGACGAGGAACACGGAACTCGCCACCCTGCAGCGGGGCATCGAGCGGAAACTCGAAACCGCCCGTGGGAAGCTCCAGGGGCAGGCGGACGCCTCGGTCGCGGCCGGTGCCTGCCGCGGCGCGGTCCGTCTCGACCAGCCGGAGACATGGTTCGGCAGCCGCTGGGTGGCCCCGGTGGAGACGTACGAACTGTCCGCCTCCTACGGCAGCGGGGGCACGCGGTGGGCGAACCGGCACACCGGGCAGGACTTCGCGGCGCCGATCGGCACACCGGTGCGGGCCGTGGGCACCGGGGAGGTGGTGAAGGTGTCCTGCGGGGGCGCCTTCGGCATCGAGATCGTGGTCCGGCACCCGGGCGGCTACTACACCCAGTACGCCCATCTGGCCGCCGTCGCCGTCGACCAGGGCGACCGGGTGTCGCCCGGACAGTGGATCGGCCAGTCCGGTACCAGCGGCAACTCCACGGGGCCGCATCTGCACTTCGAGGTGCGGGTCACGCCGGAGATGGGGTCGGCGGTCGATCCGGTGCCGTGGCTGGCCGGGCGCGGGGTGACGCTGTGAGCTACCGGCGTTCGTCCAGCAGCCGTTCGATGACCACGGCCACCCCGTCGTCGTTGTTGGCGACCGTGCGGCCCGAAGCGGCGGCGATCACGTCCGCGTGGGCGTTGCCCATCGCGTACGAACGGCCGGCCCAGGTCAGCATCTCGACGTCGTTCGGCATGTCCCCGAAGGCGACGACCTCCTCGTGGGAGATGCCGCGCTCGGCGCAGCACAGGGCGAGCGTGCTCGCCTTGGACACCCCGGGGCCGCTGATCTCCAGCAGGGCGCTGGGGCTGGAGCGGGTGACGTTCGCGCGGTCACCGATGGCGATCCTGGCCAGGGTGAGGAAGGCGTCGGGATCGAGGTCGGGGTGGTACGCGAGGATCTTGAGCACCGGCTCGCCGGCGGTGGGGGAGCCCGGCGCCAGCAGCTCCTCGGCGGGGGCGAGGATGTCGGGGACCTCCATGTGCAGCTTCGGGTACGCGGGCTCCTGGTTGAAGCCGAATGTCTGCTCGACGGCGTACACGGTGCCGGGGGCGGCGTCACGCAGCAGCCGTACGGCATCCAGGGCGTTCTTCCGGGGCAGCTCGCGCACCTTCACGAAGCGGTGCGCCCCGGGGCCGCCGTGCAGGTCGACGACGGCCGCGCCGTTGCCGCAGATGGCGAGGCCGTGACCGTGGACGTGGTCGCTGACCACGTCCATCCAGCGGGCCGGACGACCGGTGACGAAGAAGACCTCGACGCCCGCCTCCTCCGCCGCGGCGAGCGCGGCGACGGTGCGCGGGGACACCGACTTGTCGTCGCGCAGCAGGGTGCCGTCGAGGTCGGTGGCGATGAGCCGCACAGGGGTGGCGGCTGCCTGGGTCTCGGGCTGTCGGGTCGCTGAGGTCACCCGGCCATTGTCCCGCATATGCCCGCACGGCCGTGCGGGGCCCCGCACATCTGAGTGGTTACCGTCGTCACCGGCGGCCCACGCCGCCGGCTCGTCCACCCGGATCACCGCAACTGCGCCGGTGCCTCCATGGCGATCCGTTCGAAGACCTTCTGGTCGGCGGCGAAGTCCGAGTCCGGGATCGGCCAGTGGATCACGATCTCGGTGAATCCCAGCGCGGCGTGGCGGCCCGCGAAGTCGACGAACGCGTCCAGGGACTCCAGCGGCCGGCCCCGGTCCGGGGTGAACCCGGTCAGCAGGATCTTGTCCAGCTCGGTCACGTCCCGTCCGAGCTCGGCGCAGGCGTCGGCCAGCTTCTCCGCCTGGCCGCGAATGGCCTGAACCGACTGCTCGGGCGTGCCGTCCTCGAAGAGCCGGGGGTCGCCCGTCGTCACCCAGGCCTGACCGTGCCGGGCCGCGAGCCGCAGCCCGCGCGGCCCGGTGGCCGCCACGGCGAACGGCAGCCGGGGCCGCTGTACACAGCCCGGAATATCGCGTGCCTCGTGCGCCGCGTAGAAGTCGCCCTCGTACGACACCGAGTCCTCGGTGAGCAGCCGGTCGAGCAGGGGGACGAACTCGGCGAAGCGGTCGGCGCGCTCGCGGGGCGTCCACGGCTCCTGGCCGAGCGCCGTGGCGTCGAAGCCGGTGCCGCCCGCCCCTATCCCCAGCGTGACCCGCCCGCCGGAGATGTCGTCGAGGGAGATGAGCTCCTTGGCGAGGGTCACGGGATGCCGGAAGTTCGGCGAGGTCACCAGGGTGCCCAGCCGCATCCGCTCGGTGACGCCCGCGGCGGCGGTCAGGGTCGGTACGGCGCCGAACCAGGGCCCGTCCCGGAAGGTACGCCAGGACAGATGGTCGTAGGTGTACCCGGAGTGGAAGCCGAGTTCCTCGGCACGCACCCACGCCGAACGGCTGCCTTCGTGCCAGCGGCGATAGGGGAGGATCACGGTGCTCAGACGCAGGCTCATGGCACCGAGCCTATGCGCCGCAGGGCGTTTCACGTGAAACATTCGCCCCGGGGCACGTCTGTCACCGTGCCCCCGTCACCGCACGCGGCCGCTCAGCCACGGGGTGAGGACGATCATGGGGATGAACTCCTTGTGGGTCCGGTCTCCCGGCATCGGCACGATCAGGAAGTAGCCCGGAGGGAAGCGCCGTGCCCTGACGTAGGCCAGTCCGTCGAACAGGGAGCGCAGGAAGGCGGGCACGTCGTCGCGGGGGACGTCGGGACACTCCACGCCCTCGACGTCGATCAACGCGTCGTCCTCGGGATAGAGCCGCACGCTCACCCGGGGCGCCCCGCCGAACTCGACGAAGGCCTCATGGGGGAAGGAGCCGTCCGGGTCGGTGCTGACGCCGACGCCCGCCGCGGTGCGGCGCGAGGTCTGGTCCGCGCCGATGTCATGGGTGACGTCGATCTCGCGCTCGTAGGTGTCGGCGAGCGCCCGGAGCGCGGTGACGGCGGCCTCGGTGCTGGGCAGGTGGTCCATACCGCCGATCATGCGGCTTTCAGTGTCTCCCGGGAAAGCGCAGATACCGGCTCGGTACCGCCCGGGTCAGCCATACGCCGTTCGCGCTCACATGGAAGACATACCCGTCGCGGTGCATGGCGGCGGTGTCCACGGAGAGCACCACGGGGCGGCCCCTGCGGGCCCCCACCCGGGTCGCCGTCTCGCGGTCGGCGGAGAGGTGCACATCATGCCGGTTCATGGGCCGCAGCCCCTCGGCGCGGATCGCCTCGAGGTTCCCGGCGACGGTGCCGTGGTACAGGTACGGCGGCGGGGTGGCCGCCGGCAGCCCGAGGTCGACCTCGACGCTGTGGCCCTGACTGGCGCGGATCCGTGTGCCCTCGACGGCGAAGCGCCGCTTGTCGTTGGCGGCGACGACATGGTCCAGCTCCTCCCGGGTGAACCGGAAGCCGTGCGCGGTCGCCGCGGCGATCAGCGTCTCGATCTCGACCCAGCCGCCCTCGTCGAGGGTGAGGCCGATCCTCGCGGGCTGATGGCGCAGATGTTTGGAAAGGTACTTCGACACCTTCACGGTGCGTCTTTCGTCCATCCGTTCAGAGTGCCGGGAGAGACGCGTGTCACGCGATTGATTTAGCCGCGAAGGTTTGATCCACAGCCAAGTGCGGTTATCCACAGGCTGATTGGCGTGTGCTGTGGACAACTGAGCCCGGGTAAGCGGTTGTTCACATCGGCGGTTTCACTCGCGCGATTCTCCGCAGTGCTCCCGGCATCCACCGCGCCAGCGCATACGCCGTCCGCGCCTCCGGCGTGACCGGTACCACCGCCTCGTCGCGTGCCACCGCCCGCAGGATCGCGGCCGCGACCTTCTCCGGCGGGTAGTTCCGCAGCCCGTACAGGCGCGCCGCCCGCCTCCGCAGCCGCCGCTCCTCCTCGGCGTCCACGCCCGCGAAGCGCGCGGTGGAGGTGATGGGTGTGTTGACGAACCCCGGGCAGATCGCCGTCACGCCGATGTCCCGGTCCGCCAGCTCCGCCCGCAGGCACTCGCTCAGCATCAGCACCGCCGCCTTCGAGGTGCTGTAGGCGGGCAGCGCCCTGGACGGCTGGAACGCCGCCGCCGAGGCCACGTTGACGATGTGGCCGCCCTGCCCGCGCTCGGCCATCAGCCGCCCGAACAGCCGGCAGCCGTGGATCACTCCCCACAGATTGACGTCGAGGACCTCCTTCCACTCCCGAGGTGTGGTGTCGAGGAAGGAACCGCCCAGCCCGACGCCCGCGTTGTTCACCAGCACGTCCACGACGCCGTACTCGGCGGTGACCCGCTCGGCGAGCTTCTCCATGGCCTGCTCGTCCGAGACGTCCGCCGTCTTCGCCCAGGCAGCGGCCGCGCCGCGCTCGCGGGCCTGCTCCGCGGTACGGGCCGCGGCCTCCGCGTCCCGGTCCACGGCCAGCACGCGCGCGCCCGCCTCCGCGAACGCCAGCGCGGTCGCCCGCCCGATGCCGCTGCCCGCCCCCGTGACCAGGACCAGCTGCCCGCCGAAGCGGTCGGCGTACGGGCCGGGAGCCGTCACCTCCGACGTGCCGCCCTCCACGGACGTCACGAACTCGCCGATCCACGACGCCAGCAGGTCCGGGCGGGTGCGCGGTATCCAGTGCCGGGCCGGCAGCGTCCGCCGGGTCAGCCGCGGCGCCCACCGCTCCAGATCCTCGGAGAGCCGCTCGGAGAGGAACGCGTCGTCCAGCGGCGTGATGAGCTGCACGGGCGCGTGCGCGTGGGCGTCCGCGCGGGGGCGGCGCAGCCGGGAGCGCACATTGTCCCGGTAGAGCCAGGCGCCGTGGGCCGCGTCCGACGGCAGGGACGGGGCCGGGTAGCCGCCGTCGCCGGGCACCTTCTCGAGGCGCTCCAGGACGCGCGGCCAGTACCGGCCGAGCGGGCCGCGCCAGGCGAGCTCGGGCAGCACCGGTGTGTGCAGCAGATACACGTACCAGGACTTGGCGCCCTGCCCCAGCAGCTGGCCGACCCGGCGCGGGGTGGGCCGCTTCAGACGGGCGCCGATCCAGTGCCCGAAGTGGTCCAGGGACGGCCCCGACATCGACGTGAAGGAGGCGATCCGTCCCGCGGCGCGCCGCACCGTGACGAACTCCCAGGCCTGTACCGAGCCCCAGTCGTGCCCCACCAGATGCACCGGCCGGTCCGGGCTGACCGCGTCGGCGACCGCCAGGAAGTCGTCGGTCAGCTTCTCCAGGGTGAACCCGCCGCGCAGCGGGCTCGGCGCCGTGGACCGGCCGTGGCCCCGGACGTCGTACGCCACGACGTGGAACCGCTCGGCGAGCCGGGACGCCACCTCGGACCACACCTCCTTGCTGTCCGGGTAGCCGTGCACCAGCACCACCGTCGGCCGCCCGCTCTCCCCCAGCTCCGCGACGCACAGCTCGACCCCGCCCGTACGCACCCGGCGCTCCCTGGCCTGCGCCCACACCGTCCCCGACAAACCGTCACCCCCCGTGGCCCTGACTGCGCTACGTGCCCGTAACGTGACACGGCGAATCTCGCAGCCGGTCGTCCCCGGCGTCAATAGCGGGTCTCCCGGCTGTGGATAACTCCCGGCAAGGGGATTCCCCTACGGGCCCGTACGACTCCAGACGGACCCCAAGACGGCTCTCCGGTCTGACGACCGCAGTGGTACGGGTCACTACCGTCGTGGATGTGACTGTGATCGCGACCGAAAGCCTGAGCAAGCGGTTCCCCCGGGTGACCGCACTTGACCGGCTCTCCGTGGACGTCGGGCCCGGTGTGACCGGACTCGTCGGAGCCAATGGAGCCGGCAAGTCCACACTGATCAAGATCCTTCTGGGTCTGTCCCCCGCCACCGAGGGCCGCGCCGAAGTGCTCGGCCTCGATGTCGCCACGAAGGGCGCCGCCATCCGCGAACGGGTCGGCTACATGCCGGAGCACGACTGCCTGCCGCCGGACGTCTCGGCCACCGAGTTCGTCGTGCACATGGCGCGCATGTCGGGTCTGCCGCCCACCGCCGCGCGGGAGCGCACCGCGGACACCCTGCGCCATGTCGGCCTGTACGAGGAGCGCTACCGCCCCATCGGCGGCTACTCCACCGGCATGAAGCAGCGCGTGAAGCTCGCGCAGGCCCTGGTCCACGACCCCCAGCTGGTCTTCCTGGACGAGCCCACCAACGGACTCGACCCGGTCGGCCGCGACGAGATGCTGGGCCTGATCCGCCGCATCCACACCGACTTCGGCATCTCGGTCCTGGTCACCTCCCACCTGCTGGGCGAACTGGAGCGCACCTGCGACCACGTCGTCGTGGTCGACGGCGGCAAGCTGCTGCGCTCCAGCTCCACCACGGACTTCACCCAGACGACCACGACCCTCGCGATCGAGGTCACCGACACCGACGAGCACCCCGACGGCACCCGCGCGGTGCGCGACGCGCTCCACGCGCGCGGGGTGACAGTCGAGGACGGCAGCGGCCTGCCGGGCGCCGGACACATCCTGCTGCTCACCGCGCAGGGCGAGGACACCTACGACCTGGTCCGCGACATCATCGCGGACCTCGGCCTCGGCCTGGTGCGCATGGAACAGCGCCGGCACCACATCGCCGAGGTCTTCAAGGACAGCGACGAGAACAGTGACCGGAACAACGACGAGCAGCGGAAGGAGGCGGTCGGCCATGGCAACTGAGCAGTCCACGCGGACACCGGCCACTGCGACGGGTGACACCCGTATCCACAACATCGGCTACCGCTCCTACGACGGCCCCCGCCTCGGCCGCTCCTACGCCAGGCTCTCGCTGTACTCGCAGTCCCTGCGCGGCGCCTACGGCCTCGGCCGCTCGGTGAAGTCCAAGGTGCTGCCGATGCTGCTGTTCGTGGTCATGTGCGTGCCCGCCGCCATCATGGTGGCCGTCGCCGTCGCCACCAAGGCCAAGGACCTGCCCGTCGACTACACCCGCTACGCGATCATCATGCAGGCCGTCATCAGCCTGTACGTCGCCTCGCAGGCACCCCAGTCCGTCTCGCGCGACCTGCGCTTCAAGACCGTACCGCTGTACTTCTCGCGGCCCATCGAGACCGCCGACTACGTCCGCGCCAAGTTCGCCGCGCTGGCCTCGGCCCTGTTCATCCTCACCGCCGCGCCCCTGCTGGTGCTGTACGTCGGCGCCCTGCTGGCCAAGCTCGACTTCACCGACCAGACCAAGGGATTCGCACAGGGACTCGTCTCCGTGGCACTGCTCTCGCTGCTCTTCGCCGGCCTCGGCCTGGTCATCGCCGCCGTCACGCCGCGCCGCGGCTTCGGCATCGCGGCCGTCATCGCCGTACTGACGATCTCCTACGGCGCCGTCTCCACCCTCCAGGCGATCGCGGAGGTCCAGAACAGCGGCGACGGCATCGCCTGGATCGGCCTGTTCTCGCCGATCACCCTCATCGACGGCGTGCAGTCCGCCTTCCTGGGCGCGACCTCCGCCTTCCCGGGCGGGGTGGGCCCGAGCACCGGTGAGGGCGTCGTCTACGTCCTGTTCACCCTCGGCCTGATCGCCGCCTGCTACGGCCTTCTGACCCGCCGCTACCGGAAGGTGGGACTGTGACCACACTCTCCATCGACCACGTCTCCCGCTGGTTCGGCAACGTGGTCGCCGTCAACGACGTCACCATGACCATCGGCCCCGGCGTCACCGGCCTGCTCGGCCCCAACGGAGCCGGGAAGTCCACCCTCATCAACATGATGGCCGGCTTCCTCGCCCCCTCCACCGGCACCGTCACCCTCGACGGACAGCAGGTGTGGCGCAACGAGGCCATCTACAAGCACATCGGCATCGTCCCCGAACGCGAGGCGATGTACGACTTCCTGACCGGGCGTGAATTCGTCGTCGCCAACGCCGAACTCCATGGTCTCGGGGCCAAGGCGGCACAGAAGGCGCTCGCCACGGTCGAGATGGAGTACGCGCAGGACCGCAGGATCGCCACGTACTCCAAGGGCATGCGGCAGCGCGTGAAGATGGCGTCCGCGCTGGTCCACCAGCCGTCGCTGCTCCTTCTCGACGAGCCGTTCAACGGTATGGACCCGCGCCAGCGCATGCAGCTGATGGACCTGCTGCGGCGCATGGGCGACGAGGGCCGCACCGTGCTGTTCTCCTCCCACATCCTCGAGGAGGTCGAACAGCTCGCCTGGCACATCGAGGTCGTCGTCGCCGGCCGGCACGCGGCCAGCGGTGACTTCCGCCGGATCCGCCGTCTGATGACCGACCGGCCGCACCGTTATCTGGTGCGCTCCAGCGACGACCGCGCGCTCGCGGCCGCGCTGATCGCCGACCCGTCGACGTCCGGCATCGAGGTCGACCAGGCCGAGGGCGCCCTGCTCATCCAGGCCGTCGACTTCGGCCGCTTCACCGCCCTGCTGCCGAAGGTCGCCAAGGAACACGGCATCCGGCTGCTCACGGTCTCGCCGTCCGACGAGTCCCTCGAGTCCGTCTTCTCGTATCTCGTCGCGGCGTAGGAGGCCCAAGATGTACGACCCCACAGTCGCCCGGCTCACCTACCGGGCCCTGCTCGGCCGTCGCCGGGCCCTCATCCTGGGCGCCCTGCCGCTGCTGCTGATCGCGATCTCCCTGGCCGTGCGCGCCCTCGCCGGCGCCGACGACCAGACCGCGGCGGACGTCCTCGGCGGGCTCGCGCTCGCCACCATGGTGCCGATCATCGGTGTCATCGCCGGAACCGGGGCCATCGGTCCCGAGATCGACGACGGCTCGGTGGTGTACCTGCTGTCCAAGCCGATCAAGCGGCCGACCATCATCTACACCAAGCTGATCGTCGCGATCGCCGTCACCATGGTGTTCTCGGCGGTGCCGACCCTGATCGCGGGCTTCATCCTCAACGGCAACGGCCAGCAGGTCGCCGTCGCCTACACCGTGGCCGCGCTGGTCGCCTCGATCGCGTACGCGGCACTGTTCCTGCTGCTGGGTACCGTCTCGCGGCACGCGGTGGTGTTCGGGCTGGTCTACGCGCTGGTCTGGGAGGCGCTGTTCGGCTCCCTGGTGCCGGGTGCGCGCACGCTGAGCGTTCAGCAGTGGTCGCTGGCGGTGGCGCAGAAGGTGTCCGGCGGTGAGCTGGTGACCTCGGACGTGGGTCTGACGACGGCGACGGTGCTGTTGGTCGCGGTGACCGTGCTGGCGACGTGGTACGCCGGGCAGAAGCTGCGGTCGCTGACGCTGGCCGGGGAGGAGTAGGCGGTCCTCGCCGGATTATTCGGTGGCGTCGGTCTTCTCCGGCGGGCAGAGTGGTGTCCGCATCGCCGGGAAAGTCCGGCGCCGATTGCCGGGAGGGGAGCGGGGGGTGTCCATGCACGGCATGTCCCGTTCCTGTCAGGGCAGCTTGTGGGGGGACTCCGGAGTTGTTTCTGCTGCTCCGTTGAGTCCGTCCGTACAGGGGCTGTCCGGGGCGGCCGCTTCGAGCACGCGCATCTGTGGCGCGTGGGCCGCCCTTCCCTGGTTTCGCCTCTTCTGAGGCGGTGCTGCGGGTGGGGGCGGGTGGGGTTGCGGTTGCGCAGCCCGGCGCCTACGGGGTGCTTCCCCCACTCTCGGCCGCGCTCGGGCGGGAGGTGCCCCCCCCGCCCACCCGTGCCGCCCTGGAGGTGCCTCCCAGGCCGTTCAGACACTGGGGAGGCACGATTGCCCGCAGTAACGCGGCCAGGGCGCCGTGGTTACGGGAGAAGGTGTTCCAGGGTCTGCGCGATGCCGTCCTGCTCGTTCGAGGTCGTCACCTCGTCGGCCACCGACTTCAGGTCCTCATGGGCGTTGGCCATGGCTACGCCGTGGGCGGACCAGGCGAACATCGGGATGTCGTTGGGCATGTCGCCGAAGGCGATCGTCTCCGCGGCCTTCACGCCCAGCCTGCGCGCGGCCAGCGACAGGCCCGTGGCCTTCGAGAGGCCGAGCGGGAGCAGTTCGACGATCCCCTCGCCCGCCATGGTGACGGTGACGAACCCGCCCGCGACCCGGGTGGCCGCCTCGGCGAGCTCGTCCGACGTCAGCCGCGGGTGCTGGATGTACAGCTTGTTCAGCGGCGCCGTCCACAGGTCGGACGCCTCCGTGAACGGTGTCGCCGGGAGTGCGCCCTTGACCTCGTACCCGGGGCCGACCAGCACATCGCCGTCCAGACCGTCACGGCTGGCCGCCAGGTACAGCGGGCCGACCTCCGCCTCGATCTTGGCCAGCGCCACCCCGGCCAGCTGCCGGTCCAGGGTCACCGACGTCAGCAGGCGGTCCGCGCCGGCGTCGTACACCTGCGCGCCCTGGCCGCAGACGGCGAGCCCCTCGTAGCCGAGGTCCTCGAGTATCGGGCGGGTCCAGGGCACCGCGCGGCCGGTGACGACGATGTGCGCGGCGCCCGCCGAGGTGGCCGCGGCGAGCGCGTCACGGGTGCGGCGGGAGACCGACTGGTCCTCCCGCAGCAGCGTGCCGTCGAGGTCCGTGGCGATGAGCCGGTAGGGAAAGACGGTGCTCACTTGCTGACCGGCTCCAGGATCTCCCGGCCGCCCAGGTACGGACGCAGCACCTCGGGCACGCGCACGGAGCCGTCGGCCTGCTGGTGGTTCTCCAGGATCGCGACGATCGTGCGCGGTACGGCGCACAGCGTGCCGTTGAGCGTGGCCAGCGGGCGCACCTTCTTGTCCTCACGGACGCGGATCGACAGCCGGCGCGACTGGTACTCGGTGCAGTCCGAGGTCGAGGTCAGCTCGCGGTACTTGCCCTGGGTCGGAATCCACGCCTCGCAGTCGTACTTACGCGCGGCCGAGGAACCCAGGTCGCCCGAGGCGACGTCGATCACGCGGAACGGCAGCTCCAGCGACGTGAGCCACTGCTTCTCCCACTCCAGCAGCCGCTGGTGCTCCGCCTGTGAGTCCTCCGGGGCGACGTACGAGAACATCTCGACCTTGTCGAACTGGTGCACGCGGAAGATGCCCCGGGTGTCCTTGCCGTGCGAGCCGGCCTCGCGGCGGAAGCAGGGCGAGAAGCCCGCGTAGCGCAGCGGCAGCCGGTCGGCGTCGAGGATCTCGTCCATGTGGTAGGCGGCGAGCGCCACCTCGGACGTGCCGACCAGGTAGAGGTCGTCCTTGTCGAGGTGGTAGACGTCCTGGGCCGCCTGGCCGAGGAACCCGGTGCCCGCCATCGACTGGGGGCGCACCAGCGCGGGGGTCAGCATCGGCGTGAAGCCGGCGGCCGTGGCCTGCGCCATCGCGGCGTTCACCAGGGCGAGCTCGAGCAGCGCGCCGACGCCGGTCAGGAAGTAGAAGCGGGAGCCCGAGACCTTGGCACCCCGCTCGACGTCGATGGCGCCGAGGAGCTGGCCGAGCTCCAGGTGGTCCCTGGGCGCGAAGCCCTCGGCGTCGAAGTCGCGGATGTCTCCGTGCGTCTCCAGCGTGACGAAGTCCTCCTCGCCGCCGACGGGGACGGCGGGGTGGACGAGGTTGCTCAGCCTGAGCAGCAGTTCCTGGGTCTCCGTCGCGGCGGCGTCGCGGTCGGCGTCGGCCGCCTTGACGTCGGCGGCGAGCTGGCCGGCCCGCTTCAGCAGCTCGGCCTTCTCGTCACCGGAGGCCTTGGGGACGAGCTTGCCGAGCGACTTCTGCTCGGCGCGCAGCTCGTCGAAGCGGACGCCGGACGACCTGCGCCGCTCGTCGGCAGACAGGAGGGCGTCGACGAGCGCGACGTCCTCTCCACGGGCGCGCTGGGAAGCGCGCACACGGTCGGGGTCCTCACGAAGCAGGCGAAGGTCAATCACGCGGTCAAGGCTACCGGTGCGGGGCGACGCCTCACGACTCACTATTGCGGTGTCATGGCACACGTTCCGCCATGGGGCAAATGCGCAATATGTTCCGCAAGGTCAATGAATGCGCCACTTCCCCCGGAACGGGTAGGTTCGCGGGCTGCCGGTTGACCTGACTTCCCTGCGGTGAGCGGAACTTGGGCTTCGGTTGTCCACAGGCGTTCACCCTGCAGGGGAAGTTATCCACAGGGTGTGGGGAAGATCTGTGGATGCCGGAATCGATCACTCCGAAATGCTTGATCACCGTCGAGGATTCCCGGGACAAACTCCTCTCTTCACCACTTTTGGGTGGAAAGAGCTCACCTCAAAGGGTTGACCAAAGGAAAAGGGTGGACGAAGGGTGAGGGGCGGGGCGATAAACGGGATCATGGCCCGTGGGCCGATTTGTCGACCCAATGCCGCTTCGGTGTCGACTTGTCCCCAGGTAGAGAAGCGGGCCTGTGGATAACTTCTGTGGACAATGAAAATCAGCAGGTAGGACTGGCCCCTACGGCGCCGAAAGATGCCCCAGGGCCCGTCAGAACCGCCCGTCCTGGCACCGGGCGACCCAGTCCGCGGCCCCCACGAACTCCTCGTCCGACGTCCCGGGGAACGGCGGCCGCACCTCTCCCGGACGCACATCCGCGCGCGGGTACGAGCCGAGGAAACGCACCTGCAGACAGATCCGCTTGAGTCCCATCAGGGCCTCGGCCATCCGGCGGTCCGAGATATGGCCCTCGGCGTCGACGCAGAAGCAGTAGTTGCCGATCCCGGCGCCGGTCGGCCGGGACTGGAGCAGCATCAGGTTGATGCCGCGCGTGGCGAACTCGCCCAGCAGATCGCGCAGACCGCCGGGGTGGTCGTCGCGCTGCCACAGCACCACGGAGGTCTTGTCGGCGCCCGTGGGAGCGGCGGGCCGGGCGGGACGGCCCACCAGGACGAAGCGGGTCTGGGCGTTCTCAGCGTCGTGGATCCCCGTCTCCAGGGCCTCCAGGCCGTACCGGGCGGCCGCGAACTCACCGGCGAAGGCGGCGTCGTACCGGCCCTCCTGGACCAGTCGCGCACCGTCCGCGTTGGAGGCCGCCGACTCCCAGACGACGTCCGGGAGATGCGTCTTCAGCCAGTTGCGGACCTGCGGCTGGGCGGCCGGGTGGGCGGTGACCGTCTTGATGTCCGACAGCTTGGTGCCCGGACGGACGAGCAGCGCGAAGGTGATCGACAGCAGCACCTCGCGGTAGATCATCAGCGGGGTGCCCGCGACGAGTTCGTCGAGGGTGGTGGTGATACCGCCCTCGACCGAGTTCTCGATGGGGACGAACGCGGCCTCGGCCTCGCCGACGCGCACCGCGTCGAGCGCGGACTGCACGGACACGTATGGGATCAGCTCACGGGTGGCCGCCTCGGGAAGCGTGCGCAGGGCGACTTCGGTGAAGGTGCCCTCTGGACCGAGATACGCATAGCTCGCTGGCATGACCTCACCCTAATGGGCCCGGCCGACGGCATCTCCCGATGCGGCCCTCAGGAGTGAGCCGGAGCGGTTCTCACCCCTCCAGCAGTCGCTGGCCCACATACTCGCCCTCCGCCGCGCCGCCCGGCACCGCGAACAGCCCGCTCGACTCGTGGCGTACGAACGGCGTGAGGGCGTCGCCGCGGTCGAGCTTGCGCTGCACCGGTACGAAACCGCGCACCGGATCGGCCTGCCAGCAGATGAACAGCAGGCCCGCGTCCGGCACCCCGTCCGTGCCGATGCCGTCGTGGTACGAGAACGGGCGGCGGAGCATGGCCGCGCCGCCGTTCTGATCGGGCCGGGTGATCCTCGCGTGGGCGTTGAAGGGGACGACCAGGTTGCCCTGCGAATCGGTCTTCTCCAGGTCCATGTCGGACGTCTCGGTCCCGCCGGACAGCGGTGCCCCGTCGGACTTGCGGCGCCCGATGACGCCCTCCTGCTCCTTGACCGACAGCTTCTCCCAGTCGTCCAGCAGCATGCGGATACGGCGTACGACGGCGTAGGAGCCGTTCGCCATCCAGGCGGGCTCGCCCTGCTCCGGGACGAAGATCCGCTGGTCGAAGTCGGAGTCGGCGGGCTTGGGGTTGCGGGTGCCGTCGACCTGGCCCATCAGATTGCGGGCGGTCATGGGGCGGGCGGTGGCACCGGGTGAGCGGTTGAAGCCGTTCATCTGCCAGCGCACCCTGGCCGCCGAACCCGCGTCCTTCTGGACGGCGCGCAGGGCGTGGAAGGCCACGAGGGCGTCGTCGGCGCCGATCTGCACCCACAGATCGCCGTTGCTACGGGCCTTGTCGAGGTGGTCGGAGGAGAAGTCGGGCAGCGGGTCCAGGGCGACCGGGCGCCGCTCCTCCAGGCCGGTGCGGGCGAAGAAGCTGTGGCCGAAGCCGAAGGTGAGGGTCAGGGCGGAGGGGCCGGCGTCGCCGGCCACACCGGTGTCGTCCTGCGCGCTGGGCTCGCCCGCCATCAGTCGGCGGGCGGTGTCCGACCAGCGGCGCAGCAGGGCGGCCGCCTCCTTGCGCCCCGCGCCGGCGGCGAGGTCGAAGGCGATGAGATGACCGCGGGCCTGGAGCGGCTGGGTGATGCCGGGCTGATGTTTCACGTGAAACGGGACCTGGCTGTCGCCGACCGAGGTCAGGGGGGTGGCACCGGCGGGCGCCGACGCGTATCCCACGGCCCCGCCGGCCGCCCCGAGGGCGAGCCCGGTGGCACCGGTCGTGCCGAGCAGTCGGCGTCGGGTGATGCCGTGGCCGACGGTCCGGTCCCCTTGCTCCTCCTGGGGCGGTTCGGGGGTCCGGACCTGCGAAATGGACTGGTCGGGCATGGTGGTTCAGCCGATCTTCGCGTTCTTCGAGACGGTCACCTGGTCGATGTCGGAGGTCCGCACGGTCACCTCGACCTTCCAGTCGCCCGTCATGGGGATCTGTACGCCACTCGCCGACCAGTGTCCGGTGGTGATGCGGTCGGGGGCCACGGGCAGCGGCCCGATGTCCTTGGCGTCGAGGGTGAGGGCGATCTTCACCTCGGGGACGTCGAAGGGCCGGCCGTCCGTGCCCTCCACATAGACGTGCATGGTGTTGTCGCCGACCCGGGCGGGGTCGAGGTCGACCGTGACGACGCCCTTGCCCTTCTCGCCGCCGGTGTCGAAGGACATGTTCAGCGTCACCGCGCCGGTGCCCTGGCCCGTCGAGGGGGTCGAGGAGGACGACGAGGAGGTGGCCGCCTTGGCGTCCTGCTCCGTACGTCCGGGCTCCGTCTGGGTCAGTACGGTGGTGACGGCGAGCAGGACCACGGCTATGCCCGCTTCGGCGAGGACGGAGCGACGCAGTCCGAAGCGGTCCGGGTCGGCGTCCCGCAGCCGCTTCTGCCGGGCGCTCTCCACCGCGGCGCGCTGCCGCGCGAGCTGAGCGGCGCGGGCGCCGTCGCCTTCGCCGGCCCCCGCAGTCCCGGAAGCTCCGGGGTCACCCTTGCCGGACCTGACGGCCCCGGACTCGGCCTTCGCGGCCCCGGAGCCGGCCACGCCGGACTCGGCAGTCCCGATCGCGGCAGCCCCGTTCCCGGCAGTCCCGGAGCGGCCCTTCCCGGACCTGATGGTCACGGCGTCGCCCTTTTCGGACCCGGTCTCTTCGACGCCGGTGGCACCGGAGTCGGCCTCGTCCGAGCCCGAGCCGGCCGTCCCGGAGCCGGCCTCCCCGGCCCGGGCACTTCCCGAACCGGCCTTGCCGGCCCCGGCAGCCCGGTCGGCCTCGGCGGACTCAGCCCCGGCAGCCCTGCCTGCCGCCACCGGCTGCTTCTCCTCGCGGCCGCGATCCGCCACCGTCGCCGGCCCCGCCGCCAGCCGTGCGGTCCAGCGGCGGGAGACGGAGGCGGCCGCGACCATGAGCGCCACCAGGACGATCTTGACAAGCAGCAGCTGCCCGTACCGGGTGTCGGTGAAGGCCGACCAGGAGCCGAGCTGACGCCAGCTCTGGTAGACGCCGGTGACGACCAGTGTCACCACGCTGCCGAAGGCGAGCCGCGAGAACCGCTGGACGGTGTCCTGGCCGACCGGGGTGTCGGCGGGCGCCCGGTAGAGGGCGACGAGCAGGGTGGTGAGTCCGCCGAGCCAGGCGGCGACGGCGAGCAGGTGGAGCACGTCGACGGGCATGGCGATACCCGGCTGGAGCCCCTGGGAGGCGTGCTCCGACATGGCCCAGCTCGCGGCGATCCCGGCCGCAACGACCGTACCGCCGATCGCCAGCCCGAAGGTCAGGTCCCGCTTCTCCTCGTCCTCCCGCTTGTCGTAGGCGCCGAACAGCACGGCGATGAACAGGGCCGCCGCGGCGAGCAGCAGCAGCCGGGACACCAGTGCCGCGCCGGTCTTCGTCTGGAGCACGTCCCCGAGCAGGGACAGGTCGAAGACGTCGCCGACCGCCCCGGAGGTGGTGTAGGAGCCGCGCAGGAGCAGCAGCGCGAGTGTGGCGCCGGTGAGCGCCAGCCATCCGGAGACGACCAGCCGCTGGACCGCCCGCACACCGGCGCCGCGCCCCCAGCAGGCGAGCACGAAGGCGGCCCCGCCGGCCATGACGACGAAGCCGGCGTAGGACACGTAGCGGCCGATGCCGTAGAGCCAGCCGATCAGACCGTCGTCGGAGGCCTGCGCGGAGACCGAGACGGTGGTCTCGGAGGGGGCGCCGATGGAGAAGGTGAAGGCACCGGCGACGGGGTGGCTGTCCGCGGAGACCACCTGGTACGCGACGGTGTACGTGCCGTCGGGCAGCCCGCTGAGCAGTCGCACGGTGTAGGTCGTGCCGCTGGGGTTGGCCGGCTCGCCCTTGTCGATCCGCTTGCCCTTGGGGTCGAGGACGCGCACGGCGTCGTCGCTCACGGCGATCTGCTCGGAGAAGGTGAGCGAGATCTGGGCGGGCGCCGTGTCGACCACCGCCCCCTGCCCGGGGTCGCTGCCGGTCAGCGCGGCGTGCGCGGAGGCGGGAGCGGCTCCGGCGAGGAGCGCGCCGGTGACGGCCAGGAGCAGCAGCACCAGGGTCCGCACGCGGGGGGCGATGGTCTGGGTCACAGGGGTGTCTCCCTCAGTGTCCGGTCTTCGGGGAATAGGTGGCCGACTTGACCGGGATCTCGACCGTGACGGGGTCGGACCGGTCGAAGGTCAGCTCGACGGAGACCTTCTGGCCTTCCTCGGGCTTCCGCTTCAGCCGCTCGAACATCAGATGGTTTCCGCCGCTCTCCAGCACCAGGCTGCCGTGCGCCGGGATGTCGAGGGACTCGGCCTCCCGCATGGCCCCGTCGACGGTGCGGTGCACGGTGACCTGGCCGGCGGCGTCGCTGCTGACCGAGGTGAGCCGGTCCGCGGTGCCGCCGTCGTTGGTGATGGTGAGGAAACCGGCGGCCATGTCGGACACCGGCTGCGGCATGTACGCGGAGCCGACGGACAGCGCCGCCTCGCCGCTGCCGGACCCGCCGCAGCCGGCCAGGGCGAGCGCCCCGGCGGCGACGAGGGCCGCGACTGCCGGGCGCCTCACGGGTTCTCGCCCTTGATGAGCTTGGGCAGATCCTTGGTGTAGTCGTCGACGGTGGCGTCCTCGCCGTAGAGGACGTAACCGCCGTCGGTCTTCGGAGAGAAGGCGATGACCTGGGTGCCGTGGTCGGAGACGGTCTTGCCGTTGTCGTCCTTGCGCGGCGGGTCGATGGAGATGCCGAGGGTGCGCGCCCCGGCCTGGATGGTGTCGAAGTCGCCGGTCAGACCGACGACCTGGGAGTCGATGCCCTTGAGCCAGGTGCCCAGGGCGGCGGAGGTGTCGCGTTCGGGGTCGGTGGTGACGAACACGATCCGCAGTGCGTCCTGCTGGTCCTGGGGCAGCTGCTTCTTCGCCACGGCGAGGTTGTTCATCGTCAGCGGGCAGACGTCGGGGCAGTGCGTGTAGCCGAAGTAGATCAGCGTGGGCCGGCCGGCGGTCTCCGCGCGGAGGTCGTACTTCTTGCCCTGGGTGTCGGTGAGCACGAGGTCGGGCTTCTCGAACGGCTTGTCGAGGACGGTGGCCGCCTTCTGGGAGCCGGCCTCCTCGGACACCACGGCGACGGGGGTGCCGCTGTCGCCGTTCCCGCTGCCGCAGGCCGAGAGAGTGAGGGAGGCGACGGCGAGCAGGGCCGCCGCCGCGAAGGTCTTGTTGCGCATGAAGGGTCCTGAGAGGTGAGTGCTCCGGCGCGCACCGGAACCGGCCACGGGGCCGTGAGCGGCCCGGTGCGCGCCGTCGAGCGGAGAGAAATGTCAGGCGGTGGTGCGCCGACGGCCGGCGAGTACGCCGTAGGCGACGCCCGCGGCACCGACCACGATGCCGACGACGCCCAGGACGCGGGCGGTGGTGTCCGTACCGCCGGAGTCGCCCTCGTCGGCGGAGGCGGAGGTCTCGGCCGAGGCGTTCTCGGCGCCCGCGGTGTCCTCCGCGTCCTTGTCGGCCGCGGCGCCGTGCGAGTGACCGTCCTCGGTGGCCTCGGACAGGGCGAGCACGGGCGCCGGGTGTTCCGGCTCCTCCTGGCCCTCCTGCGGCACCTCGATCCAGCGGACGACCTCCTTGTTGGAGTACGTCTGCAGGGCCTTGAAGACGAGTTCGTCGGCGTCCTCGGGCAGCGTGCCGACGGAGACCGGGAACTTCTGGAAGAAGCCGGGCTCGATGCCGTCGCCCTTGGCGGTCCAGGTGACCTTGGAGACCGCCTCGTCGATCTTCTTGCCGTGCATCTCGAGCGGCTTGTCCAGCTTGGACTTGGTGACCTTGACGTCCCAGCCGTCGACCGGCTGCGGCATCACGGACGCCAGCGGGTGGTCCGTGGGGAACGTGATCTCGAGCTTGGTGGTCGAGGCGTTGTCCCGCTCGTTGGGGACCTTGAAGTCGACGACCGCGTAGCCGCCCTTGGCGGCCGTGCCCTCCGGCTGCACGCTCACGTGCGCGAAGGAGGGGGTGGACACGGCGAGAACGGCGACACCGGCGACGGCAGCGGCGGCGGCGATACGGGAAGCCTTCATGGCAGAAGCACTCCGCTTCGATGAGGTTGTTGACGGTGAGGGATGTGCCGCGTGTGCCGTCGGACGGCCTCCATGGAGCACGGCCGGGAGCACACGGAAAAGCCGCACGCGCGTGCCGCACACCGGCGCCCCTCTCCGTGGTGGAACCCGGAGCGGCGCGTCAGGCGGCGAGAGCGAGTGCGGTGCCGGCGGCGGGCGGGCCCCGGCGGATCACCGTGTGCTGGAGTGCGGGGGTACGGGGCAGGGGCGGTGCGAGCAGCGCGGTGCGCGGCATGCGCGGGGCCCCTTCCGGTGCTCCCGGGAGTCCGGCGCGCAGGGCACGCACCAGGGTGAGCGCCGCGCGGAGCGACCGTACGAGGGCGCCCTCGGCGACGCCGTGCGCCGACAGTTCGGTCAGCCGCAGCAGCGCCAGATCACCGCGGCGCAGCAGCCATCCCGCGGCGAGCGCGGCGAGGACGTGGCCGAGCAGCATCGGCAGCGACGGCAGCAGCGACGCCGGGGCGACCGTGGCGGTCTCCGCGTGGGCGGCCCCGGCGTGGTGGATCCGCGCGTCGGTGAGGACACGTTCGGCCTCGGCTGGGCTGATTCGGGCCGCGGCGGTGCCGCACAGCAGCCGCGCGGCCCGTTCGACCAGCGCCGCGTCGGAGAGCGCGGACGACGAACCCGGGGCGGGCACACCGTGCTGCCCCAGGCCGAAAAGCATGTGCAGGGCCGTCTGACCGCCTGCCAGCAGCGCCGCGATCCCCGGCAGCGATCTCGCCCGTCCGGCGAGCGGCACCGCGACCGCGACGGCCCCGAGGAATCCCGCGCCCAGTGTCCACAGGGGGACGGCGGCGCAGGAGGCGACGGTGTGGCCCGCCCCGGCCAGCACGACGCAGACCGCGGCGAACACCGCGGCCCGCAGGATCCGGACTTCGTGTCCGGAGCGCGCCGTGCGCGGGTGGGGGGCAGTCATGGCGCGCCCATCATCGCACCGGTCCACCGGTCGTCGTACGGCAGGTCCGCAAGATGAGGTACGCCCGGAAGATCACATCTGCGACAGGGCGCCCCACATACACCGATCGGCCGCACGACACACCCGCCATATGGGCGGTGTCACGTCAACTGCACGCTTACCGACGGGCACTCAGGGCAATACGTAACGGTATGTCGAGCCGCAGCCAGGAGGCTGGAGCATGAGCATCTGGTGGTCACTCCATCTGCGCCGCGATGCCGCCAGCGTGCCGCTCGCGCGGCGCCTGCTGCTCGGCACCATGGAGACCGCGGGCGTCGACCCGGACATCTCCTACGACCTCTCCGTCGCCCTCAGCGAGGCCTGTGCGAACGCGGTGGAGCACGGCGGGGACACCGCGCGGGGCGCCATGTCGGAGGCGTACCGGGTGACGGCCTACCTCGACGGCGAGAAGTGCCGCATCGAGGTCGCCGACACCGGTCCAGGCTTTCCCGGCGCGACCGGGAGCCGCCCCCGGCAGGCGCCGGCCGACGCGGAGCACGGGCGGGGTCTTGGGCTCATCCAGGAGCTCGCCGACCACGTCCACATCGGCAACAAGCCGGGCCGGGGTGGCACGGTGGTCAGCTTCGACAAGATCCTCAAGTGGCGCGAGGACGCCCCGCTCGTCGCGGTGTAGCGAAGGCCGGGCACACACGCGTGCACCCGGCCTCCGTGTCCCTGTGCGTCAGCCCTTGAGGCCCGCCATCCACGCCTCGACCTCGTCCGACCGCCGGGGCAGCCCGTCGGACAGGTTCCGGTTGCCGTCCGCGGTCACCAGGATGTCGTCCTCGATGCGGACGCCGATGCCCCGGTACTCCTCGGGCACGGTCAGATCGTCGGCCTGGAAGTACAGGCCCGGCTCGACGGTGAGCACCATGCCGGGTTCCAGCGTGCCGTCGACGTACGTCTCGGTCCGCGCGGCGGCGCAGTCGTGGACGTCCATACCGAGCATGTGACCGGTGCCGTGCAGCGTCCAGCGACGCTGCAGGCCGAGCTCCAGCACCCGCTCCACCGGGCCTTCGACCAGGCCCCACTCGACGAGCCGCTCGGCCAGCACGCGCTGGGCGGCGTCGTGGAAGTCGCGGTACTTGGCGCCGGGCTTCACCGCCGCGATACCGGCCTCCTGGGCGTCGTACACGGCGTCGTAGATCTTCTTCTGCAGCTCGTCGTACGTGCCGCTGATCGGCAGCGTGCGCGTGACGTCGGCGGTGTAGTACGTGTGCGTCTCCACGCCGGCGTCGAGGAGCAGCAGGTCGCCGGAGCGGACCGGTCCGTCGTTGCGCACCCAGTGCAGCGTGCACGCGTGCGGGCCGGCGGCGCAGATGGAGCCGTAGCCGACGTCGTTGCCTTCCACGCGGGCGCGCAGGAAGAACGTTCCCTCGATGTAGCGCTCGGAGGTGGCCTCGGCCTTGTCGAGGACCTTCACGACGTCCTCGAAGCCGCGCACGGTGGAGTCGACGGCCTTCTGCAGCTCGCCGATCTCGAAGTCGTCCTTGACCAGTCGCGCCTCGGAGAGGAAGACCCGCAGCTCCTCGTCGCGCTCGGCGGTGACCTTGTCCGTCAGCGCCGCCTCGATGCCGGCGTCGTACCCGCGCACGACCCGCACCGGGCCGGTGGCCTCGCGCAGCGCGCCGGCCAGCTCGCGGACGTCGGAGGCGGGGATGCCGTAGAGCTGCTCCGCCTCGGTGAGGGAGTGCCGGCGGCCGACCCACAGCTCGCCCTGCCCGTCCAGCCAGAACTCGCCGTTCTCACGGTCGGAGCGGGGCAGGAGGTAGATCGTCTCCTTGTGGCCGCCGGCCGTGGGCTCCAGGACGAGGACGCCGTCCTCGGTCTGGTTGCCGGTGAGGTACGCGTACTCGACGGACGCGCGGAAGGCGTACTCCGTGTCGTTCGACCGCGTCTTCAGGTTGCCCGCGGGGACGACCAGACGCTCGCCCGGGAACCGGGCGGAGAGCGCCGAGCGGCGGGCGGCGGTCTCGGCGGCCTGGGGGACCGGCCGCAGGTCGTGCAGTCCGGTGTCGGCCCAGCCGCTCTTCATGTTCTCGGCCAGCTCGTCGGACACGCCCGGGTACAGGCCGTTCTTGCGCTGCTTGACGGGCTCCTCTTCGGCAGTCTCCGGGGTCTCCGGCAGCTCCTCCGCCACGGTCATCCTCCTAGATACGGCACTGGACCACCCCCCATCGTACGGTCGTACGGAATCGGCCGAACGGGGCACGGACCGGTGGCGCGGAGGGACGGGCGCGGCTACTCGAACCGCGCCGCGAGCAGGACGACGTCCTCCCTGGACTGCGTCGTGTCCGCTCCGTCGGGCAGCACCGCGCGAAGGACGTGGTCGGCGACGGCGCCGGGGTCGTGGCGCAGGGCCTTGGGAACCCCCGCCGCGGCCGCGTGCAGCCGGGCGAAGGCGCGGTCGGTCGGGTCGCCGGTGCGGTGCAGCAGCCCGTCGGTGTACATCAGCACCGTCTCCCCCGGCTCCGCCTGGACCTCCACACTGGGCGCCTCCCAGCAGGCCAGCATGCCCAGGGGAGCGGATACCGACGTCTCGACGAACTCGGTGCGGCGCTCGCCGAGCAGCAGCGGCGGACTGTGCCCGGCGCCCGCCAGCGTGATCCGGCGCAGCGCGGGTTCGCAGTAGCCGAACAGGGCGGTGGCCGACCGGGCGGGTTCGGTGAGCCGGAGCAGCAGCTCCAGGTCCGACAGGACGGCGACGGGGTCCTCGCCCTCCATCACGGCGTACGCGCGCAGCGACGCCCGCAGCCGTCCCATCGCGGCGACCGCGCTGGGCCCCGACCCGGTGACGGAGCCCACGGTGAGTCCGAGCGCGGCGTCCGGCAGCGGCAGCGCGTCGTACCAGTCGCCGCCTCCGCGCGGGGACGTGCGGTGCCGCGCGGCGAGCTGGACGCCCGGGACCCGGGGGAGCCGGGAGGGCAGCAGCTCCTCGGCCATCGTGGCCATGCGCACACGTGTGCGCTCGAGTTCGAGGAGTCGCGCCAGGTACTCGGCGCCGTGGCGGACGTACAGGCCGACGAGGTGGCGCTGCCGCTCCGACGGCTCGGCCGGCTCGTCGTAGAGCCACACCGCGGCCCCCAGGCGCCCGGAGACCTCGGCGGTGAGGGGGAGGGTGAAGCTGGCCGCGTAGCCGAGGCGGGCGGCGACCTCGCGGTGCCGGGGGTCGAGCCCCTTCTCGGCGAACAGATCGGGCTCGGCGACGCCGTCGTCGGTACCGGGCAGCCCGTCGAGGATCCTGCCGTACGGCAGTGAGCCGCGCGGCACCGTCTCCAGGTGGCCGAGATCCGCGCGGGCCAGTCCCAGGCCGACGCTGGTGGCCGGGCCGAGACCGTCGGCGGGCTCCAGGGCGACGAGGCCGCGCCGCGCGCCCACCAGGGCGGCTCCCGCGCGGAGCAGTTCCCGGAGCGCCTCGTCGAGCGTGTCCGCGCGTGCCAGACGTTCGGTGAGCTCGTGCAGGGTCGTGAGGTCGGAGACCCAGCCGGCAAGGCGGTCCTGGAGCAGCGCGCCCGGCGCGTGCTGGGGGTTTGCCGCAGGGGTGGGGGAGGTACTCGCGACGGGCGCGACAGTGTGTGCGGGCGAGGGAACCGTTGAATCGATTCCGGCCACTTTCGGAGGGTGCGGGGCGTTCATGGTGTCCGGCTTTCCGACCGGTACGTACTGCTCAAAAGCATCGCAAACCCCCATGTCATTCTGCGTCGCCGGCAGTGTCTCCACATGTACACGTACTCGTGAGGAGATGTCCAGCATTGTCCTGCTGGGATTCCTGGTGTCCGTGAGACTGAAGGGAACTCCCGGCACACCTCTTGCCGAAATGTGAAGTTGGCTTGAAACTGCCTCAGGGGGAGGCTTATTGCGGTCGACTGGCCTTGCTCGACGGAGCGTCACAGCGGTCGTGATGGGTACGTACTCGGAGAAGGCCAGGGGTGGTTGGAAACCACTCGGGAACCTGGCGACGGACCCGGGCGTCTTAACCACCGACGACCGTGCCCCATCCTCCCGTGGCGGAGGCGGAGAGAAACACGCGCGACGGTAAACGCCAGACTTCGCCACCCCCACGCCACGCCCGTACTTCTGATACACGCAGTATGGGTGGAACGGCCGCGGAGGCAGCCCATGCTCGGCCCATAGGGGTTCCCCCTGCCCGGCGCGGGGGTGTGATGCGCCAACAGGTACGCACAGTGAAGTGATCGACACATGACGTGATCTGGACCCACGGTGTTGCCAGGCGTGCAACGGAAAGGAACGAGCGCTCATGCGCGAGATCCTCGGAAGGCGACGCAGGCTCCTGTCCCGGCGCGGCGACGAAGGGCCCGATCTGATCGGCGCGGCCCTGACCTTCGCCTCGGACTGGCAGTGGCCCGTACTCCCGGGCGTGGCGGTGGACCCGCAGGACCGGTCCCGCTGCGCCTGCCCCGACCCCGAGTGCACGGTGCCGGGTGCCCACCCGTTCGACCCCGGCCTCCTCGCCGCCACGACCGACGCGCGCATGGTGCGCTGGTGGTGGGGCAACCGGCCCACGGCGCCGATCGTCCTGGCCACCGGAGGCAACGCGCCCTGTGCGGTGTCCCTGCCCGCGGCGGCGGCCGCCCGCGCCCTCGGCGCGCTCGACCGGCGCGGTATGCGGCTCGGGCCGGTCGTCGCCGCGCCGGCCCGCTGGTCGATCCTGGTGCGGCCGTACTCCATGGAACAGCTGGGTGAGCTGCTGTACGCGAAGGACTTCGTGCCCGGCTCCCTCCGTTTCCACGGCGAGGGCGGCTACATCGCGCTGCCTCCGTCGCGGACCGCGCAGGGCGAGATCCACTGGGAGCGGGCGCCACTGCCCGGCTCGGCCTCGCCGTGGGTGCCGGACGTGGAGGCGGTGGTGGACGCCGTGGTCCACGCCCTGACCCGTACGGGCGTGAACGCGCCGGAGCTGTAGGCCGCGCGTCCCGCGCGACGCATATGCCCCACCGGGGGCACGGTCCACGGGCGGTATGCCCCCGGCCCGGTACCAACGACAAGCCGCTGAACCCCGCCGACGCCGGCGGGGTTCACGTCTGCGCGCGGCGGTCGATGCACGGCCCCGGGATCCGCCGTCACCGTGCTCCGGGGCAACTCGCCCATGGCAACGGGACGTCGGCGGTCGAACGCGTTCCGTGAACGGCGGGGGCATGCGAAGACCCGGTTGCTGGCGACGGGGGATGCACCAGCAACCGGGCTATGGGAACGGTAACAAGAGATCGGCGGTTCGCAAATTCGATCTCGGCGTTTCCGGTCACCGACTGGCTTGTCCGCGACGGGAGTTACGCATGAGTACGGTGGTGCGCGACAGGCCGGTTCCGCCGGCCGGGGAGCCGGCGGAACCCCGTCGCGGACCCCCGCCTCAGCTGAGCGTGACCTGGCGGTTCGTCAGCCCGCCGCGAGCGCGGCGCTCGTCGGCGGTCAGCGGCGCCTCCGTGGCCAGCGCGGCGGCGAGCCGCTCGGCGAACTCGGCCGCCGGCTTCTCCACGTCCTCGGCACCGACCGCGCTCGGCAGGTCCCATACCGGCACGGTGAGGCCGTGAGCGCGGAAGGAACCCACGAGACGGGTGCCCTCGCCGAGCGAGGAGCGTCCCGCCGCGTGCAGCCGTGCGAGAGCGTCCAGAAGCTGCTCCTCGGGGTACGGCATGACCCACCGCAGATGGTTCTTCTCCGGCGTCTCGCACCAGTACGCCGAGTCCACGCCCGTCAGCTTCACGGTCGGGATGGCCGCGGCGTTGGCCCGCTCCAGGGAGGCGGTGACGTCCGGCGTGGCGTTCTCCGGGTCCGGGACCCAGAACTCGAAGCCGCTGTGCACGACCGGCTCGAAAGCGCCCTCGGGGTCGAGCAGATCCTGCAGCCGGACACCGTCGGCGGGGGCGCGCCGGGACTGCACCGGCGTACCCGGGTCGGCGGTGAGCGCGCGCTGCAGGGTGTCGGCGAGGTCGCGGCTGATGTCGCCGGAGGAGGTGTCGTTCTGCAGGCCGAGCAGGACCGAACCGTCGTCGCGGCGCAGGGCGGGCCAGGCCATCGGCAGCACCGTGGCCAGCGTGACCGACGGGACGCCCTCGGGCAGGTCCTCCTTGAGCGTCAGTCCGACGGTGGCGGCCGGCACCAGCTCGCGCAGCGCCACCCAGTCGCACTCGCCCGGCAGGCCCTCGAACGGGCGGTGCACCAGCTCGGTCACCGCGTGCGCGGCCTCACGGCCGTGGCAGGCCTTGTAGCGGCGGCCGCTGCCGCACGGGCAGGGCTCGCGTGCGCCGACGACCGGGATCTGCCCGTCCGTGAGCTGCGGGCGCTTGGCCTTCGTCTGGGGTCGCTTCTTGGCCATCGTGGGTGTCTCCCGGTTACGGCTCGTCTCGTACGGGCGCGAGCCTAGCCGTTCACGCCACGGCCGACCGGAACCTGTGGACAACGTGCCGACCTGTGGACGGGGCGACCACCCCGGAGCGGGAGCCCGCCCTCAGCCCACGTCGTCGAAGACGTCCCCGAAGTCCAGCCCGGGCATACGGGAGACGGACGGAGCCGTCACGCGCGCTGCGAAGTCCTCGCGCCGACGCCCGGCGGCCCTGGCGTCCGGGTCGTACACGTCGTCGTGGACGACCACCCACACCGTGACCTCGCCCGGCACCTCGTCGCGTACACCCCAGTCGTCGGCCAGCGCCGTGATGATGTTCAGCCCCCGGCCGCCGTGCGCCGTGACCGACGGCGTGGCCGGCGCCGGGCGTGTCGGGCCGCCCCCGTCCGTGACCTCGACGACGAGCCGTCCGCGTGGATCCACCTGCCACGCGGCCCGTACGTCCCCGTCCCCGGCCAGGGCGTCGCCGAGCGGCCGGCCGTGCTTGCACGCGTTGCTCAGCAACTCGGACAGGATCAGTACGGCGTCGTCGATGACCGAGTCCGCCACCCCGCCGTCGCTCAGCTGCGTACGCATCCGGCGTCTTGCCTTCCCCACGCCCGCAGGGCCATGGGGCACGGCCATGCTCGACGACGTGGGCACCTCCTGTGCCACCACCAACGCCACCCCCGAGACCTCCTTCGCCCCACGCCACGGTGTGGATGCCCCATGGGCCCGAACCGGAAACCGGCCGATCCCCGGCCGATGACGCACTCGAAACGGCCGAACACGCACCGAACGCGCCGGAGCACACCCCGTAGCCATGTGGCTGGATCTCGTCGCAGTGGCCGAGATGTGAGGATGCGCCGGTTCCGGGCGCCGGGTCAAGACATGTGCGCGCTACGCGTGGGACGGGCGGGACGGATGGTGCGCCGCGCGGTCAGCGGCCGAGCTGATCGAGCACCGCGCGGGGACGGTTGGTGATGAGGGCGTCCACGCCGAGACGCACACAGAGGTCCACGTCCTCCGGCTCGTTCACGGTCCACACGTGCACCTGGTGGCCGGCCCGCTTGAGGCGCTCGATGTACGCGGGGTGGCTGCGCGCGATGCGGATCGAGGGTCCCGCGATCCGCACACCGGCGGGCAGCCTCCCGTCGCGCAGCCGCGGCGTGACGAACTGGGCAAGGTGGACCGTGGGCAGCGTCGGCGAGGCGGCGCGCACGCGGTGCAGCGACCGCGCGGAGAAGCTCATCACGCGCACCGGGGAGTCCTCCGCGGCGGCGGGCGCGTCGAGGCCGAACCGCTTGAGCAGGAGCAGCAGCCGCTCCTCGACCTGACCAGCCCACCGCGTGGGGTGCTTCGTCTCGATCGCCAGCTCGACCCGGCGCCCGGCGTCGGAGACCAGCCCCAGCAGCCGCTCCAGGGTGAGGACGGAGGTGGCCTCCCGGTCCTCCGGGCGGTGCTCCCAGTCGGGTTCCTCCACACGCGGCCCCCCGGCGGCGTCGCGGCTCTTCCAGGAGCCGAAGTCCAGGGCGGCCAGATCGGAGAGCTCGAGCGCCGACACGGCACCGCGCCCGTTGGACGTACGGTTGACGCGACGGTCGTGCACGCACACGAGGTGACCGTCGGCGGTCAGACGCACATCGCATTCGAGTGCGTCCGCACCGTCCTCGATCGCTTTGCGGTACGCGGCCAGGGTGTGCTCGGGGGCGTCCTCGGAGGCTCCGCGGTGTGCGACGACCTGGGGCGGGTGCTGTCGTGCGTGGGTCACCGCGTCATGGTGCCATCGCGCGCGGGCGGACGTTCGCCCGGAGTCGTGTGAACGGTGTCGCCGTCCGGTCGGAGGCATCGAGTGGCGTGCCTTACGTGAGTAATGCCCTATATAAAGAATGACTCCGGACCCACAGGAACGGCTTATGGTGCCCTGACGGCCCATGGGAAAAGCTGTCGTCATACAAAGAGACATGCACAGCTGTATCGCGCCGGCTCGTGGACGGGCGTGAACGAGCGTGACCGAGTGCGACCCAACAACAGCCGTGGACCGAGGAGAGAAGCTGTGAGCACCGAGAACGAGGGCACCGCGGTACCCCCGGCCCCGTCGGCACCGCCGCCCGCGCCGGTGGATGCTCCCGCTGCTTCGGCGTACCAGGGGCAGCCGGTCCCGGGAGCGGCTCCGGAACCGGGCCCCGCCGCGCAGAACGCCGATCACGGATACGGCACCGCTTCCCAGCCCCCGGTGGGCGAGCACGGCTGGGGCCGCCCGCTCGGCACGCACGGCGGACAGGAACCCACCCCTCCCCCCGCATCCTCCCCCGACGCCTCCTGGCCGCCGCCGGCGTACGGCGGCGGCGGGCACGGCGAGGGCGGCGGCTGGGGCTCCTCGTACCAGCAGCCGGCGCCGAAGAACGGCGGCGGGCGCGGCCGTACGGTCGCCGCGGTCCTGGTGGCCGCGCTGGTCGCGGGCGGCCTGGGCGGCGGTCTCGGCTACACGCTGGCCAAGGAGAACGACACCGACGGCTCGACGACCGTCTCGGCGTCCACCAGCGGCGGCAACGTGAAGCGTGACCCGGGCACGGTCGCCGGCGTCGCCGCCACGGCGCTGCCCAGCACGGTCACGATCGAGGCCGAGAGCAGCAGTGGCGAGGGCGGCACCGGCACCGGTTTCGTCTTCGACACCCAGGGCCACATCGTCACCAACAACCACGTGGTCGCGGACGCCGTCGACGGCGGCAAGGTCTCGGCGACCTTCCCGAACGGCAAGAAGTACGACGCGGAGGTGGTCGGCCACGCGCAGGGCTACGACGTGGCGGTCATCAAGCTGAACAACGCCCCCTCCGACCTGAAGCCGCTCACCCTCGGCAACTCCGACGACGTGGCGGTCGGCGACTCGACGATCGCGATCGGCGCGCCCTTCGGCCTGTCGAACACGGTGACGACGGGCATCATCAGCGCGAAGAACCGCCCGGTCGCCTCCAGTGACGGCTCCGGCAGCCAGGCCTCGTACATGAGCGCCCTGCAGACCGACGCGTCCATCAACCCGGGCAACTCCGGCGGCCCGCTGCTCGACGCCAAGGGCAACGTGATCGGCATCAACTCCGCGATCCAGTCCACCAGCAACGGCGGCTTCGGCACGGGACAGGCCGGCTCGATCGGCCTGGGCTTCGCCATCCCGATCAACCAGGCCAAGTACGTCGCCCAGGAACTGATCAAGACGGGCAAGCCGGTGTACGCCAAGATCGGCGCGTCCGTGTCCCTGGAGGACTCGACCGGCGGCGCGAAGATCACCGAGCAGGGCGCGGGCGGCTCCGAGCCGGTGGACCCGGGGGGCCCCGCCGACAAGGCGGGCCTGCAGCCCGGCGACGTCATCACCAAGCTCGACGACCGGGTCATCGACTCCGGCCCGACCCTGATCGGCGAGATCTGGACGCACAAGCCGGGCGACGAGGTCACGATCACCTACGAGCGCGACGGCAAGGAGCGCACCACGGAACTCACCCTGGGTTCCCGCGTGGGCGACAGCTGACCGCACCCGCGCACCCCGCACCCGTTACCCTGGTCCCCGCGCCGCCGATCACCGGCAGGCGCGGGGAGGCGTGCCCGAGCGGCCGAAGGGAACGGTCTTGAAAACCGTCGTGGCAGCGATGTCACCGTGGGTTCAAATCCCACCGCCTCCGCGCTGAGAGCAATGGAAACGGCCCCTGACCTGGTGATTCGGTCGGGGGCCGTTCTCGTGCCCGGCCCTGTGGCTCCCCGCTGTTCCCCGCGGTTTCCCGCTCGAACGGGCACGCAAGGGGCACGCTGGGGCACGTAGAGGGCACGCGCGGAGGGCTATCGAGAGATCGGGATCTCGTAGACGATCTCGCAGAGCGCGGCGGGTACGACGATGTCCGCGGTCTCCACGGGGCGACCCTGGTCGCTGTAGTACGTCCGCCGGATGTGCGTGACGAGCGCGCCCTTCTGGATGCCCAGGAGTGAGGCCTCCTCGGCGGTCGACTGCCTCGGCTCCGGCTGCTCCACGGCGTGGCTGACGGTGATGCCGATCTCCGACATGCGGTTCACGACCCCCGCCCCGGCGTGCGGCCCTCCCTCGGGGAGGACGACGAGTGTGCCGCCGGTGAGGTCGTACGGCTCCCAACTCGTCGACAGCTGCACCGGCCGGCCGTCAGCCAGGAACTCGTACGCGGTCCGCACGCACAGATCGTCTTCGGCGATACCGAGACGCGTGGCGATCTCCGCCGGCGCTGGCACCTTGGCCTCGGTCTTGCTCTCCCAGTCCCCTTGCCTGCCTACGGCCTTCATGTCGGCGCGGAACGGTGAGCCGCTGGGCTGTTCTCGCGCGGACGAACGGACTACGCGCACGCGCTGTCGGGGCTCGGCGACGTAGGTGCCGGAACCGGCGCGGCCTTCGAGCATGCCTTGGGAGATCAGCAACTCCTGTGCCCGGCGGACCACGTTGTCGCCGACGTCGTATTCCTGGCCGATCTGGGCGCGGGAGGGGAGTCGGTCCCCCGGTTCCCACTCGTGCTCCGCGATCCGCCGCCGTAGCTCGTCGGCGATGCGGAGATAGGGCGGTTGCTCAGACATATGGAAAATCTAGTCCACTAGCTCTAATCTAGTTAACTAGCTTCACTCAAAGTGATCGTCGCTAACCGGAGGGCTGCCCTGTGCCTGCTTCCAAGGAGCGCGCGGAGGCCATCGCCGCCCGGTTATCGGCCGTCGGGCTCGCCACGCGTGTGGAGGAGCGCGACGACTGCACGGCCATCGAGGCGGAAGTGCCGGAACCACTCTCCGCCGAGTCATGGCGGGAGGTCCTGGAAGCAGTGGCTACGGCCGACCGCTTCGGCCTCCTCGCCACCAGTTCGAATGACCGCACCCTCTGGGCGGTCGTACGCAAACGGTCCCTGCGACGGGCGATGTCGGGGGACCGGGTCATCAGCGATAGGGGCTGAATACCGTGCTCGATCGTATCCGCCGTACCGCCTCGCACCTCAGGGAGCGGTACCTCTACAAGGGTCGGCACCGCCGGTCTGTAACGCCTGTGCGGCCGGAGGTGCCGGCCTTTGAAGTGGCTCATGGTGCGGTGCTGTTCCTGCGCCGCCACCGCGAACACACGGGCGTTCTCGTGGGCGAGGAGACGGCGCTCGTCCGCCCGTACGTTCTGGCCAGTGAGGCCCGCGCACGGCACCGCTCGGCACCCGTGAGCAGCGCTCCCCTCGCTGGCTCTTGGTACGCCCCGGCAGGTGACCACTGATGCCGCCCCGCCAACAACTCCGCGCACCGGGGCCCGACTCCTACCGATCGGCCTCCTGCCGGATCGGGACGCACCACGCCTGTGCGGAGTCGTCCCCGGCCACCGCACCGGTCGACGTGCCGGTGATCTACGAAGCCTGCGACTGCTCGTGCCACACCATCGCCAATCGCCTGGCACGGACGGAGGCGGCACGGTGAAGGTAATGGCACCCAGTGGCGCGGTACTTTCCCCGGTCGAGATCACCTCGGCGAGCGTGCAGCGCGGCGACGTCATTCAGGTCGGGGGTCAGCAGTGTCGAGTGGCTGACCTCTTCCAGCTGCCTGGCGGAGCGAAGCGACTCGTCTTCGACTCGGGCGAGTTGCTGACCATCCACACGATGACACGGCTCGTCGCCCTGCGGCTCGTGCGAGTGAGGGGCGGTGATCCCACCCATGCCCTCGCGACGCGACACCATCGCCGATGACCTCCGGGACCGGATCGCTTCTGGTCGGCTCAAGCCCGGCGACCCCCTGCCCTCTGAGGCGCACTTGGCTGCGCAGTACAGGGTGAGCACATCGACGCTGCGGAACGCCCTCGCCGTGCTCCAGGCGGAAGGCCTCGTCGAAAAGGTCCACGGCAAGGGGAACTTCGTTCGCCGTCCGGTCCGCAGGATCACGTACGTGGGAGGGGCCCGGACACCGGACACCCTCGCCATGGACCTCGCACCCCTGAGCGTCACTGTCCGCATCAGTAAGGTCCGGGCCCGCGGGCATCTTGCGGCCTTGCTGAAGATGCCGACCGGCAGCCGTTTGACGGAGATCCTCTGTCTTGGCCATGAGGGCGGGAGGCCCCACAGCCTGGCTCGTATCTACGTCCCGTGCGACCTGGCGCCGGCCGCTCGCGAGTTACTCCCGTACGAGGCGGTGGTGACGCGATTGATGGAACTCCGCCCACCGCCGGTTGAAGTCCGGGAGGAGATCAGCGTTCGCCTCCCGACATCGGAGGAGGCATCCACTCTCCGGATCAGTTCCGCTCTGGCAGTCCTCGCTATCACCCGCCAGACGGCCGACACCGCCGGACGCGTGGTTGAGGCGGCCCTCCTGGTGCTGCCGGGGGACCGCGCCGACGCGGTGTTCACCACTCACCACATGCTCGACGAAAGGCCGGCGGAAGCATGACGACGTTCAACGAACTGCGACTCCTCCCCTGGACGGGCCCCGACGGCAAGCCGTGCTTCCTCAGCACCGATGACAACGGCGGCCACATGTCCCGCCTGGCGGACAACATGGAGTCCCTGCAACTCGGCATGGCCACGGACCTCCTGAACCAGGCATCAGAAACCCTCGCCGACGCCGAAACGGGACCGGACGAACTGCGACTCCTCGCGAGGGACCTGACCGGAGCCCTACGGGACACGCTCCGCGTCGCGACGAGTCGCGGTCACCGCCTCGATAGCCGGTCTACTGATCACCGGCTCCGCTGACCAGCGGGCCTGACGAAGCCCACGGCTCTGACCAGTTCAGATGCCGTGGGCTTCTGTCGTTGTCGGTCGACGTCGGCTGACCTCGTACGGCCCGGAGACGGCCCAGCTCTCTCGCCAGAGTAGACACTCAGCCAGCAGTCGTGGCGTGAGCTTCAGTCGCCCCCGAACCACAGATAACTGCCGGGAGTGGCTGCGCACTCACCCAGCATCCTCGCCAGGTCGTCCAACGCGGCGAGCTGACGCTCGTCGCCGCACTGTTGTTTCAGATCGCCAATCTCCTGAACGGCGGCTGCGGCCTCCTGCTCGTTCATCAACGTATCCCCGTACGGATCGACGGCAGTGAGCCGCCCTGGTACGCCGAGAAGCTGAAGCGAGCCGAGCGCATCGGCTAGGGCGTCACCATGCCCGTAGGAAGTCTGCAAGAGCGTCGCGCGCCAGGGCCTGCGCGCCGGCCGTGATGAGTGCAGCTCCAGATCAATCCCCATGCTCCATGATGCATGTGTCGAGCTGCTGTACAGCCACAACTGACCCCGGGCGGCCGTGACCTGCTGCCGCCTCACCGATGCAGCTGTTTTATGGTTCTGCCCCCGCCTGCCGATGCGCCGTGTCATCATGCCGCTCATGGATTGGAAACTGCTACTTGAATACATCAAGGTTTTCATATGGCCTAGCGTCGTCCTCGTCCTCGGCCTCGTGTTCAGGAAGCAGCTAGTCGGACTCGTTCAAAATATCGACTCAGTGGAAACGCCGATAGGTGGCGTCACTTTTCAAAGGCAAGCTGAGGCGGTGGCAGAAGAAGCGGCAGAAATTGAAGGCGAGATTGCTGCTGAAATCAGCGAGCCGACGCGTGGCGTTGACCAGACCGAACGACAGGAAGACGCAGACGTTGACGTTCGTAATGTGGTCGAAATAAGGCCCGAACGACTCCAGCGTGAACTTGCTAGCCTTCTCAAAGTTGCGCAGTCAGACCCCACCGCAGCCGTGCTAGGGGCATGGAAGGAACTTGAAGGAGCCCTGTCCGATGTAATTTCGCCTTCCAATGTTCGGCACACCGCAGGAGCCATGATCAGAAGGGTCGAGGTGCAAGGGATTCTTCCTGCGAGTCTTGCCCGTGTTGCCAATGACCTAAGAGCACTTCGTAATCGTGTGGTGCACGAGGGTGATGTGAGATTGACGACCGAAGGTGCGTCCTCTTATGTCACTGCTACGCAGAGTGTCATTGACGCACTATCTCTGGCGAGGACGCCCCAAGCCCGTGCCATCCGCTATGAGCAGGCAGTCTTGCGTGCATTCGTCGACCTCGGCTTTCCGATTCAGCAAGTCCACCGCGATGGAGATTTGGATTTTTTCGCGCATGTCGACGATAGGCAAGTTGGAATAGTCGTGAAGTATCGAGGTCAGGGCCGGTTCGAGCGATACGATCTAAAGCGTCTAGCAGAAAGGTTCCCTGTCTCGGTCGCGCCTGTACTGGTTGTTGTTAATGTCCCTCCGAGTGGTCCAGTCGTTGACTTCAACGCAGGAAATGGTGCGCTTCCGGATACGGCTATCCGTGAGGTTGTGCAGTGGAGAGACGGGCAGGATGAAACCCGCCTTGTGTACGCATTGCAAAGAGTGGCTAATTCCTGACTGTGCACTATTTAGGTCGGCGGAGCGGCTTTGGGCTGGAGCTGCTTTGGGGCGAGTGATCTTGGCCCCGTAAGCTGATGGCGAGTCGGGCAGTCTCTGGACCTGCCCGTTAAAGCACGACGTTGGGGCCAAGATCTTAGAGGCTCGCCCCAAAGTGGCTGCGTAAAGCCGCGGAGCCGGCCGCCCCAGCCACAGAGGGTGTCTCCCACTTCATGCCCGCAGACGCCGAGCGCGCCGCCGGGCGCGGCCAGCCGGGGCGCAGACAGGAGGCGGGCCGCGCCGCAGAGGCGGCGCGCACCCGCGCCGTGCGCGGGCCTTGATGAAGTAGGGAAAGTCTTATCCCGCTGGGATGAGCTGCTTGCCGTCGTGGCTCCGTACGTGGGGACCGTTGCCGTCCAAGGCGTCCAAGAGTCTGATCGCGTAGACCTCGGCCATGCGCTCGCTGACCTCCTCGGGTGTGAGCCAGGAGACGGCTGTCGACTCGTCAGAGGTGCGCTCGGTGCCGCCGGAGGGCTTGCAGCGGAAGACCAGGGCCACGATGCCGCGGGTCGTGTTCTTGTAGACGCCGGTGAGTTCGTCCACCTCGACGTGGATGCCGGTCTCCTCCCAGACCTCGCGGGCTACGCCGGCCTCCGGGGTCTCGTCGAGTTCCAGCACTCCGCCGGGGAGCTGCCATGTGCCGTTGTCGGCTCGGCGGATCGCCAGGAGGCGGCCGTCCTCGCGCACCACGACTCCGGCGACGGACACGGAGTGCAGGGGTGAGGCCGTTG
Organism: Streptomyces sp. NPDC048584; assembly: GCF_043199595.1. NCBI lineage: Bacteria > Bacillati > Actinomycetota > Actinomycetes > Kitasatosporales > Streptomycetaceae > Streptomyces > Streptomyces sp. NPDC048584. The sequence continues at coordinate 183,851 of NZ_JBICWF010000010.1, forward strand.
CTTCCTGTGATTGACTCATGTACAGGAGCATAGGAGGCGGAGAGCAGCTATGGGAACTGCGGTAGAGGGGGGCAGGTCGGGGCCTCGGTACGTGCAGATCGCCGATGAGATCGTGCGGCAGATCCGCGCCGGTGTGCTCAAGCCCGGTGACATGGTGCCGAGTGAATCGGAGCTGGTGGAGCGTTACGGCGTCTCGGGCGGCACGATCCGTAAGGCCATGGTCGAGGTGCGGGCGAGCGGGCTCGTCGAGACTCGGCACGGCAAGGGTTCGATCGTGAAGGACCGGCCGCCGGTGCGGCATCGGTCGTCGGATCGGTTCCGGCGGTCCCTTCGGCAGGGGGGCAAGGCCGCGTATCTCGCGGAGTCGGCGCAGTCCGGTGCCACGGCGAAGGTGAGCGTCCTCTACATCGGGCCTATGGAGGCTCCCGAGGACGTTGCCCGGCGGCTCGGCGTTCCCGTCGGTACTCAGGTGCTCGCGCGCCGGCGTCTCTACTTCCGCAACGGCACCCCGGTCGAGACCGCCTCCTCGTACCTCCCATGGGATGTTGTCAAGGAGATCCCGGAACTGTTCGCCGAGAACCCTGGCGGCGGTGGCATCTATGCCCGACTCGAGGACCACGGGCATGAGTTCGCCGAGTTCGTTGAGACGCTGCAAGCGCGGCCGGCCTCGAAGGTGGAGGCGTCCGAGCTGGCGCTCAGCCCCGGCGCGCCGGTGGTTCACCTGATCCGTGAGGCTCGTACGACGGCCGGTCTCGTGGTCGAGGTCTGCGACACGCTCATGGCTGCTGACCAGTTCGTTTTCGAGTACCGGATCCCCGCTGACGACTGACGCCCGTTCAACTCCTCGCAACCCGTCGTGACTTCGTAGCCGCGGCGGGTTGACTCATGTACAGGAGTCAGGCACTCTTCTTCCCATCACTCATGTACATGAGTGATGGAGTTCAACATCTATAGAGGAGTGATCTGCTGTGCGTCAGATTCCCGTCGAGACCGCCGGTGCCACCGTGATGGTCGCCAAGGCCCCGCAGCCCAAGGTCCGCGACCGCCGTACCGGGGAGATCGCCACCGACATGGAGACCGGCGTCAAGCTGATGACGGTCGACGTGATGTTCGCGGCCAACGACGAGGTGGAGATCCTGTCCATCACCGTCCCGGAGACCGGCTTCTCCGGTGAGCTGACCATGGGTACCCCGGTGGCGCTCACCGGCCTGGTCGCCCGACCGTGGGAGAGCGAGTTCAACGGCCAGAAGCGGCACGGGATCGCCTTCCGCGCGGTCGCCGTCACCTCGCTGGTCGACGTCGACTCGGCCTCGAAGGCGGCCTGAGCCATGACGTGGCTGTTAGTCGCCCTGGTGCTGGTCGTTGCTGCTGCGGGTCTCCTGCGGTGGCGGCGCCCCGCCTGGTACTGGCTGACCTTAGGGGTCACCCTCGCGGTTCTGCGGGTCCTGGTCCGGTACGGCTCGGTCATGGACGCCTGCGGCCTGACGGTCCCGCCCTCGCGCTGGCGTCTGACGCTGGCCCGGATGACCAACCGCCCGGCTCCGGAGTCCCGCGCACCGCGCATCCTGCGGCTGCGGCCCACCCGTACCGGCTTGGTCCTGCGGCTTAAACTCCGGCCCGGACAGGATGCTTTCGACGTCGCCGCCGCCTCGGACCGGTTGCGCCACTCCTTCGGGATGTACGGCGTCACTTCCCGTGAGCTGCGCTCGGGCGTCGTCGAGATCCGGATGACCGGCTACGACGTACTCAAGCGGGTGCAGATGCCCGCCAAGATCGATGCTCGCCCGATGCGGGTTCCGGTGGCGCTGCGGGAGGACGGTTCGGTCCACTACCGCGACTACCGTGCCGTGCCACACGGGCTGACCCTCGGCGCGACGGAGTCCGGTAAGTCGGTCTATCAGCGGAACCTCGTCGCCGGGCTCGCCGCGCAGAACGTTGCCCTCGTTGGCATCGACTGCAAGCAAGGGGTGGAGCTGTTCCCGCTGGCGCGCCGGTTCTCCGCGCTCGCCGACAACCCCGATACCGCGTTGGAGCTGCTGGAGGCGCTGGTCTCCCACATGGAGGACGTGTATCAGCTCATCCGGGCCGAACAGCGCGTCAGCGTCGCCGTGCCGGATGCGGAGATCGCCGCCGACATCTGGGACCTGCCCGAAGACCTGCGGCCGGTGCCGGTCGTGGTCCTGGTCGACGAGGTCGCAGAACTCGCCCTCTTCGCGAGCAAGGAGGAGGAGAAGCGTCGGGACCGGATCATCACCGCCCTGGTCCGCCTCGCCCAGCTCGGCCGCGCGGCCGGCATCTATCTGGAGATCTGCGGGCAGCGCTTTGGCTCCGAACTCGGCAAGGGCATCACCATGCTGCGCGCCCAGCTCACCGGCCGCACCGCACACCGCGTCAACGACGAAACCTCGGCGAACATGGCCTTCGGAGACATCGCCCCGGATGCGGTCCTTGCCGCGATCCAGATTCCCGCTGAGACGCGCGGGCTCGCCATCGCCGGTGACTCCACCGGCGGTTGGCACCGCATCCGCGCCCCGCACACCTCGCTACGACACGCCGTGAACATCTGCAACAAGCACGCCGACCGCACCCCGGATCTCCCGGCCCTGGCCGCGTTCCGGCCCCCGGTCGCCGCGTTGGCGTCGGCCCGTGTGCCGCTGTCCAAGACAGCCCCCGCCACCGCCTGACCCTCGCCCCCACGGTCGGCGCGACCGCACTTCGCGCCGGGTCCCTACCCTCGCCATGCCCGATCACAGGAGGAGCCGTCATGACCCGCTCCGCCCTCCGCGTGGACGCCGTGCTCGTTCAGGCCGTCATCGCCGGGGCACTGTCCTTCGCCCACCTTCACGACCTCGCCGCCGCCGCTGGACAGGACGGCTGGAAAGCCTGGGCCTACCCGGTCTCCGTGGACCTGCTCCTCGTCGCCGCCTGGCGACGGCTGCGTACGGACGGGCCGTCCCGGCTGGCCTGGTGCTGGTTCCTGATCGCCCTCGTCGCCTCGCTCGGCGCGAACGTCGCCACTGCCGGACTCCTCGACCTGGACGACGTCCCGGCCTGGCTGCGCATCCTCGTCGCCGCATGGCCGGCCCTGGCCTTCATGGGCGGCACTCTCCTCGCCCACTCGTCCGCAGACCACACCTCGGCTTCGCCGGACCCTGCGCCGGTGCCGGACCCCGTGCCCGAGGTGGAACCCGAACCGGCCTCCGCTGCTGAGCCGGAACCGGCCCCGGTTGACTCCGCCGACGCTGCCCCACCCCTCCCGCCCGTCCACTCCGCTCCGGCTTCGCCGGCCGTTCCGGTCCCGGCCGCGCTGGTGGACCACGCCCGCAAGGTCGCCGACGACCACGAGCAGCGGACCGGCGCACGCATCGACACCGACACCCTGCGCGCCCGCCTCGGCGTCCCGCCGCACCTGGCCGACGCCATCGCCGCCCAGCTCACCTGACCCGACAGGAGACATGCCGTGCTCATCGACCCGGCCGACCTGACCGCCGCCGACCACCTCGACGCCGCCCGCGAGATGACCGCCGCGAACCGGCCCTTCCTCGCCCACCTGCTCGCCGAGGAGGCCGCCCGCCTCACCGCCGACCCGGCCACCGCCGCTGCGATCCGCGCCACCTTCCCCGCCCCGGCGCCGACCCGAACGGAGACCGACTGACATGCCCGCCCGCGACTTCTTCCACTCCGTGATGCGGATCGGCCCCGTGCAGATCGGCACCCACCGCGACCGCAACGGCACCACCAAGCACGCCGCCGTGTGCAGCTCGGACGGCTGTGGCTGGTCCGCGGACTACTCCACCCAGTCCGCCGCCCAGCTCGCCGCCCGCACCCACCGCTGCCGCGTCCGCTAGGAGGCCACCGCACATGGACGTCCCGCTCTGGCTCGCCCTGATCGTCGTCGGCTGGCTCGGCGTCAAGCTCGTCCGCCCGCCCTGGTGGCTGATCGCCGTGCTGCTCCTCGGCGGCTTCCTCCTCGCCGACAGCGTGTTCGCCCCGCTCATCGACTCCGCCGTGAAGTAAGGAGATCCGCTGATGTTCCGGCCCAAGCTCCCGACCATGCCCCAGCCCACCGGCACGGTCACCCCGCCCGTCGTCGTCGAGCCGACCACGATCACCCCCGGCGCCTCCACCCCGCCGGCCACCGTTCCGGCCTCGACCCGGCCCACGGTCCAGCTCACCCCCGGCACCGCGCTCGCCCTGGTCGGCGGCGGCACCGCCGTCGTCCTGGTTGTCGGCGCCGTCCTGGTCTCCATGCTCCTCGCGGTCGCCATCACGGGCGCCTCGGTCGCTGTCTGCGCCCTGGTGATCCGCTCGCTCGTCAACGCCGACGCCAAGCGTCGCTGACCGGCCCCCGGGCGGCCTCGATACCGCCAAGCATCCGCCGCCCGGGAGCCGTCCCTGTCCGATCTCGCAACCGGAAGGAAGCACCCAGCATGGCGCATCGCGCCTCACTCGCGCCTGAGCCGCTGCTCGACCCGGTCATCCTCGGCGACCTGCTGAGGGTGGCCTCGGCCGACGACTACACCCGATGGGAAGAACAGATCCGCCGCACCGGCGGCTGCTCCGACCCCATCCACCTCACCGGCTGGACCCTCCACAAGGACAAGACCACCGGCGAAACTCTGCACCACTACACCACCGCCGACGAGCCCGGCGGACGCCTCCGTCTCGCCTGCGGCAACCGCCGCGCCTCCCGCTGCCCGGCCTGTGCCTGGACCTACGCGAGCGACACCTACCACCTGATCCGCGCCGGCCTCGCCGGTGACGACCGCCGCGATATCCCCGCCACCGTCCGCGATCACCCGCGTGTCTTCGCCACGCTCACCGCGCCCTCGTTCGGCCCGGTTCACAACCGGCCCGATCACGGCGTCTGCCGCTGCGGCACCCGCCACGCTCCCGACGCACCCGAACTGGGCACCGCCCTCGACTCGGAGACGTACGACTACGCGGGTGCCGTCCTCTTCAACAATCACGCCGGGCAGCTTTGGCAGCGCTTCACCACCCGGCTCCGCCGCGAACTCGCCGCCCGCGCCGGCCTTCCCCGCCGGGAACTCGCCGATCACGTCCGCCTCTCGTACGGCAAGGTCGCCGAGTTCCAGAAGCGGGGGGCCCTGCACTTCCATGCGGTGATCCGGCTCGACGGGCCGGAGGGTCCTGGAACACCGCCGCCCGCGTGGGCCACGGCTGGTGTCCTCGCCGACGCGATCGGTGCAGCTGCGGCACACTCCTACACGTCGGTCTCCGTCCCGGCCGCCGGGGACCAACCGGCTCGGTCATTTCGCTGGGGCACACAGCTCGACGTCCGGCCGGTGAAGGCGTTCGGGGACGGCTCCGACATCACCGAACAGGCCGTCGCCTCCTACGTCGCCAAGTACTCCACCAAGGCAGCGGAGAACACCGGCACCCTTGACCGCCGCATCGGCGAACTTGCCGAACTCGACCGTCACCGGGTCCCGGACCACACTCGCCGACTCATCACCGCGTGCCGCGACCTGGACAGCCTGTACCCGGAACGGCGCCTCTGGGCCTGGGCGCACATGCTCGGCTTCCGCGGCCACTTCTCCTCCAAGTCCCGCCACTACTCCACCACCCTCGGCGCCCTCCGCCAGGCACGCGCCGACTACCGCGCCGCACAGGACGCCGAGGCCCTCGGCCTGGACGACCGCGAGCCGGAGACCGTCCTCGTCCTGAGGGACTGGCAGTACGCCGGCCACGGCCACACCCCCGGTGAATCCGCCCTCGCCGCCACCATCGCCCGGGACATTCGAGTCAACCGGGAGACCGCCCGCGAGGCTCTGGCCGCGCTGCCCGCCGACGAGAGGGGGTGGTGACCGTGGACCGCCTCCTTACCGTCGACGAGGTAGCTGAGCGCCTCGGTACGGGCGTCCGCTTCCCCCGCCGCCTCATCGAGGAACGCCGCATCACCTTCGTGAAGGTCGGCCGACATGTCCGCATCCCGGAGAGCGCCGTAGCGGCATACGTGGACGCCAACACCGTGGTGCCGATCGTCCTGCGCCCCGCCGGTCTTCGGAGGGCCGCCTGATGGCCGGTAAGCGCAAGTCCCGCCGGGGCTTCGGCCGTGTCCGCAAGTTGCCGTCCGGCCGGTTCCAGGTGCGCTATCCGGGGCCTGACGGCGTCCTGCGCCCTGGGGATCGCACGTTCGCCACGTCGACCGATGCCGACCGCTGGCTCATGCGGAAGCGCATCGAGATCGAAGAGGGGCGCTGGCTCGACCCGGCCGAGGGGCAGACGACCGTACGGGACTGGTCGGCCCGCTGGCTTGCTGCCGTCTCTCCGCAGCTCAAGCACAAAACACAGGCGTCGTACCGGTCCCTGATCAATTCGCTGATCGTTCCGGCCCTCGGCGACCGTGAGCTGTCCGGCCTCCGACCGATCACCGTCGCTGAGTGGGTCGGTGGGATGAAGTCCAGAGGGCTCAGCGCGTCGCGAATCAGGCAGGCGTACCGGGTCCTGTCGCAGATCATGCGGTCGGCCGTCGACAACGACATGATCCCGCAGACGCCCTGCCGGGGCGTGAAGCTGCCTCGGATGCCGCAGACCGAGCCGCACATCCTTACCCCGCTGGAGGCTTCGCGGATCGTCCAGAGTGCGGCCAAGCCGCATGACCTGCTGATCGCCCTCCTCGCGTACGCGGGCCTGCGGGTGGGTGAGGCGTTCGCCCTTCGGCGCGCGGACATCGACGTCTCCGGCGGCTTCGTCCTGGTCGACGAGAACCTTGCCGAAGCCAACGGGACCTTGGTCTTCGACACCCCCAAGTCACATCAGAAGCGGCTCCTTAGGGTCGGTCCGTCGCTCGCGAAACGGCTCGGCCGGCACTTGGAGACGCTGCCCGGCGGGGATGACGCGCTCCTGTTCCTGACACCCGGCGGCAAGCCGCTGCGCTACAACCAGTGGCGCAAGGCGTACTTCGACCCGGCGGTGTCGGCAGCCGGACTGACCGACGTCACCCCGCACGACCTCCGCGCCTCGCACGGCACGTGGGTCGCCGACCGGTACGGCGTCATGACCGCCGCTCACCGGCTCGGCCACTCGAACGCGAGCGTCACCACTCGGCACTACGCCCGTCCTGTCGCTGGTCGTGATGACCAGGTGGCCGAAGCAGCGGACTCATGGCTCAGTGGGCACGATGGCGACGGCTCCGTCGGGATGCTCGCACCCGACTGACCTGTGGGGAAGCAGTCGGCCCATCCGAGTGGTGAAAGGCCTCAGGAACCGTCGTGGTAGCGATGTCGCTGTGGGGCGACTCCCGCTCCCTCTGCATGTTGAGCAGCGAAGACGGACCCTGACCGGGGTAGATCGGTCAGGGTCCGTTCTGCTGCGTACTGCCCGAAGTACTCGTCGTTGCCCTGTGTCTTCCGCTCGACTGAGCATGGATGAGGCGTTGGCATCCGGACACAAGCCGATGGGGATCGATCAACGACGGTGAGTCGGCTGCGTATAGCTCTGCGGACGCTGCTGTGGGGGGTCAGATACCGTACGTCGGTACCGGCTGCCCTTGTTGACGGGTTCTCGATCCCCAACTACTCCTGGTGGGTAGGATTTTGTCGACCTTCATCGACCTCAGGGGGGCTCCATGATCGAGATAGTCGCTGCCTTAATTGGCGGAGTTTGCCTACTCGGCGGTGCTGTGATCACTGCTCGGTGGACACGCTCGCGGTCCACCGGCAACCGGACCCCTCCTCCTCCGTCACCCGGTAGTGACACGCGGCCAGACGACGACACCAACATCCCTCGGCCCTCTCGTGGCGCTCAGCCGGGCGGCATTACTGTCAACGGGCAATTCATTGAAACGAACAACGGCACCGTGTCGCAGAACAACTACCGAGATGGCCAGCAGTGAAGCTCCCTGCTAGCAATGCGGGTTGGATAGGGATTGCTTATTACGTGTTCGGCGCTGTCTTAGCCGTTCTCGTTGCAGCGGCTGGCGCTGAAGTGATTAATAACTACTTCCCGTATGTTTTGCCAACTCTCGAATGGCTTTTCCGGCGTTTGGTTCGCCTATCCTCTGATGAGTACGTCGGGGCCTTCGTGCGAGACCGGCTACTTGTCTTCGCTGCAATCGGTTTGATCTTCGTCTTTTGGGTCACGCACAAGTGGCCCACTTTGGTCAAGACGATCGGTCAGGCGCTAAACCCGTTTGCACGAGTCGGAGTGGCTACCGTGTCAGCCGTTGCTGCGGTCTTGATTGCGCTTATATTGGCTGGTCCGCTTGGTCAATCAAAAAGCGAAGGTGAGTGCGCCTCATCCTTTCACCTAAGTCTGGACCGTGCGCCTTCACTGGTGAGCAATACGACGTGCGAGGGGGGGAAGCGTGTCCGGGACGGCGATTGATCAGTATATTCAGACCAATAACGGCAGCGTGTTTCAGACGATTATTAAAAATGAGGCGATTGACGAGGAGACCAAGCGAAACGTACGTAAACTGGCGGTCTCCTCTCCTCAGATGCTCGCCAAGATCGATGAAATGCTAAAGGACTCGGGTGATGTGAAGGCAGCTGCTGCTCTGGTGCGGGAAGCGAGTGACATCCTGACTGGTAAGGGGGACTTGACGACCCAGTTCACAGGCGCGGGCGACGACCCCATGTTTCCCGGAAAAGGTGAAAGAGAGCTCCGCAAGGCAGTTGCCAGCCCATTTGTTCTCCTCGTTGTGATCGTCGCTCTGATCCTTTGGTTGTGACCCCCTCCGACCACTACAGGGCAGATAGCCGTTCACCCTCACCCAACTCCCGTCTGGTCCGCCCTCGACCCACACACCGCGGATCGGGCGTGGGTACCTGGCGTCCAGGTGGAGCGCGCCGCTTATATGAATGACCGACGCCGAGGGCCGCTCCGCCGCGACGGCCAGGCGGCCGAAGCATCCGACGTGTGGTCCAGCGGACATGACGGCGTCCAGGGGCACGTAGGGGGCACGACGGCAACGGCGACGGCTCGGCGGGGATGCCTGCGCCCGTCTGACCTGCGGCGCAGCGGTCATCGGCTGTGATCGGCGAAAGGTCTTGAAAACCGTCGTGGCAGCGATGTCACCGTGGGTTCAAATCCCACCGCCTCCGCGCAGGTCATAGATGTTGCAGGTCAGAAGGGGTGCCCCGTTCGCCGGGGCACCCCTTCTGCGTTCACCTTGTCTCACCTTGAATCGCCGGTATCCCACTTCTGTCCAGCGCGTGCGGCCAACCTGCGGCCAGAAATCACGCTGGTCTGCAAGAAAATGGTGGCAGACCGATCTCAGTCCTGCTCCCAGCAGACGAACACCTGACGCAGGTAGGGCCAAGTCCTGGGACCGACCTTGCCGTCCACGTCCAGGACCCTCTCACCGCACAGTTCGTTGACGCTGGCCTGGAAATTCTTCGCGGCCCTCTGCGAGTTGCTTCCGAAGATGCCGTCCACGGTCCCCGGGTTGTACCCCTTGTGCTTAAGGAGGCACTGGGCCTCCGCCCCCGCCGCCGACACGGATGTGGAGGAGGGCTGTATGGTCTCTCCGCTGTAGTGCCCGGCGTAGTACTTGATGTCGTCGATGTCATTGCCAGGCGACTTCTCCGTGACGTTGCACGAGTACGCTTGGATGCTGGCGTCAGCGGCCGTTGCTGGAGTGATTGCCATACCGGACATGGCCAGTGCAGCCGCCCCCAGGGCCATGTTGAGCTTCACACGCAGTCGCAAGTCCTGCTCCCATGTTTGGCGGGACACCGGGAATGCTTCGCGTTTCTATCCCGTCCCGTTGAATCGGTCGCGCACTGTGCTGTCGCAGAGTGCGCGACCAGTGTGAAGAGCTTCCGAGGTAGGGCGTACCTATAACCTTCCGGGTTGTGTTCAGAGGTACCCCGTGCCTCACCTCGGTGATGGACCTCCTGCGACCTTTCGGTCCCTCTCCCGTGCTCCGCCAGACCCTGCTCGATCAGGGCGTTCATCGTGTCCTCCTGACCTGCGCAGGTGTGAGCGCCTTCCGGCGGACCTCCTTCCATACTGCGCCGTACTCCTGCGACCGGACCGGGCCACCCGCGCACAGCGCTGAACGTGTTCGACGGCCAGGCGCAGGCAGTTGCTCAGCACCGCGCGGCGGCGGCCGGCTTGCCGTCCTGCCGCTTGGCCAGGTGCTTTCACACCGTGCGCACCGTGGGTTCAAATCCCACCGCCTCCGCGCTGAGAGCAGTGAGAACGGCCCCTGACCTGGTAGTTCGGTCGGGGGCTGTTCTTGTGTCCGGCCCTGTGGCTCCCCCGGGGGAGCCGGTCGAACGGGGCGCAAGGGGCACGCGGGCTTTCTCCGTGGTCGGGAGACGGGGGCGTGTCGGTCGGGGCGGGGGGGACAGAATGAGGCATGCGCGTGGATGACTGGTATCTCACCGAAGACGTTGACGACCTTCTCGACCGTGCCGGGGGGTTTCTGCGTTCGCGGCCCGGGATGCATGTGATGGCGCTGACCTGGGCCGAGAGGGTGCGTACGCGGGGGCCGGCGGCGTTCGGGGGCGGGACCGCGCTCTTCGGGGTGCTGGAGTCGGCGGGTGAGGTGCGGGCCGTGTTCTATCGGCTGCCGCCGCGCGGGGTGAGCGTCACCCCGCTGACGGCCGGGCAGGCCGACAGCCTCGCCGCCCGGCTGGCCGGGGTGCTGCCCGAACTGCCCGCCGTCAGCGCGGACCACGAGAGCGCCGCCGTGTTCGCCGAGGCCTGGGGGCGGCACACCGGTGCGACGTCCAAGGCCCGTGACCTGCGACTGCGGCTGTACCGGCTCGGCACGCTCACCCCGCCCGAGCCGTTGCCGGCGGGGCGGGCGCGCGTGCTGGGTGAGGGGGATCTCGACGAAGCCGCTTTCTGGTGCGGAGAGTTCGCCAAGGCCGTCGGTGAGGACGTCACCGTGAACGCCGAGACGTGGAGCAGCACCCGGTACGCCGACAAGCGGTACACGCTCTGGGAGACCCCGGACCGTACTCCCGTCTCCGTCGCGGGTATGAACCCGCTGATCGGCGGACAGATCCAGGTGGACATCGTGTACACCCCGGCCCGGCTGCGGGGCCGGGGCTACGCGGCCGCCGTGGCGGCCGAGGTGAGCCGGGCCGCGCTGGCCGCCGGCGCGCGGGACGTCGTGCTGTTCGCGGACCTGTCCAACCCCACCAGCAACGCTCTCTACCAGCGGCTCGGTTACCGCACCCTCGCCGACTGGGGGACCTACGACTTCGCGTACGTGGAGCCGGAGGCCCGCTGAGCACCGCCGGAGCGGTTTCAGGACACCACGCGCAGCAGGCGCAGCTGGCCGATCTCCGCCACGTTCTTCATCAGTTCGGCGTTCACCCAGGCGACCATGTGCGCCTTGGTGCGCGCCGGGTCGTCCGGCCAGGGGAAGGGCGCCGGGGTGCTCAGCTCCGCGTCGGTGAGGCCGTCGAGGACCGCGAGCCATTCGTCGCGCAGGGAGCGCAGCCAGTCCACCGTCGCCGGACCCTCGCCGGGCCAGACGATCTCCGTCCGCGCGCGGGGGAGGCGTCCCCGCGCGTGGTCCGTCGTCACGCTCCACCACCAGCCGATGTGCCAGGTGACCCAGGCGATGGTGGGCACGGGCACGGGGTCGGGCTCGGTCTCCGCCCAGTCGGGGACCCAGGCCCCTTCGGGTGACCGGCGCACGGTCCAGCAGTGGGGCGTGGGCTCCCACAGGAAGTCGTCCGGTTCCAGGCGTTCCAGGTGGTACTCGAACAGGGACCAGGTCAGGTCGAACTGGAAGCGCAACAGGGAGGTGGGCATGAGGGACCTTCTGTGGGGCGGCAGGGGGTCAGAGTTCCTCGTCCGCCGCGAGGGTGTCCCAGTTCACTTCCAGGAGGCCGGGTTCCGCGTCGTGGCCCGAGGGGACGCACGCGGTGGGCTGGAACCAGACGACGGTGAGGCGGGAGCGGTACAGGGCGCGGTCGTGGGACGGGTCGAGAGCCTCCGCGCGGAAGCTGCCCACACAGGCGACGGAGGGCAGCACCTCCACCGGGCCGAAGGCGCCCGCGTACTGGTCGGGGTACTCGCGCGGGGGCGGGATCAGATGGACCTGGGCGCCCGGGAAGGAGCGGCCGGCCATGCGCACCAGCGCGTCGATCCGCCGGTCGTTGAGGGGTTTGCAGGGGTAGCCCTCGAGCAGGCCGCCGTAGGTCGACGACATATGGAGTGCGGAGAGGTCGACCGGGCGGCCGGAGGCCAGGACGACGCGGGCGAGTGCCATGGTCGGCACCTTATGGCGGTGGTGCATTCGGGGCTTTCGAATTTCAGGGGCGGTGGGCTGTCATGCGGGCGGCCGACGCGATCGTCGCGCGGGCCTCTCGTGCGGTCAGGCCCGTGCTGACGGCGGCGGTGACCAGCGGGTCCACCAGGTCCGGGCCGATGCCGTCCTCGTAGGCGCGGCAGGCCGCCCAGAACAGGCGGGTGTTGCGCTGCCCCTCATGCGCCGCGAGGACGAACTGGACCAGGCCCTGGCCGTGTCCGCCGGCCGACGGGGGAGTCGGGTGGTGCGCGCGGGGCGGCGGGAGAAGCAGGCGCAGGAGCGCGGGCGGGCAGGGGGCCGGGGGCAGGTGCGCGGTGCCGGGGGCGGTGGCGTACGTGCCGCGGTCCGTACGGGAGCCGGGGCCGACGAGATAGCCGCCGGCGCCCCGGATGTCGATGCCGGGGGCGAGGCGGCCCGCGGAGTTGGGGACGACGACGTCCGGCGGGCCGCTCAGCCACAGATGGCGGCCGCCGCTCGGGGTGAGGACGACCACCGTGGCGGGGATCGTGAACAGGTGACGCAGTGCCAGTTCGCGCAGGGCGGCGGAGGCGTCCGTGCCGGTCTTGGTGTCCAGGTCGATGCCGACGAGGTGGTGCGGGGGCAGTCCGCAGGCGATGCCGTAGCCGGTGGCGCGGGGTGCGGCGGCGAACAGGGCGCGGATCCGGGCGGGGTCGGTGGAGGCGTCGTGGACGCCATGGCCGTAGTGGCCGCACTCGCCGTGACAGGGCGGGCCCGCCGGCTCCGGTAGGTCGCGGTGGGGTGAGCGCAGGGCCGGGAGCTTGGTCCGGGACAGGGGGATGACGGCCAGGCCGCGTTCGGCGGCTGACAGGGCGTGTGCGAGGGCCAGCGTCGTGGCCTGCCGGTCGGTGGTGGCCATGAGCTTATTTTCGTACATGCGTTCGAAAAAGGGAAGGGGGAGTGCGGACGGCGTGCGGGAGTGGAGCCGTCGCCGGGACGGTGGCGGAACGCTTCACCCCTTGCGGGGGCGGGCGCGTGCCAGTCCCGTGCGGGAGTGGTGGGAATTCGGGGGCGTGCCGGGGTTTATCCCGTTGTCGTCACGCTTGCGTGCGAAGGCGGCGTCCAGGGTGGTTCGGCGGGGATTGCCTGGGCAGCACTGATCTCGCGACGTCGTGCACAGCACCGGGGTGGGGGGCCAACTTCCCTGGTGACAGCCGAATCCCACGCACAGGCGGTCATGAGCCGGTGCGTCCTTGTTCTGGAGGGAATACAACATGGCAAGTATCCGTACCGCCCGCGTCATCGCCGCGGTCTCCGCCCTTCCGCTCGCGGCCGCCCTCTTCACCGGCGTCGCGACGGCGGACAACGGCGTCCTGGCGGACGACGGATCGATCGCGACGGCCACCAGCTCCGACGCCGGCGCCCTGGGCAGCGGCGTAGGCGGCGACAACTTCGGCAACTCGGCGACCTCGCAGCAGCAGGCCACCGGCTCCGGCGCCACGAACCAGAGCAACAGCGCCCAGGTCAGCGGCTCCGCCTTCACGGCCGTCAACCAGGGCAACGACAACGTGGCGGTCAGCTTCAGCCCGCTGTGGTGAGGGGGCCGGCGGCGACCTGACGGGGGGTGTCACCGGGGCGCCATGGGGGGCCTTGGGGGGGAAGCGTTCGCGCGGCAGTGCTTCGGCGCTGCCGCGCGGGCGTTTTCACCGGGGGAATTCCTCGTGAGGGCTTCCGGGGCGGCCCGTCACGGCACTTCTGCGGGGCCCTCGCGGGCGTCTCCCCGGCGGCCCGGAACGGGTGCTTCTCGCGGAGGATCCCCCGTGGGCGTTCCTGCCGTGGTCCCTCATGGGTGTTCCTGTGGCGGGCCTGTCACGGGTATCTCGTGGGCGTTGCTGCTGTGGTCCTTCATGGGTTCCTGTGGCGGGCCTGTCACGGGTACCTTGCGGGCGCTCCTGCCGCGGGCCCGCCACGGGGGCTTTCGTGGCGGCCCGTGGCGGGTGCGTCTGCGGCGGCCCGGCACGGGGGCTTCCGCGGCGGCTTCCCGCGGGTGTTCGCGCCGAAGCCCGTCGCGGGCGCTGCCGTGCCGGCCCCGCGCGGGTGTTCCGCCGCGGCTGCGCACAGGTGTTCCGCGGTGGCCCGGCACAGGTGTTCCGGAGTGGCCCCGCGCGGGCGTTTCCGTAGCCGGCCTCAGGGGTCGACCCGCAGTACCCCTCACCCGCTCGTCCACCTTCAGGAGGTGCAGCCCGCCCCACCCCTACAACCTGAGGGGGACGTGGCTTCGGGACCTGCGGGCGATTTGCCGGGCGGCACCCGCTCCTAGCGTGGAGCCATGACCACACCCGTCTGCACCAGCGCTTCGAAAGCCGCCGCACCGGCGACAGTGACGCAGACCCGGACCCAGAACCTCCGGTACCCGTCGTTCTCGTCGTACATGAGGGCCCGCCAGCCGGTACTCCTGCGTACCGCGCGGTCCCTGACCGGGAACCCCAGCGACGCGGAGGACCTCCTGCAGACGGCCCTCGCCAAGACATACGTCGCCTGGGAGCGCATAGAGGACCACCGCGCGCTCGACGGCTATGTGCGCAGGGCCCTGCTGAACACCCGGACGTCGCAGTGGCGCAAGCGCAGGGTCGACGAGTTCGCCTGCGACGAACTGCCCGAGCCCGACCTGGTGCCCACCGGCGGCGACCCGGCCGAGCAGCAGGCGTTGCGCGACGCGATGTGGCGGGCGATCATGCGGCTGCCCGCGCGACAGCGGGCGATGGTCGTCCTGCGGTACTACGAGGACCTCAGCGAGGTGCAAACGGCCGAGGTGCTCGGGGTCTCGGTGGGAACGGTGAAGTCGGCCGTGTCGAGAGCCCTCGGCAAGCTCCGCGAGGACGCCGAACTGTGCCTCGTCCGCAGCTGAAACGCGCCGGCTCCACGGCACGGCGGTGATCGATCATCCGCTCCCCTAGTGACATACCGCGCGGTATGTGCGCAGAATCAGCGCAACCCGTACCGCCCGCGCAGGCAATGTCGCCCAGGAGGACGCCGTGCTGAGCACCATGCAGGACGTACCGCTGCTGATCTCGAGGATCCTGACCCACGGGTCGACGATCCACGGCACCTCACAGGTGACCACCTGGACCGGCGAGGGTGAACCGCACCGCCGCTCCTACGCGGAGATCGGCGCCCGTGCGGCCCAGCTGGCCCACGCCTTGCGCGACGACCTCGGTGTCACCGGCGACGACCGGGTCGCCACCCTCATGTGGAACAACGCCGAGCATGTAGAGGCGTACTTCGCGATCCCCTCCATGGGAGCCGTTCTCCACACCCTGAACCTCCGCCTGCCGGCCGAGCAGCTCGCGTGGGTCGTCAACCACGCCGCCGACCGGGTGATCATCGTCAACGGTTCGCTGATCCCCCTGCTCGCCCCGCTGCTGCCGCATCTGAAGACCGTCGAGCACGTGGTCGTCTCCGGCCCCGGCGACCGTTCCGCGCTGGCGGACGCCACCGCGCGGGTGCACGAGTACGAGGATCTGCTCGCCGGACAGCCCGTCGCCTACGACTGGCCGCGGCTGGACGAGCGTGCCGCCGCCGCCATGTGCTACACCTCCGGCACCACCGGCGACCCCAAGGGCGTCGTCTACAGCCACCGTTCCATCTACCTGCACTCCATGCAGGTCAACATGACGCAGTCGATGGGCCTGACCGACCAGGACAACTCGCTGGTGGTGGTCCCCCAGTTCCATGTCAACGCCTGGGGCCTGCCGCACGCCACCTTCATGACCGGCGTCAACATGCTGATGCCGGACCGCTTCCTGCAGCCCGCCCCGCTCGCCGAGATGATCGAGGGCGAGAGGCCGACCCACGCCGCCGCCGTCCCCACCATCTGGCAGGGCCTGCTCGCCGAACTGACCGCCAGGCCCCGGGACGTCTCCTCCCTCACCCAGGTCACCATCGGCGGCTCCGCCTGTCCGCCCTCCCTGATGGAGGCGTTCGACGCGCTGGGCATGCGGGTCTGCCACGCCTGGGGCATGACGGAGACCTCCCCGCTCGGCACCATCGCCCGCCCGCCGGCGCACGCCGTGGGCACCCCGGAGGAATTCGCCTACCGTCTCACCCAGGGCCGCTTCCCGGCCGGCGTCGAGGCCCGCCTCACCGGCCCCGGCGGTGAGCGCCTCCCCTGGGACGGTGAGTCCGCGGGCGAGCTGGAGGTGCGCGGCACCTGGATCGCGGGCGCCTACTACAACGGCCCCGGCGCCGAGCCGCTGCGCCCGGCCGACAAGTTCAGCGAGGACGGCTGGCTGAAGACCGGCGATGTGGGCACGATCTCCCCCGACGGCTTCCTCACCCTCACCGACCGCGCCAAGGACGTCATCAAGTCCGGCGGCGAGTGGATCTCCTCGGTCGAGCTGGAGAACGCGCTGATGGCCCACCCGGACGTCGCCGAGGCCGCCGTCGTCGCGGTCCCCGACGACAAGTGGGGCGAGCGCCCGCTGGCCACGGTTGTCCTCAAGGAGGGCTCCACCGCCGACTTCACCACCCTGCGCGCCTTCCTTCAGGAGGAGGGCAAGATCGCCAAGTGGCAGCTCCCGGAGCGCTGGTCGGTGATCGCGTCGGTCCCGAAGACCAGCGTCGGCAAGTTCGACAAGAAGGTGCTGCGCAGGCAGTACGCCGAGGGGGAGCTGGACATCACCCGGCTCTGACACGGACGTACGCGATCCGGCTCTGACGCCGGCGTACGGAGTCGGCCTATGGCGTCGGCGTACGGATCGGGCCCTGACGCTCTGGCGTACGGGTCCGGCCCTGACGCTCTGGCGTACGCGATCCGGCCGTGACGCCGGCGTACGGATCCGGCCTCTGACGCGGACGTACGCGATCCGGCTCTGACGCCGGCGTACGGAGTCGGCCTCTGACGCCGGCGTACGGAGTCGGCCTCTGACGCCGGCGTACGGATCCGGCCCCTGACCTAGGCGTACGTGATCCGTCCCTGACGTAGGCGTACGCGACGCCGACGCCGACGCCGACGCCAACGCCGACGCCGACGCCGACGCCGACGCCGACGCCGACGCCAACGCCAACGCCGACGCCAACGCCGTGGCCGGCACCGGCGTACGCGATGCGGCGCCCGAGACCCGCGTACCTGCCCGGCCCCGGCACTCGCCGGGTGGCGAGGGGCATGCCCCGCCACCCGGCGAGCACGCCCTGCTCACCGTCGTATCGCCGTGCTTCCCCAGCCCAGCGCCAGCCAGACCGCCGCGACCGCCGACACACCGCTCCAGCCGAGGTGGGTGAAGGCGGTGCCCGCGAGGGCGGAGGCGGTGGCGCCGCCGGCGAAACCGGAGACGACGTAGGCCGTGTTGGCGACGGCCGGGCTGGAGGTGGTGGTCAGGGCGAGGGTCTGGTTGGCGACTTGGGAGGCGACCAGGGCCGTGTGGATCGCGACCGCGGCGACGAACAGCGCCCAGATGACCTGCCCGCCCAGCCAGAACAGCGGCACGGACCCGGCCGCCAGCAGATACGCCCCCCGCACGACCCTCGCGGCGCCGAACCGGTCGACGAGCCCGCCCGCCAGCGGAGCCACCACGCTCGCCGCGAGCCCGAAGAGGCCGAACAGTCCGGCGGTGGCCGTGGACAGGCCGTAGGCCGGGCCCGTCAGCAGCAGCGCGAGTGAGGTCCACAGGGCGCTCCACGCGCCGAACATCCCCGCCTGGCGCACCGACGCGCGCCACAGGTCGGGCGAGCGGCGCAGCAGTCCGGGCAGCGCGGCGATCCCGCCGAACAGCGGGCCGTCGCGGTGCCGCCGCCCGGACGGCAGGACGAGGGCGGTGGCGACGCCGAGCGCGAGCGTGAGCACGGCCGCGCCCGCGAACACCCACCGCCAGCCGAAGGCCTGCCCGGCGAGCCCGCCGAGCACCCGGGCCGCGACGATGCCGGTGAACAGTCCGGCGATCACGGCGGCGACATGGCGGGCGCGGCGCGCGGCGGGGGCGCGTTCGGCGACCAGCGGGACGAGGAGCTGCGGTACGACCGTTCCCGCCGAGGCGACGAACACGGCGACGGCCAGCGCCCCCGTACCGGGCGCGACGGCACTGGCGAGCAGGGCGGCGGTGGTGACCAGGGTGAGCGTGGTGACCAGCCGGCGCCGGTCGACGGTGTCGCCGAGCGGGGCGAAGAACAGCAGTCCGACGGCGTAGCCGAGCTGGGCGACCGAGGCGATCCAGGCCACGGCGGACGGCGTGGAGCCGAAGTCGCGGGCGATCAGGGAGAGCAGGGGCGCGGCGAGATAGATGTTGGCGGCCGTGACCGCGGTGCACACGGCGATGAGGGCGAGGAACGCGCCGGAGCCGCGGGACGGACCCGGCTCCGGGGCGGCGGCCGGTGGTCTGCGGACCTGTCGGCCGGTGGTGGCGCTGGGCGGCGCTGAGGACATGAGCGGGGTACCCCTTCGAGCCTGCTCTAACAACTAACTGGTTGGTTGGCTGACGGGAGAACAGTCTGCGGCCCGGTTCGATTCCCTGTCAACCAAACAGTTGGTTACATGCCGCGCTACCCTGTCCCGTATGGGAGTCAGGGACCCCGAGGCCACCAAGGCCCGGATCTTCGAGTCGGCGGTCACCGAATTCGCCCGCCATGGCATCGCCGGCGCCCGCATCGACCGCATCGCGGCCGACGCGAAGGCCAACAAACAGCTCATCTACGCCTATTTCGGCAACAAGGCGGAGCTGTTCGCGATCGTTCTCGAACGCAAGATGCTGGATCTCGCCGAGTCCGTGCCCGTCGAACCCGACGACATCGACGGCTGGATCGACCGGCTGATGGACTACCACGCCGCCCACCCCGAGCTGCTGCGCCTGCTCTTCTGGGAGGGCCTGGAGTACGGCACCGACGAGCTGCCGCACGAGGGCGAGCGCCAGGAGCACTACGTCCGCAAGGTCGCCCTGCTGAAGGACGGCCAGGACCGGGGCGTCGTCACCGACGCCATCCCGGCCGGCGACCTGCTGTTCCTGCTGACCGCGCTGGCCAACTGGACGGCCGTCGTCCCGCAGATGCGCCGCATCCTGGTCGGCGCGGACACCGGCGACCGCGCACGGCTGCGCGCCTCGGTGAAGGAGGCGGCCCGCCGCCTGGTCGCCCGCTGACCACGCCCGTCAGTTGGTCCCGATCCGCGACAGCAGGTCGACGATCCTGTCCTGCACCTCGTCGGTGGTGGACCGCTCCGCCAGGAACAGCACCGTCTCGCCGGACGCCAGCCGGGGCAGGTCCGCCTGGTCGACGGCGGCCGTGTAGACGACGAGCGGGGTGCGGTTGAGCTGCCCGTTCGCCCGCAGCCAGTCGATGATCCCGGCCGGCCCCGCCTGGCGCCGGTGCACCTGCATCAGGTCCATCACCACCAGGTTCGGCCGGAACTGTCCCGCCAGCGCCACCGCGTCGGCGTCGCTCGCGGCCCGCGCGACCTGCATCCCGCGCCGCTCGAGCGTTCCGGTCAGCGCCAGCGCGATCTCCGCGTGCTCCTCGACGAGCAGCACGCGCGGGGGGTGCTGCTCGCTGTCGCGCGGTGCGAGTGCCTTCAGCAGTACGGCGGGGTCGGCGCCGTACGCGGCATCGCGCGAGGCCTGTCCGAGTCCGGCCGTGACCAGCACCGGCACCTCGGCCGCCACCGCCGCCTGCCGCAGCGACTGCAGCGCCGTACGGGTGATCGGACCGGTCAGCGGGTCCACGAACAGCGCGGCGGGGAACGCCGCGATCTGCGCGTCGACCTCCTCGCGCGAGTGCACGATCACCGGCCGGTAGCCGCGGTCGCTGAGCGCCTGCTGGGTGGTGACGTCCGGCGGGGGCCACACCAGCAGCCGGCGTGGGTTGTCCAGCGGCTCCGGGGGCAGTTCGTCGTCCATCGGCTGCGGACGCGGCGGGTCCGCCACCTCGACGGCCCCGCCGGGACCGTCCAGCGGCTCGGGTCCCTCGGCCGCGTCCGCGTCGGGCGCCCCTATGGCGTACGAACGTCCGGTGCCCTCGGTCGTCGACGTGCGCCGGGACTGCGCCTGGGCGTTCGCGGGCACGGGCTCGGCCGCCGGGTGCGGGCGCGCGCCCTGCTCACCGCCCGCGGCCGGATCGGGACGCGTACCGAGCTTGCGGCGCCGGCCGCCACCGCCCGGCTGGTGCGGGGGCGGGGTCGCCGACGGCAGCGGCTGCTGCACCTGGGCGGCCTGCCGCGTGAACGGCACGCCCTGCCCGAGCGTGCGCACGCTGATCGCCCGCCCCTGGGTGGAGTTGGGATCGACCGGAGCCGAGGCCTCCGCCGGCAACGGCTGGGCGACCCGCCGCACCGGTGCGCCCTCCGGCGGCAACGGGGTCCCGGAAGCGGGCGTCGGCTGCGGTACGGCCGTACCGGCACCGGAGGTGTCACCGGCGGCGGGCCACTGCTGTGCACCGGGGGCGGCTTCGGCGTGCGCGGCCTCCTCGGGAAGCGGCTGAGCGGGGGGCAGGGGCTGGGCCTCGGCGGACGGCTGCGCGGGAACGCCCCGGGGCACGACGGGCATCGCCTGCGGCGGCAGCGCGGTGCCCTGCGGGGCGGGGGGCACGGCTCGGGGCGGTACGGCGGCATCTTGCGGCGCGACGGGCGCCCCTTGCGGCGGTACGGCGGCGGCCTGCGGCGGAGCCGGCGCGACCGGCGCCCCTTGCGGCGGTACGGAGGCGGTCCGCGGCTGGGCGGCGGCGCCCTGCTGCGCGGCCGGTACTCCCTGCGGCGGGACCGCGGCGCCCTGGGGTGCGACGGGCGCTCCTTGCGGTGGTACGGCGGCACCCTGCGCGGCGACCGGTACTCCCTGGGACGGAGCGAGGCCACCTTGCGGCGCGACCGGCGCCCCTTGCGGTGGTACGACGGCGGCCTGCGGCGGCACCGCGGCGCCCAGGGGCGCGACCGGTGCCCCATGCGGCTGCGCCGCGACACCCTGCGCCGCCACCGGCCCCCCATGCGGCGGCACGGCGCCGGCCTGGTGCGCGTGTCCCCCCTGCGCCGGAACCGTAGCCCCCGGCCCGGCCACGGCCGGAACCGCCTGCGGAGCCGCGGCCCCCCACGGCGCCGGAGCCCCCGGAGCCTGGACGTTCGCCGACGGGACGGCCGGAACGGCACCCGGAGCCTGCGCGGGGGCGCCCTCCGCCTGCTGGGCGGCGGCCCGCCGACGGCGGCCCGTCGGCGCGCTGGTGGGATGCGGCTGCGGCGGGGTGTGATCGTCGGCCTGGTCGTGCGAAACGGCGTCATGACGCCCGTCGTCCGCACCCACGTGCCCGAGCGCCTCCGCCGCCGGTCCGGCCTGCTGCTCCTGGTCCGCCTCGGCCGGAGGCAGCGCGAACACCGTACGGGGCGCGGCCTCCTGCGCCGCCGCCCGCTCGGTGGCGGCGGCCAGCGCGCGCCGGCGCCGTCCCGTGGCCTGGGCCGGGCCCGAACCCTGCGCCGTGCCCGAACCCTGGGACGGTACGTGCACCGCGACCTCGGCCCCGGCCGCGCCGTCCGCCGCGTCCCCGCCGGACGGCGCGGGCAAGGCCGGCGGCAGCGCCTGCTGTTCGTCGGACCCGTGCCGGGCCCGCCGCCCGGACGGTGCGGGCATCCCCTGCGGCGGTACGGTCCCGCCCAGCCCCGTGTTCGAGGCGGCGGCCCCCGCCGCGTGCTCGGCGGCGGTGACGACGGCACCCTCGGACACGCCGGCGGCCCCGGCGAGTTCGATCTCGGCGCCCACCGCGGCCGGCGCGTCCTCGGCCGGCCGGCCACGCCGCCGCCCGGTGCCACCGGACGCCTGCGTCGGCTCGTCGTCGGCGGCGGCCGCAGCAGCGGCCGCGCGGCGCCTGCGGCGGCCGGTGGGAGCGGACTCCGAGCCGTCGTCCGCGCCCGGCACCTCGCTCTCCAGGAAGGCGTCCACGGAAGCGCGCCGCGCCCGTCGCCGCCCGCCACCGGAGGCCGGCTCGGCGACAGCGGGCTCCGTGGCCACGATCGCCAGCTCGGCGGCCGGTACGGACCCCGCCCCGCCCCCGATCGGCACCTCGAGGACGAAGGCACTGCCGCTCATCCCGGGCACCTCGTGTGTCTGCAGCACACCGCCGTGCGCCCGGACGATCCCGCGCACGATCGGCTCGTGCACCGGGTCGCCGCCGCCGTACGGTCCGCGTACCTCGATGCGTACGACCTCGCCGCGCTGCGCTGCCGCGACCACGACCGTGTTGTCCAGGTAACCGCCCGCCGACACGGGCGTGTTGCCGGTCGCGTCGACACCCGCGACGTCGGCGACGAGATGCGCGAGGGCGGTCGCGAGCAGCCGCGGGTCGACCTCGGCCTCGATGGGCGGCGCGTGCACCGCGAACTGCACCCGGCCGGGCCCGATGAGCTCCACGGCCCCCTCGACCCCGGCGGCGACGACGGCGTCGAGCATCACCTTCGTACGGGCGACCTGTTCGCCGCCGGTGTCGAGCCGCTGGTAGCCGAGGACGTTGTCGATGAGGGTGGTGATGCGGGCGTAGCCGGCGGACAGATGGTGGAGCACCTGGTTGGCCTCGGGCCACAGCTGCCCGGCGTCGTCGGCGGCCAGCGCGGACAGCTCGCGTCGCAGTTCGTCGAGCGGGCCACGCAGCGACCGGCCGAGCAGGGTGAGCAGCTGGTCGTGCCGGGCGGCGAGGGCCTCGTAGCGGTCCTTCTCCCGCTCCCCGAGGGCGGCGTACCGCTCCTCGTTCGCGGCGAGTTCCTCGGTGTGCCGCTCGGCCAGCTCCTCCAGCTCGGTGACGTGGCTCTGGCGCAGGGCGGTGAGTTCGGAGGCGTGCTTTTCGGCGAGCCGCTCCAGCTCCTCGGCGTGCTTGCGTCCGGCCTCCTCCTTCTCCTCGGCGAGCGAGTCGAAGGGGCGCCGGTCGGCGAAGGTCATCACGGCGCCGACGAGCTGGTCGCCGTCGCGCACCGGCGCGGTCGTCAGGTCGACCGGCACCTGGTCGCCGTTCTTGGCGTACAGCACCTGCCCGCGCACCCGGTGCTTGCGTCCGGAGCGCAGGGTGTCGGCGAGCGGGGACTCGCCGTACGGGAAGGGGGCGCCGTCCGCGCGTGAGTGCAGCACGAGCGTGTGCAGTTCGCGCCCGCCGAGTTCGCCCGCGCGGTAGCCCAGTATCTGGGCGGCGGCCGGATTGACGAGGACGATCCGTCCGTCGGTGTCGGTGCCGACGACGCCCTCGGAGGCGGCGCGCAGGATCATCTCGGTCTGCCGCTGGGACCGGGCGAGCTCGGCCTCGGTGTCGACGGTGCCGGACAGGTCGCGGACGACGAGCATCAGCAGTTCGTCGCCGGCGTAGCCGTCATGGTCGTACGCCTGCTGGCCGGTCTCCAGATTCGCACTGGTGACCTCGACCGGGAACTCGGTGCCGTCGGTGCGCCGGGCGACCATCCGCGTGGGCTTGGTGCGCGCGTGGGGGTCGATGTGGTCGGGCCGCCGCATGGATCCCGGGATGAGCTTGCTGTCGAACTCCGGCAGCAGATCCAGCAGCCCCCGGCCGACCAGCGCGGTGCCCGGGGTCTCGAACGCCTCGAGGGCGATGGTGTTGGCGTTGACGACGGTCCCGTTGGCGTTGACCAGCACCAGGGCGTCGGGTAGCGCGTCCAGTATGGCTGCGAGGCGAGCAGCGCCTCGGGATGGCCTGCTGCTCACGAGACGCTTCCTCCCTGTTACCGCGACGTGCCGACCGCTCGGGCCATCTTGCCAACCTGCCCGCAACGTGTCACGCGAGGGATTCTAAGGGCTGGGATTGCGCTCGCGACGCGGGATGGGACGCACATCGCATCATGAAGTGACGGTGATGTGACGCCCGGTGCCCTCCGGACCCCTGACTGCCTGCGCCGACACGGCCGGAACCTTCGCTGTACCTTTACGCCCCCTGTGCCCCGACTCGCTGCCGCACGCCCCCCTCAGGCGCCCCGCGCGGAGCGCGTTTCGGGCAGCAGCGGCACCAGCCGGTCCCAGCGGGCGATCTCGCATCCGTTCGTACGGCCGTACGTCGCGTCGACGGGGCGGCCGGCCCAGGTGCCGGTGACCCGGGCGGTGGCGGGACCCCCGTACCGCAGGGTGCAGACGGCGTCGCGCGGCACGGGGGCGAAGGCGTCCCGCCCCCACCGGGTGTTCCGCTCCACGGCCGCGCAGGCCCCGGCGGGATCGGGGTGACTGCCGCCGCCGGGCCGGCACCGCACCTCGTACGTCCCGTCCGCACCGCCGCCCGCGTCGCGCACGGTGACGGTGAGACGGTCCCCGCGCGGGGACGCGTCCTGGGCGTGCGCCGGGGGAGGCGCGGCGGACAGGGGGACCAGGAGGTGTCGTTCGGATCTTGCCGGGGTCGCGGGGTCCGGCACGCGCATCTGCGGCGTTGTCGTCGGTTGCCAACGCTCCGCGTTGACGCCCTCCTCCGCCTTGCAGCCGCACGCACCAGACCCCGCTCGGGTCGACAACAGGACGCCGTTGCCTGGAGCCGGCCTGATCCAAACGACACCCCCTAGGGCGGCGGCGGATACGGCGACGGCCGCGCGGAGGTGTGTCATGAGCCGGGACATGACCTGACCAACGCGCCACCGCGCGGGACGTTGCGCCACGCGGGCGTGACGGCGGCAAGTGCTTTGCCCTGCGGGCTACCCGCCTAGTACCGTGGGTGCCGATTGGTGACAGCCCACGCGGTTGTGTCATCATCGGCACGCACCGACTCGCACGCGCTCACGCGCGGACAGTCTGTGCGACCTGTGCATGGAGGCGTCGCCTAGTCCGGTCTATGGCGCCGCACTGCTAATGCGGTTTGGGGTTTACGCTCCATCGAGGGTTCAAATCCCTCCGCCTCCGCACTGTCACGAAGCCCCGGTCCCCGCGACCGGGGCTTCGTCGTTCCCACCCCGCCGATTCCGGCGTTTGCGCAGGTCGCAAGGGGTGAACCAAACGGATTTCACATGGCGGCGGCAGTCATGTAATGTTCTTCCTGTCGCCGCGAGCGGGCTGAAAGGACCGGGAAGCGGCGAGAAAACTGAAGAAACAAGCACTCGTAGCTTAACGGATAGAGCATCTGACTACGGATCAGAAGGTTGCAGGTTCGAATCCTGCCGAGTGCACACAGAGCGAAGGCCCCGGAGTGATCCGGGGCCTCTTGCGTTTCAGGGGCGTACAGCAGCGAAGTACAGCAACCGCGTCTCAGCCGGCACCGCCCTTGGCGTCGGACAGTCGGCCGATCGCGGCGCGCACTTCCTCCTCGCTCGCTTCGGCGTAGACCTCCGTCGTCATGGCGATCTGTGTATGCCGAAGGATGCGCCGGGCCACTTTCGGGTGGACCCTGAGCGAGCTGCACATGTGCCGCGTGTTCCGAGCGAGATGAACCGGAGCCCGGCGCGACGAGCCCGCAGGGCGAACATACGGGTCATGCGGCCCGGCTCGATGGGCGTGCCGTACTTCGTCGTGAAGAGCGGGTCATGGCTGTCCTGCCAGAGCTCCCCGGTGGCTTTCCGATCTCCGGTCTGCCTCAAGGCGCCGCTGATGCGGCGCCTTGAGGCAGAGTGCCGGCAGAGGGAGGGAATCGTCGGAGTCCTCGGTCTTGGTCTCGCGATGCGGGATCTCCCACCCCGCGCGCTGGATCTGGTGGTCGACGTACAGCTCTCCCCGCTCGAAGTCGACGGCCTTCCACGTAAGGCCTAGGACCTCACCCCGGCGCAGGCCGAGGCAGAGCACCAGACCCAGGCGGCGACGAGATGGTCCTCCCGGGCGGCGGCATCGGTGAGAAACCGACTGGCTTCGGCGACGGACCACGGCTTGATCCGGCGGCGACGAGGCTTCGGCACCTTCACGAGCGAGGCCACGTTCTTGCTGGTTTCCTCCTCGGTGACCGCGTGGGTCAGGGCCGCTCGGAGAGCATCGCGCGCGGCTCGGATCACGCGGCGGGACGGGTACGCCTCGCCGCTCTCCCCGATGGCGCAGCACTACCTCCTCGCGAGTCCTGCCGTAGGCGTACCGGTGCTGAGACGGCGGCGCGCTGTCGTACGCTCAGCCCACCTGCACCGGTCCGCCCGCCCCAGTCACCAGCAGGCCGTAGTTCTCGGTGGTGAGGTAGGTCGACAACTGGGCATGCCGGGCACCGACGTTGAGGTCGCGCCAGAAGCGTTGCAGCGGGTTGTCGAGGGCGAATGCACTGGAGCCGTGCAAGTCCAGCAGCAGGTCGACGGCGCGCAGGAACTGCTGCAGGATGGAGACCACCTCCATCCGTAGGCTCGATCGCTGCACGGCGGTGACGTCGTCGCCGGGCAGCTGCTCGGTGATGCGGCCCGCCAGGCTGATCAGCCGGTCGTAACCACTGGTCACCATGTGCTCGGCCTCGGCGAACACATGTCGGGCCGACGCTGATTCGGCGAGACTGTTGTACTGCGTCATGGGCGGCTTGCGCGTATGCACAACGGCCTTCACCACGTCCAGCGCGCCGAGCGTCGCTCCGGCCAGAGCCGCTGTGATCGAGACCGCCTGGGAGGTGATCTCCAGTGGCCGGCCCTGAGTGAGATCGGGCCCGCCATCGGGACCGACGGGGAACTCGAAGAGGCGCTCCGTGGGAACGAAAACGCCGTCGGCGA
Organism: Streptomyces sp. NPDC048584; assembly: GCF_043199595.1. Taxonomy (NCBI): domain Bacteria; kingdom Bacillati; phylum Actinomycetota; class Actinomycetes; order Kitasatosporales; family Streptomycetaceae; genus Streptomyces; species Streptomyces sp. NPDC048584. The sequence continues at coordinate 210,649 of NZ_JBICWF010000010.1, forward strand.
CAACAGTGTGACTGCCCGTGCCCTGCAACCCGGCCACTCGCCAGGTCCGCTCAACGGCCAGCTCGGACATCGGCACGAGCGCACCCCCCACATGAGGCACACCGTCGTCTCCCACGGACACCACCGCCAGGAACGCCCAGTCGGCATCCTCGGCTCCCGAAGCGTAGGCCCATCGCCCGGTGACCTTGACCCCGTCGGGAACCGCGACAGCCTGGCCGGGTGTCGAGCCGCCACACCACCGCACATCGGGATGGGAGTAGACCTCGGCAAGGACCTTCTCGGGGAACCCCCCGGAGAAATGGGCCTTCGTCCCCGTCGAGATCGACACCACCCACGCCGAGGACGGACAAGCGCGCCCCAACTCGGACAGCACCCGCACCAGGGTGACCAGATCCACGTCCGCACCGCCGAACTCGACCGGAGTGCCCAGTGCGAGCACGCCGGCCTCACGCAACGCCTCGAGGCTCTCCGGGGCAAGGCGTCCCCGCTGGTCGGTGGCGTCCGCGTGCGCGGCCAGCACCGGCACCGCCGCACGCGCCTTCGCGACCCACTCTTCCGTCGCTTCCTGCGTGCTTCCAGCCGTCTCCGTCATGCGATGTCCCTTTTCCTGGAAAGGCTTGCCGCGCCGAGCGGCATCCTTATGCGGTGAAGCGGTGCCGTGTGCCGACCGGCCGCGCAGACGCACCTGGCGTGACGCGCCAGGCCACACCTCCCGAACGGCGCTGCGCCGGCCGGAGGATGCCGTCGACTCACTAGATAGAACGTTCGGTGCACAAGCAACCTAGCGGCGCCGCGAGACGGTGGTCAAGGCTGTCCCGCGCTCGAGGATGCTGATCCTGTGGTCGAGGCATTGCCGGGCTATCACCCGTGTCCGGGCGTGTGGTGGATCTCGAGGCGCCGGGCCAGGGCGAACGCCTCTTCCGGTGCGAACACCTCGTGGAGTGGGGGGACTTGGGGATGTCGAGGTTGTCGCAGGCATCGTGACCGGGCAGGGCCGGGAGCGGATCGCGGACATCGGCGAGGAGCCGCCAGGGCTTCTCGTCCTTGCACACCACCGGGCGTGCCGGGTCGTAGGGCCGGGCACGAACCAGTACGTCTTCCATCCGGGCCGCGAACTCCGCGTTCGCCCGTGGCGGGATGGTCCGGCAGGATCAAGCCGGTGACGGTGGGATGTTCTGGGTGGCGTGGAAGAAGTTGTCCGGGTCGTAGGCGCGTTTGACCGTGGCCAGGCGGTCGTAGTTGTCGCGGTAGGTGGAGCGGACGCGTTCGGGGCCTTCCGACTCGCCGAGGAAATTGACGTACGAGCCGCCCATGGAGTGCGGGTGCAGGTCGCTCCAGTAGTCGACGCACCACTGGCGGATACGGTCGGCGTTGGCCGGGTCGGGGTCGATGCCGGCGATGACGCCGGACCAGACGGCGTCCCGGTAGGCCCAGGCCGTGTCGCCGGGGGAGACCCGGTGGGCCGCCCCGTCCACGGGGTAGAGGTGCATCGTCGACAGGTCGGTGGGCAGGGCGTGGGCGTACCGCTCGTGCACGGCGACGGCGTCGTCCGGGATGCCGTCGAAGAAGTCGCCGCGCCAGTACCACTGCAGACCCTTGGGGAGCAGGCCGTCGAACATGGACTGCAGGGCGGGGTACGGCATCGGTGTGGTGAAGTGGAAGGCCGGCGGGGCGGGGTCGTTGACCACGGACAGGACGTCCTCCAGCCGGCCGGACTCCAGGTCGCCGGTGTAGCACCAGACGACGGCGCACATCTTCTGTCCGTGGATCGGCTCCGGGAAGGGCGGGCCGGGCGGCACGGACAGCACCGCGAAGAACCCGTTGAGGCTTTCGGGCGCGGCGGGCAGGAACTCCCGGTACCAGCGCAGCACCTCCGCCGTGCGGTCGACCGGCCACACGGTCACGGCGACCCCGACCGTGTGCACCGGCCGCAGCCGGAAGGTGAACGACGTGACGACGCCGAAGTTGCCGCCGCCGCCGCGCAGCGCCCACAGCAGGTCCGGGTGTTCCTTCTCGGTGGTGGTGACGAGGGTGCCGTCGGCCAGGACGACGTCGGCGGCGATCAGACTGTCGACCGTCAGTCCGTACGCGCGGGTCAGATGCCCGTGCCCGCCGCCCAGTGTGAGACCGCCGACGCCCGTCGTCGACATGATCCCGGCCGGTACGCCGAGGCCGAAGGCGTGCGTCTCGTGGTCCAGGTCGGCCAGCTCGGCGCCCCCGCCCACCTGCGCGGTCTGCGTCTCCGGGTCGACCCGCACCCAGCGCATCGGGGACAGGTCGAGGGTGAGCCCGTCGTCGATCAGGCACAGCCCCGGCCCGCTGTGGCCGCCCCCGCGCACGGCCAGGTCGGTCCCGGTCTCCCGGGCGAAGGCGAGGGTGGTGCGTACGTCCGCCGCACCCGCGCATCGGGCGATGGCGGCCGGGCGTCGGTCGATCATGCCGTTGTAGACGCTGCGGGCCTCGTCGTAATCCGTGTCCTGCGGCGTGACCAGCCGCCCTCGCAGGGACTCGCGCAGGCTGTCGAACGTGGTTGCCTCGGTGACGCTCATGAGCGGACACCCCTCGGGAAGGTGCGGTACAGGTCCGCCCCCCACTCCCTCCAGTGTGGCGCGGGTCACACTATATGGCGATGTGGGTGTCATTCCGGACGGTGCGGGTTCTCGTGGTGCCGCAGCTCCGTGCGGAGGTGGTTGGTCAGGGCGGTGGCCGCCGCCGTGAGGAAGATGAAGCTGTAGAGGATCTGCAGGATGGTGACCAGCCGGGCCGTCTGGCCGCGCGGGGTGATGTCGCCGTAGCCGACGGTGGCGAGGGTGACCACCGTGAAGTAGAGGGCGTCCAGGCGGGTGGCGATGCCGTCGAGCTCGCCGGGGCGCTGGGCCAGGGCCTGGTAGGCGGTCGCGAAGACCAGGATGGACAGGCTCATCAGCAGCGGGATGACCAGTCCCGGGCGCACGTCCCGCACCCCGAGCAGCACATGGACGACCTGCCGCAGCAGCAGGAGCGCGATCAGCGTCAGGGCGAGGCAGAACAGGACCCAGCTCAGCACCGGGCGGCGCGGGCCCAGCCGGTCCAGCGGCAGAAGGAAGTAGGCGGTGACCATCGCCGCCACGCCCGCCGCCTCGACCAGCCACGGCCAGACGGTGCTCCACGCGGCGGACGCGCGCTCTAGGCCCGGCGCTCGGGGGTCTCGCGGCGCGGTGCGCACAGGGCCCAGATGATGAAGCCGTCGATGACGACGAGGACGATCGCCCACACCGGTGCGTACGGCAGCCACACGAAATTGGCGATCATGCTGAGTCCGGCCAGGGCGACGCCCACCACGCGCGCCCAGCCGGCTCCCCTGAACAGGGCGATACCGGCGGCGGTGACCAGGGCGCCGAGGATCAGATGGATCCAGCCCCAGCCGGTCAGGCTGAACTCGTAGGTGAAGTTCCGGGTGGCGACGAAGACATCGTCCTCGGCGATGGCGGCGATGCCCTGGAAGATCGCCATGATGCCGCCGAAGGTCATCAGGATCGCCGCGGCCGCCGTCCAGCCGGTCGCCCAGGGGCTCCTCGCCTCCCACCCGGCCTGATGGTGGCGGGTACCACTCACATTGCTCGCCATGTGATCGACCTTTCGGACTGTCCCCCGGCAGTGTCTCCACCAGGTTTGCACTCCGGTCCGCACTCGGCACCTCGGCTGCCGGGAGGCGGCGGGCATTGTCAGTGGCGCCCCCTACTCTCGTCGGAGATGGCACAGGCATGGAGATGCTCGGGGCTGCGGTGGCCGGCCGAAGGCCCCGTGCTGGCGTGGGAGGGCGGCCGGAGCTCCGCGCTGACCTGGGGGAAACGGGTGGCCTTCGGGGTCGCGGGAGGGAAAGGGGGAGTGCGGACATGCGTGGGGGCAAGGGGGAACGCGTGTCCGCCGGGGGCGGCGGTCCCGGCGCGGAGCACGGGGGCGCGCTGCGAGGAGTGCGCCCGGCTGGACCGGGCGCACTCGGTGGCCGCCGACACCCTCGCGGACGACCCGCGCCCCTACCGCGTCTACCTGGCCTGGTTCGGGCCCGGTATGACCAAGGTCGGGATCACCGCCGTACAGCGGGGACCGGCGCGGCTGCTGGAGCAGGGGGCGGTCTGCTTCAGCTGGCTGGGGACGGGCCCGCTGATGGCGGCACGCCGCACCGAGGAGCTGCTGCGCGCGGCGCTCCGCGTGCCCGACCGGATTCCGTACGCCGACAAGCGGGCGGTACGGGCGGTCCTGCCGGCCGGGGAGGGGGAGCGGGCGGCCGAGCTGGCCGGCCTGCACGCGCGGGCGGTCGCCCTGGCGGGCTGGCCGGAGTCGCTCGCCCGGGAGCCGTTCCACCCCGTTGATCATGTCGAGGCGTTCGGACTGAAAGGGGTGCCGCCCGCCGTGGGGGAGGTGGGCGAACTGGTCGCCGGGGGCGCGGTGAGCGGGGAGCTCGTGGCGGCCGCCGGTCCCGATCTGCATCTGGCGACGGCGAAGGGGGTCCTGGTGCTGGACACCCGGCTGCTCACCGGATGGGGACTCCTCCCGGGCGACGGACGGGAGTTCACGGTGCCGGTCCGGCCGGTCAGGGACCGTACGGCGGCCGCACAGGACGGGCTGTTCTGACCCGGTGGCCCCCCGGACCCGAGCGCGGTCGCGGGTGACCGGCGACCGGAGTGCACGGTGCGGTCCGGGAACGGACGCGCCGTTCTGATCCGGTGCCCTCTGGACCTCGACAGCGGGTGCGGGTGATCGTGGGCGGCATGAGCGCTCACCCCGGCCCGCGTGCCGAAGCCGACGACGTACGGCACTTCTGGGAGGGGCTCGGGCTGCCCGGGCTCGTCGACGTGCACACGCACTTCATGCCGGAGCGGGTGCTGCGCAAGGTGTGGGCCTACTTCGACGCGCTCGGACCGCTGACCGGCGGCGTCGAATGGCCGATCACCTACCGTGCCGAGGAGGACGAACGGGCCGCGCTGCTACGGCGGTTCGGCGTGCGGGCGTTCACCGCCATGCTCTACCCGCACAAACCGGGCATGGCGCGCTGGCTCAACGGCTGGGCGGCCGGCTTCGCCGCCCGCACCCCCGACTGCCTGCACACCTCCACCCTCTTCCCCGAGCCCGGCGTCGCGGAGTACGTGCGGGAGGCCGTCGACGCGGGCGCCCGCGTCTTCAAGGCCCATGTGCAGGTGGGCGGGTACGACCCGGCCGACGCCTCGCTCGACGCCGCCTGGGGGCTGCTCGCCGAGGCCGGCGTACCGGTGGTGATCCACTGCGGGTCCGGTCCCGCGCCCGGCAAGCACACCGGCCCCGAGCCGATCGCCCGCGTCCTGGCCCGGCACCCCCGGCTGCGGCTGATCGTCGCGCACCTCGGCATGCCCGAGTACGAGGACTTCCTCGACCTCGCCGAGCGGTACGCGGAGGTGCGGCTGGACACCACCATGGCGTTCACCGACTTCAGCGAACGCCTCGCCCCGTTCCCCGGGCGGGCTCTGCCCCGGCTGGCCGACCTCGGTGACCGCGTCCTGCTCGGCACCGACTTCCCCAACATCCCCTACCCCTACCTCCACCAGCTCCGCGCGCTCGAGCGGCTGGACCTCGGGGACGCCTGGCTGCGGGCGGTGTGCCACGACAACGCCGCCCGGCTGTTCGGCCTGGCAGGCTGACCGGATCCGGGCCGCTGGACCCCGGAACCGGGCTGCCGCCCCCGGACCTCGGTTGCCGGACCCGGACCGCCGGGCGGGCGGCCGGAACCCGGACCGGCCGGACCCGAAACCGGGGGCCGCGGGACGGGAGCAGTCCCGACGAACCTCGAGCCGCCCCCGGACCGCCGGGCGGTCGGACCGACACCGGATCCGGAGCGTGACCGGGGCCGGCCTGCCCGGGCCCGATCCGGGGTGCCGGGCCCGGCAGGCCGGATCCCGGGATGCCGGACCCGAGAAGCCCCGCTGAACGGAGCCCGTGAGTTTCTCAGGTAAAACACAGGTTTCCGAAAGGGTGCTCTCAGAGGCCCCCGACATCGTCTGCGGTATGACCACGATCTCGCCCCAGGGGCGCACCGCACTGCTGAGGCCGGACGGGAGCCCCGTCCGCGTGCTTGTGGTGGACGACGAGCAGTCGATCACCGAGCTGCTGTCCATGGCCCTGCGCTACGAGGGCTGGCAGATCCGCAGCGCGGGCGACGGCCAGGGCGCCCTCCGCACCGCGCGCGAGTTCCGGCCCGACGCCGTCGTCCTGGACATGATGCTGCCGGACATGGACGGTCTGGCGATCCTCGGCCGGCTGCGCCGTGAGCACCCGGACGTGCCCGTCCTGTTCCTCACCGCCAAGGACGCCGTCGAGGACCGTATCGCCGGACTGACCGCCGGCGGGGACGACTACGTCACCAAGCCGTTCAGCCTGGAGGAGGTCGTCGCCCGGCTGCGCGGGCTGATCCGCCGCTCCGGCGCCGCCGACCGCCGCTCCGAGTCGATGCTGGTCGTCGGCGACCTCACCCTCGACGAGGACAGCCACGAGGTCACCCGCGGCGGCGACGGGATCCATCTCACCGCCACCGAGTTCGAGCTGCTGCGCTTCCTCATGCGCAACCCCCGGCGTGTGCTCAGCAAGGCCCAGATCCTCGACCGGGTCTGGTCGTACGACTTCGGCGGGCAGGCCAACGTCGTCGAGCTGTACATCTCGTATCTGCGCAGGAAGATCGACGCGGGCCGGGAGCCGATGATCCACACCCGGCGCGGCGCCGGCTACATGATCAAGCCCGCGGTCGCATGAGCGGACGGCGACGGCCGCGGCCGCGGCGGCGAGCGGGTACCCCGCGCACCCTGCGGACCCGGCTCGTCGTCGCGTCCGTGACGCTCATCGCGGTGGTGTGCGCGGTGATCGGCACCGTGACCACACTGGCGCTGCGGTCGCATCTGTACGAGCAGCTCGACGGGCAGGTCCGTGAGGTCGCCGCGCGTGCTTCGGGCATGTTCGGGCCACCGGGCCAGGGCGGGGACGGCGTCGGCAGGGAGCCCAAGCGGATCGACCTCACCGACTTCGTCGCTCATGGACCGCAGCCGCCGTACAGCATCGCGGCGCAGGTCGAGAACGGCTCGGTCACGGAGGCCCTGTACGGGGCGAAGTCCGAGGACGACTTCTCGATGAGCGCCGAGTCGCTGAACGCGGCGCAGGTTTCCGTGCTCGACTCCGTCCCACGGGACGGCGGCGAGCACTCCGTGGACCTCCCGGGCCTCGGCGGCTACCGCGTCGTCTACCAGGAGGGCCCCAACGGGGCCTTCTACGTCGCCCTCCCCGCCGCAGACGTCGACAACACCATCAACACCCTGATCCTCGTCGAGATCAGCGTCACCGCCGCCGGGCTCATCGCCGCCTCCCTCGCCGGAGCCGTCATCGTCGGCGTCGCCACCCGCCCCCTGCGCAAGGTCGCCGCCACCGCCACCCGTGTCTCCGAACTTCCCCTGCACACCGGCGAGGTGACCCTGGAGGAACGCGTCCCCGACGCCGAGTGCGATCCGCACACCGAGGTCGGCCGGGTCGGCGCCGCCCTGAACCGCCTGCTCGACCACATCCACGGGGCGCTGCACGCCCGCCAGGAGAGCGAGACCCGGGTACGGCGGTTCGTCGCCGACGCCAGCCATGAACTCCGTACGCCGCTGGCCTCCATCCGGGGCTACGCCGAACTCACCCGGCGCGGCCGGGAGCAGGTCGGCCCCGACACCCGGCACGCGCTCAGGAGGATCGAGTCCGAGGCGGGCCGGATGACCCTGCTCGTCGAGGACCTGCTGCTGCTCGCCCGCCTGGACGCCGGCCGGCCGCTGCAGTTCGAGGAGACCGACCTCGTACCCCTCGTCGTGGACACCGTCAGCGACGCCCGCGCCGCCGGGCAGGACCACGTCTGGCGCCTCGAACTGCCCGACGAGCCCGCACCGGTGTGCGCCGACGCCGCCCGGCTCCAACAGGTTCTCGTCAACCTGCTCGGCAACGCCCGCAACCACACCCCGCCCGGCACCACCGTCACCGCACGCGTGCGCCGCGACGGGCCCCGGCTGTGCGTCGACGTGACCGACGACGGGCCGGGCATCCCGCCCGGACTGCTCCCGCACGTCTTCGAACGGTTCGCGCGCGGCGACTCCGCGCGCACCCGGGCCACCGGATCGACCGGTCTGGGCCTCGCCATCGTGCAGGCCGTCGCGGCCGCGCACGGCGGTGCCGTGACCGTCGACAGCGTGCCCGGACGCACCGCGTTCACCCTCCATCTCCCCGCCGCGGCACCGCAGTTGACGCCCGAGCCGTACTCACAGCCACGGCACAGCGTCACCACATGGGCACGACAGGGCGGTTGACCAGAGTCGGTCCCATGCGAACCGATTCCTCTCCCGGCACCCTGCCGGCGCGGGAGCACCTCCCGGCCGCCGGAGCCGGTACGCCGGTCCTGGACGTAGTGATCCCCGTCTACAACGAGGAGAAGGACCTGGGGCCGTGCGTCCGCAGACTGCGCGAGCACCTGACCCGCACCTTCCCCTACGCCTTCCGCATCACGATCGCCGACAACGCCTCCACGGACGGCACCCCGTACGTGGCCGGCCGGCTGGCGGAACGCTTCCCCGAGGTGCGGTCGGTGCGGCTGGAGCAGAAGGGCCGCGGCCGGGCGCTGCGCACCGTCTGGTTCGCCTCGGACGCCCCCGTCCTCGCCTATATGGACGTGGACCTGTCCACCGACCTCAACGCACTGCTGCCGCTGGTCGCCCCGCTGATCTCCGGCCATTCCGACCTCGCCATCGGCTCCCGGCTGAGCCGCAGCTCCCGCGTGGTGCGGGGCGCCAAGCGGGAGTTCATCAGCCGGTCGTACAACCTGATCCTGCGGGGCTCGCTGCAGGCCCGGTTCTCCGACGCGCAGTGCGGCTTCAAGGCGATCCGCCGTGACGTCGCCCGGGTGCTGCTGCCGCTGGTGGAGGACAGCGGCTGGTTCTTCGACACGGAACTGCTGGTCCTCTCCGAGCGTGCCGGGCTGCGTATCCACGAGGTGCCGGTCGACTGGGTCGACGACCCCGACTCCACCGTGCACCTCGTGAGGACGGCGACCGACGACCTCAAGGGCGTCTGGCGGGTCGGCAGGGCGCTGGCCACCGGCTCGCTCCCGCTGGACCGGCTCGCCCGCCCCTTCGGCGACGACCCGCGCGACCGCACCCTCGAGGACGTCCCGCAGGGCCTGGCCCGCCAACTGGTCGGCTTCTGCGCCGTCGGTGTCCTGTCCACCCTCTTCTACCTGCTGCTCTACAGCGGCTTCCGCACCTTCACCGGCTCCCAGACCGCCAACGGGCTGGCCCTCCTCGTCTCCGCGGTCGCCAACACCGCCGCCAACCGGCGGCTCACCTTCGGGGTGCGGGGGCGTGGCGGCGCCGTACGGCATCAGGCGCAGGGGCTGGTCGTCTTCGGTATCGGCCTCGCCCTGACCAGCGGCTCCCTCGCCGCGCTGAACGCCGCCGCCGACGAACCCGCCCACTCCACCGAACTGGCCGTCCTCGTCGCGGCCAACCTCGCGGCGACCGTCCTGCGGTTCCTGCTCTTCCGCGCGTGGGTGTTCCCGGACCGCGCCCGGTTTCCCGAGCCGGCCGTCGCCCGGCAGGACGCGACCCTGCCGCTCCAGCCGGTCCGTTCACCGCTGCCCACCCGTCCGTCCCGCCCTTCCGACTCCGACCCGAGGGACCTTCGATGACCACGCAGTACGACCGGACGGCGGATCCCGCCACCTGGGAACCCCCGGCCCCGGCCCGGCACGCCGCTCGCGTCCCGCTCGCCCGCAGAGCATGGCGCGGCAGGCCCGAGGACCCCCGCTGGGCGCGCCCCGCCTTCCTCGCCCTGGTGCTGGCCACCGGCGTGCTCCACCTCTACAACCTGAGCGCCTCCGGCTACGCCAACTCCTTCTACTCGGCGGCCGTCCAGGCGGGCAGTGAGTCCTGGAAGGCGTTCTTCTTCGGCTCGCTCGACGCGGCGAACGCCATCACCGTGGACAAGCCCCCGGCCTCCCTGTGGCCGATGGAGCTGTCGGTGCGGATCTTCGGCCTGAACTCCTGGGCGATCCTGGTGCCCGAGGCGCTGATGGGCGTCGGCACGGTCGCCGTCGTCTACGCGGCCGTCCGCCGCCGCTTCAGCCCGGCGGCCGGTCTGATCGCGGGCGCGGTCCTCGCGCTCACCCCGGTCGCGGCGCTGATGTTCCGGTTCAACAACCCGGACGCGATGCTGGCGCTGCTGATGTCCGTCGCCTGCTACCTCGTCGTCCGCGCCCTGGAGGACGGCCGTACGAAATGGCTGGTGTGGGCCGGGGCCGCGATCGGTGTCGCGTTCCTCGCCAAGACCCTCCAGGCCTTCCTGATCCTGCCGCCCCTCGCTCTGGTCTACGGCGTCTGCGCGCCCGTGCGCCTGAAGAAGCGGCTGGCCCAACTCGTTCTCGCCACCGTCGCGCTGGTCGTCTCCGGCGGCTGGTGGGTGGCGGTCGTCGAACTGTGGCCGGCGTCGTCGCGGCCGTATGTCGGCGGGTCGCAGAACGACAGCTTCCTGGAGCTGACCTTCGGCTACAACGGGCTCGGCCGACTGAGCGGCGAGGAGACCGGCAGCGTCGGCGGTGGTGGCGGGGGCATGGGCGGCGGCGGTGGTCAGTGGGGTGAGACCGGCTGGGACCGGATGTTCAACTCCGAGATCGGCGGCCAGATCTCCTGGCTGCTGCCCGCCGCGCTGATCCTGCTCGTCGCCGGCCTGGTCCTCACCCGCAAGGCCGCACGGACCGACCTCGCCCGCGGCTCGTTCCTGGTGTGGGGCGGCTCACTGCTGATGACCACGGCCGTCTTCAGCTATATGGCCGGCATCTTCCACCAGTACTACACGGTGGCCCTCGCCCCCTACCTCGCGGCCGTGACCGGCATGGGCGCGGCGGCCCTCTGGGAGAAGCGGCGCGAGCTGTGGGCGTCGCTCGCCCTGGCGGCCGCCGTCACGGCCACGGCAGCCTGGGGGTACGTACTGCTCAACCGCACGCCCGACTACCTGCCGTGGCTGAAGTGGCTGGTCCTGACCGGCGGGCTGGTGGCCGCCCTCGGGCTGGTCTTCGCGGGCAAGGCGGGGCGGCGGCCGGCCCTCGCGGCGGCGGGGCTGGGCCTGGTGGCCGCGCTGGCCGGTCCGACGGCGTACACGCTGAGCACCGTGCAGGAGGGCCACACCGGTTCGATCGTCACGGCCGGACCGGCGGGGGCGAGCATGGGCGGGGGGCCCGGCGGGGGCGGTGGCGGCTTCCCCGGCGGGGGACGGCCGGGCGGTCAGGGGCAGCAGGGCGGTCAGGGCCAGACCCCGCCCGGCGGCACCGGCAACGGCGGCTTCCCCGGCGGCGGTCCGATGGGCCAGAACGGCCAGGGCACGGGCCCGCGGAACGGCACCGGGGGCAACAACGCCGAGGGCCGGACGGGCGGTGGCGGCGGCATGGGCGGCCTGCTCGGCGGCGCGGACGTCGATTCCGAGGCGAAGGAACTGCTGGAGACCGGCGCCGACGACCACACCTGGGCCGCGGCGGCCATCGGCGCCCAGAACGCCGCGAGTTACCAGCTCTCCACCGGTGAGCCCGTGATGGCCATCGGCGGCTTCAACGGCACCGACCCCTCACCGACGCTCGCCGAGTTCCAGCAGTACGTGACGGACGGGAAGATCCACTACTTCGTCGCCGGCGGAGGGATGGGCGGCGGCATGGGCGGTGACTCCGGCAGCTCCGGGCAGATCTCGGCCTGGGTGCAGGAGAACTTCAAGGAGGTGACGGCGGGCTCGGCCACCTTCTACGACCTGACACAGCGGACGACCGGCGGCTGACGGTCCCCGCACGGGAGCGGAGGGCGGTGGCGGACCGGGCCACCGCCCTCGTCCGCGCGCCCGGCCGGCATGATGACGCGTCGGCACGTCGAGGAAGGTGCGCCATGGTGAGAGCGTGGTGACACGGGTGCCGGACGCTGCCGGGGCCGCCGAGGAGTCGGCCGGAATCCTTCGGGCCCGGGTCGGCGACACGGTCGAGGAGACGCGGGAACGGACTTCGCCTTCGCCCTGGACCTGCTGGTGGCCGGCATCGAGACGATGGCGTCCCGCGACCGCGCCTGAGGCTCAGTCCCCCTCGGTCAGCCGGGCGGGGAACCCACCGGTCGCCACCGGACCCCAGCGCTCCGGAGTGATCCGGATGATCGACTTGCCCTGCTTCGCCATGGCGGCGCGGTACTCGTCCCAGTCCGGGTGCTCACCGGCGATGTTCCGGTAGTACTCCACCAGCGGCTCCACGGACTCGGGTGCGTCCACGACCTCGGCGGTGCCGTCGATCTGGACCCACGGCCCGTTCCACTCGTCGCTGAGGACGATCAGGCTCACCCGGTCGTCCCTCTTGGCGTTACGGGTCTTGGCGCGCTCGGGGTACGTGGAGACCACGATCCGCCCCGAGTCGTCGACCCCGCAGGTCAGCGGCGATCCCTGGGGCCCGCCGTCGCCCCGCCGGGTCAGCAGGATCGCCCGGTGCCGGGGCCGTACGAAGTCCAGCAGCCCGTCGAGGGAGACACGGGTGTTCGTCGCGATGTTGGGTGCCATGCGGGCAGCCTAGGCTGCCATGGCCTCCGGGAGGTTGTCGTACACGGGCACGTCGCGGCGCAGGCCCGTCAGTTCGAGCACGCGGCCGGCCACGCTGTCCGGGCGGGCCACCACGTACACACGCGTCCCGGGGCGCAGCAGACGGCGTACGTCGTTGATCAGGCGGACGCCCTGGGAGTCCATGAACAGGGTCGCGGAGAGGTCGAGGACCAGGACGCGGGGACGGGCGGCCGTACGGACTCCGGCCAGGATGACGCCGAGCAGATCCCGGGCGTTGGAGAAGTCGATCTCCGACGGGAACCGGAGCAGTGCGTGCCCGGGCGGACGCGGGGGGTCGGAGGGGTTCGGCAGGAAGGTCACGGCGCTCACCTGGCAGACGTTCGTCCGGTGTTCCGGCAAGGCCACTTCCTGACCCGTCCGCCCATTGCACCACGCGGGAGGGCACCGGCGGAAGCGGACCGGGCAGGTGACCGGCCCGGGTGCCGACACCGCAGGTCGGGCGTCACCTCACCGCAATCGAACGGCTAGAGTTCTGTGCGTCCTGTGCTCGCAGTCGGGAATGTGCTGCGGAGCTCTCCTGCGCACGGCCGTGGTGCCGTGCATGCCGAAGAGGTTCGTGGTGGCTGCGTCCCGGTTTTCTGATTTGCCCCGTTTCCCGGTCGGGTTGGACCTGGCCGAGGCGCTCACGTCGGCGGCGCAGGGTCTGCACGAGACCTCCACCCCCGACAGCACCCTGGACACGGCGGTCCGTCTCGCCGTGGATCTCATACCCGGCGCCGACCACGTCGGCATCTCCGTCATCGAGCGCGGCAACCGGCGCTCCGCCCTGGCCTGGACCGACGACGTCGTACGTACCGCGGAGTCGGACGACGGCCCCGGGAGCGGACACCAGCCGTACTGGCACCGGCTGTGGACCGCCCCCGTCGCCGAGGTCGACGACAGCGAGAACGGTGACGGCGACACCGCGCTGTCCGTGCTGGGCCTGCGGTCCGTGCTGTCGCTGCGGCTGCGGGCCGACCGCCGCCGGCTGACCGTGCTCACCGCCTACGCCCGCAAGCCGCGCGCCTTCGACGAGGCCGCGCTGCGGGTGGGCCGGCTGTTCACCGCGCACGTCGGGATCGCCCTCGACTCCGCCACCGTGCGCGAGCAGCTCACCGAGGCGATGCGCACCCGGGACCTGATCGGCCAGGCCACCGGCATCCTGATGGAGCGCCTGGACATCGACGCGGCCGGTGCCTTCGACAGCCTGGTGCGGGCCTCACAGCGGGAGAACGTCAAACTGCGTGACCTCGCCCGCCGTATCGTCGACCCGCACAACACCCCCTGACGGGCCCTCACGCGGCGGGCAGCGACTCCCCCTGTACGGCCTGGACGTCCAGCTCCACCCGGAGGGTCGCGCCGATGGCCGCGATGCCGGCCTGGACGACCTGGTTGTAGTTCATCGCGAAGTCCTCGCGCCGCAGTTCGGTGGTGGCACGGAAGGCCGCCCGGGTGCCGCCCCACGGATCGGCCCCGGTGCCGAGGTACGCCAGGTCCAGGTCGACGGGGCGGACGACACCGCGCATGGCCAGCTCGCCGTGGACCGTCCAGCGGTCCGGGCCCGCCTCCGCCAGACCGGTGGACCGGTAGGTGATCTCGGGGTGCCGCTCGACGTCCAGGAAGTCCGCGGACCGCAGATGGGTGTCGCGTGTCCCGTTGCCGGTGTCGATGGACGCCGCCCGGATCACCGCCTCCACCCGGGACTTGGCGATGTCGTCCGGCGCGATCTCCACCATGGCCGCGAACTCGGTGAACCTGCCCCGCACGCTGGAGATGCCCAGGTGCTGGGCGACGGCCGCCACGCTCGAATGCGCCGGGTCCACGGTCCAGGGCCCCGGCGGCGGCAGCTCGGTGCCGCCCTGCCGGGCCAGCGTCACCGTCCCCACCTCGGCCCGCCCGCTCGCCGTGACGATCGCGCTGGCGGCGGCGGGCGCGTACCCGACCGCGGTGACGATCACGGTGTACGCCCCCGGCGCCAGCTCGGTGGCGTCCCGTACCGCTCCCTCGGCGTCCGCCCCGGCGCGCAGCACCTGCGTACCGGTCCCGTCGGCCAGGGTGACGACCGCGTGCGACACGGCCCATCCGTCCCGGGTACGGATTCTCGCGGTCAGTGGCATCCCGTTTTCTCCCTGCACATGCGTACAAAATGGCCGTGAACAGACCGGCCCGTGGCAGGGGGCGCGACTCCGCTACAGAACGCGCCGCCCGCCACGGGCCGGGGTCTCGCTACTCGCCGGGGTGGGCGAGCTCGATGTCGTGGTCGTCGGTGCCGGGGCCGGTGACCGTCAGCGCGCCGGCCACCGGGGGGTAGCCCGTGGCGATGACCGTGTACTCGCCGCCGTCCAGGTCGGCGAAGGCGTACGCCCCGTCCGTACCGGTCGTCGCGGTGGCGACCACGTTGCCGGCGGCGTCGACCAGGGTGACCCGGGCGTCGGCCAGCGGCCCGTGCGGGGCACGGACCACGCCCCGTACCCGGGCGCCGGTCTCCAGGTCGACCTCGACCCGGGTGACGCCAGTGCCGCCCACCTCGACGGGCAGGGCGCGCGGCCGGTACCCGGCGGCGTTCACCGCCACGGTCACCGTGCCCGGCACCAGCTCGGTGAAGGAGAACTCGCCCTGCTCACCGGTGTTCCCGGCGGCCAGCAGATCGCCGCGCACATCGGTGACGATCACCATGGCGTCCCCCACCGGCTGTCCGCCGTCGGCGGCGCGGACCAGTCCGGTCAGTCCGCTGGTGCCGCTGAGCAGGATGTCGTAGGCGACCGGTTCGCCGTTCACCACGACGGTGGACGCCTGCGGCTGGTGGCCGTCGGCGGCGGCGATCAGGACGTACGACCCGGCCCCGGGCGCGTCCACGGCGTAGGCGCCGTCGGCCTGCGCCACGCACCGGCCCAGCTGACGCCCGCCCAGCGAGATCAGCGTGACGGCGGCCTGCGGCACGGGCGCCCCGTCGGCGCCGCGTACGAAACCGCGCACCGGGACGCAGGGGGAGGCGGGCGTCTCCGGCTCACCGGGGCCGGCGGCCGCCGTGGCGACGGCGGCGAGCCGCTGGGTGGCCGCCGGCGCGGTGTCCGGGCCGGCCGACGGGGCCGTCACGGCCGTCGGCGCACCGGCCGAAACCGGCTCCCCGGCGACACGGGTGGCCTCGGCGGGGGCCTGGGCCACCGGCGGGGCGGCCTCGGCCGTGGCCTCCGCCGCCTGGGCCAGCGCGCCCGAGGTCCGCAGCGGGACCTCCTTGATGAACAGGGTCACCAGGAAGGCGAGCAGGGCGACCGGTGCGACGTACAGGAAGATGTCGGCGATGCCGTGCCCGTAGGCGCTCTCCAGCCAGGTGCGGATGTGCTCGGGCAGCAGGTCCATGTCGGGGATGGTGCCGCTGCCGGAGGCCTTGGCGGCCGCCGCCTGCTCCTGCGGGCTGAGCGTGCCGATGGTGTCGGCGGCGTACCCGCTGATCCGGGACGACATCACCGAGCCGAGCACCGAGACGCCCACCGCGCCGCCGAGCGACCGGAAGAACGTGACCACGGAGGACGCGGCACCCAGGTCGCTCGGGGCCACCTGGTTCTGCGTGCAGAGCACGAGGTTCTGCATCATCATGCCCACGCCGAGCCCCATCAGCGCCATGAAGACCGCGATGTGCCAGTACGGGGTGTCGTAGCGCATGGTGCTCAGCAGGCCCAGGCCCGCCGTCAGCAGCACACCGCCGGCCAGCAGCCAGTTCTTCCACTTGCCGGTCTTGGTGATGACCATCCCGGAGACCGTGGACGACACGAACAGGCCGCCGATCATCGGGATGGTCATGACGCCCGACATCGTCGGGGACTTGTCCCGGGCCAGCTGGAAGTACTGGCTGAAGTAGACGGTGCCCGCGAACATCGCGATACCGACGAACAGCGAGGCCAGCGAAGCCAGCGTGATGGTGCGGTTGCGGAACAGCCGCAGCGGGATGATCGGCTCGGCGGCCTTCGTCTCGACGAAGAGGAAGACCAGCGTCAGGGCGATCGCGCCGCCGACCAAGGCGGCGGTCTGCCAGGACAGCCAGGAGTACTTGTCGTCGGCGAAGGTGACCCAGACGAGCAGCATGCAGACGGCCGCGGTGACGAAGAAGGCGCCGGCCCAGTCGACCTTGACCTTGCGCCGGGTCACCGGCAGGTGCAGCGTCTTCTGCAGCACGATCAGCGCGATGAGCGCGAACGGCACGCCGACGTAGAGGCACCAGCGCCAGCCGAGCCAGCTGGTGTCGGTGATCACGCCGCCGAGCAGCGGGCCGCCGACGGTCGCGACGGCGAAGGTCGCGCCCAGGTAGCCGGAGTAGCGCCCGCGCTCACGCGGGGAGATCATCGCGGCCATGATGATCTGCGCCAGGGCGGACAGACCGCCGGCGCCCAGACCCTGGATGGCACGCGCGCTGATCAGCATCGCCGGGTTCTGCGCCATACCGGCCACGACGGAGCCGAGGACGAAGACGACCAGGCCTATCTGGACCAGGACCTTCTTGCTGAACAGGTCGGCGAGCTTGCCCCACAGGGGGGTGGAGGCGGTCATCGTCAGCAGCGAGGCGGTGACGACCCAGGTGTAGGCGCTCTGGCCGCCGCCGAGGTCGCCGACGATCTCGGGCAGCGCGTTGGTGACGATGGTCGACGACAGGATGGCGGCGAACATGCCGAGCAGCAGCCCGGACAGTGCCTCCATGATCTGCCGATGCGTCATCGGAGCGTCTGTGGAGGAGCCTCCCCCGTGCTTGGCATGAGCCCGCACACCGGCTGGTGTGGTCGTTGCCATGGACTTCCTTCTCTTACGTGCTTGCGGGTGTACGGGTGGTCTGTTCGAGAGCGGGGGACGCGGGGGACGCCGGGCGGGGGCCCGCGCGGCAGTCACCGAAGCTGTCCCTGAGCCGGGTCATCAGCTGGGTGAGCCGGCCGACCTCGTCGTCGGTCCAGTCGTCCAGGCGCTCCGCGAGGAGCTGGGTGGTCCGCCGGAACAGCTCGTCGAGCTGGGTCCGGCCGGCGGGGGTGAGGTGCAGGATGCGGGACCGTTTGTCGGCGGGGTCCGGGAAGCGCTCGATCCAGCCGCGCTCGGCGAGATACGCGACGTGGCGGCTGGTGACCGAGATGTCCACGGACAGCAGCTCGGCGAGCCTGCTCATACGCATGTCGCCGTGGCGGCCGAGCAGTGTCAGCACGGCGGCGGAGCCGCTGTGGCAGTCGGCCGGCATGATCCGGTTCATCTCCCGCTTGACGGCGCCGAACGCGCTGAACTGCCGCACCAGCTCCTCGTACCGCGCCCGCTCGGCCATGACACCCCATCCCTGTTGATTGCTTAGGGCAACGATAGGAATGGATGGTTGCCGCAGGCAAACAAAAACGGGGGTTCCGGCTCAAAAACTTGGCAAAGGCAAGTAATCGCGAAAGTAAACACGCAGGCCAGGGCGCGTCCGCACCGACGGCGGCCCCTGTCGGGACCGTTCCCCTGCCGGGCGCGGCCTGTGACGGTCCCCCGGCCGGGATCCCTCCCTTGCCGGGCGCGGCCTGCGGTGGTCCCCGAACGGGACGATTCCCCTGACGGGCGCCCCCACTTGGGCGCCTCACCGGGCATTCGCTAGGGTCTCGGGGCATGGCTAACACCCCGGGCCCGCAGGGCAACCACGACCCCGCCGGCAGCACCCAGATGTTCCGCGCCTTCGTCGACGAGGAACCCCAGGCCCGTCAGCCCGCCACCACGAGCGGCGGCGGCCCCCGCATCGGCCTGATCATCGGCATCATCGCAGCGGTGGCGATCGTCGCGGCGGTGGCCTGGCTCGCCCTGAAGTAGCGACGAACAACACCACGACCCGCGCCCCTCGGGGCGCGGGTCAGGTCCGCGGACACCTGCGCACCCGCAGGCACGCACGCCGGTCGGGGCCCGCCCCCTGAGGGGCGCGGGGAACTGCGCGATCCACCCCCACGCGCCCGCAGGCACGCACGCCGGTCCGGGCCCGCCCCCTGAGGGGCGCGGGGAACTGCGCAATCAACCCCCACGCACCCGCAGGCACGCACGCCGGTCCGGGCCCGCCCCCTGAGGGGCGCGGGGAACTGCGCAATCAACCCCCACGCACCCGCAGGGGGAACCGTCAGTCCGAGATCAGCCCTTCCCGCAGCTGCGCCAGCGTCCTCGTCAACAGCCGGGACACATGCATCTGCGAGATGCCGACCTCCTCCCCGATCTGCGACTGCGTCATGTTCGCGAAGAACCGCAGCATGATGATCCGCCGCTCCCGCGGCGGCAGCTTCGCCAGCAGCGGCTTCAGCGACTCCCGGTACTCCACACCCTCCAGCGCCGTGTCCTCGTAGCCGAGGCGGTCCGCCAGCGAGCCCTCACCCCCGTCGTCCTCGGGCGCGGGGGAGTCCAGCGAGGACGCCGTGTACGCGTTGCCCACCGCGAGGCCGTCGACGACGTCCTCCTCGGACACGCCCAGCACGACGGCGAGTTCGGTGACCGTGGGCGAGCGGTCCAGCTTCTGGGAGAGCTCGTCGCTGGCCTTCGTCAGCGCCAGACGCAGCTCCTGGAGCCGGCGCGGCACCCGTACCGACCACGACGTGTCTCGGAAGAACCGCTTGATCTCGCCGACCACCGTCGGCATCGCGAACGTCGGGAACTCCACGCCCCGTTCGCAGTCGAAGCGGTCGATCGCCTTGATCAGCCCGATCGTGCCGACCTGGACGATGTCCTCCATCGGCTCGTTGCGCGAGCGGAACCGCGCCGCCGCGTACCGCACCAGCGGAAGATTGAGCTCGATCAGGGTGTCCCGGACGTAGCCACGCTCCGGGCTGTCCTCGTCGAGCGCGGCGAGCCGCAGGAACAGGGAACGGGACAGGGTGCGGGTGTCGAGGGCCGCCGTGTCCGGGAGTTCCGGAGCCGGTGTGGCCGGGCCTTCGTCGATGGGGCCGAGTGCGTCGAGAGCATGGGGAGCTTTCTCGCTCTCCGCGAGCGTGAGCACCTTCGAGCTGCCCTGTTCTGCGGACATGCCACCCCCTTTGGGTCGCGGGACGGTCGCGGCGGACGCTCCCCATTTGGAGAACGCAGCCATCACCTGGAATACCGGCGCCGAGGCTCCGGCAAACACGCTTCCCGCAGAATGTCACATGTCGGCAACGCGCTGTAGTGACATGTCGACATGCGAGACGCGAATCGGCCCTGGAAACAAGGGGTCTGACAGCCTTTCGGCCCAGAAACGCGCAGAACGGCACCGCTGGGCGATTCGCTCTTTCCGGTTACGCGTCGATCCTGTTTGCGGACCGCAGCCGCTGGAAGCTACGCGCCAGTAGCCGTGACACATGCATCTGCGAGACACCCAGTTCCGCACTGATCTGCGACTGGGTGAGATTGCTGTAGTAACGCAGCAGCAGGATGCGCTGCTCCCGCTCGGGCAGCTGAACGAGCAGATGGCGTACGAGATCGCGGTGCTCCACGCCGTCCAGGGCGGGATCCTCGTAGCCGAGCCGGTCCAGCAGTCCGGGCATCCCGTCGCCCTCCTGCGCGGCCTCCAGCGAGGTGGCGTGGTACGACCGTCCCGCCTCGATGCAGGACAGCACCTCCTCCTCGGAGATGCGCAGCCGCTGGGCGATCTCGGAGGTCGACGGGGAGCGCCCGAACGCGGTCGTCAGGTCCTCGGTCGCGCTGTTGACCTGCACCCACAGCTCGTGCAGCCGGCGCGGTACGTGGACGGTGCGGACGTTGTCCCGGAAGTACCGCTTGATCTCGCCGACCACCGTCGGCATCGCGAACGTCGGGAACTGCACACCCCGGTCCGGGTCGAAGCGGTCGATGGCGTTGATCAGCCCGATGGTGCCGACCTGTACGACGTCCTCCATCGGCTCGTTGCGGGAGCGGAAGCGGGCGGCGGCGTAGCGCACCAGGGGCAGATTGGCCTCGATGAGCGCCGCGCGTACGCGGGTGTGCTCCGGCGTACCCGGCTCCAGTTCCTTGAGCTGACCGAAGAGCAGTTGTGTCAGGGCGCGGGTGTCGGCACCGCGCCGCTTGGCCGGGCTCACCGGCTCGTCGGCGCTCGGGGAGGGGACGGGGGAGGGCTGGTCGGAGGGCTGGGCGGAGGGGGACTGGGTCGAGGCCGGTGCCTGGACCGCGTCGGGGGACACCTCGTCCTGGGGCGGCGCAGTACTGGCCGGCACGGTCAACGCCACCTCGTCATCGCTCACATCGTCCGTCAACTCATCCGTCAAAAGCGGTCATAGCATCACAAGACTGACTCACTGTGTGCAAGCACCGCATATTCCGTGTTGAGCGGCAAACATGTCCGTACGGGGCGAAAAAGCCCCCCGCCGGTCGTGGCGGAGGGCTCTGGGAAGTGGCGGGACGTCAGAACTCGTAGTCGGCGATCACCCACGTGGCGAACTCGCGCCACAGTCCGACACCGGCCTGGTGGTCCGGGTGCTCCACGTAGCGGCGCAGCGCGTCGGTGTCCTCGAACGCGGAGTTGATGGCGAAGTCGTAGGCGATGGGGCGGTCGCTGATGTTCCAGGCGCACTCCCAGAAGCGGATCTCCGGGATCCTCCCGTCCAGCGAACGGAAGGCCGCCTCGCCCGCGACGACCCTCGGATCGTCGCGCCCGACGCCCTCGTTCAGCCGGAAGAGCACCAGGTGGCGGATCATCACTTACCTCCGTTGGCCAGCCAGGTCATGAAGTCGCCGACCGCCTTCGCGGCGTCCGAGATGCCCTCGAACCCTATCTGGACGTAGTCGGCGGCCTTGGCGGGGTCCGTGATGATCAGGTACAGCGCGAAGACCACAAGGACGTAGACGGCGATCTTCTTCGCGTTCACCGCCATCGCGGCCCTCCCCAGTCACTGATGTGCGCTCATGTCACACGTGCATCGAGCGGGCCCATGATCGCACGAAGGGCCCCGTCTGACGACGGGGCCCTTCACCTGCGGTAGCGGAGGGATTTGAACCCTCGGTGACTTGCGCCACACTCGCTTTCGAGGCGAGCTCCTTCGGCCGCTCGGACACGCTACCGAGGGAGACCTTACAGCACGGCGGGGCGTGCTTCGAAATCCCTATTCAGCGGTTCCGGAAGAACTCCGTGAGCAGGCCGGCGCACTCCTCGGCGAGTACGCCCTCGATCACTTCGGGCCGGTGGTTGAGGCGCCGGTCGCGGACGAGGTCCCACTGCGAGCCGACCGCGCCCGCCTTCTCGTCCCGGGCGCCGTAGACCACCCGGTCGACCCGTGACTGCTGGACCGCTCCCGCGCACATCGTGCACGGTTCCAGCGTCACCACCAGGGTGCAGCCGGCCAGCCGCCACTCCCCGAGCCGCGCGGCGGCCCGCCGGACGGCGAGCACCTCCGCGTGCGCGGTGGGGTCGCCGCCCGCCTCGCGTTCGTTGTGGGCGGTGGCCAGTACGGTGCCGCCGTCCGGGGCGAGTACGACGGCCCCGACGGGTACGTCCCCGCCCCGGACGGCCTCTTCGGCCTGTTCCAGGGCGAGCCGCATCGCCGGCCGCCACGGGTCGCGTACCGGGTCCGGCGCGGTCAGCGGACGGTCTCCAGGACCTCCGAGGCGCCCAGGGCGTCGGCGATCTCGTTGACGGCGTCCTCGGTCAGCGACCGCAGTTCCTTCTCGGTGACGCCCAGATCGTCGAGGATCCGCGGGTCACCGACCGGTCCGTGCGGTACGGCCTCGGCGGAACCCGCGGACGGGGCGCCGTCGTCGGCGTCCTCGTCGTCCGGTTCGCCGTCCTCCGTTCCGTCGAGGTCGAGGGTGTCCAGGTCGGCGCCGTCGTCCCCGGGTGCGCGGCCGAGCAGTTCGTCGGTGAGCAGGATCTCGCCGTAGCTGCTGCGGGCGGCGGCCGCGGCGTCGGACACGTAGACCCGGGGATCCTCCTCCCCGTCCACGCGGACGACGCCGAACCAGCCGCCCTCCTGCTCGATCAGCACGAGCACCGTGTCCTCGTCGGGAGAGGCCTCCCGGGCCAGGTCGGCGAGATCCGACAGGGTTTCCACATCGTCGAGCTCCGTGTCGCTCGCTTCCCACCCGTCTTCGGTGCGCGCGAGCAGTGCGGCGAAGTACACCGTGACTCTCCCACTGGTCATAGGTGTGCCGGTTGGGGTTCCCCCCGGCGGAGGTGTCGCGGGCGGGGAGCCGGTTCTCCGGGCCCCGTCCACTCGGAATCGTGGCAGAAACCCGGCCGTCAGGGGACGTCTTCGGCACCCTGTGTCCGCAGTTTCGATCGCAGTCCACCGAGTGTGCCCGACGAAGGACCCACCGGCGCACCCGCTGCCACCACGTGCGGATCGTACGCGGCCCCGGCCACGCCGCCCCGTATTGGCCCCCACCACCCGGCCCCACACGGCCACTTCGCCCCCCACGCGCGCGCGACGGGACCTTCCCCGGGGGCGAAGGAGATCTCCCTGCGGGCGGAGCGCCTTCCCGCGCGGCGGCGTGTTCTTCGGGGCGGGCGGGTCGCCGCGCGTGGTGGCGAGTCCTCCGCGGTGCTCCCGGGGCCGTGCCCCGGCGGGGTTTCCCTACCAGCGGAACGTGCGCATGCGCATGGCGTGGCGTAGGCGGGCGGCCTTGGCCCGGCGGGGCTGGACCCGGTCGCGGAGTTCCCGGGCCTCGGCGAGCTCGCGGAGGAAGCGGGCGCGGCGGCGTCGCCGGTCCGCCTCCGTCTCCGCCTCGGGCGTCATACCGGGCGCCGAACCGGGCGTGGGCCCGGGCGCCCGTCCCGGCGCCGGCCCGGGTTTCTCACGCGGTGACGGATCGGCTCGGTTGTTCCGTTCCTGCTCAGGCATTGGTTCACCACCCCAGTCCGTCCCTTCCACTTTCCCCCGGACGGGCGGTTTGACGCCAGTGAACGAGTGAGGGGCGCACGGGCCGCTTGCCGTGTGCGGGGACGCCGGGCCGGCCGGGCCCGGTTACTGTTGACGCCATGCGTCTCCACGTCGTCGACCACCCCTTGGTCGCCCACAAGCTCACCACGCTGCGCGACCAGCGCACCGACTCCGCCACCTTCCGCCGTCTCGCCGACGAGCTGGTCACCCTGCTCGCGTACGAGGCCACGCGCGACGTGCGCACCGAACAGGTCGACATCCAGACGCCGGTCGAGCGGACCACGGGCGTCAAGCTCTCCCACCCGCGCCCGCTGGTGGTGCCGATCCTGCGGGCCGGTCTCGGCATGCTGGACGGCATGGTCCGGCTGCTGCCGACCGCCGAGGTGGGCTTCCTCGGCATGATCCGCAACGAGGAGACGCTGCAGGCTTCGACGTACGCCACCCGGATGCCGGAGGACCTTTCCGGGCGTCAGGTCTACGTCCTGGACCCGATGCTCGCCACCGGCGGCACGCTGGTCGCGGCGATCCAGGAGCTGATCAGGCGCGGCGCGGACGATGTGACCGCCGTGGTGCTGCTGGCCGCGCCCGAGGGCGTCGAGGTCATGGAGCGCGAGCTGGCCGGCACGCCGGTGACGGTCGTGACGGCGTCGGTCGACGAGCGGCTCAACGAGCAGGGCTATATCGTGCCGGGCCTCGGCGACGCGGGCGACCGGATGTACGGGGCGGCCGAGTAGGACCCGGCCCCGCCCCTTCTCAGCAGTTCTTTTTCGAGGCGGGCGTCGGCTCGGGATCGGCCAGCGCGGCCAGGGCCCGGTCGGCGTCCGCCTTCCCCGTCAGGGCCTGGAACCTGTCGCCGATGATCAGATCGACCTCGGTCCCCTTGCGGGCCGGGTCGGTACGGCGTTCGGCACCGGCGAGCTGGGCGCCGAGCACCGGCAGCGAGGTGTCGAGGGCGGCGGCCGGCCCGAGCAGCACACCGGTGCCCTTGACCTTCTTGTCGTACTGCTTCGTCGCGTTGGCGACCTCGCCGACCTTGAAGCCGCGCTTCTTCAGCTCGTCGGCGGTCTTCTGGGCGAGTCCGCCGCGCGTCGTGGCGTTGAGGACGTTGACCGTGATCGTCCCCGGCCGGGGCAGCACCTTCGGCGCGACCGTGCGGCTCGCCTTGTCGGCGCACGCCGCCTTGGTGCCGACCGCCGAGGCGGAGTCACCGCCGCCGGTGAACACGTCGATGAGCTGGAGAGTGCCCCAGCCGCCCACGCCGAGTACGGCGACGGAGGCGACGGTCAGGACGACGAGCCTGCCGCGTCGCCGGGGCCGGCGCATCCGCGGGTACTTGTCACCCGTGATGCGGTACTGGCCGCCCATGCCGGGTGGAGTGAGCATGCTCATGAGCGCAGCGTAGTGCGCCCGGGCGGCTCTGCCTACCAGATGATCATCCGACTGGGTGCAGTCCAACCCGAAAGGGTCAGATCGCGGCCCCCGCCGGTCGCCGCGAGGGGCGTCAGTCCAGCTCCAGCACGCGGGCGTGCAGCACCTGGCGCTGCTGGAGCGCGGCCCGCACCGCGCGGTGCAGCCCGTCCTCCAGATACAGGTCGCCCCGCCACTTCACGACATGCGCGAACAGGTCGCCGTAGAAGGTCGAGTCCTCGGCGAGGAGGGTCTCGAGGTCGAGCTGCTGCTTGGTCGTCACGAGCTGATCGAGGCGGACCGGGCGCGGCGCGACGTCCGCCCACGACCGGGTGCTTTCCCGGCCGTGGTCGGGGTACGGCCGGCCGTTTCCGATGCGCTTGAAGATCACACGGAAAGCCTACCGGTCAACGCGTTCCGGGCGCAGCCATGGTGGGGCAGTGCGGCGCCGGAAAAGGTCACCGAATACGGGAGGAAACGGGATGGTGATCTGATATGACCGATCACGGTCAGGTCACCGTCGCCCGGGCTCGGGCGTCAGGCGCCGGACTTCTTCGCGGCCTTCGCCGCCGCCTTCAGCTCCTGCTTGTGCGCCCGCACCCTGGCCAGCGACTCCGGTCCGGTGATGTCGGCGACGGAGCGGAAGGACTCCTCCTCGCCGTACGCGCCCGCGGCCTCCCGCCAGCCGGTGGGCCGTACGCCGAGCTGCTTGCCCAGCAGGGCGAGGAAGATCCGGGCCTTCTGCTTGCCGAAGCCGGGCAGCTCCTCCAGCCGTCGGCGCAGCTCCCCGCCGTCGGTGACACCCCGCCATACGGCCTCGGCGTCACCGTCGTAGTGCTCGACGAGGTACTGGCACAGCTGCTGGATACGGCCCGCCATCGAACCCGGATAGCGGTGCACGGCCGGCTTGTCGGAGAGCAGCGCGGCGAACGCCTCGGGGTCGTACGCGGCGATCTCCCGCGCGTCCAGATCGTCCGCGCCGAGCCGCCGGGCGATCGTGGCCGGCCCCTTGAACGCCCACTCCATCGGGATCTGCTGGTCCAGCAGCATCCCGGTCAGCGCGGCGAGCGGGCTGCGGCCCAGCAGCGCGTCGGCGTCGGGGTCCTGGGCGAGGTGAAGGGTGACGTCCATGCCCCGATGATCGCGCGTCCCGGCTCAGCTCGCGCGCCAGTACCCCAGGGCGTGCACCCGCTGCCTGGGCACGCCGAGTTCCTTGCGTACGTACGCCGACAGCGTGCGGGTGGTCGCGGTGTCGCAGGCGATCCAGACGTACGGGTCCGGGGTGGACGCCAGCAGCGCGGGGAGGTCGGCCCGTACCCGCTCGACCAGCGCCGTCCCCGACCGGGGCACCTCGCGCACCTCGTGCCGGTCCGGGTCGGCCCGCCAGGGCAGTCCGTCGAGGGCGCCCTCGAACCATACGGTCGCCGGGGCGGACCCCAGTGCTCCGAGCAGGGAGTTGACGGCCGGCAGCGAGGCGGGGTCGCCCACCACGA
Source organism: Streptomyces sp. NPDC048584 (assembly GCF_043199595.1). Taxonomy (NCBI): domain Bacteria; kingdom Bacillati; phylum Actinomycetota; class Actinomycetes; order Kitasatosporales; family Streptomycetaceae; genus Streptomyces; species Streptomyces sp. NPDC048584. The sequence goes on from NZ_JBICWF010000010.1 coordinate 237,005, forward strand.
AGACGCGGGAGGGCGCCGGGGCGGGCTCCTCGAACCCCGTGCCCTGCACGGTCGCCTCGACGGTGTCACCGGGCTTCGCCGCCCTGGCCCAGTCGCTGGCGCACCCCTCGTGCAGCGCGAACTCCAGGCCGAAGCTGCCGGCCGCCGGGTCGGGGTCGACCAGGGTGTACGCCCGCTGGTGCGGCTTGCCCGCGTTGTCGAACCACAGCCGTACCCACATCGTGGGGTGGACGCCGGTCGCCGCCAGCATCCCGCCGTCGGTGAGGCGCAGCCGCCGGTAGCCGGCGGTGACGTCCTCCGTGCCGGTCACGGTGAACGTGAAGTCCTTCGCGCGGAACAGCTTGAGGACCGCGCCCTCCCAACCCCGCCCCTGCGCCATCGTCTTCTCACCCTTCACGTACGATTCCGTCACGGTTTTACTTAGGCGAGCCTAACCTAATGAGAAATGCCTGATGAGAAATGAGGGCGCAGTGGGTGGCGAGATCTTCCGGGACCCCTGGGGCATCCCCCATCTCCGCGCGGGGAGCGTGAACGGGCTCGCGCACGTCCAGGGCCGGGTCACCGCGCTCGACCGGGCCTGGCAGCTCGAGGTCGAACGGCACCGCGCGCAGGGCAGCTCGGCGTCCTTCCTCGGCCCCGCTGCCGTTCCCTGGGACCGCTTCGCCCGCCGCGCCCGCCTGACCGACACGGCCCGCCGCTGCTGGACCGAACTGCGGCGCACGGACCCGGAGACGGCGGAGTGGACACGGTCCTACGTGACCGGCGTGAACGAGACCCTGGCCTCCCCCGCGGCCGGGACCGCCCCCGAGTTCGCCCGAACGGGCCTGCGCCCCGGCCGCTGGGAGCCCTGGACACCGCTCGCGGTGTGGCTCGCCATGCACATCCTGTTCGCCGGGTTCCCCGCCAAGCTCTGGCGTGAGCATGTCTCCGCCCGGCTGGGTGCGGACGCCGTCGGTCTGTTCGCCGCCGACGGTCCCGGCACCTCGGGCAGCAACGGCTGGCTGGTCGCCGGGGAGCGCACCGTCACCGGGCACGCGGTCATCGCCGGGGACCCGCACCGCTTCATCGAGGACCCCGGCGTCTACCAGCAGATCCGCCTGTCCTGCCCGGAGTTCGACGTCGTCGGCATCGCCGTGCCCGGCGTCCCCGGCATCGCGCACTTCGGCCACACCGGCACCGTCGCCTGGGCCATCACCAACGCCATGGCCGACTACCAGGACCTCTACCGTGAGCGGCTGCGGCGCACCGGCGCCGGGGTGGAGGCACTCGGCCCGGACGGGACATGGCACCGCGCCGCCCGGCACACCGAGACCGTCGAAGTGGCGGGCGAGGAGCCGGTCGAGGTCGAGGTCATCGAGACCGGCCGGGGCCCCGTCGTCATCGGCGGCCCCGAGGGCCTCGACGACGGCGTGCCCGAGCCCGGCGGGCCGCCGCTCGCCGTCGCCCTGCGCCACCCGCCCCGCGTCACCGGAGACCTCGGCTTCGGCGCCCTGCTGCCCTTGCTGCGGGCCCGCCGGACCGTCGACGTGGACCGGGCCGTCGACCGGTGGGTGGAGCCGGTCAACGTGGTCATGGCCGCCGACACCGAGGGCGGCACCCTGCACCGGGTGGCCGGCCGGGTCCCGGTCCGCGCCGAAGCCAACGGCACGCGCGTGGTGCCGGCGTGGGAGCCCGGGTACGAGTGGCGGGGCTGGCACGAGCCGCCGCGCGCGGGACTGACCGAGGGCGTCGCCGTGATGGCGAACCAGCGCGGACCGTCGGCCCCGCTGGGCGTCGAGTTCGCCCCGCCGCACCGCGCCGACCGCATCACCGCACTGCTGGCACGCCGGACCCGCTGGTCCGCGGCCGACATGTCCGCCCTCCACACGGACACCCACCTGGCCTCGGCGGCCCCGCTCCTGAACCTCGTCGCCGACCTGGACACCCCGCCCCTCACCGCCCCCGCCGCCGCCCTGCGCGACCGGCTGCTGCGCTGGGACCGGCGGATGGACGCCGGCAGTGCCGACGCGGCCGTCTTCGCGGCCGTGCGCGGTGCCGTCGTGCGGCGGATCGCGGGGGATCCCGGGCTCGCCGCGATGGCCGTGCCGCCCGCGTATCCCGAAATCTTCCGGCCCTGGCTCGCGCTCGTGCCCCGTGTCGGGTACGCCCTCGAGCATCTTCTCGGCGCCCGGGAGCTGTTCGGCGTCGACCGTCCGGCGATCGTCCGCGAGGCTCTGGAGGAGGTGGCCGCCCGGCCGCCCGCCGGTACCTGGGGCGACACCCACCGCCTCGCGCCCTGGCGCGCGCTGCCGCCGGCCACGCCGTACGACGAACCCGGCCTCTCCGGCGACCACGACTGCGTGCTGTGCACCTCCTCCGTGCCCGGTCTGACCGACCTCGCCGCGCGGGGCCCCGCCGCCCGCTACGTCTGGGATCTCGCCGACCGGGAGAACAGCCGCTGGGTGGTGCCGCTGGGCGCCTCCGGCGTACCCGGCTCACCCCACCACCGCGACCAGCGGCCCCTGTGGCTCGCCGGCGACCTGGCCCCGGTCGTCACCGACTGGGAGCGGCTCACGAAGGAGACCGATGTCTGACCCGTACGCCCCCCGAACGGCCGTGCACGAGCAGGTGGTCGACGGTTTCGGCGCCGTACGCGTCGTGCCGCTGGACCCGGCCGCCGACGCGCCCCTGCTGCACCGCTGGGTGAGCGGGGAACGCGCCGCCTTCTGGGGCATGAACGGCCTGACCGAGCAGCAGGTCGCGGGGATCTACGCCCACATGGCCACCCTCGCCACCCATCACGCCCACCTCGTCCTCAAGGACGGCACGCCCGCCGCGCTGCTCCAGACGTATGAACCGGGCGCCGACCGTGTGGGTGACTGCTACCCGGTCGAACCGGGCGACATCGGCGTCCATCTGCTGATCGCCCCCGCGGACAGCGGGCAGCCCGGCTGGACCGCTGCCCTGGTGGGCGCCATCGCCGTATACGTGCTGATGGGACTGGACCGCACGCGTGTGGTGGTCGACCCGGACGTGGCCAACGAGAAGGCCGTCGCCCGTTTCCTGCGGCAGGGTTTCACCGCCGGCCCCGTGGTCGTCCTCCCGGAGATCGACCTCCCGGACGTGTATCTGCCCGAGAAGAAGGCCCAGCTCGCCTTCCTCACCCGCGAGGTAGCCTTCGCGAGGTGACCCCCGACGACCTCGTCGCCCACTACGAACTGGAGCCGATCCCCCGCGAGGGCGGCCGGTTCCGGCAGACCTGGGCCGGTCCCGTACGCCCCGACGGCCGCCCCGAGGGCACCGCCATCGTCGCCCTGCTCACCGACGCCCCCGGCGACTTCTCCGCCCTGCACCGGCTGCCGTCCGACGAGATCTGGCACTACCACCTCGGCGACCCGCTCCAGCTGCTCCTCCTCCACCCCGACGGCACCGGCCGTACGCCCCTGCTCGGCCCGGACGTCCTCGGCGGCCACCACGTCCAGCTCACCGTCCCGGCCGGCACCTGGATGGGCGCGCGGGTGGCGGCGGGCGGCGCGTGGACGCTTTTCGGCTGCACCATGGCACCCGGTTTCACCTTCGAGGGCTACGAGCACGGCGACGCGGCGGAACTGACGGCGCGTTACCCCGAGCGGGCGGCGCTCATCGGGGAGCTCTGCCGGCCATGAGCCGAGAAGGACTGCTCGACGGACAGACCGCCCTGGTCACGGGCGCGGGCGGCGGCATCGGGCGGGGCATCGCGCTGCGGTTCGCCGAGGAGGGCGCGGCCGTCGCACTGCACTGCCGTACGGCGACGGCGTCCGCGCGGGAGACCGCGGGCCGTATCCGGGAGGCGGGCGGCCGCGCGGTCGTCCTGCGGGCCGACCTCACCGACGAGGACGCCTGCCACCGCGTGGTGGCGCAGGCGGCCGAGTGGGGCGGCGGCCGGCTGACCGCGCTCGTCAACAACGCGGGCGTGCAGCCGGTCCGCGACCTCGCCGCGATGACGGCAGCCGAATGGCGCACGGTCGTGGACACCAACCTGACCTCCGTCTTCGCCTGTACCCAGGCCGCGGCCCGGCTCATGCGGGACCAGGACGGCGGCACGGTCACCCACATCGCCTCGGTCGAGGCACACAGCCCCGCCCCCGCCCACGCGCACTACGGCGCGTCGAAGGCGGCGGTGGTGATGCACGCCCGTTCGGCGGCCCAGGAGTACGGCCCCTGGGGCGTGCGCGTCAACACCGTCTCGCCCGGTCTGATCGACCGGGAGGGCCTGGAAGAGGCCTGGCCGGAGGGCGTACGGCGCTGGCGGCGGGCGTCCGTCGTGGGCCGGCTCGGCCGCCCGGAGGACATCGGCGACGCCTGTGTGTTCCTCGCGTCCCGGCTCGCCTCCTGGGTGACCGGCCACGACCTGGTGGTCGACGGAGGGGTCTCGGCCCGGCCCACCTGGTGAACCACGCAGGGGGTCCCGGCCCGGCCGACCTGGTGAACCGGTGAGCAGACCGCGCCCGCCGTCCGTATCTGTCTCGTAGCCGGATGGCCTGGAGGCGGGTAGGACGTGGAGCGACGCGGGAGCGGGGCGGCGGGCGATGGCGGACGGGACGGAATCCGCAGCGGCCGCGGACCCCGGCGACTTCAAGGGCTGGTGCTGCTGGGCACCCTGCTGGTCCTGCTCCTCGGCGGCGCGGCCCCGGCGAGCGCCCACGCCGCCCTCCGCGGAGCCGACCCCGGGGACGGCAGCGTCCTCAAGTCCGCGCCCACGCACATCACCCTGACCTTCACCGAGTCCGTCGGCCTGCTGGAGGACTCCTTCCGCGTCTACAGCCCCGACAACCGCCGTATCCACCTCGGCGAACCGCAGCACGCGGACGACGCCTCCGACACCGCCCGCGCCGAGCTGCCCGGCGGCCTCGCCGACGGCACCTACACGGTCGCCTGGCGGGTGATCTCCGCCGACAGTCACCCGGTCTCCGGCGCCTTCAGCTTCTCCATCGGCAAACCCTCGCCCACCCCGCCCGCCGCACCGGCGGACCACGCCGAACATCCGGTCACCAAGAGCCTCTACGACACCGGCCGCTATCTCGCGTACACCGCCGCCGCGCTGCTCATCGGCGCGGCGGCCTTCGCGGCGCTGTGCCGCCCGCCGGACACCGCCCCGCTGCGGGCGCCCCTGCTCATCGGCTGGTGGACCCTGCTGACGGCCACGGCCGCCCTCCTCGTCCTGCGTGCCCCGTACGAGAGGGGCACCTCACCCGCGAGCGCCTTCGACCGGGAGGCGTTCACCGGCGCCCTCACCGGCCGGCCGGGCCTCGCCCTGCTCACCCGCGTCGCCCTGCTCCTCGCGGCGGCGCTGCTCGTACCGCTCCTGCGGCGGCGCACCCCCCGGACCCGGCTGGCGGCCGGCGCGGCACTCTCCCTCGCCCTGGCCCTGACCTGGGCGGCGGCCGAGCACGCCTCCGCCGGGATCCAGGTACCGCTGGCCATGACGTCGTCCGTGCTCCATCTGCTGGCGATGGCCTGCTGGCTCGGCGGTCTGACCGCGCTGCTCCTCACCCTGCACCGCGCGCGGACCCCGCCGCCCCTCGCCACGGTCACCCGCTTCTCCCGGCTGGCCTTCGCCTCGGTGACCGTCCTCGTGGTCACCGGCGTCTACCAGTCCTGGCGCGGCCTCGGCTCCTGGACGGCGCTGCTGGAGACGACGTACGGCAAGACCCTGACGGTCAAGCTCGCGGCGACGCTCTTCCTGCTGCTGGCGGCCGCGATGTCCCGCCGCTGGACGGCCCTGCTGGCCCGGCCGGCGACGGTCCCGGCGGAGGCCGGGGAACGCGTACCGGAACTCGTGGGCGCACCCGGCACCCCGCCGGGAACGGGGCTCGTATCCCCGGCGCCGGACGGACCGGGCGCACCGGACGGACCAGGCGTACCGGACGGACCGGACGGACCGGGCGCACCGGACGGACCGGGCACACCGGACGCACCGGACGCACCGGGCGCGCGGGAGGACCTTCACCGCCGTGCCCTGCGCCGTTCCGTACTGGCCGAGGTCGTCGTCGCCGTACTCGTCCTGCTGGTCACCACCGTGCTCACCGGCACCCTCCCCGCCCGCGCGGAGGGCGAGGCGGCCAAGGCCCCCGAGCCGCAGGTGGCCGGCCTTCCCGGCGCGGAGGCGTTCGCGATCCCCTACGACGCGGGCACCCCCGGCGGCCGGGGCACCGTCCAGCTCACGATGGACCCGGGCCGGGTCGGCGAGAACGGCCTCCAGGCGGTGGTCTTCGACCCCCGGGGCGCCCTGAGCTTCGTACCGGAACTCCGTATCTCCTTCACCCTCGGGGCGAAGGACATCGGCCCCATCGACGCGAAGGTCACCGACCGGGGCGGCTACTGGGCCACCAGCGACCTCAACCTCCCCCTCGAAGGCACCTGGACGATGAAGATGACGATCCGGGTCTCCGAAGTGGATCAGGTGAGCGAGACCCGTCAGGTACGGATCTCCCGCTGATCACCGCTTCCCGCCTGCGGATTTCCACACCTCGCCCGCGCATTTCCGATCACTTGGCCCGGGGATTTCCCCGCCCAATTCAAGATCGAAAAAGCACGCCCCGTGAATTTCCCGGGAACTTCTCTACAACCTTCCGTTACGCGCGTATGTCTGGCTGACGCAGGGGTGTTCAGGGGTCCAGGCAGAGGAGCTCGGAAACGTGACCATGCGTTCCTTCGTCCGGCGGGTGGGGCCGCGAGTCGAGCGGAAGGCCGCCGAGCGGGTGTGGCAGCTGCGCACCCTGCGGCGACGCCGCAGAGCGGCGGACGAGGCCCCGGAGTTCCGCCCGGTGGCGGTGCGCGGCCAGCGGCTGTACGGACGGGTCGTCAGCCGGTTCAGCGCCGCCGAGGCCGCCGCCGCCAACCTCGCTCTGGTCGTCGACGCGCTGGAGCGGGAAGGCATCGCCCACTTCCTGGTACCGGCCTCGCGCACCCGCCACACGGTCGGGGTGAACGCCGTCGACCGGGAGCGGTTCCTCACCGCCCTGGAGGCGCTCAACGCGGGGCAGCCGGTGTTCATCGGCCGGCCACTGCCCGGCGGACAGCTCAGGCATTCCGCCCTGTTCATGGACGGCGTACTGCCGTCCGCGCTGCGCACCGCGCCCGTCCTGCGGATCGGCGAGAACCACCTCGGGCCCGCCGGCCAGCTGCTCGCCGGGCCCGAACTCGCCTGCGACGTCGAGTTCTGGGAGGACGGGGCGCAGCTCCTCGCCTCCGCCGACGGGCCCCGGAAACTGGCCAGGGTGCAGCCGCAGGCGTCCGAGGACGTCTTCGCCGAGTCCCTGATCGCGCCCCGGAACAACGGCGTCACCGACGTCCTCCCGGCGGCCGAGCAGAAGCCGGCCACGGTGCGGGTCGGCGACCGGGAACTGCCGGCCTTCGCCCCGCTCACCCTGCCGACCGTGGACGACGTGACCTTCCCCGTGGACGTCGTCTACACCTGGGTCGACGGCGAGGAGCCGGCGATGCGGGCCAAACGGGCCCGGTACCAGGAGGGCGGCATCGCCGAGATCCTGGACAAGGAGACCAACGCCTCCCGCTACACCAGCCACGACGAGCTGAAGTACTCCCTGCGCTCGCTCGCGATGTACGCCGACTTCGTCCGCCACATCTACCTCGTGACCGACGGTCAGACACCGCACTGGCTCGACGGGACGGCCCCCGGGATCACCGTCGTCGACCACCGCGACATCTTCCCGCCGGACGTGCTGCCGGTGTTCAACTCGCACGCCATCGAGACCCGGCTGCACCACATCCCCGGCCTGTCCGAGCACTATCTCTATTTCAACGACGACGTATTCGTCGGACGCCGGGTCACCGCCGAACACTTCTTCCACGGCAGCGGCCTGATGAAGGTCCCCGTCTCCCCGCTCAAGATCGGAATAGGGAAACCGCACGCCGAGGAGACGGCCACCAACTCCGCGGGAAAGAACGTCCGCGCGCTGCTGCTGGAGAAATTCGGCCGCATGACGACGAACAACTTCCTGCACACCCCGCTGCCGCAGCGGCGCGACACCCTGCGCACCCTCGAGGAGCTCTTCCCCGGGGACATCGCCCGCACCACGGCGTCCCGCTTCCGCTCCCCGCAGGACATCGCGGTGACGGCCCCGCTGCTCTACCAGTACGCGCTGATGACCGGCCACGGAGTGCCCGGGAGGTTCAGCTACCGGTACGTCAACATCAGCCGCCCCGACGCCGAGGCGCGCCTGGCCGATCTGCGCCGCAGCCGCCGCTTCGACTTCTTCTGCCTCAACGACGTCGACGTGTCACCGGAGGAGCGGGAGCCGGTCGGCGCCCGGATGCACGCCTTCCTGGAGGACTACTTCCCCTTCGCGAGTCCCTACGAGAAGCAGCCGTGACGGGGGCGGCGGGCATGGACCTCCGTCATCGCATCGCGGCGCCGACCGGTGTCCGGGCCGCCCGGCACCTGCTGGCGCGGCTGCTCACCTGGCCGGCCGGCCGGCTCTGGGCGCTGCGGACGGCGCCGGCCCGGCGACGGCTGCGGGCCGCCGTCCCCGGACTGCGCCGCGTCAGCTTCGGACCGACCCGGCTGTACGGCCGTACCGTCGCCGGCTACACGGCGGCGGACGCCGTCGAGACCGACCTCGAGCGGGTGTGCACGCTGCTGGAAGGGATCGGCGTCCCCTACTTCCTGGTCTCCGCGGGCCACGGAACGGTGGCTCCGCGCCAGGTCGTCGGCGTCGAGGAGACCCACCGCGGCGCGGTGCTCTCCCGGGCCGTCCGGTGCTTCGCCGGGACCGCCGGATACGTCGGTGCCGTCGGACCGGACGGTGCCGTGACCGCCGCGGCGCTGTGGGCCGACGGGAAGCTGCCGCGGGCGCTGCGACGGGCCGCCGTGCTCCGTACCGGACTGGTGCGCCTGGGCCCCGGAGGGCAGGTGCTCAGCGGGCTGGAGGCGGGCTGCGACATCGAGTTCTGGCGCCGGGGCCGGGACGTCCGCGCCGACCCCGCCTGGCTCACCGTGCCCGGCGCCCAACTCCCCGACGTCTTCGGCCCGGCCCTCGTCGCCCCGCGCCGCAACCCGGTGACGGAGGTGCTCCCGCCGACCGCGCGACGCCCCGCCGCGGTGACGCGCCGCCGGGGCGGGGTGCCGACGTACGCCCCGTTCGCCGAGCCGGGCGTCGACGAGGTGTGCTTCCCCGTCGACGCCGTGTTCACCTGGGTGGACGGGGACGACCCGCTACTGGCCGCGAAACGCCGCGCCCACCAGGAGTTCTCCCACGGCATCGCCCCGCGCGAGACCGGCCCCTCCCGCTACACCAGCCATGACGAGCTGCGGTACGCGCTGCGCTCACTGGAGATGTACGCCGGGTTCGTCCGGCGCGTCTACCTCGTGACCGACTCCCAGCTCCCCGCCTGGCTGGACCAGGACGCGGCGGGCCTGACCGTGATCGACCACCGGGACATCCTCCCGGCGGACGCGCTGCCCGTCTTCAACTCGCACGCGATCGAGAGCCGCCTGCACCACATACCGGGCCTGTCGGAGCACTACCTCTACTTCAACGACGACGTCTTCATCAACCGCCCGGTGGGCGCCGGGCACTTCTTCCACGGCAACGGCATCGCCCGCATCCCGCTCTCCCCGCTGAAGCTCGGCGCCGGCCCCCCGCACCCCCTGGAACCGGCCCCGAACTCCGCCGGCAAGAACGCCCGCGAGGTGATCCGCCGCTTCCACGGCCGGTACATCACCCACAAGTCGCTGCACACCCCGCACCCCCAGCTGCTGTCGGTGATGCGCGAGATGGAGAGCCTCGGGATCGGCGAACTCGAACGGACCGCCCACTCCCGGTTCCGCTCCACCGCCGACGTGGCCCCGGCGTCCACCCTCCACCACCACTGGGCGATCGCCACCGGCCGCGCCGTCCCGGCCGACTACCGCTTCCGCTACGTCCAGCTGGGCACCCCGGACATGCGCCGCCGTCTGGACCGCCTCGCGTCCGGCGAGGACATCGACTTCTTCTGCCTCAACGACGTGGACACCACCCCGGAGACCCGGTCGGCGGCCCTGCCCGTCCTCCACACCTTCCTCAATCGCAAATACCCCTACCCCAGCCACTACGAGGCCCCGAGACCCTCCCCCCGCGGGCAGAGGCCGGCCTCCACGGATGACCGCAGGGCGCCGAGCAGGTAGGGCAAGCCCTCGCCGCTCCGTACGCGTGCGCCGGGCCGTGCACGGTTTCTCCCCGGACGCCCCTCGCACCGGTCCGGCGGACGGGAAGTCCGTCACCGGCTGTGACACGGACAACGTCGAAGGGCCCCACCGCAAGCGATGGGGCCCTTCGACGTTAGTGCCCGGTGAGGCACTGGCGGAGGATACGAGATTCGAACTCGTGAGGGGTTGCCCCCAACACGCTTTCCAAGCGTGCGCCCTAGGCCACTAGGCGAATCCTCCGGTCGGAACATTACATGACCGAGAGGAGTGCTCGCGAACTCGTTCCCCGCCCGCGACATGGGGTAGCCTCTGCGTAGCCCCTCACGCGGCGCTATCTGACTGAACTCCCCCAGGGCCGGAAGGCAGCAAGGGTAGGTTGGCTCTGGCGGGTGCGTGGGGGGCGCTTGTGTTCACGGGCGTCCGGGCGGGTTGTCAGTGCGCGCCTATAACCTCGTATGCGTGTCGTCTCTCGCGCTGTACCGCCGTTATCGCCCGGAGTCGTTCGCCGAGGTCATCGGGCAGGAGCATGTCACCGCCCCGTTGCAGCAGGCGTTGCGGAACAACCGGGTCAATCACGCGTACCTGTTCAGCGGTCCGCGCGGATGCGGCAAGACCACCAGCGCGCGCATCCTGGCGCGCTGTCTGAACTGCGAGCAGGGCCCCACGCCGACGCCGTGCGGGGAGTGCCAGTCCTGCCAGGACCTCGCGCGCAACGGGCCGGGTTCGATCGACGTCATCGAGATCGACGCCGCGTCGCACGGTGGTGTGGACGACGCCCGTGACCTGCGCGAGAAGGCGTTCTTCGGGCCGGCGAGCAGCCGCTACAAGATCTACATCATCGACGAGGCCCACATGGTCACGTCGGCGGGCTTCAACGCGCTGCTCAAGGTCGTCGAGGAGCCGCCCGAGCATCTGAAGTTCATCTTCGCCACCACCGAGCCCGAGAAGGTCATCGGGACGATCCGGTCGCGTACGCACCACTACCCGTTCCGGCTGGTGCCGCCCGGCACCCTGCGGGACTACCTCGGCGAGGTGTGCGGTCAGGAGGACATCCCCGTCGACGAGGGCGTGCTGCCGCTCGTCGTGCGGGCCGGCGGCGGTTCCGTGCGTGACTCGATGTCCGTCATGGACCAGCTGCTCGCCGGTGCCGGGGCGGAGGGCGTGACCTACGCCATGGCCACCTCCCTGCTCGGGTACACGGACGGCTCGCTGCTGGACTCCGTCGTCGAGGCCTTCGCGACCGGTGACGGCGCAGCCGCCTTCGAGGTCGTCGACCGCGTGATCGAGGGGGGCAACGATCCGCGGCGGTTCGTCACCGACCTGCTGGAGCGGCTGCGGGACCTCGTCATCCTCGCCGCCGTGCCCGACGCCGGCGAGAAGGGGCTCATCGACGCCCCCGCCGACGTCATCGAGCGGATGCAGGCACAGGCCGGCACCTTCGGTGCCGCCGAGCTCAGCCGTGCCGCCGACCTCGTCAACGAGGGGCTGACCGAGATGCGCGGCGCCAACTCGCCGCGCCTTCAGCTCGAGCTGATCTGCGCGCGCGTGCTGCTGCCCGCCGCGTACGGCGACGAGCGCTCGGTCATGGCCCGGCTGGACCGGATCGAGCGCGGGGTGAACTTCTCGCCGGGCACCGGTGCCGCCATGCCCGCCGTGGGGTACGTCCCCGGGCCCGAGGCCCATGCCCCAGCGCCCTCGCAGGCTTCCGTGGAGCCAGGGGGCGGACCCGCCGCCGCCCGGGCCGCGGTGCGGGGACCGGGTCCGGCACCCGAACCCACTCCCGCGCCTGTGCCCGCGCCCCCTCAGCAGCCCCCCGCGCCCCCTCAGCAGCAGCCCCCCGCGCCCGCCCCGGCGCCCTCCGGCGCTCCCGGCGCCTGGCCCACCGCCGCCTCCGCCGGTGGCGGTGCCGGCCGCCGGCCGGGCGGCTGGCCCACGGCCGCCCCGACGGGCGGCGGCCAGCCTCCCGCGGCTCCGGCTCCTGCTCCTGCCGCCGCTCCCCCACCCGCGCCGGCCCCGCAGGCGGCCCCCGCGCCGTCCTCGGGCGCCGGCGGGCCCGACCCCCGGATGCTCTGGCCGAACATCCTGGAGACGGTCAAGAACCGGCGTCGCTTCACCTGGATCCTGCTCAGCCAGAACGCCCAGGTGACCGGCTTCGACGGCACGACCCTCCAGATCGGCTTCGTGAACGCGGGTGCGCGGGACAACTTCGCCGGCAGCGGCAGCGAGGACGTGCTGCGGCAGGCGCTGGCCGAGCAGTTCAACGTGCACTGGAAGATCGAGGCCGTCGTCGACCCGTCCGGTGGCGGCGGAGGCATGGGGGCGCCCGCCCCGGCCGGCCCGCCCGGCGGCGGCGGCCGGGGCAGCGGCGGTGGCGGATACGGCGAGCGGCCCTCCGCTCCCCAGCCGAACGCCGCGGCGGCGGCGCCCGCCCGGCCGGCGAGCGCCCCCTCCGCACCCGCGCCCGCCCCGGCACCCCGCCCGCCCGCCCCGGAGCCGCCGCCCCCCGTCTCGCCGGAGGACGACATCCCCGAGGACGACGACCCCGACCTGGACGAGTCCGCCCTCTCCGGGCAGGAACTCCTCGTACGCGAGCTGGGCGCGACGGTCGTCGAGGAGCTCACCAACGAATAGGGGTAGGGAGGATCGTACGAACCGGGGCCGCCGGTCCCTTCGGAAGCCCGCACAAGGCGAAGCGGCCGTCTCCCGTTAGGCTGACCCCGTGAAGGTCCTCGTCATCGGCAGCGGCGCCCGCGAACACGCCCTGTGCCACAGCCTGTCCCTCGACCCCGACGTCACGGCGCTGCACTGCGCCCCCGGCAACGCCGGGATCGCCGAGGTCGCCGAGCTGCACCCGGTCGACGCCCTCGACGGTGCCGCCGTGACCGCGCTGGCCGCGCGGCTCGGCGCGGACCTCGTGGTGGTCGGCCCGGAGGCGCCCCTCGTCGCCGGTGTCGCCGACGCCGTGCGCGACGCGGGCATCCCGGTCTTCGGCCCCTCCAAGGAGGCCGCGCGACTGGAGGGCTCCAAGGCGTTCGCCAAGGACGTCATGGCGGCTGCCGGCGTGCCCACCGCCCGCAGCTACGTCTGTACGACGCCGGAGGAGACCGACGCGGCCCTCAGCGCGTTCGGCGCCCCGTACGTCGTCAAGGACGACGGTCTCGCGGCCGGCAAGGGCGTCGTCGTCACCGACGACGTCGAGGCGGCCCGCGCGCACGCCGTCGCCTGCATGGGAGCATCTCCCGCGCCTTCGGGGCAGCGGGGGAGCGTGGTCATCGAGGAGTTCCTCGACGGCCCCGAGGTCTCCCTCTTCGCGATCACCGACGGCGAGACGGTCGTCCCGCTCCAGCCCGCCCAGGACTTCAAGCGCGCGCTGGACGGCGACGCGGGCCCGAACACCGGCGGCATGGGGGCCTACTCCCCGCTGCCCTGGGCCGACCCCAAGCTGGTCGACGAGGTCATGGAGACGGTTCTCCAGCCGACCGTGGACGAGCTGCGGCGCCGGGGCACCCCGTTCTCCGGACTGCTCTACGCCGGTCTGGCGATCACCTCGCGCGGTGTCCGCGTGATCGAGTTCAACGCCCGCTTCGGCGACCCCGAGACCCAGGTGGTCCTGGCCCGGCTGAAGACCCCGCTGGGCGGCGTGCTGATGGCCGCCGCCACCGGCAACCTCGCTCATCTGGAGCCGACGCGCTGGAGTGACGAGGCCGCGGTCACCGTGGTCGTCGCCTCCCACAACTACCCCGGCCCCCCGCGCACCGGCGACCCGATCACCGGCCTGGACGAGGTCGCCGCCGAGGACGCCCCGCACGCGTACGTCCTGCACGCGGGGACGAAGCGGGACGGCGACGCGGTCGTCAGCGCGGGCGGGCGCGTGCTGTCCGTCACGGCGACCGGCAAGGACCTCACCGAGGCCCGCGACCGCGCCTACCGCGCGGTCGCCCGCATTCGCCTCGACGGTTCCCAGCACCGTACGGACATCGCCGCGAAGGCGGCGCGCGAGGCGTGAGCCCGGACGCACGGCGCCGATGAACCCCGCGGGCCCCGGATCCGTCTCAGGATCCGGGGCCCGCTCCTTGCCGTCCGTCGCCCACCTTTCCCCAAAGCCATTCCATCGGGTGAGCGATGCGCCATCCGGCTGACGGGGGCCGGGGCCCCAACTATGGTGCCGCGCAAGTGTTCCGGCACTTGGCCCACCGGCATTGCGGTGTCAGTGGCGGGTGCCACAGTGGGGGAATGGACAGCGCCGGGACAGCGACAGGACTGCCGTGAGGGGGTGAGGTCGGGCCATGAGCGGAAGCGGAACGGGAGCGGAGACGGGCGCGCGGTCCGCGCGGGCGCACGCGCTGGCGGTACTGCGGATCCGCAGCCGGGCACTGGCCGTCGCGCTGCTGCCGGCCGCCGGCGCCGTGGTCCTCCTCGTCGGCGGGTCCACCGGCCATCTGCCGGGCGGCGGCTGGGACCTCGCCCGGCGGCTGCTCGTCCCGGTCGCGGTGCTCGTGCTGCTCGCCGCCGCGGGGGTCGCCCTGGTCATAGCGCGGGCCCGGCCCGCCATGAGCCCCACGGTCCCGGTCGCCGAGGACGCGGCCCCGGACCTGTACCGGATGGTGCGCGACCTCGCCGACCGGCTGGGCGTTCCCGCCCCTTCCGCGATAGCGCTCACCCCGGACTGCGACAGCTGGCTGGAGGACCGCACCCACCCGGCGCACGGGCGCCCGCCGCCCGCCGAGGAGCACGGCGACATAGCGGGTGCGGGCCGCCCCGCCCGGGTCAGGGCGGCGGCGCCCGTGCTGGTGATCGGCTCGCCGTTCCTGTGGTGGATGCGGGTGGGCGAGCTGCGTGCGGTCCTCGCCCCGGTCGTGGCCGGTACGGGACCTTCGGCGCATCCGGACATAGCCGCCGCCCGGCGCTTCGTGCGGGGGCTGGACGCGGCGGTGGCCGTGACGTCGGCGCCGGGCCGGACTGCCGTGGTCCGCGGGATGCTCGCGGGCGTCGGCTGGGTGACCCGGCTGCTGCTGCGGGGCTGCCGGGGGCACGCGGCCGAGATGGAGCGCGGGGTCGCCGCCGCCGCGGCCGAGCGTGCACAGGCTGTGGACTACGGGCAGCGGATCGTCGCCCAGGAGCAGGTGGGTCTGGCGTACGCGGGCTGGGACCGGCTGCTCACCCGGGTCGCGCTGCCCGCCTGGCGGATGGGCCGCTGGCCCTCGCGGCTCAGCGCGGGAGTGGTGGCGGCGCTGACCGAGCTGTCCCGCCGGGACCGGCTGGCGGAGGGTTTCGCCTCCCGTCTCGGCGAGCGTCCCGCATGCGACCTGCTGGAAGAGCCCGGCACGATGGACGAGGCGACCTCGCTCCTCGCGGCCCGCCTCTTCCACGGCGGGCCCGCGGAGACGGGCCCGGACTGGTCCCCGGTCCACTGGGGCGACTATCCGGAGGAGGTCGTCGACCGCAAGTGGCGCACCGACGCGGCCCGCCTCCACCGCGTCCTGGACGCCCTCCACGTCCCCCCGGCCCCCGGCGCCGCCCCGTCCCTCTCCCGGGTCCTGACCCACCTGACCACTCCGGCGCCCTCACCGGCGGACGCGGAGGAGAGGGCGACGGACCCCACCCGGGCCGGCGCCGCGGCCGCCCCCTCGGCGCTCGCGCCGGGAGACGCGGGTGCGGACGACGAGGACCCCACCCCCACCACCCCCCGGAGCGCCGCCCTCGCCGCCCGCCTCAGCGCCGAGGTGGGCCGGGAGGAGGCCGCCGCGGTCTTCGGTCCGCGGGGCACCGCCCCGCCGAGGGACGACCACGCGCTGCCCCTCTTCCCGCTCCAGCCCCCGCGCACCGCCCGTGAGCTGCTCGCCGACCACATCACGGCGATGGTCTGCTGCACGGCGATGGACACCGTGGGTGCCACCCCCGGGCTCGACTGGCTCGACGGCCCCACACTCCTCCTCGGCGGCGGACGGGTCACCGACCTGTCCCCCCAGGTCCTCACCCTCATCGAGGACGGCGACCCCTCCCCTCTCCGGCAGTGGCTGACCCGACAGGGCATACGCCCCGAGAAGCCCGTACGCCTCGTCTGAGCCCCACGGCCCCGGAGTCCCGGGACTCCCGCGGCCCCCGGCCTCGCGGTCCCCAGCCCCGGAGCACCCCCTTCCACTTTCGGTCAATCGAAGACGAACGGTGACGGAGTGCGTGCGTAATGTGATGTGCTGGGACCGTTCGTGCCCACGGGCATGAGCGCGCGACATACGACAAGCACATAGCTCGAGGGAGGGGGCGCCCATGAGTGCGGAGCGGATCCGCCGCTGGGAGTCGGGGGCACTCGCCCACGCCGTGAACGATCCCTTCGGGCAGGGCCCCCTCCCCTGGCTGCGCGGCGGTGAGACGTACTTCGGCGACACCGGCCAGGTCGTCCCCTGGTACGTGGAACCGGACCCGGAACAGCCCGCCCCCCTCCCCAGGCAGGGCGGGCCCAGGATCCCCGCCCCCCGCCGCTCCGGTTCTGTCGGACCCCGCGCCGCCGACGACGTACACCGCCAGATCAAGGGATTCAGCTCCGTCGGCGCCGTCGCCCCGGGGGAGTCCATCGACTTCCACATCACCGTCGACCCGCCCCAGCCGTTCGCCGTGGACGTCTACCGCATCGGCCACTACGACGGCGAGGGCGCCACGAAGATCACCTCCAGTCCGCGCCTGTCCGGTCTGGTGCAGCCCGCCCCGCTCACCGCCGACCGCACCGTCTCCTGCCACCACTGGTGGCTGTCCTGGCGGTTACCGGTCCCGTCGTACTGGAACGCGGGCGCGTACGTCGCCGTCCTCACCACCGCCGACGGCTACCGCTCGCACATCCCGTTCACCGTCCGCGACACCCGCCCCGCGGACCTCCTCCTCGTCCTGCCCGACGTCACCTGGCAGGCGTACAACCTGTACCCGGAGGACGGCCGCACCGGCGCGAGCCTCTACCACGCCTGGGACGAGCAGGGCCGGCTGCTCGGCGAGTCCGACGCCGCCACCACGGTCTCCTTCGACCGCCCCTACGCGGGCGCCGGCCTCCCCCTGCACGTCGGCCACGCCTACGACGTCATCCGCTGGGCCGAGCGCTACGGCTACGACCTCGCCTACGCGAACGCCCGCGACCTGCACGCCGGCCGGATCGATCCGGCCGGCTACCGGGGCGTGCTCTTCCCCGGCCACGACGAGTACTGGTCGGTGCCCATGCGCACCGCCGTGGAGCGCGCCCGGGACCACGGCACGTCCCTCGTCTTCCTCTCCGCCAACACCCTGTACTGGCAGGTCGAGCTAGCCCCCTCCCCGTCCGGCCCCGCCCGCCTGCTGACCTGCCGCAAACGCCGGGGCCCGGGCAGGCCGACGCTCTGGCGCGAACAGGACCGCGCCGAACAGCAGCTGCTCGGCATCCAGTACGCCGGCCCCGTCCCGCGGCCGTATCCGCTGATCGTGCGCAACGCGGGCCACTGGATGTGGGAGTCGACCGGCGCCCACGAGGGCGACGGCATCGAGGGCCTGGTCGCCGCCGAGGCCGACCGCTACTACCCGCGCACCCCGCTGCCCGCGCACGAGGAGCGGGTACTGCTCGCCCACTCCCCGTACACCGACCGCCAGGGCGCCCGCCGTCACCAGGAGACCTCCCTCTACCGGGCCCCCTCCGGCGCCTGGGTCTTCGCCTCCGGCACCTTCGCATGGGCCCCCGCGCTGGACCGCCCCGGCCACACCGACGCCCGCGTCCAGCGCGCCACCGCCAACCTCCTCGACCGCATCTGCAAACGCGACTGACCTCGGGGTGTCGTCCGGATCCTGCCGGGGTCCCCCGTAGGGAGAACCGTCCGCGGATGCGGGAGAATCGACGTACCTGTACAGAACCACGCGGAGGAACCGTGTCCGGATTCGTAGAAAAGCCCGAGCCGATCCAGGTTCCGGGTCTGGTGCATCTGCACACCGGGAAGGTGCGCGAGCTGTACCGGAGCGAGGCGGGCGACCTCGTGATGGTCGCCAGCGACAGAGTCTCCGCCTACGACTGGGTGCTGCCGACCGAGATCCCCGACAAGGGCCGGGTCCTCACCCAGCTCTCCCTGTGGTGGTTCGACCAGCTCGCCGACCTGCTCCCCAACCACGTCCTGAGCACCGGCCTCCCGGCCGGCGCCCCCGACGACTGGGCGGGCCGCACCCTGATCTGCAAGTCGCTGAACATGGTCCCGGTGGAGTGCGTGGCCCGCGGCTACCTCACCGGCTCGGGCCTCGCCGAGTACGAGGAGACCCGTACGGTGTGCGGCCTCGCCCTCCCCGAGGGCCTGGTCGACGGCTCGGAGCTGCCCGCCCCGATCTTCACCCCGGCCACCAAGGCCGCCGTCGGCGAGCACGACGAGAACGTCTCCTACGAGGAGGTGGCCCGCCAGGTCGGCGCGGAGACCGCCACCCAGCTGCGCCAGGCCACCCTCGCCGCCTACTCCCGCGCCCGGGACATCGCCCGTGACCGGGGCATCGTCCTCGCCGACACCAAGTTCGAGTTCGGCTTCGACGGCGACACCCTGGTCCTCGCGGACGAGGTGCTCACCCCCGACTCGTCCCGCTTCTGGCCGGCCGAGGAGTGGGAGCCGGGCCGCGCACAGCCGTCGTACGACAAGCAGTTCGTACGCGACTGGCTGACCTCCGCCGAGTCGGGCTGGGACCGCGGGAGCGAGCAGCCCCCGCCGCCGCTGCCGCAGCGGATCGTGGACGCGACCCGTACCAAGTACGTGGAGGCCTACGAGCGCCTCACCGGCACCACCTGGAGCTGAGCGCACGACGAAGGCCCCGGTCGAACCGACCGGGGCCTTCTGTGGAGCGAACGACGAGGTTCGAACTCGCGACCTCAACCTTGGCAAGGTTGCGCTCTACCAACTGAGCTACGTTCGCATGCGCCGTGGCGCGGGATCCACTATACCCAACCCCGCTCCCGCGCGAGACGAACCGCTGTATGACGGTTCTCCGCGCCGAGCTTGGAGACGGCGGAGGAGAGATAGTTCCGCACGGTCCCCTGGGACAGCGCGGCCCGCTCCGCGATCTCCGCCACGGGCGCGCCGTCCGCGGCGAGCTCCAGCACCTCGGCCTCGCGCGCGGTCAGCGGTGAATCACCGGCGGCGATCGCGTCGGCGGCCAACTCGGGGTCGACGTACCGGTTTCCCGCGTGCAGGGCGCGGATGATCTCGGCGAGCTGCCGGGCGCTGACGGTCTTGGGCACGAAACCGCGCACCCCGGCCGCGAGCGCCCGCTTCAGATGTCCGGGCCGCCCGTGGCCGGTGACGATCAGCACCCGGCAGCCGGGCAGCTCCGTCCGCAGGGATGTGGCGACCTTCACACCGTCGGCGCCGGGCATCTGCAGATCCAGTACGGCGACATCGGGGACGTGTGCCCGCGCCATCGCCAGCGCCTCCGGCCCGGAGGCCGCCTCGGCGACCACGAGGAGGTCGTCCTCCAGGGACAGCAGGGCGGCCAGCGCGCCCCGGATCAGATGCTCGTCGTCGGCGAGCAGCACACGCACGACGTCCGTCACGACGCCACCTCCAGCACTGTCTCCGCCGTCAGCGGGACCTCCGCGACCAGCAGGAACTCGCTCTGTCCGGCGGGCGCGGCGTCCAGCGTGCCGCCCACCGCCGACAGCCGCTCGCGCAGCCCCGCGAGTCCCGAACCGCCCTTGCCGGACGGAGCCGCGGCCCCGTCGTTGCGCACCGTCAGCACCACACGCCCCTCAGGCCTCCGCACCGACACGGTGCACTTCTTCGCGTCCCCGTGCCGCAGCACGTTGGTGGTCGCCTCCCGCACGACCCAGCCGAGGACGGACTGCACCTCACCCGGCAGTCCGGCCGTGTCGCCGGTCACCTCGCAGTCGATCCCGGCCGCCCTCAGCACTCCCCGCGCACCGCCGAGTTCGGCCTCCAGGTCGACCTCCCGGTAGCCGCGCACCACATCGCGCACCTCCCGCTGGGAGTCCTGGGCGATGCGCTGCACCTCGATCATCTGCTCCACCGCTTCGGGCCGTGCTCGCCGTGCCAGCTGCACGGCGAGCTCGCTCTTGAGCGAGATCACGGCGAGGTTCCGTCCCAGTACGTCGTGCAGGTCCCGCCCGAACCGCAGCCGCTCCTCGGCGACGGCGAGCCGGGCGCGGGTCTCGCGCGCCTCGTCGAGGGCGAAGACGGCGTTGAGCAGCCAGACGGAGAAGACCGCGGTGAAGGTGATGAAGCCGGCGCCGGCCAGCACGATCGCGGCCGTCGCCAGCGCGACGGGACCGGACACGCCCAGTGCCCAGGACATGAGGCCCGCTCCGGCCCCGAACCCGCCGACGAGGGCGAGGACGCGCCGCCGGTCGCGCATCCCGAGCGTGATCATGCCCGCTCCGTAGCTGAGCGCTGCCCCGAAGACCGAGCCCGCGGCGCTGTCGACGCCGTCGCCCGGGGGCCCGTGCTCCGCGATGCCGAGGGCGGCGACCGCGAGCGCCGCGCTCAGCACGCCGAACGTCCACATCAGCCGTACGGGCTGGGGGCGCCGGCCGCGGGTCCAGTCCAGGGCCCGGGAGACGACCGTCATGCCCACCGCCGCGTGCAGCGTGACCAGCAGCAGCAGGACGACGGCGAGCCGCCCTCCCACCTGGGCGAAGGACGAGAGCCCGATCGCGGCCACCTCACTGAGGCAGACGAAGTGGAACGACCACCTCGTGTACGTCTCGACCTTCGCCGGTGTGCTCTTGCGCCGCCACCAGCCGCCCGGCCTGCTCATCTGCTCGTGCTCCGTCCCTGCCGTCGCGTACGTCAGCGCCTGGGTTCCCAGCGGAACCACCGCCGTACAGCAAACACCGCCAGCAGGGTCCAGGCCACCGCCGTCGCGAGGGCGCCCAGAGTCTCGGCCGCAGACAGGTCGCCGGTCCAGCCGCCGCGGACCAGGGTGACCACCGGGGTCAGCGGCAGCAGCTCGCAGACGGAGGCCAGCCGGTCGGGGAGGAACTCCAGCGGGACGAACATGCCGGAGCCCACCATCGAGATGATCAGCAGTGGCATCGGTGTGACCTGGGCGCTCTCGGCGGTGCGGGTGAGGCCGGCGGTGGCGGCCGCGAGCCCGGCGCAGATCGCTAGCCCCAGCAGCAGGCCCAGGACGGCCAGATGCGGTGCGGACGGCGCGGACATGTCCAGCAGCACGGCACAGGCCGCGATCAGCACCAGGCACTGCGTCAGCCCGGTGAGGACGGACGGCAGCGCGGACCCGCCGAGGATCTCGGCGTCCCGCAGCTCGCCGGTGCGCAGCCGCTTGAGCACCAGTTCCTCGCGGCGCACGACGTAGACGCCGACGAGGGCGGAGTACACGGCGAACAGCAGGGAGAAGCCGACGGCGGCGGGCAGGACGACGGTGCCGGGGGTCAGTCCCACCTCGGCGAGGTCCATCTCCTGGGCGGCCGACCGCACGCTGAGCGGCAGGACGAGCGGTACGAACAGCGCGGCGACGAGGGTGCCCTTGCTGCGGCCCAGCAGCGTCAGTTCGGCGCGGGCGAGGGCGGTCATCCGGCTCACCGGTGTGGTCATGGCGGTACTCATGCCGCGTACTCCTTCTTCGTCGCCGTGGCCGCCGACGCGTCCTTGGCGATCCCGAGGAACGCCTCCTCCAGGGATGCCGAGCGCACGTCCAGCCTGCGCAGTTCCACTCCGGTGTCCTGCGCCCACATCAGCAGTCCGGTGGCGGCGCGCTGCAGTTCGCGGGTGCGCAGCCGGACGGTCCGGCCGTCGACGGTGTGGTCGCTCACACCCAGCACGGCCAGGGGCGGCAGGTCGCCCACGAAGTAGCCGTCGGGGAGTTCGAAGGTGATCCGGGACGGTTCGGAGGCGGTCACCTCGGCCGGCGTGCCCGTGACGGCGATGCGGCCCTCGTGCATGATCGCGAGCCGGTCCGCGAGGTTCTCGGCCTCCTCCAGGTAGTGCGTGGTGAGCAGGACCGTCGTACCGCGGTCGCGCAGGGCGCTCACCAGGTCCCAGGTGTCGTGGCGGCCCTCGGCGTCGAGTCCGGTGGTGGGTTCGTCGAGGAAGAGCACCTCGGGGTCGCCGAGCAGGGCGAGCGCCAGGTCCAGCCGGCGCCGCTGGCCGCCGGAGAGCTGCTTCACCCGGACGCCGGCCTTCGCCTCCAGGCCGACCAGCGCCAGTACCTCCCCTTCGGGGCGGGCCCCGCTGACACAGCCGGCCCACATGCGGGCGGTCTCGGCGACGGTCAACTCGGAGGAGAAGCCCCCTTCCTGAAGCATCACCCCGGTGCGGGGCCGTACGGCGGCACGCTCGGTGTACGGGTCGTGGCCGAGCACCCGGACCTGTCCGCCGGCGGGGGCGGCGAGGCCTTCGAGGAGTTCGACGGTGGAGGTCTTGCCCGCGCCGTTCGTGCCGAGCAGGGCGAAGATCTCGCCGCGCCGTACCGAGAAGTCGATCCCGCGGACCGCTTCGAACCCGCCCCCGTAGACACGTCGCAGGCCGGTGACCTCAATCACGTGTTCGTGTTCGTTCGCTTCCATGCTTCGAGCATTCCGGCGGCGGGGGTGGTCCGGCAGTGCGGGCTGTCATCACAGGACATGACAAATGTCAGTTCGAGCCCGGAGGGGGTACATACGACAAAGACCCCGGTCGATGACCGGGGTCTTGATCTGGAGCGGACGACGAGGCTCGAACTCGCGACCTCAACCTTGGCAAGGTTGCGCTCTACCAACTGAGCTACGTCCGCAATGCCTCCGACCGGCTCTCACCGATCGGCGCGGGCACCAGCCTACCTGATCCTCCCCCAGAGGGGGGACCCCCAAGTGACCGGTACGGTGATGCAGAGCGGGTGACAGGAATCGCACACTGCGCCTTCCCCCTGGAAGGGGGATGTTCTACTACTGAACTACACCCGCATGCACTTCGGGGCTTCGGCCTCTCGGCCTCGCCCCTCGGCGTGCTCCAGACTCTAGCTGATCAGCGGGGGTGCTGCGCAAGTCGGTTGCCGCGAGGGGCGGGTGACCGGCCGTCGGCACGGGCCACCCGGACGGCGTACCCCGGGTGGCCGTCACCTGGCCGGCTCACCGCGCGGCGGCGAACGCCTCGTAGACCTTCTTGGGGATCCGCCCGCGCGCGGGGACGTCCATCTTGTTGGCCTGGGCCCAGGCGCGGACCGCGGCCGGGTCCGGGGCGACCTCCGTCTGCCGGTACGCCTTGCCGGAGCGCGACCGCTTGCGGCCGGCGTCCACGTAGGGCTCGAGCGCCGTACGCAGTTTCCTGGCATTGGTTTCATTGAGGTCGATCTCGTACGACTTGCCGTCCAGTCCGAAGGCGATCGTTTCCGCCGCTTCCGAGCCGTCGATGTCGTCAAAGAGAGTGACCACGACCTTCTGCGCCACGAATATCGGTCCCTTCATGCGACACCTCTCGTCCGGACGTCCGTGATGACGTGCCGGGACATCGTCGAGATGTCGGCTGTCCGCCTGTAATCGGGCAAAGTATCTGCTAATGACAATTCATTTGTACAGTGCTCGGCATTGCAATGTGAAGCCCGACTAAATCTGTCCGCGTGTCCGGGGCGCAATAGCGATGTGCGGGTGAACGGAGATCTTTCCCGGATCTTTTCCCGGATGTCTCCCCGCGATGCCGGATCGTGATCGCGCTCACGTAGATTCCTACAACTCTACTCGCGTAGAAATTTTGTGCGGGTAGTCTGAAGGAACCTGCTCAGCACCACACACCGGGAGTGCCAGTGGCACGCGTCGTAGTCGACGTCATGCTCAAGCCGGAGATCCTCGACCCCCAGGGCCAGGCGGTGCAGCGCGCACTGCCGCGTCTGGGTTTCGATGGGATCTCGGACGTCCGCCAGGGAAAGCGATTCGAACTGGAAGTTGACGGGCCGGTCGACGAGGCCGCGCTCGCTCGTATCCACGATCTTGCGGAATCCTTCCTCGCCAACACCGTGATCGAGGACTTCACCGTACGGGTCGAGGAAGTCGCGGGGGCCGCGAAGTGACCGCTCGTATTGGCGTCGTCACTTTCCCGGGCAGTCTCGACGACCGGGACACGCAGCGCGCGATCCGCGTCGCCGGCGCCGAACCCGTGGCCCTCTGGCACAAGGACAAGGACCTCAAGCAGGTCGACGCCGTGGTGCTCTGCGGTGGTTTCTCGTACGGCGACTATCTGCGCGCGGGCGCCATCGCGCGCTTCTCGCCGGTGATGGACACGGTCATCGACCAGGCCAGGGCGGGCCTGCCGGTGCTCGGCATCTGCAACGGCTTCCAGATCCTCACCGAGGCGCACCTGCTCCCCGGCGGCATGCTGGGCAACGACCACCTGCACTTCATCTGCCGCGACCAGAAGCTGCGGGTGGAGAACGCGGACACCGCCTGGACCACCGACTACACGGCCGGCCAGGAGATCCACATCCCGCTGAAGAACATGGACGGCCGCTACGTCGCCGATCAGTGGACGCTGGACGAGCTGGAGGGCGAGGGCCGCGTCGCCTTCCGTTACGTCGTCCGCGGCGAAGCCGCTGATGGATGCGGTAACCCCAACGGCTCGCTCAACGACATCGCCGGCATCACCAACGCGGCGGGCAACGTCGTCGGCCTGATGCCGCACCCCGAGCACGCCGTCGAGTCGCTGATCGGTACGGGCCGTACCGACGGCCTGCCGTTCTTCACGTCGATCCTCAAGAAGCTGGTCAACGCATGAGCCGGACGCCTCTGGACACGGTCGAGCACGCGGCCGCGACCCCCGACGTCGAGCTGCCCTGGGCCGAGCTGGGCCTGAAGAAGGACGAGTATGAGCGGGTGGTGGAGATCCTCGGCCGCCGCCCGACCGGCGCCGAGCTCGCCATGTACTCCGTCATGTGGTCCGAGCACTGCTCGTACAAGTCCTCCAAGGTCCACCTCCGCCAGTTCGGCGAGAAGGCCCCCGAGTCCGACGCCATGCTCGTCGGCATCGGTGAGAACGCCGGTGTCGTCGACGTCGGCCAGGGCTACGCGGTCACCTTCAAGGTCGAGTCGCACAACCACCCCTCCTACGTCGAGCCCTACCAGGGCGCGGCCACGGGCGTCGGCGGCATCGTCCGCGACATCATCGCGATGGGCGCCCGCCCGGTCGCGGTCGTGGACCCCCTGCGCTTCGGCGCCGCGGACCACCCCGACACCAAGCGCGTCCTGCCGGGCGTCGTCGCCGGCATCGGCGGCTACGGCAACTGCCTGGGCCTGCCCAACATCGGCGGCGAGGTCGTCTTCGACGCCTGCTACCAGGGAAACCCGCTGGTCAACGCCGGCGCCATCGGCGTCATGCGGCACGAGGACATCCACCTCGCCAAGGCCTCCGGCGCGGGCAACAAGGTCATCCTGTACGGGGCCCGCACCGGCGGCGACGGCATCGGCGGCGCCTCGATCCTGGCCTCCGAGACCTTCGACACTGCATCTGATAGTGCCTCCGGCACGGGCAAGCCCTCGAAGCGCCCGGCGGTCCAGGTCGGCGACCCCTTCCAGGAGAAGCTCCTCATCGAGTGCACCCTGGAGGCCTTCGCCGAGAAGCTGGTCGTCGGCATCCAGGACCTCGGCGCGGCCGGCCTGTCCTGCGCCACGTCGGAACTGGCGTCGAACGGCTCGGGCGGTATGCGGGTCACCCTGGACGACGTACCGCTGCGCGACTCCACGCTCTCGCCCGAGGAGATCCTCATGAGCGAGTCGCAGGAGCGCATGTGCGCGGTCGTCGAGCCGGAGAAGGTCGACCGCTTCCTCGAGATCTGCGACAAGTGGGACGTCATCGCCACCGTCATCGGTGAGGTCACCGACGGCGACCGCCTGGAGATCTTCTGGCACGGCGGCAAGATCGTCGACGTCGACCCGCGCACCGTCGCCCACGACGGCCCGGTCTACGAGCGCCCGTACGCCCGCCCGTCCTGGCAGGACGAGCTCCAGGCGGACGACGCGAACAAGCTGCCCCGGCCGCGGACGTCCGACGAGCTGAAGGACCAGGTCCTCAAGCTGGTCGGCTCGCCCAACCAGGCGTCCAAGCAGTGGATCACCCAGCAGTACGACCACTTCGTGCAGGGCAACACCGTCCTCGCCCAGCCCGAGGACTCGGGCATGATCCGCGTGGACGAGGAGACCGGCCTCGGCGTCGCCATCGCCACCGACGGCAACGGCCGCTACACCAAGCTCGACCCGTACACGGGCGCGCAGCTGGCGCTGGCGGAGGCGTACCGCAACGTGGCGACGACCGGTGCGAAGCCGCTGGCCGTCTCCGACTGCCTGAACTTCGGCTCGCCGGAGGACCCGGCGGTCATGTGGCAGTTCGCGGAGGCCGTACGCGGTCTGGCGGACGGCTGTCAGCAGCTCGGCACCCCGGTGACGGGCGGCAACGTCTCCCTGTACAACCAGACGGGCGAGGCGGCCATCCACCCGACCCCGGTGGTCGCGGTCCTCGGCGTCATCGACGACGTGGCCCGGCGCACGCCGGTGGCCTTCCAGGAGGACGGCCAGCTGCTCTACCTGCTGGGCGACACGCGTGAGGAGTTCGGCGGCTCGGCCTGGTCCCAGGTGATCCACGACCACCTCGGCGGTTTGCCCCCGAAGGTCGACCTGGAGCGTGAGCGGCTGCTCGGCGAGATCCTGATCTCGGCCTCCCGCGACGGCATGATCGACTCCGCGCACGACCTGTCCGACGGCGGTCTGGTCCAGGCGGTCGTCGAGTCGGCGCTGCTGGGGGAGAAGGGCGCGCGTCTGATCGTCCCGGACGGCCTGGACGCGTTCACCTTCCTCTTCTCCGAGTCGGCGGGCCGCGCGATCGTCGCCGTACCGCGCTCGGAGGAGGTCCGCTTCAACGACATGTGCGGCGCGCGCGGCCTCCCGGCCACCCGCATCGGCGTGATCGACGGGGACACGGTCGAGGTCCAGGGCGAGTTCGCCCTCCCCCTGGCCGACCTGCGCGAGACCCACGAGGCGACGATCCCCGCCCTGCTGGCCTGACCCTCGGCTCCTCACGTACGCGGCCCCCGCCCGGTCCACCGGGCGGGGGCCGCGGCGTGGGCGGCACCGCCGGACCGCCCCGTCCCGGTCAGGCCCCGGGCGTCCCGGGCGTCCCGTGCGCCCGTGTCCTCGACGGCGACGCGGCGGAGCCGCTCGCGCTGTCGCCGGCCGAGCTGCGCGAGGACGCCGGACCGGCCCTCGGCCCCCCGTGTGCGGCCCTCGCCGGGTCCGCCGGGCGGCAGCCGCGGCTCGGTGTGGTCCTCCGGAGATCCGCGAGGCGGCGGGGACGGAGCGCGTCGGGCGGATGCCTGCCGGTTCGGTGGTGCCGCGGCTCCGTCGGGCGGCGTCGGCCCGGTGCACCGCGCGGCACGGGCGATCCCCGTACCGATCCGGTGGTGGAGGCGTACGCATAGGCTTCCGCCATGCCCCCGGCCAAGAAGCGTGCCCGTTCCTATGACCCGGCCAAGACCCGTGCCGCCGTGCTCGCGCAGTTCGGGCATGTACGCGATGCCGTACGCGGTCTCACCCCCGGGCAGCTCGCGCTGCCGACGCGGCTCGGGGACTGGACCGTGCGGGAGCTGGTGGCGCACACCGGGATGGCGTTGACCGCCGTGGACCGGCTGCTCGGCGAGCCCGAGCCCGCGCGGCAGGACGGGCGGCTGGTCGACTGGCCGTTCGCCATCGGCGCCGACGCGGACTCCATCGCCGTGACCGCCCGACGGCTCGCGGCCGAGCACCCCGACCTCGGCGCCCACCTCGACGAGGTCGAGCGGCGCTTCACCGGCCACCTCGACGCCCACCCGGGCGGCCGGCTGCTCCCCACCGGCGCGGGCGCCCTGCCCCTCGCCGACTACGTCGTCACCCGCGCCGTCGAGCTCGTCGTCCACACCGACGACCTGAACGCCGCCGTCCCCGGCCTGGCCGTCCCGTACGACCGCCAGGCCCTCGCCGCCTGCACCCGGCTGCTCGCCGACGCGCTCGCCGCGAAGGTGCCCGGCGGCTCGACGGAGGTGCGGATCCCGCCGTACGCGGTCGTGCAGTGCGTGGAGGGGCCGAGGCACACCCGGGGCACCCCGCCGAACGTCGTCGAGACCGACCCGCTGACCTGGGCGAGGCTGGCCGCCGGCCGCACGGCGTGGCAGGACGCGGTGGCCGCCGCGAAGGTGAGCGCGAGCGGGGAGCGGGCGGACCTGGGACCGTATCTGCCGCTGCTGCGCTGAGTCCGGGGCGGAAGGGGAACCACCTGCTCCCCGCCCTCGTCGAATCGACATGTACAGGCAGAAGCACAAGCAGCGCATGACCCTGACGGCCGTCGCCGTGCTCGTCGTCCCGCTCGCGGCTGCCTGCGGCGGCGAGCGGGCGGGGGCCGGCAGCGGCTCCGCGCGGGCGGCGGAACCGGTCACCGGTGTCCGCTGGACCATCGACAGCGTCACCGTCGACGGCACCACCCACCGCGCCCCGGACGGGGCGAACCTCACCCTGGACGACGAGGGCGGCGCCGAGGGCAGCTACGGATGCAACCTGTTCAAGGGCCGGGCCGTCGTCGAAGGCGACCGCGTCCGGTTCGGCGAGCGGGAAACCACGTTGCGGGCCTGCGACGAGCAGACCATGGACCTCGAACGCACCCTCGCCGAGACCCTCGGCGACGGCACTCTCAGGACCGACGCGCACGACGGCCGCCTCACCCTCACCACCGCGTCCGACGACACCGTCCGCCTGACCAGGTCCGAGGACACCCCGTTGTACGGCACCAAGTGGACCGTCACCACCCCCGCCCTCGACCACCGCGCCCACCTCACCTTCGACGGTGAGGACGGCACCGTCGCCGGCCGCCTCGGCTGCAACCAGGTGAACGCCGACGCCACCGTGCGCGACGGTCATATCACCCTCGGCGTGCCGTCCCTGACCCGAATGGTGTGCGAAGACTCACTCATGGACGGCGAGAGGGCGCTGACGAAACTTTTCGGTGGCACCGTGGACTACCGGATCGAAGGCCAGACCCTCACGCTGACCAGCGAAAACGGCGAGAGCGTCCGAGCCGTCGCCCAGCGCTGATCCGCGGCCGGGGCCGTATCCCGCATTCGGATCAGCGCCCGGCCTCGCCTACACTCGGAGGCGTGCCACGTGGTGACGGACGACTCAACCACGACCTGCTCCCCGGCGAGAAGGGCCCCCAGGACGCTTGCGGCGTCTTCGGTGTCTGGGCTCCGGGCGAAGAGGTCGCCAAGCTCACGTACTTCGGGCTCTACGCCCTCCAGCATCGGGGCCAGGAATCCGCGGGAATCGCGGTCAGCAACGGCTCCCAGATCCTCGTCTTCAAGGACATGGGCCTTGTGTCCCAGGTCTTCGACGAGACCTCTCTCGGATCGCTCCAAGGTCATATCGCGGTCGGACACGCCCGCTACTCGACCACCGGCGCGTCCGTGTGGGAGAACGCCCAGCCGACGTTCCGCGCCACCGCGCACGGATCCATCGCGCTCGGCCACAACGGCAACCTGGTCAACACGGCGCAGCTCGCCGAGATGGTCGCCGAACTCCCCAAGGAGAACGGCCGTGCCCCCAAGGTGGCGGCCACCAACGACACCGACCTGATCACCGCCCTGCTGGCCGGCCAGCGCGCCGCCGACGGCGAACCGGTGACCGTGGAGCAGGCCGCGCACGTGGTCCTCCCCAAGGTCAGGGGCGCCTTCAGCCTCGTCTTCATGGACGAGAACACCCTCTACGCGGCCCGTGACCCCCAGGGCATCCGCCCTCTGGTCCTCGGCCGCCTGGAGCGTGGCTGGGTCGTCGCCTCCGAGTCCGCCGCCCTCGACATCTGCGGCGCGAGCTATGTGCGCGAGATCGAGCCGGGCGAGTTCGTCGCCATCGACGAGAACGGACTGCGTACCTCCCGATTCGCGGAAGCGAAGCCCAAGGGCTGTGTCTTCGAGTACGTGTACCTGGCCCGCCCGGACACCGACATCGCCGGCCGGAACGTGTACCTCTCGCGCGTCGAGATGGGCCGCCGCCTCGCCGCGGAGGCCCCGGCCGAGGCCGACCTGGTCATAGCCACGCCGGAGTCCGGCACCCCGGCCGCCATCGGCTACGCGGAAGCGTCCGGTATCCCCTTCGGCGCCGGCCTGGTCAAGAACGCGTACGTCGGACGTACGTTCATCCAGCCCTCGCAGACCATCCGGCAGCTCGGCATCCGCCTGAAGCTGAACCCGCTCAAGGAAGTCATCAAGGGCAAGCGCCTGGTCGTCGTCGACGACTCGATCGTGCGCGGCAACACCCAGCGCGCCCTGGTCCGGATGCTCCGTGAGGCGGGCGCCGCCGAGGTCCACATCCGGATCTCCTCGCCGCCCGTGAAGTGGCCCTGCTTCTTCGGCATCGACTTCGCCACCCGCGCCGAGCTCATCGCCAACGGCATGACCATCGACGAGATCGGCACCTCGCTGGGCGCCGACTCCCTGTCGTACATCTCCATCGACGGCATGATCGAGGCGACCACCATCGCCAAGCCGAACCTGTGCCGCGCCTGCTTCGACGGCGAGTACCCGATGGATCTGCCCGACCCCGAGCTCCTCGGCAAGCAGCTCCTGGAGACCGAGCTGGCCGCCGGCACCGCCGCCCCGGCCTCGGTCGACGCGATCCGCCGCCCGTAAGCCCTGACGGACGACAGAAAGCTCTCACAGTCATGTCCCAGAACACTGGTGCCAGCTACGCAGCGGCGGGCGTCGACATCGAGGCGGGCGACCGCGCGGTCGAGCTGATGAAGGAATGGGTGAAGAAGACGCGGCGCCCCGAGGTCCTCGG
Source organism: Streptomyces sp. NPDC048584 (assembly GCF_043199595.1). NCBI lineage: Bacteria > Bacillati > Actinomycetota > Actinomycetes > Kitasatosporales > Streptomycetaceae > Streptomyces > Streptomyces sp. NPDC048584. Next base: position 267,943 of record NZ_JBICWF010000010.1, read on the forward strand.
CGGCCTCGGCGGATTCGCCGGACTCTTCGACGCCTCGGCCCTGAAGAAGTACGAGCGCCCCCTGCTGGCCTCCGCCACCGACGGCGTCGGTACCAAGGTCGACATCGCGCGCCGGATGGGCGTCTACGACACCATCGGCCACGACCTGGTCGCCATGGTGATGGACGACATCGTGGTGTGCGGTGCCGAGCCGCTCTTCATGACCGACTACATCTGTGTCGGCAAGGTCCACCCCGAGCGCGTCGCCGCGATCGTCAAGGGCATCGCCGAAGGCTGTGTGCTGGCCGGATGCGCCCTGATCGGCGGGGAGACGGCCGAACACCCCGGGCTGCTGGGTCCGGACGACTTCGACGTCGCCGGCGCCGGTACGGGGGCCGTGGAGGCCGACCGGCTGCTCGGCCCGGACCGCATCCGTACGGGTGACGCGGTGATCGCCATGGCGTCCTCCGGCCTTCACTCGAACGGCTACTCCCTGGTCCGGCACGTGCTGCTGGACCGGGCCAGGCTCGCCCTGGACGGCCGGATCGACGAGCTGGGCCGCACCCTCGGCGAGGAGCTCCTGGAGCCCACCAAGATCTACTCGCTGGACTGTCTGGCGCTGATCCGCACCGCCGAGGTGCACGCCTTCAGCCATGTCACCGGCGGCGGCCTCGCGGCCAATCTCGCGCGGGTGATCCCCGACGGACTGCACGCGACCGTGGACCGCTCCACCTGGGCGCCCGGACCGGTGTTCGACCTGGTGGGCCGGACCGGTGCGGTCGAGCGGCTGGAGCTGGAGAAGACGCTGAACATGGGTGTCGGCATGATCGCGATCGTGCCCCAGGAGTCCGTGGACGTGGCGCTGACGACGCTGGCCGACCGGGACGTGGACGCCTGGGTCGCCGGTGAGATCACCGACCGGGGCGAGCACGGCACGGGCGCGACCCTCGTCGGTGACTACGCGAAGTGAGCGACGGTGTGCTGCCCGCGCGGAAGGCGTGCGGGCAGCACACCGGGCGACCCGGCCCGCGGAGGCAGCACTAAACCCGGTCGGTGACCGAAGTCACCGACCGGGCTGTGATCCACGCAGGGTCAAGCGCCGCGACGCTGTTGGGAGGACGGGCCGTCCTCGTCCTCGTCGTCGTCCTCATAGAGGTCGGCGTACCGTGCGTACAGGTCTTCGTCTTGCTCATCGTCCTCGAAATGCTCACCGTTCGGTGGCTGGTTCGAAGGCGATGCGCCCAGCTCCTCGGCCAGGCGTGAGAGGTCAGTCCCACCGCTGTTGTACTTCAGCTGGCGGGCGACCTTCGTCTGCTTGGCCTTGGCCCGGCCGCGCCCCATGGCTCGACCCCCTCAACGACGGGGCTCGACGGCCCCAGAGTCTTGACACGCGTTCATGGTCCAGAACGGACTCTCCGCGGAGAGTCCGGTCCGTAGGGCTCCCACGGTACCTGAGCCCACGCCCATACGGTACGTCGCCCGCATGACGGGCTCGCGCCCGGGACCGCCGAGACACCTTGTTCTCGCTGGTCAACCGCGATTTTAAGCACTTCCCCACGGTCGACCCGCCGGGAGAAGTGAGAGTTCTCTCCAACCGCCCCCCGGCGGGTACCGTTCACACGTACGAAGGCGTCCCGGGGCCGGGACCCCTCGCGCGTGTCATCGCACCGGACGTGCCTCCGCCATCCGCTGCTCGGCGATCCGGTCGGCCGCGGCGGCCGGCGGAATACCGTCCTCCTTCGCACGTGCGAATATGGCGAGCGTGGTGTCGAAGATCTCGGACGCCTTCGCCTTGCTCCGGTCGAAGTCGAATCCGTGCAGCTCGTCGGCGACCTGGATGACACCGCCGGCGTTCACCACGTAGTCGGGCGCGTAGAGGATTCCGCGGTCGGCGAGGTCCTTCTCCACACCCGGGTGGGCGAGCTGGTTGTTGGCGGCGCCGCAGACGACCCTGGCGGTCAGCACCGGCACGCTGTCGTCGTTCAGCGCCCCGCCGAGCGCGCACGGGGCGTAGATGTCCAGTCCCTCGGTGCGGATCAGCTCCGCGGTGTCGGCGACGGCCGAGACATCCTCGGGGTGCCGGTCGAGAACGCGTCGTACGGCGTCCTCGCGCACATCGGTGATCACGACCTCGGCGCCCTCGGCGCGCAGGTGCTCCACCAGGTGGTGGCCGACCTTGCCGACGCCCGCGACACCGACCTTGCGGTCACGCAGCGACGGGTCGCCCCACAGGTGCTGGGCGGCGGCCCGCATGCCCTGGTAGACGCCGAAGGAGGTGAGCACGGAGGAGTCGCCCGCGCCGCCGTGCTCGGGGGAGCGCCCGGTGGTCCAGCGGCACTCGCGGGCCACGACGTCCATGTCGGCGACGTACGTGCCGACGTCGCACGCGGTGACGTACCGGCCGCCGAGCGAGGCCACGAACCGGCCGTAGGCCAGCAGCAGCTCCTCGCTCTTGATCCGCTCCGGGTCGCCGATGATCACGGCCTTGCCGCCGCCGTGGCCGAGCCCGGCCATGGCGTTCTTGTACGACATTCCGCGCGCGAGGTTCAGCGCGTCGGCGACGGCCTCCTCCTCGGAGGCGTACGGGTAGAAGCGCGTGCCGCCGAGGGCGGGGCCCAGCGCGGTGGAGTGGATGGCGATGACGGCCTTGAGGCCGGTGGCACGGTCCTGGCAGAGCACGACTTGCTCATGGCCTCCCTGGTCCGAGCGGAACAGGGTGTGCAGGACGCCGTCAGATACGTCGGTCACTGTGGTGACTCCTGAGTAATAGCGGCGGGCGGGATCCGCCCCCGTAGAGGTGGCGGGGGCTGTGGCACGAGGGTAGATCCTCACGCGCGCGACGATGGCACCGTGTCGCGGATCACCTCCCACCGGAGTACCGCCGTGTGACGGTTTGCACGGGTTTCCCACCCGTCCGGGCGGGGGGCGGGCAGGTTTTCCCGGCGATCCGCGGGGGAGGGAGCAGGCGTGCCCAAGGTGTCCTCGGTGATGGTCCCCTACGCGACCTATCTGCGCGTGTACGAACCGCTGGCCGCCTTCCCGGAACGGGAGCGCGGCCACTGGGCCCGTTACGCGCGCCGCCCCGACCGCCCCTCGAGCCAGGACGAGATCCGCCGGGCCCTGGCCGGCCTCGCGGCCACCCCGCCGGCTCCGGTGCCGGCGCACGAGAGCGACGACGCGTTCGTACTGGAGTCCGACGGCGTGGTCTGTGTCTGCCCCTGGCGCACCCGGCTGCGCGGCTGGCAGGCCCTGGGCGAGCTCGCCGAGGACTTCCCGCTGCCGGTCCTGGACGCGTTCCTGCCCCCGGTCGTACGGCACCAGGCCACCCAGGACTACGAGCGCTGGCTGGCCGACCATCCGGACGCCCGGCCGTGGATCCGCACCGCCACCTGGCAGGTGCCGATCAACTGGTTCGTGCTGTTCGCCGACGACGAGCGGGAGTACGTCGGGCGCTCCGCCGGCGAGGCGCCCGTACTGCGCTACCGGACCCCCATGGTCCAGGCCCGGCGCCGGGTGGCCAGGGCGCTGCGGGCGCTGCGGGACGCCATGGACGACAACCTGCTGATCGAGGGCCTCGTGGACGTCGGACGCTGGCTGGAGGAGTTCCACCCGCGCGCGCTGGTCGAGCTGGACTACGGCGGACTGGTGCACGCGCTGCCGGACGGCACGCTGGAGGGGGACCACTCGGCGGCGGACGTGGCCGAGGGGATCGCCGCGCTGCGCCGGGGCGACGAGGAGGGCGCCGGGGCCGCTTACGGGCGTCTCGTGGAGCGCTGGCGGTCGGTTCGGGACCTGCGTTCGGCGAACTGACGTTTGACCAATCGCCGTTCATGGGGTTTCGTCTTCGCCCTGAGGTGTTCTGAGGTTCCGTCAGTACGGCGCCGGCTTGCGGACGTAGTCCGCCGATCCGGGCGTATGTCCCAAGCGCGTCAAGCGTGACGGACCGCACGTACGCGGCCCTTGCGCCCCTTGCCCCTCCTCATGCCAAAATAGGACAAGGAGTCCGGGGAGGACTCCTCCGTCCTGCTGTGCTCCACTATGGGCGGAATCTCAGCATTGCGCGCTTTGGGGGGTCTGACGACTCCTGAACGCTGCTGTGACTGATCGTCACAGTGGCGTGACTGTCCGCTATGGCATGGTCCATCGGCTTCCGCGGCTGATGAACACCTGGGAGGGCAATTCCATCGGTTTGGCCGACGTGGCTGGACAGATGGTGTAGTTGTAGTGCCGAGGACAAGCCGTTCGTCCTATAACCGACTCGACTCGCGTCCGCCATTTCGGGCAACGCGGGTCAAGGTGCAGAATTTAGAGGAAAGAACCGAGAAGGTTCGGTTCTCCCGAGGAGGCCGCTCATGACCGCTCGCACCCCTGATGCCGAGCCGCTGCTGACCCCGGCTGAGGTTGCCACCATGTTCCGCGTCGACCCGAAGACGGTCACGCGCTGGGCGAAGGCAGGCAAGCTCACGTCGATCCGCACGCTCGGCGGGCACCGCCGCTACCGCGAGGCGGAGGTCCGCGCACTGCTCGCGGGCATTCCGCAGCAGCGCAGCGAGGCCTGAACCACCGCATGAACCGGGCATAACCGGCTGGTCCCCCACCAGTCGGGACGTCCGGGAACTTGGCTCCAAGCGACGCGGGGACTGCCCCAACAGGCCCCTCGCCCAAGCCGATCAGGCTTCACAGGCAACTGAACAAGGGTGCGTCGTCGATCGCACTGGACTCCGCCGGGTCCAGTGCGATCTTTTTTGTGCGCCGTCCGGGGTTCGGCCCGGTCCCGGCCGACCCGGGTGCGGGCTCTGTGAGCGGGCTTGTCGGACTCTGGGGAGGGGTGGGGGATCACCTGTGTGCCGGCTTGTGCGGACCTCTCCGGGCAGTGCAATTGCACATATTAAATTGACCTGTTGTAGGTGAGGCGTAAGTACAGCCCTTCCCAAAACTCATACGGTGACACCCGTCACATACCAGTCGGCTTGTTGGGCGTACGGCATATGCGCTAGATGGAACGGGCGTCGGCGCCGGGTTGTTCCCCGGCCGGCCGGGGGGCCTCCGTCGCCATCCGCAGGAGGTGACGACAGATCGGACAGTGCCGGGTGAGATGCCGGTACGACGAGGCGGCCGACAGATGCGCCCGGAGCAACGCCCGCGTCTCGTGCCTGGCCGATGTCGCCATACGCCACCTCCGGGGGCACACGAGGCCGTGCCCTGCCTCTTGAAGTACCGAGCCCGGGGAGCCACGTCAAGACGGCACGAGGCCCCACGCGCGGGTGTGTGGCGGGGCGAGAGCCCTTCAGGACGGAACGCTGCGCTTGGTACCCGGCTGTACGGCAGAGCACCGTGTGCACGGCGGCAGACGCCCGGACGACGCCGTGCACAAGGGGTGCGGGCCTTTGGTCGGTTGCGGTCCTGACGGGATTTGCTGTGCTGGTTCGCGGCTTCGCCGCGGGGCGCGGCCTCGGGGTGGGCGTCTCATGCCGAAGGCCCGCGTCCCGTGTTGGGGGGTGCGGGCCTTTGGTCGGTTGCGGTCCTGACGGGATTTGCTGTGCTGGTTCGCGGCTTCGCCGCGGGGCGCGGCCTCGGGGGTGGGCGTCTCACGCCGAAGGCCCGCGTCCCATGAGGGGCGCGGGCCTTCGATCGAATGCGGTCCTGACGGGATTTGAACCCGCGGCCTCCACCTTGACAGGGTGGCGAGCACTCCAAACTGCTCCACAGGACCAGGTTTCGCAGTGCGATTCCTGCGTTGCGCTGCGAGAAGGACTGTACAGGAGGGTGAGCCCGCTGGTCGAACTCACCCTGTGTACGGACGCCGTTACGGTACCGCCGCGTCGATCGCCTTCACGATCCGCTTGTCCGACACCGGGTACGCCGTACCGAGCGCGTGGGCGAAATAGCTGACCCGCAGCTCCTCGATCATCCAGCGGATGTCCCGCACCTGCTGAGGCACCGGCCGCCCCTGTGGCAGTTGCTCCAGCAGCCACGCGTACTCGTCCCGCATCTCGTGGACCTTCGCCATGCGTGTGGTGTCCCGCTGCACGTTCGCCGGCATCTGCTGCAGGCGCCGGTCCGCGGCCACCAGATAGCGCATCAGGTCCGGCAGCCGCCGCAGCCCCGCCTGAGTCACGAACCCGGGCCGTACGAGCGCGTCGAGCTGCCCCCGTACGTCCTGGAGGTTCGGGAGCAGCGCGGGGCTCCGTACGCCCTTCAGCCGCCGCTCACAGGCCTGCCACGCCGCCAGCACCTGCTGGACCTGGCCCACCGCGCGGACCGTCGTGTCGACGATCTCCGCGCGGACCTTGTCGTACAGCTTCCGGTAGGACTCCTCGTCCCACACCGGACCGCCGAAGTCGGCGATCAGCCGGTCCGCCGCCGCCATCGCGCAGTCGTCGAACAGCGCCTGCACCGAACCGTGCGGATTCGCGGACAGCGCCAGCTTCTGCGGGTTCGTCAGCTTCTCGGATGCGAACTTCGCGGGGTTCACCGGGATCGACAGCAGGATCAGCCGGCGGGTGCCCTTCCACATCGCCTCCGCCTGCTCGGCCTCGGTGTCGAACAGCCGCACGGACACCGTGTCGCCGTCGTCGACCAGCGCCGGATACGCCTTCACCGGCTGTCCGGCCCGGCGTGTCTCGAAGACCCTGGTCAGTGAGCCGATCGTCCAGTCCGTCAGCCCCTTGCGTTCCAGGGACTCGCCGCCCTGGCGCTGTGCCGTGGCGGCGGCCGCCTGGGACAGCGCCTGGCGGGCCTTCGGGCGCAGCCGGAGCTTGAGCGCCTCCAGATCCTTGTCCTCGGCGACCTTGCGGCGCCGCTCGTCCACGATCCGGAACGTCACCCGCAAGTGGTCGGGAATCCGGGACCAGTCGAAGTCCTCCGCCTCGAACGGCACCCCGACCATCCGCTTCAGCTCACGGGCCATCGTCACGGTCAGCGGCTCCTGGAGGGGCACCGCCCGCTCCAGGAACGCCTTCGCGAAGTTCGGCGCCGGCACGTAGTTGCGCCGGATCGGCTTGGGCAGCGAACGGATCAGCTCGGTGACGACCTCCTCGCGCAGACCGGGGATCTGCCAGTCGAAGCCCTCGTCCGTCACCTGGTTCAGCACCTGGAGCGGAACGTGGACCGTCACACCGTCCGCGTCCGCGCCCGGCTCGAACTGGTACGTCACCCGGAACTTCAGCTGCCCCTGGGGCCACGAGTCCGGGTAGTCGGCCTTGGTGACCGCCTCCGCCGACTCACGGATCAGCATCTCCCGCTCGAAGTCGAGGAAGTCCGGCTGCTCGTGCCGCTTGTGCTTCCACCACGAGTCGAAGTGCGCGCCCGACACCACGTGTTCGGGGATCCGCTGGTCGTAGAAGTCGTACAGCGTCTCGTCGTCGACCACGATGTCCCGGCGCCGGGCGCGATGCTCCAGCTCCTCGACCTCGGTCAGCAGCCTGCGGTTGTCGGCGTAGAACTTGTGGTGCGTGCGCCAGTCGCCCTCGACCAGCGCGTTACGGATGAACAGCTCCCGGGAGATCTCCGGGTCGATCCGGCCGTAGTTCACCTTGCGCTGCGCCACGATCGGCACGCCGTACAGCGTGACCTTCTCGTACGCCATCACGGCCGCCTGGTCCTTCTCCCAGTGCGGCTCGCTGTAGGTGCGCTTGAGGAGGTGCTCCGCGAGCGGTTCCACCCACTCCGGTTCGATCTTCGCGTTGACCCGCGCCCACAGCCGGGACGTCTCCACCAGCTCGGCCGACATCACGAACCGCGGCGGCTTCTTGAACAGCGCCGACCCCGGGAAGAGGGCGAACTTGGCGTTCCGCGCGCCCAGATACTCGTTGCGCCCGCCGTCCTTGCGGCCGGCCGCGCCCGAGTCCTTGGACTCCTTCACGTCCTTCATGCCGACGTGTGACAGCAGACCGGCCAGCAGGGAGAGGTGGACCCGGTCGTCCGCGGCGTCCTCCTCGTTGAGGTGGATGCCCATCTGCTTGGCGACCGTGCGCAGCTGTGTGTAGATGTCCTGCCACTCGCGGATCCGCAGGAAGTTCAGATACTCCTGCTTGCACATCCGGCGGAACGACGACGAACCGCGCTCCTTCTGCTGCTCGCGGACGTACCGCCACAGGTTGAGGTAGGCGAGGAAGTCGCTGGACTCGTCCCGGAACCGGGCGTGCTGCTGATCGGCCTGCGCCTGCTTGTCGGCCGGCCGCTCCCGCGGATCCTGGATCGACAGGGCGGCGGCGATGACCATGACCTCGCGGACACAGCCGTTCCTGTCCGCCTCCAGCACCATGCGGGCCAGCCGCGGGTCCACCGGCAGCTGCGCCAGCTTCCGCCCGGTCTCGGTGAGCCGCTTGCGCGGGTCCTTCTGCGCCACGTCGAGCGCGTTCAGCTCCTGGAGCAGCTGCACACCGTCGCGGATGTTGCGGTGGTCCGGCGGGTCGATGAAGGGGAACTTCTCGATCTCGCCCAGGCCGGCCGCCGTCATCTGCAGGATGACCGAGGCGAGATTGGTGCGCAGGATCTCCGCGTCCGTGAACTCCGGACGAGTCAGGAAGTCGTCCTCGCTGTACAGCCGGACGCAGATGCCGTCCGACGTACGGCCGCAGCGGCCCTTGCGCTGGTTGGCGCTGGCCTGCGACACCGGCTCGATCGGCAGCCGCTGCACCTTGGTGCGATGGCTGTAGCGGGAGATACGGGCGAAACCGGGGTCGATGACGTACTTGATGCCCGGCACGGTCAGCGAGGTCTCGGCGACGTTGGTCGCCAGCACGATCCGGCGGCCGCTGTGCTGCTGGAACACCCGGTGCTGCTCGGCGTGCGACAGCCGGGCGTACAACGGCAGTACCTCGGTCGACCGGTACCGCTTCTTCGTCAGCGCGTCCGCCGTGTCCCGGATCTCCCGCTCACCGGAGAGGAACACCAGGATGTCGCCCGGTCCCTCCGCCATCAGCTCCTCGACGGCGTCCGTGATCGCGGTGATCTGGTCCCGGTCGGCGTCGGCAGCGTCGTCGGGGTTCTCCTCGAGCAGCGGCCGGTACCGCACCTCCACCGGATACGTACGCCCGCTGACCTCGATGATCGGCGCGTCCCCGAAGTGCCGGGAGAACCGCTCCGGGTCGATGGTCGCGGACGTGATGACGACCTTGAGGTCCGGCCGCTTCGGCAGCAGCTGGGCGAGATAGCCGAGCAGGAAGTCGATGTTGAGGGACCGCTCATGGGCCTCGTCGATGATGATCGTGTCGTAGGCGCGCAGCTCACGGTCGGTCTGGATCTCCGCGAGCAGGATGCCGTCCGTCATCAGCTTGACGAAGGTGGCGTCCGGGTTCACCTGGTCGGTGAAGCGGACCTTCCAGCCGACGGCCTCGCCCAGCGGGGTGTCGAGCTCCTCCGCCACCCGCTCCGCGACCGTACGCGCGGCGATCCGGCGGGGCTGGGTGTGCCCGATCATGCCCCGGACACCCCGGCCCAGCTCCATGCAGATCTTCGGGATCTGCGTGGTCTTGCCGGACCCGGTCTCACCCGCGACGATCACCACCTGGTGATCACGGATCGCCTCGGCGATCACGTCCTTCCTCTGACTGACCGGAAGCTGCTCGGGATAGGTGACCGCGGGCACCCGGGCGCGGCGGCGGGCCATCCGCTCCTCGGACCCGGCGACCTCCGCCTCGATCTCGGCGAGCACGGCGGCGCGGGCCTCGGGTTGACGGATCCTGCGTGCGCCTTCCAGCCTGCGCCCGAGCCGGTGCGCGTCGCGCAGCGACAACTCGGTCAGACGGGAGGCGAGAAGGCCGAAGGCGGGGGCAGAGTGCGTAGACATACGGACTCCAGGATCTCATCCCGCGAAAATTCGCGGCCAATGATTTTGCCGGGGTGCGGGGGCACGTGCGGAGAGCACACAACAAGGCCCCGATCGATGATCGGGGCCTTTGCTGTGGCTGGGGCCGGGGTCGAACCGGCGACCTATCGCTTTTCAGGCGATCGCTCGTACCAACTGAGCTACCCAGCCGTGATGTTTCACGTGAAACATCAGCGGTCCTGACGGGATTTGAACCCGCGGCCTCCACCTTGACAGGGTGGCGAGCACTCCAAACTGCTCCACAGGACCAAGCGTGTCGTACGACAGTGTCGCACAGGGTGGTGCGTGCCCCCAACGGGATTCGAACCCGTGCTACCGCCTTGAAAGGGCGGCGTCCTAGGCCGCTAGACGATGAGGGCTATCGGCCCGCCTGGGCGCTTCGCAGCGCGTCGGGGACGTGAGAAGCATACGTGGTGTCGGGAGAGTTCGCCAAAACGGTTTACGGCGCGGTCGTCGAGGGCGTGACCGAGGGGGTTGTGGAGGAGGGGGAGGGCGAGGTGGTCGCGCCCGGCTGGTTCTCCTCCGGGAGGTGTCGGCTCACCTCCGCCGTGGTCAGTCCGAGGCCGCCCAGCTCGATGGCGTCCCAGGCCTGCAGACGCCGGGTGTCGCGGTCGAAGTAGAGGATCGACGTCTCGATCGGGTCCGGGTACTTGCCCTCGATGGCGCGCAGCCCGCTGCCGCCGGTGGAGCCCTCGACGCGCAGCCGGGTGCCGTACTCCATGACCTCCGTCTCCTCGTGGTGGACATGTCCGGCCAGGACGAGCGGCACGGTGCCGTCGACCTCGCGCGCGGCGGACGGTTCGTGGGCGATCGCCACGTCCACCGGGGTGCCGGCGGTCCGCTCGTCGCGCAGGGCGGAGGCGAGCCGGGCGCCGGCCAGCTCCTGGGACTGCTCGGCCCCGTTCGTCTTCGAGCGGTCGGGGGTGAACTGCGGGTCCCCGATACCGGCGAAGCGCAGGCCGGCCACCGTCCTCGCCCTGCCGTCGTCGAGGACGTGGACGTTCTTCAGGCCTTCGAGATAGCGCTGGGTGACGAGCGAGTCGTGGTTGCCGCGGACCCAGACATAGGGCGCGCCCAGCTGCTCGATGGGGTCCAGGAAGCCGTTCTCGGCGGCGCTCCCGTGGTCCATCGTGTCGCCGGAGTCCACGATCACATCCACCTGGTACTGCTCCACCAGCGAGGCGATGATCTTCCAGCTGGCCGGGTTGAGGTGGATGTCCGAGACGTGCAGCACGCGGATGGTCGTCGGGTCGGGCTGGTAGGTCGGGAGGGTGGAGGTGGCGTCGTAGAGCTTGGTCACATTGGTGACCAGGCGCGCCAACTCCTGCTGGTAGACGTCGAACTCGGTGACGATGCTGCGCGCGTCGCCGACCAGCGACGGGGCGGAGGAGAGCAGCCCGGAGAACTTGGGCTCCAGAACGGAGTCGGGGTTCCAGGTGGCGTACGCCGTGCCGCCGGAGGCGGCCAGCAGGCCGAGGGCGAGGCCGCCGGCGGCGAGGGCGCGGCGGGGCCGGCGGTAGACGAGCAGGCCGAGGGCGGTGGCGCCGGTGACGACGGCGACGCAGGAGCGTACGGCGAGGTCGGCGGTGCCGCGGGCGATGTCGTCGGCGACCTCGTCCTGGAGGCCGGAGAGGCGTTCGGGGTGGTCGACGAGGGCCTGGGAGCGCTCGGGGTCGAGCTGGTCGACGTTGACGTCGAGGCGGACGGGCGCGGTGTGGCTGTCGAGCTGGAGCGCGCCCAGCGGGGACACGTTGATCTTCGTGCCGCCGGTGAGGGAGGGGCGCAGGGTCATGGTGGTGTTCATGGGGCCCACGGGGACGCGCACATTGCCGACGACGAGCAGACCGAGCCAGGCGCCGAGCACGACCACGGCGACCAGGCCGGCCGCACGCACCCAGGGGCGCGACGAGGAGGCCGGGGCGACCCCCGTGGGGGCGGTCCGGCGGGGGACCAGGGCCCGCGGGACCCGTGCGAGGCGGTGGAGGGCGTTCGGGACGGAGGGGACGCGGGCCATTGATCCCGTATGCCCAAGTCGGCGCCCGGATATGCGGAGGCCGCGCGCGACTCGTACGGACGGTTCGTACCCGACAATGGCTGTGTGCTGGAGATGACGCGGGAGATGTTCGAGGAGCTGGTCGCCGAGGCGCTGGACCGGATCCCGCCGGAGCTGACGCGGCTGATGGACAACGTCGCGGTGTTCGTGGAGGACGAGCCGCCGGCGGACGATCCGGAGCTGCTCGGGCTGTACGAGGGGACACCGCTGACGGAGCGCGGCGAGTGGTACGCGGGTGTGCTGCCGGACCGCATCACGATCTACCGGGGGCCGACGCTGCGGATGTGCGAGTCCCGGGAGGACGTCGTCGCGGAGACGGAGATCACGGTGGTGCACGAGATCGCCCACCACTTCGGTATCGACGACGCCCGCCTGCACGCGCTCGGCTACGGGTGAGCCGTACGCGTGTCTTCTTGCGGGTGGCGGGAGTTGGGGTGGTTGACCCTGTACTCCAAACGGAGGTGGCCCGTGCGCCGCTTGTACGTACCCGTCCGCCTGGCCGTCACGGCCGTGGCCGTCGTCGCCGCCGCCGGCTGCATGAGTGTGGGTGACGACGGAGCGGGCGGACCCGCGGGGCCGTCGCACTCCGAGGGGAGTCCCGGCGGTGAGGCGGGGGACGGCGGCGCGGCGGTGTCGGGCGGCGGGCCCGGCCACGGTGCCCCGGAGGCCGACGGCGCACGCGGGGCCCGCGAGGACGAGGGGCACGGGAACAGGGCGAAGAAGGGCAGGGCGGGGAAGGCCGGTTCCGCCGAGGCGTCGCCGTCACCGGGGGCGAGCGGGACCGCGCCGGACGACGGCGGACCCGGCGGTCCCGCCGGACCGACCCCCGGCGACCGGCCCGTCCCCCCGGAGCCGACGCGGGCACCCGACCCGGATCCCACCCCCACCCCGCCCGAGCCGTCGGCCCCGCCCGAGCCGACACAGCCCGAGCCGTCCTCGTCGGCCCACCAGCCGCCCGACCCCCAGCTGGAGCAGCGGGAGCCGGCACCGGAAGCGGGGGCACCCGCCTGAGCGTTTTCCGCCCCTCGGACCCCCCGCTCACCAGCCGGTTTGCTTTCAAGGGTCCCGGGTGCGTATGGTGGCAGATCGTTTGATCCTATTTGCCCGGCGCCACTGCAGAGCGCGCCGTGTGGCGCGTACTCTCCCCTTACCGTGGTGGACCGCATCGAGGCGGTCGTTATTGCGAATCGCGATTCACGGAGTTGACGGGCGCGTGCCGAAGAGACTCCGGAAGGTTTCGCATTCGTATGCCCATCGCCAGTACTGATCACGTCGTCGTGCCCGAGAACACCGAGAACCCGGCGGACACCGACCTCGACGTCACCACCGAGGTGGCGGCCCCCGAAACGACCTTCGCCGACCTCGGCCTTCCCGAGGGCCTGGTGCGCAAGCTCGCGCAGAACGGCGTGACCAGCCCCTTCCCCATCCAGGCCGCGACCATCCCGGACGCCCTGGCCGGCAAGGACATCCTCGGCCGCGGCCGCACCGGCTCCGGCAAGACCCTCTCCTTCGGTCTGCCGACCCTGGCCACGCTGGCCGGCGGACGCACCGAGAAGCACAAGCCGCGCGCCGTCATCCTGACGCCCACGCGTGAGCTCGCCATGCAGGTCGCCGACGCGCTCCAGCCGTACGGCGACGTCGTCGGCCTGAAGATGAAGGTCGTCTGCGGCGGCACCTCGATGGGCAACCAGATCTACGCCCTCGAGCGAGGCGTCGACATCCTCGTCGCCACCCCCGGCCGGCTGCGCGACATCATCAACCGCGGCGCCTGCTCCCTGGAGAACGTGCAGATCGCGGTCCTCGACGAGGCCGACCAGATGTCCGACCTGGGCTTCCTGCCCGAGGTCACCGAGCTGCTCGACCAGGTCCCGGCCGGCGGCCAGCGGATGCTGTTCTCCGCCACCATGGAGAACGAGATCAAGACCCTCGTCGACCGGTACCTGAAGAACCCGGTCAGCCACGAGGTCGACGCGGCGCAGGGCGCGGTGACGACCATGTCGCACCACATCCTCGTCGTGAAGCCCAAGGACAAGGCGCCGGTCACCGCGGCCATCGCCTCCCGCAAGGGCCGCACCATCATCTTCGTCCGCACCCAGCTGGGCGCCGACCGTGTCGCCGAGCAGCTGCGCGACGCGGGCGTGAAGTCGGACGCGCTGCACGGCGGCATGACCCAGGGCGCGCGCACCCGGACCCTGGCCGACTTCAAGGACGGCTACGTCAACGTCCTGGTCGCCACCGACGTCGCCGCGCGCGGTATCCACGTCGACGGCATCGACCTGGTCCTCAACGTGGACCCGGCCGGCGACCACAAGGACTACCTGCACCGCGCCGGCCGTACGGCCCGCGCGGGCCGCACCGGCACCGTCGTCTCCCTGTCGCTGCCGCACCAGCGCCGCCAGATCTTCCGCCTCATGGAGGACGCGGGCGTCGACGCCGGCCGGCACATCATCCAGGGCGGCGCCGCCTTCGACCCGGAGGTCGCCGAGATCACCGGCGCCCGGTCCATGACCGAGGTCCAGGCCGAGTCCGCGGGCAACGCGGCCCAGCAGGCCGAGCGCGAGGTCGCCCAGCTCACCAAGGAGCTGGAGCGCGCCCAGCGCCGTGCCTCCGAGCTGCGCGGGGAGTCCGACCGGCTGCTGGCCCGCGTCGCGCGCGAGCGCGGCGAGGAAGTCGAGACGGTGATCGCCGAGGCGGCCGAGACCGAGACCGGGACCGGGACCGAGGTCACGTTGCCGGAGCAGCCGACCGCGCGCGAGGTCGAGCGGACCGAGCGCGTGGAGCGTACGGAGACGTCGGCGCCGTACGAGCGGCGCGAGCGTCGTGACGACCGGGGCGGTTTCAACCGTGACCGTGGTGAGCGTCGTGACGACCGTGGCGGTTTCCGTCGTGACGAGCGTCGTGACGACCGTGGTGGCCGTTCGTTCGAGCGTCGTGACGACCGCGGTGGTTTCAACCGTGACCGTGGTGAGCGCGGCGAGCGCGGCGACCGTCCCGGCTTCCGCCGGGACGACCGCGGCGGCCACCGGGGCAGCGACCGCCCGTTCAACCGTGACCGCCAGGGCGACCGTCCGGGCTTCCGTTCCGGCTCCGCCTCCCACGACCGCCCGTACGGCCGTCGTGACGAGCACCGCAGCGGTGGCGGCTCCTTCGGCCGCCGCGACGACAAGCCGCGCTGGAAGCGCAACGGCTGACACGGCCTCAACCGGCCAGGCGGAAGGGCCCGCACGACACCTGTCGTGCGGGCCCTTCCGCCTTCCGCGCGGGACACGTCCCGACCCGCCTCCCCGATACCCGATCGGACTCACGGCCACGTCCGGCTATGCTCGGGGAGGCAACATCGCCTGGGGCCCTTAGCTCAATTGGCAGAGCAGTGGACTTTTAATCCATTGGTTGTGGGTTCGAGTCCCACAGGGCCTACCCCTCGCAGGACCGGCATCCCGCCGCCGACCTGCCGCGCGGCGCCCGGAACGGCTGAGGCCGGTCCGGGCGCCGCGTCATTTCGCGGGCCGTTCGTCGCGGTGCGGGTCGAGGAGCTGGACGGCGATCCCGGAGAGCACCAGACCCGCCGCGATCAGCAGGCCGTCGGGGACGATGATCCCCGCCGCGAGCATGGTCACGCCGATCACCAGCGCGCACCAGGCGCTCGTACGGCGGTACTCGCGCGGGCGGGCCGGACGGCCTTCGGAGAGTGAGCGGACGAAACGGGGGTCCTCGTGTTCGAGACGAGTGGCGAGGTCGACCAGGCGCTCGTCGTCGGACTGGGGCACGGCTCCTCCTTCCCAGGGGGCGGCCGCCCGGTGACACCGCCCACGGTCATCGCTCCTTGGACCACGGGACGTAGGGTGAATCGTCGGCTTGCCGCGAACTCGGCTCGGTACAGGGGAGTTTGCCCCTGCGTCGACGTTGTCACCCACCCGGCACGGCAACTCCAGCGTCGCCCGCCGCCACCGTCCGCGGCCATCCGTCGCGGGCCCCATCTTCCGTGAGGGTCACCGCTCACACGGGCCGTGAGCGGCCAGGGCCCCCGGGGAGAAAATGGGGGCTGTCACCGATGGCGCGCGGCCCCTCGGGCGCACAGGCTGGAGGTGACGGCCCGCGCCGCGCCCCCGGTCCGCGGGCCGTCGGTTCCCCTCCCGGGGGAGCCGGCCCGTGGCGAGCGGCCGATGACGAGGAGGCGGTACGGGGTGCCTCTGTTCTGGCGGATCTTCCTGCTGAACGCGGTCGTGCTCATCGTGGCCACGGCCCTGCTGCTGGGGCCCGTCACGGTGTCCACACCGGTCCTGCTCACCGAGGCCGCCGTCCTCACGGTCGGGCTGGCCGCCATGCTCGTCGCCAACGCCCTGCTGCTGCGTGTGGGCCTCGCCCCGCTGCAGCGCCTGACCCGCGCCATGAACACGACCGACCTGCTCCGCCCGGGACACCGCCCGGCGGTGGGCGGGCGCGGCGAGATCGCCGAGCTGATCACCACGTACAACACCATGCTCGACCGGCTCGAGGACGAGCGCGCCACCAGCAGCGCCCGCGCCCTGTCCGCGCAGGAGTCCGAGCGCCGGCGTGTCGCGCGGGAGCTGCACGACGAGGTGGGCCAGTCCCTCACCGCCGTACTGCTCCAGCTCAAGCGTGCCGCCGACCACGCCCCGCCCGCCCTCGCCGGGGAACTGCGGCAGACGCAGGAGACCACCCGCGCGAGCCTCGAGGAGATCCGGCGCATCGCCCGCCGGCTGCGCCCCGGCGTGCTGGACGAGCTGGGCCTGGCCAGCGCGCTCAAGGCGCTGGCCACCGAGTACGGCGGGCCCGGTCTGAGCGTCCAGCACAGCCTCGACGCGGACCTGCCCGAGCTGGACCGGGAGTCGGAGCTGGTGATCTACCGGGTGGCCCAGGAGGGCCTCACCAACACCGCCCGCCACGCCCGGGCCCGCCGCGCCGAGCTCGCCCTGCGCCGGACCCCCGGCGGGGTCGAACTCCGGGTCCGTGACGACGGCCGCGGCACCGGCGTCACCCCGGAGGGCGCCGGTATCCGCGGGATGCGGGAGCGCGCGCTCCTCGTCGGCGCCCGGCTGACCGTGGACCGCGCCGACGGCGGCGGCACCGAGGTGCGTCTGGCCGTCCCCGTCCCCGCCCGCTTCCCCGCCCACGCCCTCGTCCCCCTGCGGGAGGCCGCGCCCGTAAGGGACTCCGCGCCCGGACCCGTACGGGACTCCGCCCCCGCGCACGCCCCACCGCCCCCGTGAGACCGACGCCCCCGACCGGAAACGCCCACACATGACCGACCCGGCCCCCACCCGCATCCTGCTCGCCGACGACCACGCGCTGGTCCGCCGGGGGGTTCGCCTCATCCTGGACGGCGAACCGGATCTGACCGTCGTCGCCGAGGCCGCCGACGGCTCCGAAGCCCTCGACC
Source organism: Streptomyces sp. NPDC048584 (assembly GCF_043199595.1). Lineage (NCBI taxonomy): Bacteria > Bacillati > Actinomycetota > Actinomycetes > Kitasatosporales > Streptomycetaceae > Streptomyces > Streptomyces sp. NPDC048584. The sequence goes on from NZ_JBICWF010000010.1 coordinate 285,208, forward strand.
AGGCCCGCGAGCACCGCCCCGATCTGGCCATCCTCGACATCGCGATGCCCCGCCGCACCGGTCTCCAGGCGGCCCGTGAAATCTCCCGGGACCTGCCGGAGACCCGCATCCTCATCCTGACGATGTACGACAACGAGCAGTTCTTCTTCGAGGCCCTCGCCGCCGGTGCCTCCGGCTACGTCCTCAAGTCCGTCGCCGACCGCGATCTCGTCGAGGCCTGCCACGCCACCATGCGCGGTGAGCCGTTCCTCTACCCCGGCGCCGTCAACGCCCTCATCCACAAGTACCTCGACCTCGCGAGGGAGGGCCGTACCCTGCCGGCCAAGGCGATCACCGACCGCGAGGAGGAGATCCTCAAGCTGGTCGCCGAGGGCCACACCTCGCAGCAGATCGCCGGTCTCCTCGTCATCAGCCCCAAGACCGTGGAGCGGCACCGCGCCAACATCCTGGCCAAACTCGGCCTCAAGGACCGCCTGGAACTGACCCGGTACGCCATCCGCGTGGGGCTGATCGAGCCCTGACCGGCAGACTGGACCCCCACCCCCGCTGCCCCGTCCGGAGTACCCCGATGCCCCACCCGTACGTCCTGCTGTCCGCCGCCGTCTCCCTCGACGGCTACCTCGACGACACCGGCCCCGACCGGCTGCTGCTGTCCTCCCCGGCCGACTTCGACCGGGTCGACGAGGTACGGGCCGGTGTGGACGCCATCCTGATCGGCGCCGGCACGATCCGCGCCGACAACCCCCGGCTGCTGGTCAACTCGCCCGGGCGGCGCGCCGCCCGCCTCGCCGAGGGGCGGGCCGAGTACCCGCTCAAGGTCACCGTCAGCGGCTCCGGCGAGCTGGACCCGGCGGCCCGGTTCTGGCACACCGGCGGCGAGAAGGTCCTCTACACCACCGACAAGGGCGCCGAGCGGGCCCACGCCCTCGGGATCGCCGCCGACGTCGTCCCGCTCGGCAGCGGGCTCGACTGGCGGCGGCTCCTGGAGCATCTGCACGCCGAGCGCGGGGTGCGGCGGCTCATGGTCGAGGGCGGCGGCACCCTCCACACCCAGCTCCTCACCCAGGGGCTGGCCGACGAGCTCCAGCTGGTCCTCGCCCCGCTGTTCGTCGGCGACGCGAAGGCCCCGCGCCTCTTCGGCCCCGGCTCCTACCAGGGCGGCCGGCTGCGGCTGGTGGAGACCCGCCCGATCGGCGACGTCGTCCTGACGCGCTACGAGCCCACCGCCCCCGGCACCGGCCCGCTGCCCACCGCCGCCGACCACCACTGGCTGGCCCTCGCCTGCGAACTGGCCGCCGAGTGCCCGCCCTCGCGGACGGCGTTCAGCGTGGGCGCGGTCGTGGTCGCCGCCGACGGTACGGAGCTGGCGCGCGGCCACTCCCGGGAGGGCACCGACCCGCTGGCGCACGCGGAGGAGGCCGCGCTCGCCAAGGCCGACCCCACGGACCCCCGGCTCGCCGGCGCCACCGTGTACTCCAGCCTGGAGCCATGCGCCCGCCGCGCGTCCCGGCCGGCGCCCTGCGCGCGGCTGATCCTGGACGCGGGGGTGCGGCGGGTGGTCACGGCCTGGCGCGAGCCGGACACCTTCGTGGCGGACGCCGACGGCAGCGGCGTACTGGAGGCCGGGGGCGCCGCCGTCGTCGTCCTGCCGGAGCACGAGGACCGCGCCAAGGCACCGAACGGTCATCTGCTCGAGGGCTGACCCGGGCCGCCGATCATGGGTGTGCGCCGGGCCCCGCCGATGGCGTACACTGGTCCTACCGACGCGGGGTGGAGCAGCTCGGTAGCTCGCTGGGCTCATAACCCAGAGGTCGCAGGTTCAAATCCTGTCCCCGCTACTGAAGGCCGAAGGCCGGAATCCTTGAGGATTCCGGCCTTCGGTGTTTTCCACACTCTCCTTCACTCACCGTGAGCGGCCTGTCCCGCAGCGCATAACGACTGACGAACCATCAGAAACGGGCCGCCATCTGAAGCGCGGTCAACTCGCCCGTTTTTGACCGTCCGTGGCGCTTAAGTCCGTCCGGAATTCGTTAATGATCAAGAGGAACGGCTTGGAATAGGGCCCTCACGTCTATTAACGTTCGATAACGCAGCGCGGTCGTCCCAGCCGTCACAGAAGTCGGCTCCGTGCGCACGCGCCGAATCCCGCAAGGGAACCGGGGAACCACCACCATGGGGTGAATCGCGTCCATACCGTCGTGGCAGCACGACGCGTATACGCGCGTAGGAGACCTTCCCGCTCCGAACCCGTCAGCTAACCCGGTAGGCGGAGACGGAAGGAAGGAGCGCGCCCACGTGGCGTCCAACCCGCCTGCCCCCGAGGCCCCGTTCAAACCCAGCGACACCTTCGCCTACGGCGCGGGCCGCACCGACGAGGGCCCCTTCGAGGAGTGGAACCCCACCGCGGACTCCCTCCGTCCCGTACGTGGCCGGCATCGCGTCTCCAAGCAGCGCGGCGGAGGACTCGCCCGCAGCTCCACCGTCCTCGGCGTCGGCGTCATAGCGGCGGTCGGCGCCGGCGGTATGGCCAGCGCCCAGACCGGCAAGCCGCCGGTCTCGATCTCCGTGCCCGACCTTCCCAGCGTGGGTTCCCTCCTCTCCGACGAGGAAACGCCCCAGGGATCGTCCACCCCCCTCAGCAGCATCGGCATGACCACCGCCGACACCGAGCAGGGCGCCGCCGACGCCGGTGAGGCACTGCGCGCCCGGATCATGGCGCAGGTCGAGCAGCAGCAGGACCAGGCCGAGACCAAGGCCGCCGCCGAGGCCGTCGCCGCCGCCGAGAAGCAGGCCGCCGACGCCGCCGCCAAGGCGGAGAAGGAGGCCAAGGCCAAGGCCGAGGCCGCCAAGAAGAAGGCGGAGGAGGAGGCCGCGAAGAAGGCCGAGGCCGAGCGCCTCGCCGAGCTGGCCAAGCAGTACGCGCTGCCGACCTCCTCGTACACCCTCTCCTCGACCTTCGGTCAGGCGGGCGCCTACTGGTCCTCCGGCTACCACACGGGCCTGGACTTCGCCGCCCCCACGGGCACGCTGCTCAAGGCCGTCCACACCGGCACGATCACCTCCGCCGGTTATGACGGCTCCTACGGCTACAAGACCGTGCTGACCCTCGACGACGGCACCGAGATCTGGTACGCCCACCAGTCCTCCATCAGCGTCAGCGTCGGCCAGAAGGTCAACACCGGCGATGTGATCGGCCGCGTCGGCGCCACCGGCAACGTCACCGGCGCCCACCTCCACCTCGAGGTCCACCCCGGCGGTTCCACCTCCGGCATCGACCCGCTGGCCTGGCTGCAGGGCAAGGGCCTCAGCGTCTGACCGGCCCGGCTTCCGCCGACACCCCGAACACCGGCAGTCCCGACGACCTCAGGGCCGCCGGTGAGGTGTTTCCGGTGGCGGACCGGCGGTCAGGAGCGGTAGGGGTTCGGGTCGTGGACGGGGTACGGGTGACCGTACGGCTGGTGGCTGTACGGCTGGTGACCGTAGGGCGCCTGCGGGTGCCCGTAGCCGCCGTGAGCGCCGTAGCCGCCGTGCATCGCCCACGGTGCCGCGGCGACCGGCATCCGGGGCGCGCTGACGCGGGCCGCGTGCTCCAGGGCGGGGCGGGCCGCCGACCGGCGGTGCCACAACTCCAGCAGCAGTCGCCGTTCCCGGGTGACGAAGTCCGTGTCCGCCCGCCCGAGCCGCCCCCGGTGCCGCAGGAACGCCAGCGACGTCGCGTACGCCTCGTACTCGGCCACCGACCGCGCCGCCGCCCGGCCGCCGTACCGGCGCGCGTAGCGGCGGGCCAGGCGCCGCGCCCGCATCGAGCCCAGTGCGAACGGCTCCGCCGGATTCAGCCACCCGGCGACCACGTACGCGGGCAGTTCCGCCCGTACGGTCCGCAGCTCGCGCTGGCGCGTCCACACCACCAGCCAGGTCAGCAGTCCGAACGCCGGCACCATGAACGCCGCGTACACCGCGATGAAGCCGTACTGGCCGAGCGTCGTGGAGCCGTTCCACAGGGCGTGCATGCCCATCGCGAGCAGCAGTCCGCCGAGCGGCAGGAGGACGCGCCGGATCCGCTGACGGTCCGAGGAGAGCGCCGCGACGCCGAAGCCGATGCCGGTGAGCACGGTGAACAGGGGGTGCGCGAACGGCGACATCACGATGCGCACGAAGAAGGTCGCGGCGGTGATCGAGGCGATGCCGCTGTCGCCGGTGAGCTGGTCGGTGCCGAAGGCGGTGCCGAGGTAGAGGATGTTCTCGGTGAACGCGAAGCCGGTGGCGGTGACCCCGGCTATCACCACGCCGTCGAGGATGCCGGTGAAGTCGCGTCTGCGGAACAGGAACACCAGCAGAACGGCCGCGGCCTTCGCGGACTCCTCCACGACCGGCGCTATGACGGTCGCGCCCAGGGTATCCGCGCCGGTCGGGTCGGCGGTGGCCGTCGCTATCCACCGGGTGGCGAAGCTGTTCGCGACGATCGCTATCAGCGCCGCGGCGCAGGCACCCCAGGCGAACGAGAACAGCAGGTTCCGCCAGGGGCCGGGCTCGACCCGGTCCAGCCAGCGGAAGGCGGCGACGAGCAGCGGCACCGGAAGCACGGCGAGACCGAGCCCGACCAGGAACCCCTGCGTCCCGGTCTGCTCCCTGACCAGCGCCAGAATGACAAGACCGGACAGGGTGAGCAGCGTGATCAGCGCGCCGTACCGCACCCAGGGCCGCCGCCACCAGTGCGCACGCCGCGGCGTTCCGCCCGGAGCGGCACCGGGAGGCGGCGGATACGGAGGAGGACTGGCGGTCACGGGATCGACCCCTAACGAGGCGGGGGCGGGCTGGATCAGGTTCGGTCTGCTGCCCGCTCGTCCGGCGATACGCGGCGGAACAGCAGGTCGTTCACGACATGACCCTTCTCCAGTCCCTGCCCCTCGAAACGGGTGAGCGGCCGGAACCCGGGACGCGGCGCGAAACCGCCGTCCGCCTGCGTGTTCTCGAATCCGGGGTGCGCGGTGAGCACCTCCAGCATCTGCTCCGCGTACGGCTCCCAGTCGGTGGCGCAGTGCAGCACCGCACCCGGTGCGAGCCGGGTCGCGGCGAGGTCGAGGAACTCCGGCTGGATCAGCCGCCGCTTGTGGTGCCGCTTCTTCGGCCACGGGTCGGGGAAGTAGACGCGCAGCCCGCCGAGGGAGCCGGGGGCGAGCATCTCGCGCAGCAGGATGATCGCGTCCCCGTTGCCGACCCGTACGTTGGTCAGCCCGTGCTGGTCGGCGAGGTTGAGGAGATTGCCCTGGCCGGGGGTGTGGACGTCCACGGCGAGGATGTTGGTGTCCGGGTCGGCGCCGGCCATCGCCGCGGTGGCCTCGCCCATGCCGAAGCCGATCTCCAGGACGGCGGGGTTGTCGTTGCCGAAGAACTCGGCGAGGCCGAGGACCCGGCTGCCGTCGATGTCGAAGCCCCAGTCGGGCCAGAGCCGCTGCAGCGCGTCCGCCTGCCCGGCGGTCACCCGGCTGCGACGCGGCTGAAAACTCCGGATCCGCCGCTCGAAGTGCGACCCGGCGGGATCGGCCTTCGGGCCGTCCGGGAACCTGGGCTCGCCCTTGACCCGGGTATGCCGGACGGACACCCCGGGCGAGTGCGGCGCTTCCTGGCCGGGGGCGGACTGAAGAACTTCGGAGGCATCAACGGTGTCAGACACAGTGCCTCCGATTTTACGGGCAGCGGCCGGCTGCCCTCCGGAGCGGACTCCGGGTGCGCCCACCGGGGGCCGGCGGCCATGGGGCGCGGTGCCGTCCGGCAGGGGCCGGCCGCGGCGATGCGCGGTGCGCGGACGGGTACGCGGCGCGCTGCCCGTCGCCCGGCCCGGGTGGGTGGCCCGGTGGACGGAGGCGGGGACGGTCCGCGGTGCTTCTCGGCCCGGGTGGGTGGCCCGGGGGCCGAGGTGCGCCGGACCCGGCCCAGGCCTGCGAAAAGCTGGAGGCGGCCGGGCCGGTCACCGGCGGGGGCGGCCTGCGGCGTCTCTCGGTCGGCAGGCCGACCCGGCCGGGGCGCGGCCGGTCAGCGGCGGACCGCCTCCAGTGTGGTCAGGGCCCGGCGGGCCACCTCGCGGCCGATCGGCAGGGATGCCGTCGCCGCCGGGGAGGGGGCGTTCAGGACATGGACCGCGCGGGGGGTCTCCTGGATCAGGAAGTCGTCCACCAGGGCGCCGTCCCGGAGGACCGCCTGGGCGCGGACTCCGGCCGGGGCGGGGATCAGGTCGTCCTCCCGGACGGCGGGGAGCAGTCGGCGTACCGCGCGGGTGAAGGCCTGCTTGGACAGGGAGCGGTGCAGTTCCCCGGTGCCGTAACGCCAGTGACGGCGCGCCAGTTGCCAGGAGCCCGGCCAGGCCAGGGTCGCCCCCAGCTCGCGCGGGCGCACCGTGCGCCAGTCGTAGCCCTCGCGGGCCAGCGCCGGGACCGCGTTGGGGCCGACGTGGACGCCCCCGTCGATGCCCCGGGTGAGGTGGACGCCGAGGAACGGGAACGCCGGGTCGGGCACCGGGTAGACCAGGCCGCGTACGAGTTCCGGCCGGGCCAGCTCGTAGTACTCGCCGCGGAACGGCACGATCCGCGCGCCGGGCTCGTCGCCGGTGTCGCGGGCGATCTCGTCGCAGTGCAGCCCCGCGCAGTTCACCAGCGTCCGCCCGCGCACGACATCGCCCGTGGCCGTCAGGACGGCGACTCCCCGGTCGGATCGGCGGTCGACCCGGGTCACGCGCGCCCCGTAGCGGATCTCCGCGCCCGCCGCCCGGGCGGCCTCCGCGAGGCGCCCGGCGACCGCCGTGTAGTCGCAGACGCCGGTGGTGCCGACGTGGATGGCCGCCAGGCCCTCGACCTCCGGCTCGTACTCAGCGATCTGCGCCGCGCACAGTTCACGGACCGCTATGCCGTTCTCCCGGCCGCGCTGGACCAGGGCGTGCAGCCGGGGCAGCTCCTCGCGGGTGGTGGCGACGATCAGCTTGCCCGTCACCGCGTGCGGGATGTCGTACTCCGCGCAGAACTTGACCATCTCCGCCGCGCCCGACACCGCGAACCGCGCCTTCAGCGAGCCGGGGCGGTAGTAGACGCCGCTGTGGATGACGCCGCTGTTGCGCCCCGTCTGGTGGCGGGCCGGTCCGGGCTCCTTCTCCAGCACCGTGACCCGCGTGCCCGGCGCGGCACGCGTGAGCGCGTACGCCGTCGACAGGCCGACGATCCCGCCGCCGATCACCAGCACGTCGCAGTCGTACGACCGCCCGGTCACCACCCGCACCACCTCCCGCGTCCGATAGTGCACTGCGCCACTGACAACGCCTTCAAACCCGGGAGGCGGTTCCTTTCGCCGGCGGCCCGGCTCAGGCCGTCGTCATCAGCAGCGGGCGGGCGCGCTCGCGCAGCTCCACCACGCGGGGCTCGTCGCCGTAGGGCTCCAGACGGTGCAGGAGGTCCTTCACGTACTCCGTGGTGCGGGCGGACGAGATACGGCCCGCGACCTCCACCGCGCGGACGCCCTGCTCGCAGGCGGCGTCCAGGTTGCCCGACTCCAGCTCGGCGACGGCCGAGACGACCAGCCGCAGCCCGTGCGAGCGCACGAACTCCTCGGTCGGCTTCGACAGCGCCTGCTCGGTGAAGCGGCGGACCTGGCGGGGCGCCTTCAGATCGCGGTAGCACTCGGCGGCGTCGGCGGCGAAACGGTCGTAGGAGTAGAAGCCGAGCCAGGACGGATCGCTGTCACCGGGACGGGAACGCTCCAGCCAGCTCTCCGCCGACTTCAGGGCCGCGCCGGCCGCCTGGGCGTCCCCCGCGCGTGCGTGCGCCCGGGCCTCGACGAGGCGGAAGAAGCTCAGCGTGCGGGCGGTGGCCAGGCCCCGGTTGCGCTCCAGCGCGGCCTGCGCGAGGTCCACGCCCTCGTCGCCGAAGCCCCGGTAGGTCGCCTGGAGGGACATCGAGGCCAGCACATAGCCGCCCAGGGGGACGTCGGCCGCCGCGCGGGCCAGGCGCAGGGCCTGGATGTAGTAGCGCTGCGCGGCCTCCTGCTGGCCGGTGTCGAAGGCCATCCAGCCCGCCAGCCGGGTGAGTTCGGCCGCCGCGCCGAAGAGGGAGCGGCCCACGTCGTCGGCGTACGAGCCGAGCAGCAGTGGGGCCGCCTCGACCCGGAGGCATTCGGGGACCATCGACGAACGCCAGTCCCCGCCGCCGTACTTGGAGTCCCAGCGCCGGGCGTCCTCGGCGGCCTCCCGCAGTTTGCGCACATCGCTGTGGCCGACTTTGAGCGGTGCGCCGGAGCCGTCGACGGGATTCGCCTCACGCGCCACCGAGCTGTCGGCCGGGGTTATCAGCCAGCGCGAGGCGGGTGTGGCGTACGCGCTGACCGCGAACGAGCCCGCGAGCGACTGCCAGATGCCGCCGGAGCCGGCTCTGCGCCCCGCCAGATCCAGCCGGTACAGCTCCGTGGCGGAGCGCACCGCCTGTCCGACGTCGCGCGGGAAGGCGAGGCCCACCTCGGGCGCGGGGTCCGCGTCCGCCAGCCCGATCTCGTGGAGCGGCACCGGACGGCCCAGCTTCTGGCCGATGGCGGCCGCGATCAGGTGCGGGGCCGCGCCTTGCGGCACCATGCCCTTCGACACCCAGCGCGCCACCGACGTCTTGTCGTAGCGAAGTGTCAGTCCTCGCTGTGCGCCAAGGTCGTTGACGCGCCGCGCGAGGCCTGCGTTGGAGATTCCCGCGAGGGCGAGAACGGTGCCGAGCTTTTCGTTCGGCCCGCGTTGCTCCCTGGACATGCGCCACCCCTCGACACAGACGGCTGCCGCGCTGGCATAACCATGCGGCATTCGTAAACCCAGCGTAGTTCGCCGCATCCCAAGCGTTAAGGGGCATTCTTCCGGATGGCGGGATTGTGTTCCGTACTGAAGTGCGGGTCCGATACGCGCAGTTGCGGCGCGCTCCCGGTGTGTGGCCGTGCGCCCGTGTGTGCGCTCTTCTCCGGCCATCCCGGGAGCGGTTCCATGGTCGGTGCGTGGGTCGGCCCGCTGTACTGGATCCAGTGGGCTGGGGGACACCGCCGCCTACATCCCCGCGGGCGGCGGAACGGTCCGGGAGGCGTGCTCCGTCTCCCGGACCGCACGACCGCCGAACGGTGCGCAAAGCCTGTACGGAGCGTGTTCGAGTAAGGTCTCACCGCTTCGATTTGGCTGAAAATCGACCCGGACCCTTCCCGGGTAATTCCCGCTTCTACCCTGGTGATTGACGGCGCGTTGGGGGTTATGGGGGCGCGCGCCGGGGGCGCATTCGCGTCGCGCGGGTATGGCCGGATGTACGGCGCCGCTACGGTGACTGCCGTCCGGCGGGAGCCTGTTCATCGCGGGGCGGGTGGCTCCGCCGGGGCGCATCCGACGGAGCGCATACGGCTCCGGCACCCCTCCTGAGCGCTTCCTTCATGGCAGCATGGGGAACCGGTTCGTACGGTGCACTGGTTGTCCACAGCTTGTGGAGGCGGCGATGCGGTGGTTGGTGGGATGGAGCAGCACCGCCGCCGGAGCGATGGGGTTCGGCCCCAGCGGCTCCGCCGGCGCCACCGGGATGGACGGCGAGACCGTGCACCCCGTGGGATCCCAGCTGCTGTGGGGCGACCCCGACCCGCTGTGGGCGGTCGGTGACTGGCGCCCCGACGAGGTACGCGTCGTCACGGCGGACGAGCAGACCCGCATCGCCGTCCTCGGCACCTGCGGCGCCTCCGACGAACAACTGCGCGTCGCGCTGTTCGCCGCGCGGGGCGGCGCACTGCGGCATCTGACCGCCTGGCCGGGGAGCTACACGGCGGTCGTGCAGGTGGGCCGCCGCGTCACCGTCTGCGGCGATCTCGCAGGTGCCCGCCCGGTGTTCCACACCCCATGGGCGGGCGGTACGGCGTACGCGACCGCCGCGCTGCCGCTCGCCGACCTCATCGAGGCCAACCTCGACTTCGGACACCTCGCCGCGCTGCTCGCCGCCCCCGACGTACCGGCCGCGCTGTACGACTCCACGCCGTACGACGGCGTGAAGCGCGTTCCGCCGGGGCATGCGCTGATCCTGCGCGCGGGGGCGCGTGAGATCGCCGGGTACGAGCCCGTCGCCTCGCTCGCCGTCGCCGCGCCCCCCGCCGACCCCGACCATGCCGTGGACGCCGTGCGGGACGCGCTGGTCGAGGCCGTACGCACCCGGCTGGCCGCGCCCCGGCACGTGCCCGGCACCGGGATCGACCCCGGTCCCGTACCGGGGATGGGGCCCGCCGAGCGGCGGGCCGCCCGCGGCACGCCCGTGCCGGGGATCGGGGCGGATCTGTCCGGCGGGCCGGCGTCCGGGGCGCTGGCGCTGCTCGCGGCCGGGCTTCCCGGCCGGCCGGGGACCGTCCTCGGGCACGGGACCGGGGCGGGGGAGCGGCTGCTCGCCGTCACCTTCAACGACCTCGTGGGCGGGTCCGGCGGCGGCCGGGACGACGACGAACTGGCGCGGGCGGGGGCGCTGGCCGCGAACCCGCGGCTGCACCATGTGGTGGTCGCCGGTGAGGAGCCGACGCTTCCGTACGTCGACCTCGACGGGCCGCTGACGGACGAACCCGGGCCCTCCCTGATCTCCGCCGCGCGCCACCGGGCGCGGCTGGCGGCGGGCAGCGCGGACCACTTCACCGGGTACGGGGCGAAGCAGGTGCTGGACGCGCATCCGGCGCGGCTGGCCGACCTGCTGATGGACCGCAAGCGGCGGCATCTGGTGCGGCCCGTCGCGGCGCTGGCGAAGGCCGACGGGTCCGTGATGGTCCCCGCGCGCGTGTACGGGGCCGCTCGGCGGCTGGCGCGTACGCCGTACCGGGCCGGCCTCGAGTCCCTCGCCGAGCGGCTGTTGCAGCGGCGGCTGGACGACGACGGGCCCGGGGGCGCGGCGGACGCCTCGCTGGCCGCGCTGACCTGGGGCAGACCCGGGCCGGCGGCGCGCTGGCTGACGGGGGAGGCACTGGCTGAAGTATCGGTTCGCCTGCAGGCGTCGACGCGGCGTTCCGAGGTGGGGCCGGGGCAGCGGCCCGGCGACTTCCGGGCCCGCGCGGCGCTGGCCCGGTACGCGGCGGATCTGCGGGTGCTGGAGCAGGCGGCCGAGATCCGGTCACAGCGGCTGCACACGCCGTTCCTCGACAACCAGGTCGTACGGGCGTGCCGTGCGCTGCCGGAGGCACTGCGGGTGCAGCCGGGGGCGCGGGCGTCGATCCTGCGGTCGGTGCTGGAGGGGGCGGGGGTGCGGGAGCTGCCCCCGGGGTGGGGGGCGCAGGGTGCCTCCGGCGGTGGGTCGGCGGGGGCGGCTCGGACGGGGCTGCGGGTGGCGGCGGACTCGCTGGTGGCGCTGTTCGACACGCCACTGCTGGCGGAGGCGGGGCTGGTCGAGGCGCGTGTGGTGCGCAAGGCGCTGCGGGGCGCGGCGCAGGGCGAGCCATTGCCGCTGGACGGTCTGGCGGACCTGGTCGCCCTGGAGCTGTGGCTCCGCCGCCTCCTGGCCCGCCGAGGCACCTGCTGGACCGGCACCCCGGCCCGCACCCGGGCGGTCCCGGGCGGCATCGCCCCCCAACGCGGAGCCCTGGGCGCCGGCGCAGCCGGCTCCCGCTGACGTACCTACCGGTGGGTGGGGTGCCTGCGGCGCGGCTTTCGGTCCGGTGGGGGCGGTGCCTGCGCGCGGCCTTCAGGTCCGGTGGGTGGGGTGCCTGCGGCGCCGCTTTCGGTCCGGTGGGGGCTGGGGTAGCGCCCATGCGTGGTGGGTGGGTCGGGGCCGCGTCGGGGGTGTCCGTCCTCGGACTGGCGCGACTGGGCTTGCTGGACAGGGGTGCGGGGCGTTGACGCGCCAGCCACTGCGGGCGGCCACCCCCGCCCCGTCCCCTTCCCGCCGTACGCGCCTGCACCCCGCCCACCGCACTACGTCCGCCGCGACCAGCCCCCGCCACACTCCACACCCGCGGGCAGCAGCGCCGCTGGGGCGGCAAACCCACCCCGGTCTCTCCGCCCTCCGCCATCCGCCCTCCGCGGGCAGTCGTGCCGCAGGGCGGCACGGGTGGGCGCGACGGCACCCCGCAAGCGCCGGGCCGCGCGAACACCCCCCGCCCAGCCATCACCCCGGGCCACCGCCCAACCCCACCCGCACAGGCGGGCGCGCGACGGCACCCCGTAAGCGCCGGGCCGCGCGAACACCCCCAGCCCACTCCAACGCCGAGCGTCCGCAAATGCCGGACTGCCAGAGCCATGCGTGGTAGTGCGGGCCTGTGGGGCCGACGGCCTCGCCCACACCTACACCGACCGCGAGCGAAGCCCCTCCAGCAGGATGTCCAGCAACCGCGAAGACGCCGCAGCCTGCTGCGCGGCATCCGGCAACGACGGCGCCGGAGTAGCGATCACGAGCAGCACATCGGACACCGACACGTCCGCCCGCAACGCCCCCGCCCCCCGCGCCCGGTCCACCAACTGCCCCACGACGGACAGCAGCTCGGAGGCCCCCGCGTCATCCGCCACCAGCCGCAGCTCCTCCGACGCCTGCGTCCGCTGCTGCGGCAACCGCGGGTGTTCCTCGGCCACCCCCACCCGCAGCACCTGCGGCGGCAGCAGCCGCCCCGCGCCGGAGGCGACCGACGTCCGCAGGAACCGGGACAGCGCCGACCACGGCTCGTCCTCCTGCCCCAGCGCCGCCCGCGCCTGCTCGGTCAGCCGGGAGGTCTCCTCCTCGGCTATCCGCCGCACCAGTACGTCCTTGCTCGGGAACCGCCGGTACACCGTGCCCACACCGACCCGCGCCCGCCGCGCCACGTCCTCCATCGGCGCGCCGTAGCCCAGCTCGCCGAACACCTCCCGCGCGGCACGCAGCACATGCTCGAGGTTGCGCTGGGCGTCCACCCGCAGTGGTGTCGTACGCGCCCCGTCCGGGCGTCCGCCGCCCGCCGGCGCGCTCATCGCCGCGCCGTTCGCCAGAGCGGAAGACCAATGAGAGTCCTGAACATGCATATGTATTCCCCCGGTAATGACGTCTCCCCCCGGAGACTTTCCCCGCCATTGATGCCGGGGCGTGTGGAACAGGCCCTGCGTGTTCGGTCCCGCCCGTCGCGAGCCCGATGAGCGCATTCCTCTCCACCCCGTCGACAGACGAACATAGTTGAGCGGGAGTCAATTCAGAAGGGGCAGGTTCCGCACGGAGCGCCCCTCGATCGGAGTACGGGTCGCAAACGTCCTGAATGTACCCCGGACCGGAGGTCGGCATACCGCCGCTGACCTGTGGAAATCGATGCGGGGTCGGTGAATCGGCCAACCCGCGACGCGCCGGGCCTCCGGTCACACAATTCGTCGGGGCTGTGGACAAACGCAAGCGGCGGGTGCGTCATGGGACAGTGAAGGAACGTGCGCGCATTCTCGTTGTCGGCGGCGGCTACGTCGGGTTGTACACGGCCCTGCGCCTGCAGCGGAGGCTGAAACGGGAACTCGGGCGGGGGGAGGCCGAGATCACGGTCGTCTCCCCGGATCCGTACATGACGTACCAGCCCTTCCTCCCCGAAGCGGCCGCCGGTGCCATTTCCCCTCGGCATGTCGTCGTACCGCTGCGTCGTGTCCTCGACCGGTGCCATGTCGTCATCGGCGAGGCCACCGGCATCGACCACGCCAAACGCACCGCCACCATCAGCACGCTCGCCACCGGCGAGGAGGGCACGGGCGGACGTCGGATCCCGTACGACGAACTGGTGCTCGCGCCCGGCTCCGTCTCGCGCACCCTGCCCATCCCGGGTCTCGCCGACCACGCCATCGGCTTCAAGACCGTGGAGGAGGCCATCGGCCTGCGCAACCACGTCCTCGAACAGATGGACATCGCCTCCTCCACCCGCGATCCCGCCATCCGCGACGCCGCCCTCACCTTCGTCTTCGTCGGCGGCGGCTACGCGGGCGTGGAAGCGCTCGGCGAGCTGGAGGACATGGCCCGCTACGCCGCGCGGTACTACCACAACATCCGGCCCGAGGACATGAAGTGGATCCTCGTCGAGGCATCCGCGCGGATCCTGCCCGAGGTCGGCGAGGAGATGGGCCGGTACACCGTCACCGAACTGCGCCGCCGCAACATCGACGTACGCCTGGAGACGCGGCTGGAGTCCTGCGCCGACCGGGTCGCCGTGCTCAGCGACGGATCACGCTTCCCCACGCGGACGGTGGTCTGGACCGCCGGCGTCAAACCGCACCCCGTGCTCGCCGCCACCGACCTGCCGCTGAACGAGCGGGGGCGGCTCAAGTGCACCGCCGAGCTGACCGTGGACGGCGCACCGCACGCGTGGGCCGCGGGCGACGCCGCCTCCGTCCCCGACGTCACGGCCGGGAGGCCCGCGCGGGAGTGCGCCCCCAACGCGCAGCACGCGCTCCGCCAGGCGAGGGTCCTCGGTGACAACGTCGTCCGCTCCCTGCGCGGTGAACCCCTGGAGACGTACGCCCACAGGTACGCCGGCTCCGTCGCCTCCCTGGGGCTGCACAAGGGGGTCGCGCAGGTCTACGGGCGCAAACTCAAGGGCTACCCCGCCTGGTTCATGCACCGCACCTACCACCTCAGCCGCGTGCCCACCTTCAACCGCAAGGCACGCGTGGCCGCCGAGTGGACGCTGGCCGGGCTGTTCAAACGGGAGATCGTCTCCCTGGGCTCACTCGAACACCCCCGCGCGGAGTTCGAACTGGCGGCCGGGGGAAAGCCTTCTCAAGACCCGCCGGACAACCCGAAGGGGTCGTCCTGACCGGACTCAGGAACTCCTGCGGCCGGACCGGCGTCTGACGGATGTCGGCCCGGTCGGCACCCTGCCAGACTGGTCCACCACCGCGGGCGGGCCCTCGCCCACCCCGGTGCCGGCCCCCGGGGCCCCGGCCGGTCCCGGTTGCCGGCCGCCGACAACTACACGAGGCAAGGATTCGTGAACTTCACGCGCTGGAGCGCCCGGCTCCCCGGAACGCAGCGCCGCGCCGCAGCGCGGAACGAACAGGCGGTCTCCCCGGACCGGCGGGGAGAGGGCTCCGTGCCCGCTGCCCGAGCCGAACAGCTCACCGACGACGTCCGGCCCGTAGCCGGCGTCGACGAGCTCGGAGCGCGCGAGGTGCTGGACCACGTCCCCTCCCTCGTCGCCCTGCTCCGCGGCCCCGACCACCGCGTCGCCTACGTCAACGACGCCTATGCGGCGGCGTTCGGCGCCCGCCCGGTCGGCGTCCCCGCGCGGGGCGCACTTCCCGAGCTGGAGGCGATCGGCCTGCTCCCCCTCCTCGACCAGGTCCTGCGCAGCGGCAAACCGCGCACGGTGAAGTCCCGCAAGGCCCCCGACGGCCGCTCCTACACCTTCACCTGCACCCCGGTCACCGAGGGTGAGGGCCGGGGAGTCCTCGTCTTCGCCACCGACGTCACCGACCACGCCGAGGCCGCCGAACGCCTCCGCGCGAGCGAACGCCGCCAGCGCGAGACCGCCGTCACCCTCCAGCGGTCCCTCCTCCCCCAGGAACTCGAGGAGCCCGACGACCTGCGCGTCGCCGCCACCTACCACCCCGGCGGCACCGAGGCCGCGGTCGGCGGCGACTGGTACGACGTGATCACCCTCGGCGGCGGCCGCACCGCCCTCGTCATCGGCGACGTCATGGGACGGGGGGTCCGCGCGGCGGCCGTCATGGGCCAGCTCCGTACGGCCGTACGGGCCTACGCGCGGCTCGACCTCCCGCCGCACGAGATTCTCCAGCTGCTCGACGTCCTCGCCATGGAGATCGACGCCAACCAGATCGCCACCTGCGTCTACGCCATCCACGACCCCAACGAGGGCCGCCTGGTGTACGCCTCCGCCGGCCACCTGCCCATCCTGGTCCGCGACGAGAACGGCACCGTCCGGCGCGCCGACGAACCGACCGGCCCCCCGCTCGGCACCGGCGGCTGGATGCACGCGTCCGGCTCCGTCCCCCTCGGTCCCGGCTCCACCGCCGTCCTCTACACGGACGGCCTGGTCGAGCGGAGGAACGAGGACCTGGACGAGGGCATCGCCGCCCTGGAACGTGCGCTGGCCGGAGCCACCGGCAGCCCCCAGGTCGTCTGCGACCGCCTGGTCCGCTCCGCCGGGGTCACCCCGGAGCACGACGACGACGTCGCCGTACTGGTCCTCCAGCACCCCGCCCGCGAGGGCGCGGAGAGCGAACTGTTCCGCAACGCCGCGCTGGAACTGCTCGGCGGCATCGAGGCGGCCCCCCGCGCGCGTGCCTTCGCCTCCGGCGTCCTGACCAGCTGGCGCTTCCCCACCGAGCTGCACGACCTGGGCGTCCTGGCCGCCAGCGAACTGGTCGCCAACTCCCTCCAGCACGGCACACCGCCCATGCGGCTGCGGCTGCGCCGCACGGACCGCCGCCTGATCATCGAGGTCACCGACGGCGACGATCACCTGCCGAGGCGCCGCCGCGCCGAACCCGGCGACGAGTCCGGCCGGGGCATCGCCATCGTCGCGACGATCGCCTCCCACTGGGGCAGCAGACGCACCCCGGGCGGCGGCAAGGCCGTCTGGTGCGAGTTCCTCCTGCCGCAGCCGGGCTGACGAAGTGGGGGTGGTACGAGGAGGGCTCAGGCGTGCGCCGGAGCCTGCCCGGCTGCCGCGTTCCCTTGCACCACCACACGGCTGCGCGCCAGCGACGGCTGGTTCTGCACCTCCGTGAGCTGCCGCCCGAGCCGTACCGCCAGCACCGTGATGCCCAGCGAGAACAGGAGGAAGATCACGACGTACGGCCCGTGCAGCGAGGCGCCCAGCGGCCCGCCCACCGCCGGCCCCACGGCCAGCGCGAGCTGCTTCACCAGGGCGAACGCCGAGTTGTACTGCCCCGCCATCCCGGCCGGAGCGAGATCGGCGACCAGCGGCGCGAGCGTGGGCGACAGCAGTGACTCACCGAGCCCGAACAGCGCGTACGTGGAGATGAAGGCGGCGGTCGCCATCGTCTGGCTCCCGTTCCCCAGCCCCGCGTACCCGGCCACGGCCCACGCCACGGCCCAGATCAGCCCCACGGACGCGATCACGCGTGAGCGCTTGCGCCGCTCCACGAACCGCAGCACCGCGAACTGGGCGACCACGATCATCAGCGTGTTCGCCGCGAGCGCCGTCCCCAGCGCCGACGTGGAGATCCCGGCGGCCTCGACGCCGTACGCGCTCAGTCCCGACTCGAACTGCCCGTAGCAGGCGAAGAACAGCACGAAGCCCAGCACACAGAGCTGGACCATGGCCCGGTTGCCCAGCAGCTGCTTCCAGCTGCCCTTCGTCGACGCGGCCCGAGCACCCTCGACACGCGGCGCGTGCGGCAACCGCACGGTCGCCATCACCACGACCAGCAGCAGGAACATCGCCGCCTCGATCGCGAAGAGGAGGACGAAGGAGCCCGCTTTCGTGGGGTCGACGAGGTGACCGCCGATGAGACCGCCGACGCCGAGCCCGAGGTTCTGCAGGAAGAACTGCATGGCGAACGCGCGTGAGCGGTTCTCCATGGTCGAGCAGTCCACGATCATCGTCGCGAGCGCCGGCTGCATCACCGCCTGTCCCGCGCCCAGCGCCGAGGCGGAGACCAGCACGGCCGCCGCACTGTTCGACAGACCGAGGCTCAGCGCCCCGATCGCGGCCGTGACCAGGGCGACGAGGAGCACCGGAAGCGGGCCGCGCCGCACGATCGCCCGTCCGGCGAACGGCAGCACGATCAGCGCGGCCACGGCGAAGGCGGCGAGTACCAGTCCCGCCGTCATGGCCCCCAGCCCTCGCACCTGCGCCACGTAGACGTACAGATACGGAACCGTGAAGCCCAGCCCGAAAGCACTGAGTGCGTTACCCACGTGGATCCGGCGCATCGCCGCGCCCATCTCCCTGGTCACGTTCACCTCTCTTCAAGTAGTTAGGAGTGAAGACTTAGAAGCTAAAGTTCGAAGCTAAAGAGTACACAGCGAAGGACTTCGAGGCAAAGGGAGGGCGTGCCATACTGCGGCCATGGGCGACACCTCGGACGGCCTCGGCGAGCCGACACTCGAAGAGCAGATCGCCGCGTACCAGCGCGAGTTCCAGGACCTCGACCCCCAGGTCGAGAAGATCGTCAACGCGCTGTCCCGGCTGAACCGCCGCATGAACGTCGCTTACGGCCGCCAGACCGCCGAGGTGGGCATCACCAACGCCGACTGGGAGATCCTCAAGGCGCTCGTCCTCTCCGGCGCTCCCTATCGCATGGGTCCGAGCGACCTCGCGAAGCGTCTGGGGCTGACGCCGGCCGCCATGACCCACCGGATCGACCGCATGGTCGCCGAGGGGCTGGTCGACCGGGAGCGGGACGAGACCAACCGGGTCCGCGTGATCGTGGAGCTGACGGACACCGGCCGGGAGAAGTGGCTGGAGGCGATGCGCCTCGCCACCGTCTTCGAGGGGGACCTCCTCCAGGACCTCGACCAGGACGAGCGGACAGCACTGGGTGAGGTCCTCACCCGCCTGCTGCGCCGGGTGGAGCACGCCCAGCCGGACGCCGGCGGTCGACTCAGCGACCTGGACTGAAAGATCTTGGGCTGAGGCGGTTGACAGCCACCTGCCCGATCCGTAGGGTTCTTCGAGTTGCCACGGAGCCGTTACGGTTCACCGGCGACACCTTCCGCCGCATCAGCGGCACTCAAAACCTCAGCACGACCTCCCAGTGGGAACGATTTCGGCATGCCCGAATTCGAATTCCGCCCCCCGATTTGGGAAACACGGAGAGAGTCCGCTAAGGTTTGAGACGTCGGAAGGGCCCAACAGCCCGGAAGACAAACCCCGCTGACTGGGGGTCAGGTCAAGAAAAAGATCTGATAGAGTCGGAAACGCAAGACCGAAGGGAAGCGCCCGGAGGAAAGCCCGAGAGGGTGAGTACAAAGGAAGCGTCCGTTCCTTGAGA
>NZ_JBICWF010000011.1:0-279832 GCF_043199595.1 Streptomyces sp. NPDC048584
GGTTACATTCCGAACCCGGAAGCTAAGCCTTACAGCGCCGATGGTACTGCAGGGGGGACCCTGTGGGAGAGTAGGACGCCGCCGAACAATTCTTAATAGAGCTCTGGCTCTTGGGCGTACAGCCCAAGAGCCAGAGCTTTTTTTGCGTTGAGGTAGGGTCGGAGGGCATCATCGACACGTTCACCACAGGAGGATCCCGGGTGGAGGTCCAGGAGACGCGGGTCCAGACAGACCGCGTCCTCACCATCCCGAACATGCTCAGCATGGCGCGGCTCGTCGGCGTACCGCTGTTCCTGTGGTTGATCCTCAGACCCGAGTTCGGTGGCCCGAAGAGTGACGGCTGGGCACTCCTGGTGCTGGCCTTCAGCGGCGTCAGCGACTACCTGGACGGCAAGCTCGCACGACGGTGGAACCAGGTCAGCAGCCTCGGCCGGCTGCTCGACCCCGCCGCCGACCGGCTCTACATCCTCTCCACCCTCGTCGGCCTCACCTGGCGCGAGATCCTGCCGCTCTGGCTGACGGCCGTACTGGTGGCCCGTGAACTGGTCCTGCTCGTGATGGTGGGCATCCTCAGGCGGCACGGCTATCCGCCGCCGCAGGTGAACTTCCTGGGGAAGGCCGCCACCTTCAACCTGATGTATGCCTTCCCACTGCTCCTGCTCAGTGACGGAACTGGCTGGATCTCGTCACTCGCTGCTATTTTCGGCTGGGCGTTCGCCGGATGGGGTACAACCCTGTATTGGTGGGCAGGAGTGCTCTACGTGGTCCAAGTCCGCCGCCTGGTTCGTGCGGACGCCATGGCCGAATGAACTCGCTGATTGGCTCGCGCATGGACGCGCGATGACCCGCGGTGGAAAAGTGCGGGACAACCCAGGCGGGTGAAGTCGGTCAGACCGTCGTCTCTTCGAGGAGGACGCTTCCGACATGAAGGCCGTCGTGATGGCCGGAGGCGAAGGCACCCGCCTTCGCCCCATGACCTCAAGCATGCCCAAGCCGCTCCTGCCGGTGGCCAACAGGCCGATCATGGAGCATGTGCTGCGGCTGCTCAAAAGGCATGGGCTCAACGAAACCGTTGTGACTGTCCAGTTCCTCGCATCGCTCGTCAAGAACTACTTCGGTGACGGCGAAGAGCTCGGAATGGAGCTCAGCTACGCCAATGAGGAGAAGCCACTCGGAACCGCCGGTAGCGTCAAGAACGCCGAGGAGGCGCTCAAGGACGATGCCTTTCTCGTCATCTCGGGCGATGCGCTCACCGACTTCGACCTCACCGAGCTGATCAATTTCCACAAGGAAAAGGGTGCCCTGGTCACCGTCTGTCTGACCCGCGTCCCCAATCCGCTGGAATTCGGCATCACCATCGTGGACGAGGAAGGCAAGGTCGAGCGCTTCCTCGAGAAGCCGACCTGGGGGCAGGTCTTCTCCGACACGGTGAACACCGGCATCTACGTCATGGAGCCCGAGGTCTTCGACTACGTCGACCCCGATGTGCCCGTCGACTGGTCCGGTGACGTCTTCCCGCAGCTGATGAAGGAAGGCAAGCCCGTCTACGGCTATGTCGCCGAAGGCTACTGGGAGGATGTCGGCACCCACGAGAGCTATGTGAAGGCGCAGGCCGACGTCCTGGAGGGCAAGGTCGACGTCGACATCGACGGCTTCGAGATCTCCCCGGGCGTATGGGTCGCCGAGGGAGCCGAGGTACATCCCGACGCCGTACTGCGCGGACCGCTCTACATCGGTGACTACGCCAAGGTCGAAGCCGGCGCGGAGATCCGTGAGCACTCGGTCGTGGGATCCAACGTCGTCGTGAAGAGCGGAGCCTTCCTCCACAAGGCCGTCGTCCACGACAACGTGTACGTCGGACCGCACAGCAATCTGCGCGGCTGCGTCGTCGGCAAGAACACCGACATCATGCGCGCCGCACGCATCGAGGACGGCGCCGTCATCGGAGACGAATGCCTGATCGGTGAAGAATCGATCGTCCAGGGCAATGTGCGGGTCTACCCGTTCAAGACGATCGAGGCCGGCGCGTTCGTCAACACCTCGGTGATCTGGGAGTCCCGGGGACAGGCGCACCTCTTCGGAGCCCGGGGCGTCTCCGGGATCCTGAACGTCGAGATCACGCCGGAACTCGCCGTACGGCTGGCCGGCGCGTACGCGACGACGCTGAAGAAGGGCTCGACCGTCACCACGGCGCGCGACCACTCCCGCGGCGCCCGTGCGCTGAAGCGGGCGGTCATCTCCGCGCTGCAGGCCAGCGCCATCGACGTACGGGACCTGGAGAACGTACCGCTGCCCGTGGCGCGGCAGCAGACCGCGCGGGGTAGCGCGGGCGGCATCATGATCCGGACCACGACCGGAGTGCCGGACTCCGTCGACATCATGTTCTTCGACGGACAGGGCGCCGACCTCTCGCAGGGCAGCCAGCGCAAGCTGGACCGGGTGTTCGCGCGGCAGGAGTACCGGCGGGCGTTCCCCGGCGAGATCGGGGATCTGCACTTCCCGGCCAGCGTCTACGACTCGTACACGGGCTCGCTGCTGCGCAATGTCGATACCACCGGTATCGCCGAGTCCGGGCTCAAGGTGGTCGTCGACGCGTCGAACGGCAGCGCCGGCCTGGTGCTGCCCAGCCTGCTCGGCAAACTGGGCGTCGACTCGCTGACCATCAACCCCGGCCTCGACGAGTCCAGGCCGACCGAGACGGCCGACATGCGGCGTTCGGGACTGGTGCGGCTCGGGGAGATCGTGGCGTCCTCCGGTGCCGCGTTCGGCGTGCGGTTCGACCCCGTCGGTGAGCGGCTGTCCCTGGTCGACGAGAAGGGGCGGATCGTCGAGGACGACCGGTCCCTGCTGGTGATGCTCGACCTCATCGCCTCCGAGCGGCGCAGCGGCCGGGTGGCGCTCCCGGTGACCACCACCAGGATCGCCGAGCAGGTCGCGGCGTACCACGGGACGCAGGTCGAGTGGACGACCACCTCGCCCGACGACCTCACCCGCGTGGGCGGTGAGGAAGGGACGATCTTCGGCGGCGACGGGAAGGGCGGCTTCATCGTCCCGGAGTTCAGCAGCGTCTACGACGGCACCGCGGCCTTCGTCCGGCTCATCGGGCTGGTGGCGCGGACGCAGCTCACGCTCAGCCAGATCGACGCGCGTATTCCGCGCGCGCATGTGCTCAAGCGGGACCTGGCGACCCCGTGGGCCGTCAAGGGCCTTGTCATGCGGCGGGTCGTGGAGGCGGCCGGAGACCGCTTCGTGGACACCACCGACGGTGTGCGGGTGGTGGAGACCGACGGCCGCTGGGTGATGGTGCTGCCCGACCCGGCCGAGGCGGTCACCCATCTGTGGGCCGAGGGGCCCGACGACGCCTCCGCGCAGGCGCTGCTCGACGAGTGGGCGGCGATCGTGGACAGCGCGGGACGGTGATCGGCCCGCGCGGGCGGTAGAAGGAGCGCTACCGGCGTGCCGGACAAGTGTCCCGACGGGGCCCGTCCGGCGCGCCGGTAGGTCCGTTCGGAGGTAGTGGCCGCGGCGTGCGACGATGTGCGGCATGCCGCAGCAACCCCCCGTTCGGAGCACACCCGCGCGGCCCGCACGCCCGGACGCCTCCATGTCGTTGATCACCAACGTCATGGACCACAGCCTCGACGAGGGATACGCGGAGGCCGCCGCGCGCAGGAAGGCCGTCGGCGAGAGCGGCCTGCCGAAGACGCTCCGGGCGAAGCTGGGGCTCGCCGTCGGTTTGGTGTGCGCCGCCCTGGTCGTGACCGTGGGCGCCGCACAGGCCCGGGTCGAGGCCCCCGTCGTCGCCAAGGAGCGCGAGGAACTGATCGACCGGATCGATCAGGAGACCGACGCCGCGGACGAGCTCGAGGACAGTGTCGACACACTGCGCGCCGACGTGGGCGCCCGGCAGCGCGAGGCGCTCCGGGACAGCGGAGGCGACCGTTCCGCGCTGGTGGGCATGCTGTCCGGTGCCGTCGCGGTGCACGGGCCCGGTGTGCGGCTGGTGGTCAACGACGCCAAGGACGCGAGTGGGGGCGGCGCGGGCGACGGCCCGCGTTCGACCTCCGGGTTCTCCGACACCGGGCGGGTCCGCGACCGTGACATGCAGCGGGTGGTCAACGGTCTGTGGGAGTCCGGCGCCGAGGCCGTCTCCGTCAACGGGCAGCGGCTGACCGCCCTGTCGGCGATCAGGGCCGCGGGAGACGCGATACTGGTCGACAACAAGCCGCTGGTGCCGCCGTACACGGTGCTCGCGGTGGGGGACGGCGGGGAGCTGAGCGACCGGTTCCAGAACAGCGCGGACGGGCTCTATCTGCACGCGCTGCAGGAGAACTACGGCATCCGGACGGCCATCTCCGTGGAGGACGACGTCCGGCTGCCCGCCGCGCCGAGCGTGATCGTACGTACCGCACAGCCGATAACCGAGAAGGGCACATCGTGATCGCCGTACTGGGCCTCGTCGTGGGAGTCGTGGCCGGACTGTTGGTCCGGCCCGAGGTTCCGGCGGTCGTCGAGCCTTACCTGCCGATCGCCGTCGTCGCGGCGCTCGACGCGGTCTTCGGAGGGCTGCGGGCCATGCTCGACGGCATCTTCGACGACAAGGTCTTCGTGGTGTCGTTCCTGTCGAACGTCGTCGTCGCCGCGCTGATCGTGTTCCTCGGCGACAAGCTCGGCGTGGGGGCCCAGCTGTCCACGGGTGTCGTGGTGGTCCTCGGTATCCGTATCTTCTCCAACGCCGCGGCGATCCGCCGGCATGTGTTCCGGGCGTGAGGCCGATGAATGAGCGTGAACCCGAGAAGACGACGCGCCCGGCGGTGTCCCCGCCCCGGTCCGCACCGGACGCCGCGTCCGTGACCGGACTGCGCAGGGCACTGCCCGCGGAGGTGCCCGCCGAAGTGCCCGTCAGGCCGCCCACACCGGCGGAGGAGGACGTTCCGGAGCCCCCGGCCGGGCTGACGGGCCGGCAGCGGCTGGTGAACGGGCTGTGGCCGCCACGGTTGACCCGGGCCCAACTCATCGTCGCCATCCTGCTCTTCGGACTCGGATTCGGTCTGGCCGTCCAGGTGGCGTCGAACAGCGACGGCGACAGCGCGCTGCGCGGGGCACGTCAGGAAGATCTTGTGCGCATCCTCGATGAACTCGACGACCGCACAGAGCGTCTTGAGGACGAGAAGCAGGGACTCGAGAAGCAGCGCGACGAGCTGGAGAACAGCTCCGACCAGGCCGAAGAGGCCCGCAAGCAGACGATCGAGAAGGAACGGCAACTCGGCGTGCTGGCGGGCACCGTGGCCGCGCAGGGTCCCGGCATCACGATGACCATCGAGGACACGAAGGGGACGGTCGAGGCGGACATGCTGCTCGACGCCATCCAGGAGCTGCGCGCGGCCGGTGCCGAGGCGATCCAGGTCAACGGTGTGCGGGTGGTGGCGGGCACCTATCTGACCGATTCCGGCGACGGGGTCGGCGTGGACGGGAACAAGATCACCGCGCCCTATCGTTTCAAGGTCATCGGCAAGCCGCAGGATCTCGAGCCGGCGCTCAACATCCCCGGAGGTGTGGTGCAGACTCTCGAAAAGGAACAGGCCACGGTTACCGTGGAGCGGTCGACCAAGATCGTCGTGGATGCCTTGCGGACGGTGAAGCGGCCTGACTACGCTCGGTCGTCCTCCCAGTGAACCGGGGGTGCATGCGGGGCGTCCGGCAAGGGCAAGAGGTTGCGGGGGGTCGGCGCACCGAATGGGTGGTGCGTGGTGGAAACTGTCTGGCGGAGGCGGACGTTGTGAAGATGTCCGGGTCGGCCAATGTGTTCAGTCAGGGTTCGTCCTGCCCCACGGGCGGGTCTGTTTCGGTCAAGGGGAATCGCCCGTGAAGTTGTTTGGGAAGTTGTTCGGCAAGAGCGCGCGGCGAGAGGGCAGCGACAACGCGACCGCTCGTCATCGCGCACAGCCCGACGCGGAAGGCCAGCGTCCGCTGTTTCGGGACCAGGTCGGCGGCGGCCAGGGCGGCGCGTCCGTTGACCCCGCGCAGTCGGGCGGCATAGGTTTCGGGCAACCGTCGACCTCAGGTGCGGGTGGAGGGTTCTCCGACCCGTACGCGTCCCACGCCCCTGGGGGGCAGCCGCGGCAGGAGGATCCGTCCATGTCGGCCCTGGTGTGTACGAGGTGCGGCAACCGCAACGCGGAGAACAGCCGCTTCTGTTCCAACTGCGGCGCGCCGCTCAAGCCGGGAGTCACCCCGGAGCGCCCCTCCGAGACGACGTCCACGATCTCGATCTCCGGTCTCGAGGCCTACGACGCCGAGGCCACCGGGCAGACGCAGATGCCGACGCTGTCTCCCGAGGCGCAGGCGGCCGTCGACGCGCTGCCGATGGGCTCCGCGCTCCTCGTCGTGCGCCGCGGGCCGAACTCGGGCAGCCGCTTCCTGCTGGACGGCGACCTGACCACGGCCGGGCGTCACCCGCAGAGCGACATCTTCCTGGACGACGTGACGGTCTCCCGGCGGCACGTGGAGTTCCGGCGCAGCCCGGACGGCTCCTTCACGGTGGCCGACGTGGGCAGCCTGAACGGCACATACGTCAACCGGGAGCGGATCGACCAGGTCGCCCTTGCCAACGGTGACGAGGTGCAGATCGGCAAGTACCGGCTGGTCTTCTACGCGAGCCAGCGGGGCTACTGACCTCCCCGGATCCGTCCGGGGGACCCCAGGGAAGGTTCATGGTTCAGACACCGAGCGGCGGTGCCGGCGACGGCGCCGCCGCCGCGGGCACCGGACTGATGAGCATCGGCGCGGTGCTGAACGTGCTGCGTGAGGAGTTCCCCGAGGTCACCATCTCCAAGATCCGCTTCCTGGAGTCGGAGGGGCTGATCGAGCCGCAGCGGACCCCGTCGGGGTACCGCAAGTTCAGCGCCGGGGACGTACAGCGCCTCGGCCATGTGCTGCGTATGCAGCGCGATCACTATCTGCCGCTCAAGGTGATCCGGGAGCACCTGGAGGCCTTGGAGCGCGGAGAGGCCCCCCAGCTGCCGGTGCTGGGCCGGCAGCGTGACGGCGAGGCCACCGGGCAGGAGCTCCCCACCGAGGCGCCCACGGCGGCGCGCATCGGGCGCGGCGGGCTGCTGGCGGCCGCTGGCGTGGACGAGCGGGTGCTCGCCGAATGGGAGTCG
Source organism: Streptomyces sp. NPDC048584 (assembly GCF_043199595.1). NCBI lineage: Bacteria > Bacillati > Actinomycetota > Actinomycetes > Kitasatosporales > Streptomycetaceae > Streptomyces > Streptomyces sp. NPDC048584. The sequence continues at coordinate 7,164 of NZ_JBICWF010000011.1, forward strand.
TACGGTCTGCTCGCCCCGGTCGGGGACGCCATGTACGACGCGGAGGCGGTCACCGTGGCCGGGCTCATCACCGAGCTGGGGCGGTTCGGGATCGAGCCGCGCCATCTGCGGGCGATGAAGGCCGCCGCCGACCGTGAGGCCGGCCTGGTGGACCAGGTGGTCGCCCCGCTGAAGCGTCACCGCAACCCGCAGACCCGGGCCCACGCGGAGGCCCGTACGAAGGAGCTCGCGGGGCTCACGGTGAAACTGCACGCGGCACTGGTGCATGCGGCCCTCGGGATACGGCTGCCCTGAGACGACGGAGGCCGGAAGGCCGGATCGGGCACCCGTTCCCTGCCCGACTACCCAAACGTCCCGGGCACGGCCTAGGGTTGCTGTGTGAACGAGCTCGATGTCGTAGGTGTCCGGGTCGAGATGCCCTCCAACCAACCGATCGTGCTGTTGCGTGAGGTGGGCGGCGACCGCTACCTCCCCATCTGGATCGGACCGGGGGAGGCGACGGCCATCGCGTTCGCCCAGCAGGGCATGGCACCCGCACGGCCGCTGACCCACGACCTGTTCAAGGACGTGCTGGAAGCCGTCGGCCAGGAGCTCACGGAAGTGCGCATCACCGATCTGCGCGAGGGCGTCTTCTACGCGGAGCTGGTGTTCGCCAGCGGTGTCGAGGTGAGTGCCCGCCCCTCGGACGCCATAGCGCTGGCCCTGCGGACCGGTACGCCGATCTACGGCAGCGACACGGTGCTCGACGATGCCGGGATCGCCATCCCGGACGAGCAGGAGGACGAGGTGGAGAAGTTCCGCGAGTTCCTCGACCAGATCTCGCCGGAGGACTTCGGAACCAGCAATCAGTGAGGGCGGCGGCCGCCGCGCGGGCACGGGGCCGAGGCCCGTGCCGAGGGCATTCGGCTAGCCTTTCCCGGACTGAGGGTACGGGAAACCACTCTTAGGGTGATTATCACTCGGCGTGCCGAGTGTGGCGATCGTTGACGCACCCTTGGTGACTGCCTACCTTCGAGGAGGCAGGTCAAGGACGGAGGTCGGCGTGAGAAGCAGCGGCGACGGTACGGCTGGGGGTGCCCCGGAACGCGGTCTCGGGGCGGGCGGGCCGTACCCTCCCCAGAGCTCCCGGCTCCGTCCGGGCGGGGCGTATCCCGCGCGCGGCGGCGCGATCGACCAGGCTCCACAGCGGCCGACGGCCGTGCCGAGCAGCGGAGGGGCGGCGTCCATGGCGTCCGAGCAGATCGGCTACCGGGGGCCCACGGCCTGCGCCGCGGCCGGTATCACCTACCGGCAGCTCGACTACTGGGCCCGTACCGGGCTGGTCGAGCCGAGCGTGCGGCCGGCCCATGGATCGGGCACGCAGCGGCTGTACAGCTTCCGCGACGTCGTCGTGCTGAAGATCGTCAAGCGGTTCCTCGACACGGGTGTGTCCCTGCAGAACATCCGCGCCGCGGTCCAGCACCTCGGTGAGCAGGGCTTCAGCGACCTGGAGCGCATGACGCTGATGAGCGACGGGGCCACGGTCTACGAGTGCACCTCGCCCGACGAGGTCCACGCCCTGCTCCAGGGCGGCCAGGGCGTCTTCGGCATCGCCGTCGGCGTGGTGTGGCGGGACGTGGAGAGTGCGCTGTCGCAGCTGCACGGGGAGCGCGTCGACACCGGGGAGACCCTGGTCGGGCACAACCCGATGGACGAGTTGGCGGCCCGGCGCAACAAGGCGGTCTGAGACCCTGCGAGCCGTCCGCGGACGGCCGTTGTCAGTGGCGTAGGGCAGCATCGGAGTCGTGAGAACCGCGCCCACGATCCTGCATCTCGACATGGATGCCTTCTTCGCCTCGGTGGAGCAGGCGTCCAAACCGAGCCTGCGCGGGAAGGCGGTCGTCGTGGGCGGGCTCGGTCCCCGTGGTGTGGTGGCCACCGCCTCGTACGAGGCCCGGGTCTTCGGCGTCCACTCCGCGATGCCCATGGCACAGGCCCGGCGGCTCGCGCCGAACGCCGCCTATCTGGTCCCGCGGTTCGCCCTCTACCGGTCGATCAGCGACCAGGTGATGCGGCTGCTGCGGGCCCTGTCACCGCTCGTGGAGCCGCTGAGCCTGGACGAGGCGTTCGTGGACCTGGAGGCCGGTGGCACGGCCTGGGACGAGCGGTCGGCGCGCCTGGCCGGGGCGAAGCTGCGCGCGGACATACGGGCGGGCACCGCGCTCACCGGGTCGGTGGGTCTGGCTGCCTCCAAGATGGTGGCGAAGATCGCCTCGGAGCAGGCGAAGCCGGACGGACTGGTGCTGATCGAGCCGGGCACGGAGCGGGCCCTCCTGGCCCCGCTGTCCGTGCGCACCCTGCCGGGTGTCGGCCCGGCCACCGGTGACCATCTGCGCCGGGCGGGGATCCACACGGTCGAGGAGATCGCGGAGGCGGGGGAGGACGAGCTCGTACGGCTGCTGGGCAAGGCACACGGGCACGCGCTGTTCGCGATGGCGCTGGCCCGGGACGAGCGGCCCGTGGTGGCCGAGCGGGAGACCAAGTCGGTGTCGGTCGAGGACACCTACGACGTGGACATCCACGACCGGGTGCGGGTCGGTACGGAGGTGCGGCGGCTGGCCGACCGGTGCGTGCACAGGCTGCGGGCGGCGGGGCTGTCGGGCCGGACCATCGTGCTGAAGGTGCGCCGGTACGACTTCTCGACCCTCACCCGCTCCGAGACCCTGCGCGGCCCCACGGACGATCCGGCCGTGGTGCGGGAGGCGGCCGCGCGGCTGCTGGACTCGGTCGACACGACCGGCGGGGTGCGGTTGCTCGGGGTCGGGGTCAGCGGGCTGGCGGACTACACGCAGGAGGACCTGTTCGCGCAGGCGGCGGGGGCGGTCGCCGAGGAGTCCCCGCAGGAGGAGACGGACGCCGCTCCCGCACCGGAGCCGGAGGCGCCCGCCGAGCGGCGCTGGCCGGCCGGACATGACGTACGGCATGCCGGGCACGGGCACGGTTGGGTCCAGGGCAGCGGTCTCGGCCGGGTCACCGTGCGCTTCGAGACGCCCGGCTCGGAGCCGGGCCGGGTGAAGACCTTCCGCGTCGACGACCCGGCCCTGGAGCCGGCGGACCCGCTTCCGCTGGTGCCCCGCGCGCCCGGGGAGGACGAGGACGTGGGCGCGGCGGCCGGCGGAGGGAAGAGGTCGCGGAACCGGTGAACGGTTCGGGTCAGGCCGGCTTGTCGTTGCCCGCGAGCTTGCCGAAGTCGTGGTCAGGGAGGGGGGCGGGAGCGGCGATGTCCAGACCGTAGTGGTGGTACAGCTGGAGTTCCTGCTCCGGGGAGAGATGGCGGCCCACACCGAAGTCTGGGGCCTCCTTGATGAGGGCGCGCTCGAAGGGCACGTGGAGGGCGCCGTCGACGAGATCGCTGGGTTCCAGGGGGACGAATGCGTCCCTGCTGAACAGTCCGGTGCGTATCGCCGCCCATTCCGGTACGCCCGTGGCGTCGTCGAGGTAGATCTCGTCGATCGTGCCGATCCGGGTTCCGTTGCGGTCGAACGCCTTGCGGCCGATCAGGTGGCGCGGATCGATGTCGGTCTGCACGGGCCCTCCACTGGTCGCAAACTCATCCGTAAGCACTACAGAACGGCACAATCGGCTGGACGGCCACTCGAAAGTTCTGATGGGGTGCGCGCTGGTACGCTGACAGCGGCTGCTGACCCCGTGCGGGAGAGCCCTCCGGACGTCACCGGAGGCGCCGAAGGAGCAAATCCTCCCCGGAATCTCTCAGGCACACGTACCGCACGGACGAGGTCACTCTGGAAAGCAGGGCGGGTGTCGACGGCTTCCGCTCTCACCGACGGTGAAAGCCGGGTGCCCTCGGGTGACCCGGTGAAGCTCTCAGGTTGAGATGACAGAGGGGGAGGCCGTCCGGGCACCCGTGCCGTGGTGCCCCTCGAAGGTCGTCGGACCAGGAGGCCTCCTCAATGACCGCCCCTCGCACTCCGCTCTCCGAGCTCGAACAGGGAATTCCCTTCGAGCAGCGCCACATCGGCCCCGACCACGAGGCCCGGGCCAAGATGCTCGCCCAGGTCGGTTACGGCTCGCTGGACGAGCTCACCGCCGCCGCGGTACCGGATGTGATCAAGAACGCCGACGCGCTGGACCTGCCGGGTGCCCGCAGCGAGGCGGAGGTGCTGGCCGAGCTGCGTGGGCTGGCCGACCGCAACGAGGTGCTCGGCTCCATGATCGGGCTCGGGTACTACGGGACCTTCACCCCGCCCGTGATCCTGCGCAACGTGATGGAGAACCCCGCCTGGTACACGGCCTACACGCCCTACCAGCCGGAGATCTCCCAGGGTCGGCTCGAGGCGCTGCTCAACTTCCAGACCGTGGTCGCCGACCTCACCGGCCTGCCGACCTCCGGTGCCTCGCTGCTCGACGAGGGCACCGCCGCCGCCGAGGCCATGGCCCTGTCGCGGCGCATGGGCAAGAACAAGAAGGGCCTGTTCCTCGTCGACGCGGACGCCCTGCCGCAGACCGTCGCCGTGATCGAGACCCGCGCCGAGCCGACCGGCGTCGAGGTCGTCGTGGCCGACCTGAGCGACGGCATCCCCGCCGGGCTCGCCGAGCGCGAGATCAACGGGGTGCTGATCCAGTACCCGGGCGCCTCCGGTGCCGTACGCGACATCAAGCCACTGATCGACCAGGCGCACGAGCGGGGCGCGCTCGTCACCGTCGCCGCCGACCTGCTCGCCCTCACGCTGCTGAAGTCGCCCGGTGAGCTGGGCGCGGACATCGCGGTCGGCACCACCCAGCGCTTCGGTGTCCCGATGGGCTTCGGCGGGCCGCACGCCGGCTACATGGCCGTACAGGAGAAGATGGCGCGCAGTCTGCCCGGACGGCTCGTCGGCGTCTCCGTCGACGCCGACGGACACAAGGCCTACCGCCTCGCCCTGCAGACCCGTGAGCAGCACATCCGCCGCGAGAAGGCCACCAGCAACATCTGCACCGCCCAGGTGCTGCTCGCCGTCATGGCCGGCATGTACGCCGTCTACCACGGCGCGGAGGGGTTGCGGCTGATCGCCCGGCGCACCCACCGCTACGCCACCGTCCTCGCCGAGGGCCTGCGGTCCGGCGGGGCCGAGATCGTGCACGGCTCGTACTTCGACACGCTGACCGTACGGGTCGCGGGCCGGGCCGCCGAGATCGTCGCCGCCGCCCGGGGCAACGGCGTCAACCTGCGCCTCGTCGACGCCGACCACGTCTCCATCGCCTGCGACGAGACCACCACCCGCGCGCAGCTGACCGCCGTGTGGAGCGCCTTCGGCGTCGACGGCGACGCGGAGGCCCTGGACGCGGCCGCGCGGGACACCCTGCCGGACGCCCTGGTGCGCAACGACGAGTACCTGACGCACCCCGTCTTCCAGCAGCACCGCTCCGAGACCGCGATGCTGCGCTATCTGCGCCGGCTCTCCGACCGGGACTACGCGCTGGACCGCGGCATGATCCCGCTGGGCTCCTGCACCATGAAGCTCAACGCGACCACCGAGATGGAGCCGGTCACCTGGCCCGAGTTCGGCCAGCTGCACCCCTTCGTGCCCGCCGAGCAGGCCCGGGGCTACCTCACGCTCATCCACGAGCTGGAGGACCGTCTCGCCGAGGTCACCGGCTACGACAAGGTGTCCCTCCAGCCCAACGCCGGATCCCAGGGCGAGCTGGCCGGACTGCTCGCCGTACGCGGCTACCACCGTGCCAACGGCGACGAGCAGCGCACCATCTGCCTCATCCCGTCCTCCGCGCACGGCACCAACGCCGCCAGCGCCGTGATGGCCGGCATGAAGGTCGTCGTCGTCAAGACGTCCGACGACGGCGAGATCGACGTCGCCGACCTGCGCGCGAAGATCGCGCGGCACCGCGACGAGCTCGCCGTGCTGATGATCACGTACCCCTCGACGCACGGCGTGTTCGAGGAGCACGTCGCCGACATCTGTGCCGAGGTGCACGAGGCCGGCGGCCAGGTGTACGTGGACGGCGCCAACCTCAACGCCCTGGTGGGTCTGGCCAAGCCGGGCCACTTCGGCGGTGACGTCTCGCACCTGAACCTGCACAAGACCTTCTGCATCCCGCACGGCGGCGGCGGCCCCGGCGTCGGCCCGGTCGGCGTTCGGGCGCACCTGGCGCCGTATCTGCCGAACCACCCGCTCCAGCCGGAGGCCGGCCCGGAGACCGGCGTCGGCCCGATCTCGGCAGCGCCGTGGGGCTCCGCGGGCATCCTGCCCATCTCCTGGGCGTACGTCCGGCTCATGGGCGGAGAGGGTCTCAAGCGCGCCACGCAGGTGGCCGTGCTGAGCGCCAACTACATCGCCAAGCGCCTGGAGCCGCACTACCCGGTGCTCTACACCGGCCCCGGCGGGCTGGTCGCGCACGAGTGCATCATCGACCTGCGCCCGCTGACCAAGGCGACCGGCGTCAGCGTGGACGACGTGGCCAAGCGGCTGATCGACTACGGCTTCCACGCGCCGACGATGTCGTTCCCGGTGGCCGGCACCCTGATGATCGAGCCCACCGAGTCCGAGGACCTGACCGAGCTCGACCGGTTCTGCGAGGCGATGATCGCGATCCGCGCGGAGATCGAGAAGGTCGGCTCCGGCGAGTGGCCGGCGGACGACAACCCGCTGCGCAACGCCCCGCACACCGCCGCCGCGCTCGGCGGGGACTGGGAGCACGCGTACACGCGCGAGGACGCCGTCTTCCCGGCCGGGGTGAGCGCCGCCGACAAGTACTGGCCGCCGGTGCGCCGTATCGACCAGGCCTTCGGCGACCGCAACCTGGTCTGCTCCTGCCCGCCGCTGGACGCGTACGAGGACTGACACCGGGCGAAGGGCCCCGCTCCGACACCGGAGCGGGGCCCTTCGCCGTCGCGGCGGACGGCGCTCTCCGGCCGGTGAGGCGCGTCCGCATCGATGCCGGAGCGCTTCCTCCGTCGGCCGGACCGGGCCGGCCTCCCGTCACGTGCGGTCGATGTGGACGTTCGTCGACTTCACGCGGGCCGTCGCTTCCACGCCGACCTCCAGGCCCAGTTCCTCGACGGCCTCGCGCGTGAGGAGGGAGACGAGGCGGTGCGGTCCGGCCTGGATCTCGACCTGGGCGGCGACGTCGCCGAGCTTGATCGCGGTGACGATGCCGGGGAAGGCGTTGCGGGCGGAGGTGTACGGGGTGTCCTCCCCGGCGGTTCCGGCGCGGGCGAGTTCGACGGAGAACGCCGCCAGGTCCCGTCCGTCGACGAGCCGCCGTCCGCCGTCGTCGCGGTGGGTGGTGATACGTCCCGCGTCCGCCCAGCGGCGGGCGGTGTCCGGGCTCACGCCGAGCAGTTTCGCTGCCTGGCCGATGGTGTAGGACTGCATGCCGGTCACGATAGGCGGTGCCCGGCGGGGGCGGCCGTGCTCGCCCGGACGACCAGGTCCGTCCCCAGCTCCACGCGCGGGGAGTCCGGCTCTTCGTCGCGGGTGAGCCGGAGCACCGTACGGACGGCGAGCTTGCCCATGTCGGCCAGCGGCTGGCGGACGGTGGTCAGCGGCGGCGCCGACCAGCGGACCTCCGGGAGGTCGTCGAAACCGACCACGCTCATGTCCTGGGGAACCCTGAGCCCCCGGCCGCGCAGTGCCTCGATCGCGCCCAGGGCCATCCGGTCGCCGGCCGCGAACACCGCGGTCGGCGGATCCGGCAGCTCCAGCAGGGTGGTGCAGCCGGCGAGGCCGGACTCCGGGTGGAAGTCGCCCGGGACGACGAGGGACTCGTCGAGGGAAATGCCGGAGCCTTCGAGGGCCGCCCGGTACCCGTCGAGGCGGGCGCGGGAGCAGAGCAGCCGGGCGGGACCGGTGATCATGCCGATCCTGCGGTGTCCCAGGGACAGCAGATGTCCGGTCGCCGCCATCCCGCCCGACCAGTTGGCGGCGCCGATGGCCGGCACGTCCAGGGCGGGGGAGCCCGCCGGGTCCACGACCACCAGCGGCACCCCGAGGATGCGCAACTCCTCGTGCAGCGTGGGTTCCAGTGCCGAGGTCACCAGGACGACGCCGTCGGAGGCGCGCGCCCGCAGGTTGCGCATCCACTCCCGGGCGTCGCCGGAGCGCCCGTGGATCGCCGAGACCACCGTGCCCACCCCGGCGCCGTGGGCGGCCTCCTCGACACCGCGGATGATCTCCACCGCCCAGGGGCTGTCGAGGTCGTCGAAGACGAGGTCGATCAGGGCCGCCCGGGAGGGCGAGGCGGCGGGGCGCTTGCGGTAGCCGTGGCGGCGCAGCAGTTCCTCGACCCGGGCACGGGTCCCCGGGGACACGTCGGAGCGGCCGTTGACCACGCGGGAGACGGTCGGCACGGAGACGCCGGCCTGCCGGGCGATCTCCGTGATCGTGACTCTGCCCCCGGCGCCGCCCCCGTGTGCTGTCACTCGCCCCACCTCCGTGACGGAATCCCGCGAAACTTCCAGGAGTCTTCCGGAAGGCGGGCGCCGCTGGGAAGGGGCGGCCGGCCGGTCACCGGTCCCGAGTGACGCACCACGGTGAGTGACCGACCACGGACGCGCGTCGGGGCCGGTGCGCGGAGGTTCCGCGTCCGGCCCCGGATGTGCCCGGGCGGGCCCCGTGCCGCCCGGTCCTCCTCAGGCGGTGGTCAGGCTGGCGCCCCGGGGACGCTGCGGGGCGATGATCCTGCCGTCGGGCAGGAGTTCACCGGTGTCCTCGAAGAACACGACACCGTTGCACAGCAGGCTCCAGCCCTGCTCCGGGTGGTGCGCCACGAGACGGGCGGATTCCCGGTCGGCGGAGTCGGCTGAGGGGCACGGTGGCTTGTGCTGGCACATGGGTGGGATCTCTCGCTCTGTGGTGACCTGTGAGTCGGCTGGTGTGTCAGTTCCGCGGCGTGAAGCTTCGTTCATGGCCGCCCCCCGTTGTGATAAGTCGGTCGGAAACCAGTGTTGTCCCGTGGACGAGGATCCGCAGGCATTTCGCGGCACCGCTCCTCACAGGTTGATGACGCGTCACCCGCGCGGGCGGTTCATCGCAACTGCACTGTCACTTCGGGTGGTTCACCGTGGCCGGATGGGGCTAGTCATTCCAGGACACGCGTGTGCCCCGCCGCTCTCCTCGGGCGGCGGGGCACACGGTGGAACCGTCAGGCGGGCGAGCCGAGCAGGCGGGTCGGTGCCACGCGGTGGGTCAGGACCGGGAGCAGGTCGCCGAACCGGTGCGGACGGTGGGCCGCGATGCCGGGCGGCGCCGGGGCGAGCGGGACGAGCAGATCGGTGGCCGCAGGGTGGCCGGTGGCGCCGTCCGCCGTGGGGTCGCCGTGCAGCCACAGCGTCAGCATGTAGAGGCTCGGCACCGACAGGAGCCGGGGCTGGTACGGCTGCGGCATGGCCTCGGCCTGGCGCAGCGCGAGCTCGGTGGAGGCGATGTAGGGGCCTTCGAAGAAACGGGAGAACGTCCAGCCGTCGGCGGTGAGCACGGTGTCCGCGGCGGCCACCGAGCGGTCGCCGGTGCGGATCAGGAAACGCCAGCCGGCCAGCCGGGTCGCCGTCCCGGCGTCGGGGGTGGTCCGGTCCAGCACGTGGACGGGAAGGGGCAGCTCGGGTGAGGCGGGTCCCTGGGCGACGAGCAGGGAGGGAGTTCGGGCCTCACTGACCGCGGTCGGGGAGGAGAGCGCGGTCAGGACGGAACGCAGTGCGGGCGCGGGAGCCGGGGGGACATGCAGGGGCATGGTGGGTCGCCTCTCATTCGAAGGCACAGTGCGAGGGCGGGGCGTGGCGGTGCGGACGGCGCTGTCAGCTCGCGAAGGCCAGAGAGGCGGGGGCCAGGGGGCTGAGCCCGGGGAACGGGGGCGAGGACTGCCGCACGCCGCCTCCCGGCTGGATCACTCGCACCGTGGGCGCCAACCTTCTGCCTTGTGCGCAAAGTTTATACGACACGCGTTCAGACTATGTTTCGGCTAGCCGTTTTCGACCGCCGGAACAAGGGTACTTCTGGCCGGTGAAAAGCGAGAATAATCCCGATTCCGGACCGGGTGCACGTCGGTGACCTCGCGAAATGGCCGCGAAGCGGTCGGCCCATTCTCGTCGGCGTTTTTCACGAGTAAACCAACGGCTCGTAAGTCGCCTTCTGTGCCATGCCCCGTGAATGTGCCTCTGGTCACATCGACCAGACTAGCGGCCGACGGTCGCCTCCGTGGCGTTATCGATCGCATCGACGGGGCATCCTCCCCTGTGGACCGGGACCCCGGCGGCCGATCTTCGGTACGCCCCTGCGAGGAAGGACCCTTCGATGGGGGAAAAGGTCGTGGCAGGCCAGTTCGACCTGTCCGATCGCCAGCGCTACCGCGAGAAGCTCCGCAGCTGTCTGACGGGCTTGGAGCGACTCCTGGCGGAGAAGCGGTTCGACCGCCCCAAGAACCTCATGGGGCTGGAGATCGAATTGAATCTCGCGGGCGCCGACGGGATGCCGAAAATGTTGAATGCGCAAGTCCTCGAACGGATCGCCAGCAGGGACTTCCAAACAGAACTCGCCATGTTCAATCTGGAAGTGAACATCGCACCCCATCGATTGGGCGGGCGGGTTTTCGACCGGCTCGACGAGGAACTGCGCACTTCACTCTCGTACGCAGACCGTAAAGCCGGTGAGGTGGACGCGGGGATCGTGATGATCGGCATCCTGCCGACGCTGGACCGGGACGACCTGGTCTCCTCGAACCTCTCCGACGTGGACCGCTACGCCTTGCTCAACGACCAGATCGTGGCCGCGCGCGGTGAGGACTTCACCCTCGACATCGACGGTGTGGAACGACTGAGCTGTACGTCGAAGTCCATCGCCCCCGAGGCCGCGTGCACCTCGGTGCAGCTGCACCTCCAGGTCACCCCGGAGCGCTTCGCCAGTGTGTGGAACGCGGCGCAGGCGGTCGCCGCCGCGCAGATCGCCGTGGGCGCCAACTCGCCGTTCCTGTTCGGCCGGGAGCTGTGGCGCGAGTCCAGGCCCCCGCTGTTCACGCAGTCCACCGACACCCGCCCGCCCGAGCTCCAGGCCCAGGGGGTGCGGCCGCGCACCTGGTTCGGGGAGCGCTGGGTGACCTCGGCGTTCGACCTGTTCGAGGAGAACCTGCGCTACTACCCGGCCCTGCTGCCGATCTGCGACGACGAGGACCCGCTCGAGGTGCTGGACCGGGGCGGCGTCCCCAGCCTCGCCGAACTCGTCCTGCACAACGGCACCGTCTACCGCTGGAACCGCCCCGTCTACGGCATCGCCGACGGCGTCCCGCACCTGCGCGTGGAGAACCGCGTGCTGCCCGCCGGCCCCACCGTCACCGACGTCATCGCCAACGCGGCCTTCTACTACGGTGTGGTGCGCGCCCTGGCCGAGGACAGCCGGCCGGTGTGGAGCAGGCTGCCCTTCGAGGCGGCCGCCGCCAATTTCGACGCCGCGTGCAGGTACGGCATCGACGCCCGCCTGACCTGGCCCCGGCGCGGCCGTCTCGGCGGACTGGGCGAGGTGGACGCGGTCACCCTCGTACGGGACGAACTGCTGCCGCTCGCCGAGGCAGGGCTGGACGCGTGGGGGATCGAGCCCGCCGACCGGGATCTGTACCTCGGGGTGATCGAGGAGCGGTGCCGGCGCAGGGTGAACGGCGCGACCTGGCAGGCCGCCACCTTCCACCGGGCGCTGGACCTCGGTCTGAGCCGGGAGGAGGCCCTGGCCGCCACCACCCGCCGCTACCGCGAGCTGACGCGGCAGGGCGATCCGGTGCACAGCTGGCCGGTGGGACTGCCGGAGCCGGTGCCGACGGGCTGACCCGGACCGGCCCCCGGACCGGGCGCACAGCCGCTGCCCTCATACTGATCGGACCGATCGGTGATGTGGAGGCAGTGTGCAGGCGGAGGCGGGCCCGGGGGCCGATTCCCATCCTGAGCTGAGGCCCTCGCGGACGACGCTGCGCGACGAGACGCTTCTGGTGCTCGCGCTGTCGCTCGGCGCGAGCGGGGTCTCGGCCCTGATCAGCTTTGTCGGCTCGGTCACGGAACCGGGCGGCCTGAAGGACCAGGCGGCCACTCTCAACGCCTCGGCGGCGCCGGGCCGCCCCTGGCTGGACCTCGCCTGGCAGCTCTTCGGGATCACCACGGCGCTCGTCCCGGTCGCGCTCGTCGCACACTTCCTGCTGCGCGAGGGCGCGGGGCTGCGCACCCTCGGCTTCGACCGCACCCGGCCCTGGGCCGACCTCGGCCGCGGCGCGGCGGTGGCGGCGGTCATCGGCAGCAGCGGCATCGCGTTCTACCTGGCCGTCCGCGGCCTCGGCTTCAACCTCACCGTGGTGCCGGAGGCGCTGCCCGAGGTGTGGTGGAAGTACCCCGTACTGATCCTCTCGGCGCTGCAGAACTCGATCCTCGAAGAGGTCGTCGTCGTCGGCTATCTGCTGCGCAGGCTGGACCAGTTGGGCTGGAGCCCGGGGGCGTCGCTGGCGGGCAGCGCGGTGCTGCGCGGCTCGTACCACCTCTACCAGGGCATCGGCGGCTTCATCGGCAACATGGTGATGGGCGTGGTGTTCGTGTACCTGTACCGGCGCTGGGGCCGCGTCGGCCCGCTGGTGGTCGCGCACACACTGCTCGACGTCGGCGCGTTCGTGGGATACGCGCTGCTGGCCGGCAAGGTGGACTGGCTGCCGACGGCGTAGGGCTTCGGCGAAGGGGGCGTACGGCATCGTCGTACGCCCCCTTCGCCGTACCGGCTTCAGACCAGCAGGTCGCCCTCGATGACCGTCACCGCGCGTCCGCTCAGCAGGGTGCGCCCGCCCCGCAGTTCCGTGCGGACGCGGCCGGAGCGCGGTGAGGCCTGCAGGCCGGTGAGAGCGGTGCGGCCGAGGCGCTCGGACCAGTAGGGGGCCAGGGCGGTGTGCGCGCTGCCGGTGACCGGGTCCTCGTCGATGCCGACGTTCGGGAAGAAGCAGCGGGAGACGAAGTCGTAGCCCAGGGCGGGGTTCTCGGCGCGGGCGGTGGCGATGACACCGCGCTCCGAGTAGGCGGTCAGGGCCTTGAGGTCGGGCCGCAGGGCGTGCACGGTCCGCTCGTCGGCGACCTCCACCAGCAGGTCCCCGATGTCCGGGCCGGTGTCGAACGCCGTGAGCGGCCGGGTGCCCAGCGCCTTCGCGACGCCCTCCGGGACGTCGACCGCGGTGAGCGGGGCGGTGGGGAAGTCCAGGACGACAGCGCCGTCCTCGCCGGGCGTGGCGACGAGGACCCCGCTGCGCGTGGCGAACCGCACCGGGCCCTCGTGGGCGCCGGTGGTGTGCAGGACGTGCGCCGCGGCCAGCGTCGCGTGGCCGCACATCGCGACCTCGGTGACGGGGGTGAACCAGCGCAGCGCCCAGTCGGCGTCGCCGCCCGCGGGGAGCGGGTGGGCGAAGGCCGTCTCGGCGTGATTGACCTCCAGGGCGACGTTCTGCAGCCAGGGGTCGCCCGGGAAGGCATCGAGCAGCAGTACCCCGGCGGGGTTGCCGGCGAAGGGCCGGTCGGTGAAGGCGTCGACGATTCGGATCCGCATGCCCCGACGGTAGGCCCTGCGCGAAGCCGCAGGCCAAGGCCAATGTGCGGGCCGTGGACCGGACGCGGCGGGCGAGGGGGTTGTCGGCCGAGCTGTTCCGATATATCGTTGAGGCATCGCGACAGATCAACGACAGGATGGAGTGGTGGCGATGCGTACCCATGGTTTCGAGCATGGACAAGGTCACGGCGGCCCGCGCGGCGGACGTGGGGACTTCGAGCGGCTGCGCGCCGCCTTCGGGCCCTTCGGTCCGGGGGGCCCGGGTGGTCCCGGGGGCCCCTTCGGGCCGGGCTTCGGGCACGGCGGCCCCTGGGGCGGACGGGGGCGCGGCGGACCGAGGGGAAGGGCGCGGCGCGGTGATGTACGGGCCTCGATCCTCGCCCTGCTGAAGGACCGTCCGATGCACGGCTACGAGATGATCCAGGAGATCGCCGAGCGCAGCGGCGGGGCGTGGAAGCCCAGCCCCGGCTCGGTCTATCCCACCCTTCAGCTGCTGGAGGACGAGGGGCTGATCGTCAGCGAGTCCGAGGGCGGCAAGAAGCTGTTCTCGCTCACCGACGCCGGCCGCACGGCGGCCGGGGAAGGCCCCGAGGCACCCTGGGAGGAGGCCTCGCGCGGGGTCGACTGGGAGGCGCTGAGCGAGATCCGGCAGGCCGGATTCGGCCTGATGGAAGCCTTCGGGCAGGTCTGGAAGACGGGCAGCAAGGAACAGCGCGACAAGGCCCTCGCCGTCATCAACGAGGCCCGCAAGAAGCTGTACCTGATCCTCGCCGACGAGGACTGACCCGGTTGGTGAGGGCCGTCGAGGGGCGTGACGCAAACCGGCGCGCGCCCCTCGGGCGTTTACGCCCTGATCTCCTCCGCAAGGAGGAGATCCCGGCCCCCCGGGTCCGCTTCCCGTGGGACGTCAAGATGCGTCCCGCCGGGGATGCCCCGGCCCTCCGGGACTGATGGGGTGGGGGATGTGCAACCCCGTATCCCCCGCCAGCAGGCCTCGGAGCTCCAGGAGCAGGGCCTCCACCGCGCGGAGAACGACGCCAGGCTCGGCGCCTCACTGGCGGCGGTGGTGACCGGTGCCCGGCGCCGGGCGGTCCGCGACGGGGACCGCCAGATCGACACCGCCCATCTGCTGCACTCACTCCTGGAATCCGACGCCGAGGTGAGAGCGGCCTTCGGCGAGGGTCCCCGGATCGCCCGGCTGCTGGGCTATCTGATCCAGCGCAGCATCGGCTACGGCCTGCGCTGGCAGGGCGCGGTCGAGGACTCGGGCGGCCTCCCCGCGGTGGCCGGGTCCGCCGGCCTCTCACCCCTGGCCGCCGGGTGCATGGAGTACGCCCATGAGCGCGCGGCCCGCCTCGGCGAAGGACCGGCGTGCGGGACCGATCTGCTCGCCGCGCTCGTCGTGGACCCCCGGGCGCGCGCCGTCGAGGTGCTCGAACGCGCCGGAATCGACCACCGTGACCTGTTCGCCCGGCTCGAGGCGCCGTCCAGCCGGTGAGACAGGTGTCATAAGGGGTGACGCTCCTGTCGGGGCCTGTCATCATGTGCCGGTGCCTACCTCTGTCAGTCTCCGGAACGACCACCGCAAAGGCGTCGGGCTCGGTCTCGCGCTGCTGTCCGCGCTGGCCTTCGGGGGTTCCGGTGTGGCGGCCAAGCCGCTGATCGAGGCGGGTCTCGACCCGCTCCACGTCGTCTGGCTGCGCGTGGCGGGCGCGGCGCTCGTGATGCTGCCGCTCGCCGTGCGCCACCGGGAACTCCTGCGCAGCAGGCCCGGACTGCTCGCCGGCTTCGGCCTGTTCGCCGTGGCAGGCGTCCAGGCCTGCTACTTCGCCGCGATCTCCCGCATCCCCGTCGGTGTCGCCCTGCTGGTCGAGTACCTGGCGCCCGCGCTCGTCCTCGGCTGGGTGCGGTTCGTGCAGCGGCGGCCCGTGACCCGTGCCGCCGCGGTCGGCGTGGTCCTGGCGGTGGGCGGGCTCGCCTGTGTCGTGGAGGTGTGGGCGGGCCTCGGCTTCGACGCCCTCGGCCTGCTGCTGGCGCTCGGCGCGGCCTGCTGCCAGGTCGGCTACTTCGTCCTCTCCGACCGGGGCGGGGACGACGAGGAGGTCCCCGATCCGCTGGGCGTGATCGCCTACGGACTGCTGGTCGGCGCCGCCGTCCTCACCGTCGTCGCCCGGCCCTGGTCCATGGACTGGACCGTACTCACCGGCAGCGCGGAGATGAACGGCACCCCGGTCGCCGCCGTCGCCCTGCTCGCCTGGATCGTCCTCGTCGCCACGGTCGTCGCCTATGTCACCGGCGTGGTCTCGGTGCGCCGGCTCTCGCCGCAGGTCGCGGGCGTCGTGGCCTGCCTCGAGGCGGTCATCGCCACCGTCCTCGCCTGGGTCCTGCTCGGCGAGCATCTGTCGGCGCCGCAGATCGTGGGCGGCGCGGTCGTCCTCGCGGGCGCCTTCATCGCCCAGTCCTCGGCCCCCGCGAAGGGCTCCGGGGAGCCGGTGGCGGGCAGCGGTCCGGAACGGGAGTTGTCCCGGCGGGGAACGAGCGCCTAAGGTGCGGATCATGCACGCACGCGCACTCGTTCTGCCGCCTCCGGCCGCCTGAGGCGGGCCCTCCGGTACATCCGCCCGGCACGCCGCCGGGCGCAACGGTGCTGCCCGCAGACGAAGTCCCCGGATCTCCTCGCCCCGAGCGGGGATCCCTTCCCGAACTTCCGCACCCGCGCCGACGCGCGTGTGCGTGCATCTGCGGAGAGAACACGTGTCGAACACCGTCTCCGGCCTGTCCGTCGGGCGAGGCCTCCTCTATCTGATCGTCGCCGGTGCCGCCTGGGGCACCGCCGGCGCCGCCGCCTCGCTGGTCTACCGGACCAGCGACATGGGGCCCGTCGCCCTGTCCTTCTGGCGCTGTGCGGCGGGCCTGGTGCTGCTGCTCACCGCCCGGCTCCTGACCCGGCGCGCCCGGACCGCCGCCCCCGAGCCGCTGCGCCGGCGTGCGCTGCGGGCCGGGGCCACCGGCATCGGGCTCGCCGTCTTCCAGACCGCCTACTTCGCGGCCGTCGCCGCCACCGGACTCGCCGTGGCGACCGTCGTCACCCTCGGCGCCGGACCCGTACTGATCGCGCTCGGCGCGCGCCTGACCCTGGGCGAGCGCCTGGGGCGCGGCGGGCTGGCCGCCGTCGTGGGCGCGCTCGCCGGACTCGTCGTCCTCGTCCTCGGCGGTGAGGGCGCGACCGTCGTTCCGTGGGGCGTGCTGCTCGCCCTGCTGTCCGCGGCCGGATACTCCGCGATGACGCTGCTCACCCGCTGGTGGGGGCGCGACGGCGGTACGGACTCCTCCGGTACGACCGTGGGTGCGTTCGCCGTCACCAGCCTGGTGCTGCTGCCGTTCGCGGCGTTCGAGGGCCTGGTGCCGCACACCGACGCCCCCGGCACCCTGCTGTGCCTGCTGCTGTACGTCGCCTCCGTGCCCACGGCGCTCGCCTACGGTCTCTACTTCGCCGGTGCGGCCGTCGTACGGTCCGCCACCGTGTCCGTGATCATGCTGCTGGAGCCGGTGAGCGCGGCGGTGCTCGCGGTCGCCCTGCTCGGCGAGCGGCTCACGACGGCCACCCTGGCCGGCACCCTGCTGATGCTGGGCTCGGTCGCGGGACTGGCGGTGGGCGAGGCGCGGGACGCGCGGACCCGCGGACAGGAGCCGGACGCGGTCCCGGCGTGACGGCGCAGGGCCCTCCCGCGCGGGAGGGCCCTGCGGTCGGGCCCGCAGGCGGCGCGGGAGGTGCGCGCGTGCAGGAGCGTCACGCGCGCCGTCCCGGTTCCGCCAGCCCGGCCGCGATGCGCTCCCGCACCGACGCCGTGCCGGAGTGCCGGGCTCGGCGGCGATGCGCTCCCGCACCGACGCCGTGCCGGAGTGCCGGGCTCGGCCTGTCAGGGGCCGGGGACGTAGCCGTATTCGTCGACCACGCTCGGTACGACGTCCAAGGTCGCCTAGACCGCGGGCCGGAGCGGATCGGGCCGCGCCGGACGGGTCACCGCCTCGCCGCGCTCGGGGGCGTAGGCGAAGTGCAGGGGCTGGACGAGGGGCGGCTCGCCCGGCGGACCGTCGACCACGCGCCGGCCGAAGTCGCGCACGGCCGGCCACCGCTGCCACTCGGCGTCGTCACGGGGCCCGTCCCAGCGGTGGACCGGCATCACAGCGCCGCGAGGTACCCGGGCAGCGCGGTGCCGGGGGCCAGTCCGGGGTCGGCGAGCGGGGCGTCGTAGCCCTTGCGCAGCGGGACGACGCCGGCCCAGTGGGGGAGATCCAGATCCTCGGGCTCGTCGTTGGCGCCGCCGGTGCGCAGCTTGGCGGAGACCTCGTTCAGGTCCAGCCGGATCACCGCGGTGGCGGCGAGCTCCTTCCTGTTCGCCGGGCGGGAGTCGGCGGCGCGGCCCGGTACGACATGGTCGACCAGGGCGTCGAGGGCCTGCCGCTTCTCCTCGGCGTCGGTCACGTCGTACGCCACGCCGTGCACCACCACGGAGCGGTAGTTGATCGAGTGGTGGAAGGCCGAGCGGGCCAGCACCAGGCCGTCGACGTGGGTGACGGTGAGGCAGACCGGGAGGCCGGGGTCGGCCAGGCCCGCCGCGCGCAGCGGGCGCGAGCCGGTCGAACCGTGCACGTAGAGACGCTCGCCGACCCGGCCGTACAGCGTGGGCAGCACCACCGGCGCGCCGTCCCGGACGAAGCCGAGATGGCAGACGTAGCCCTCGTCGAGTATCGCGTGCACCCGTTCCCTGTCGTACGCGGCGCGGTCGGGGGAGCGGGTGGGGACCGTGCGCTCGGTGGGCGGGTAGGCGGGCCGTCGTGGCTGGGTCCCCTGCATGGCTTTCTCCATTGCACTAGTGCATACTTGTCTTTGTGCTAGGAGAGTATCGGATCACTGGTCGGCGTGCGGCAGAGATTTCCGCGAGCATCGAGGGCGCGGTGGGGGACGGGACCCTGAAGCCGGGCGAACTGCTGCCCCCCATGCGGGAGTTGGCGGAGCGTCTCGGGGTGAACCCGAACACCGTCGCGGCCGCGTACCGGACCCTGCGCGAACGCGGGGTCATCGAGACCGCGGGCCGGCGGGGGAGCCGGGTGCGGCCCAAGCCGGCCACCACCGCGCGTGAGCTCATCCGGGTGGAAGTCCCGGCGGGCGTGCGGAACCTGTCCGAGGGCAACCCGGACCCCGCGCTGCTGCCCGCGCTGGCCGGGGCGTTCGCGGCGGCCGCGGAGGAGGGGGACCGGGAGCCCGTGCTGTACGGACACGCGCCCGTGGAGCCCGGGCTGGCGCGGCTGGCGCGGGCGGAGCTGGACGCCGACGGGGTTCCCGACGGGCCCGTCGCCGTCACCTCGGGTGCGCTGGACGCTCTGGAGCGGGTGCTCGTGGCGCATCTCCGGCCGGGGGACGCGGTCGCTGTGGAGGATCCGGGGTGGGGGAGTCTGCTGGATCTGGTTCCCGCGCTGGGGCTGAGGGTCGTGCCGGTGGGGGTCGATGACGAGGGGCCGTCGCCGGAGGACGTGCGCAGGGCGTTGGCGGGTGGGGCTCGGGCGCTGGTCGTCACGGACCGGGCGCAGAATCCGACCGGGGCGGCGGTGAGCGGTGCGCGGGCGCGGGTGCTGCGGGGGGTGCTCGCCGAGTATCCGGAGACGCTGCTGATCGAGGACGATCACGGGCATCACATCGTCGATCTGCCGTTGCACGCTTTGGCCGGTACGACGCGGTCGTGGGCGTTCGTGCGTTCGACGGCGAAGGCGTACGGGCCCGATCTGCGGCTCGCGGTGCTCACCGGGGACGCGGTCACCCTTGACCGGGTGCGGGGAAGGCAGCGGCTGGGGCCGGGGTGGGTCAGCCGGATCGTGCAGCGGGCGGTGGTGCGGTTGTGGAGTGAGGGGGCGGTGGACCCGGGGGTGGTGGCCGGGCGGTACGGGGGGCGTCGGGAGGGGGTGATCGGGGCGCTGGGGCGGCGGGGGATCGTGGCGTACGGGCGGAGCGGGATGAATGTGTGGGTGCCGGTTCCCGATGAGACCGGGGTGGTCGCGCGGTTGTTGCACGCGGGGTGGGCGGTGGCCCCCGGTGCGCGCTTTCGGATGAACGCGGCGCCGGGGATCCGGGTCACTGTTTCGACGCTCACGGAGGACGAGGTCGGGCCGTTGGCCGAGGCGATCGCTGCGGCGGTGGGGCCGGGTGGGGGGCCGTTGCGGACGTATGTCTGAGGCGGGTGGCCGTGTGGGGGCGGCGGCGTGGTTGCCCGCAGGTGGGGAGTGCCGGCCCGGCGTTGGGGCTGGGCGGGGGGTGTTGCGCGGCCCGGCGTTCGCTGGGTGCCTCCCCCACTCTCGGCTGCGCTCGAGCGGGGGGACCCCCATCGCCCACCCGTGCCGCCATAGCGGCACGATTGCCCGCAGCTGCGGCGGCTGGGGGTTATGCCGGGGGCTTGGGGCGGGCCTGGGTCAGGGCCGCTCCTGCCAGGACGATGGCTGCGCCTATGGGGGTCGACCAGGTCAGGGGTTCGTCGAGGAGGGTGATGCCTGCCGCCGCGGCGATCACCGGGACGAAGTAGGTGACCATCTGGCCTGTCGTCGGGCCGACTTCGGCCACCAGGCCGTACTGGACGAGTACGGCCAGGCCCGTGCCCAGCATGCCCAGCGCGGCGATCGCCAGGAGCGGGCCGACGGCGAGGGTGGTCGGCAGGGTCGTGAACAGCGGTGTGACGACGGCCAGTTGCACGGTGGCCAGCAGCAACTGGCCGCCGGTGAGGGACAGGTTCGAATGGCTGCTGCCCGCCAGGGTGCGGCGGACGTAGATCCAGCCGACGGGGTAGCTCAGCGAGGCCAGCAGGGCCAGCGCCGTGCCGCGTGCGTCCAGGCCCTCGAAGCCCTGCCACGCGCCCAGCACGGTCAGCACCCCGAGGAAGCCGAGGCCGAGCCCCGCCACCCGTACCCGGGTGGGCCGGTCCTCGGAGAGCGCCACCAGGGACAGTGCCATGCCCCACAGCGGCGACGTCGCGTTGCAGATGCCGGCCAGCGTCGACGGGATGGTCAGCTCCGCGAAGGCGAACAGCGAGAACGGCAGCGCGTTCAGCAGGAACCCGGCGACCGCGAGATGACCCCAGGTCCGGGCCCCGCGAGGCAGCCGCTCCCGCCGTACGGCCATGGCGACCGCCAGGACGGCCGTACCGAAGGCCAGCCGTCCGAAGGTGACCTGGAACGGGGCGTAGCCCTGGGTGCCGACCTTGATGAGGAGGAAGCTGAACCCCCAGATCAGCGAGAGTGCCCCGAAGCGCAGTCGCCAGTCCAGGCGGGGGCGGGCGGATGCCGGGGCGGTGCCGGCCGGGGCGGGGGTGGTCGCGGTGACGCTGCTCATGGAGGCAACGATGCGGGACGGTCATCGTGTAGCACAATCGAGATTTCGCACGCGATATCTCGTAGCATCGCTTACATGTTGAACCTGGAGCGCCTGCGCACCCTCGACGCCCTCGCCCGGCACGGCTCGGTCAGTGGCGCGGCCGAGGGGCTGCACATCACCACCTCCGCCGTCTCCCAGCAGATGTCCAAGCTGGAGCGCGAGGTCGGCCAGCAGCTGCTGGCCAAGAACGGGCGCGGGATCCGGCTCACGGACGCGGGCCGGCTGCTCGCCGAGCACGCCGCGCGCATCCTCTCCCAGGTCGAGCTGGCCCAGTCCGACCTGGAGGCACAGCGCGGACAGGTCGTCGGTGAACTGAGGATCTCGGCGTTCCCGACCGCCGCGCGGGGGCTGTTCCCGGTCGCGCTCGCGGATCTGCGCGAACGGCATCCCGGGCTGCGCGTGCGCTCCCGCGAGCAGGAGCCGGAGCACGGCATCCGGGAAGTGGTGCGCGGCGATCTCGATCTTTCGGTGGTGCTCGACTGGTACAACAAGCCGATGCCGCTGCCCGACGGTCTGGTCAAGGCGCCCCTGCTGGACGACCCGGCCGATGTGGCGCTCCCCGCCGGTCACCGGCTCGCCGGCCGCGCCGAGGTGGACCTCGCCGAGTTCACCGAGGACGAGTGGGTCACCTGGGGCGAGGGTGAGTTCTGCCATGAGTGGCTGATGTTCACCCTGCGCTCCAAGGGCGTCGAGCCGGTCGTCGCCCACCGCGCGGCCGAGACCCACACCCAGCTCGGCCTGGTCGCGGCGGGGCTCGGCGTCTGCATCGCACCGCTGCTGGGCCGCGACCCGCTCCCCTACGGGGTGGTGACGGTCCCGCTCAGGCAGCGCGTACGGCGGCACGTCTTCGTCGTCTGGCGCGCGGACGCCGACCGCCGCCCGTCGATCCGGGCGGCGGTGCGGGCGTTGCGGACGGCGGGGGAGCGCGTCTCGGCGATGAACGGGGGTTCTACGACGGTGCGGGCAGCTTCCTGAAGTCCCAGGAGACGATCTTCTCCGGCGTCAGCCGCAGCCAGGCGTGCCGGCCGTCGTGCGGCATCTCGTCCAGACCGAAGCTCTTCCGGGCGAACAGCGTCTCCGGAACGTCGAGTTCCGCGCGCAGTTCCCCCGTGCGCGGTATCTCGCCCACGAACTCCACCCGCCCGGACAGCTCCGCGCCGCGCAGTTCGTCGTACTCCTCGCCGGTGTCGACCACGATCGCCACCCGCGGGTCCCTGCGCAGATCGGCCCACCGCTTGCTGCGCACCACGGAGTACAGCCACAGCGAGCTCCCGTCCCAGACGAACCACAGCGTGCTGACGTG
The DNA here is from genome assembly GCF_043199595.1 of Streptomyces sp. NPDC048584. Taxonomy (NCBI): domain Bacteria; kingdom Bacillati; phylum Actinomycetota; class Actinomycetes; order Kitasatosporales; family Streptomycetaceae; genus Streptomyces; species Streptomyces sp. NPDC048584. The sequence goes on from NZ_JBICWF010000011.1 coordinate 29,431, forward strand.
CGGTGCTCCGTCCGCGGACACGGTGGCGACCCGGCAGGTGCGCTGGACGGTGAGGAAGTCGTCCAGCTCGCCGGGCGTCATCATGATCTTCCGGCCCCGGCGCTGCGTGGCGGTCATACGGCCCTCTGTCCTTCGTGTCGTACCGAGTACCGGTGGTTCAGGCGAGGGTGATCGAGTCCCCGCTGACCGTGATCTCCACGGCGGGCAGCGGTTTGGTCGCCGGGCCGCTCTGCACACTTCCGTCGGCGATGGAGAAGTTGCTGTTGTGGCACGGGCAGTTGATGACCCCGTCCGCGACGCTCTTCACCGCGCACCCCTGGTGGGTGCAGGTCGCCGAGAACGCCTTGAACTCGCCCGCCGCCGGCTGGGTGACGACCACCTTACGGTCGGGGAACACCTTTCCGCCGCCCTCGGGGATGTCGGCGGTCGCGGCGAGGGCGGCGGCGCCCGCGCCGGCGTTCTCGCCACCGCCCGAACCCCCGCCGTCGGACGAACCGCCGGTCTTCGAGCCGGAGTCCGCGGAAGAGCTCGACGCGTCGTCGTCGGAGCCGCCGCACGCGGTCAGCGCGACGGCGAGGCCCGCCGCCCCGGCCGCCGCCACGACGGTTCGCCGGGCGGGTCCGGAGGTGCGGTGGAGCGATGCGCTGGTCATGCGTGTTCCTTCCGGGATGCGTGATCTGGGGAGAGGTACGGTCGGCGGGCCCACGCCGTTCATGCGCTGCCGAGCCTGGCGGGTCCACGGTCGGGCGGGCGTAAATCACGACTGTCGTTTCGCTGTCGGACCGCGGCCGCTTCGCCCGGGTCGCCTCCGACGTGCGGCGACGCGCCAGTAGCCTGGGGCGATGCTCAAGGAAGTCATCGCGACCCGCTTCATCGCGCCGCTGCGCGAGGGCGGCTCGCTGCCGGGACTGGTCGAGGCCGACGATCTCGGCACCTACGTGCTGAAGTTCACCGGCGCGGGGCAGGGCCGCAAGACGCTGGTCGCCGAGGTCGTCTGCGGGGAACTCGCCCGCAGGCTGGGACTGAGGGTGCCCCGCCTGGTCACCGTCGAACTCGACCCCGTGCTGGGGCTCGGTGAGCCGGAGCAGGAGGTGCAGCGGCTGCTGAAGTCCAGCGGCGGCACCAACCTCGGCATGGACTTCCTCTCCGGCGCCCTCGGCTTCGACCCCCTCGCCTTCGAGGTGAGCCCCGAGGAGGCCGGACGGATCGTCTGGTTCGACGCGCTCGTGAACAACGTCGACCGCTCCTGGCGCAACCCCAACCTGCTCCGCTGGCGCGGCGAACTGTGGCTCATCGACCACGGCGCGACCATGATCTGGCACCACAACTGGCCCCGCGCGGAAGCCTCCGCCGCCCGCCCCTACGATGCCTTCGACCACGCCCTGAAGACCTGCGCCCCGGACATCGCGTCCGCCGCGGCCGAACTCGCGCCACAGGTCACCGGGGAACTGCTCGCCGAGGTCACCGCGCAGATCCCCGACGCCTGGCTGGCCGGCGAGCCCGGCTTCGACACCCCGGACGCACTCCGGTCGGCCTATGCCCGGCCCCTGCTGGCCCGCGCGGCCACCGTCCACCAGCACATCCAGGGGCTCGAGGGGGACCAGTGAGCGACCGGCACGTCTTCGAGTACGCGCTGCTGCGGGTCGTACCGCGCGTCGAACGCGGTGAGTGCGTCAACGCGGGGGTGCTGGTGTACTGCCGCCCCAAGTCGTACGTCGCGGTCCGCACACATCTCGACGAGGCGCGGCTGCTGGCCCTCGATCCGAAGGCGGACCTGCCCGGCGTACGGGCGGCGCTGCGCGCGGTCGAGAAGGTCTGCGCGGGCGGGGACGCGGCGGGGCAGGCCGCGCGGGACGACGCGGGGCGGCGCTTCCGCTGGCTGATCGCACCCCGGTCCACGATCGTCCAGCCGGGGCCGGTTCATACGGGCCTCACGGCCGACCCGGCAGCGGAGACGGAACGTCTGCTGGAGTTGCTGGTGCGTTGACGGCTGCGGGCGGGCCATGGCTGCTCGCGCGGTTCCCCGCGGCCCCTCGTGCGCGGCTCGGCCGCGTGGGCGCGACCGGCCCCGGCTACCCGCGGCCGCCCACACCCCGTCGTCGCACGACAAACCCCGCCGTGGCGACCGCACCGGTCACGAACGTCGCCCCGATCATCAGATCCCAACCACTGGGCCCTGACCCCGACGAGCCGCCGAGCCCACCCTCGACACCGCGCGTCGGCACGGCGGAGACGGGAGTCGCGGACGCGGCCCCGGTCGTCGGCGCAGCGGTCGTGGGCCGCGGCGACGGCGGCCGGGTGGGTGCGGAGGAGACCGGCACCGGTGACCGCGCGGGCGCGGACGACACCGGCGCCGGACGGAACGTCGACGACGTGAGCCCCCGCCGCGGCAGCGCCTCGCAGGCCACCCCGTCGTCCGAGCCCGGATCCTCGTCCAGCCGGTGCGGATCGCTCCGGTCGGTCTCGAAGAATGCCTGCGCGTCCTCCTGATAGGTGAAGTCGCCGCAGTCCAGATCCTGGGCGTGAGCGATGTCGGCCAAGGGCACGATCGCGGCGAGCGCGATCAGCGTGCCCATGGCCCCGGTGCGACGGAGCATGGAGCGCCTCCTTTCCGGCCGAGGTCGGCCCCGCTTCGACGCTAGGGGCCACCCGCCGCCGGGGCGCGCAGCGCTGAGCCGATCGAGTGCTCCCCCCGCGGGCGGGTCACGGTGGGACGGCGTGGTTCCCGCCGGGCACCGGGGGCATCGGCATGACGAGTCGGCGGGCAGCCCCGGGGCGGGGCGGTGGTTCCGTCGAGGGGCGGGTGGCGCGAGGAGGGGCCGCGCTCGCGCGGGGAATGGATCACACACATGTGGTGTGCCGTTGACACCGCGTGCCAGTGCTTCTAGCGTCACGTCTGCTGAAGGTACTAAGCGGTCGCTCATCTGTCCGGTCCGGCCGCAGGAGCCGCATCCCAAGCGCGAGGAGAAGCAGCAATGTCCACCACTGAGCAGCGGGTCGCGGTCGTCACCGGCGCCGCGCGCGGCATCGGCGCCGCCACCGCCGTACGACTGGCCGCGGAGGGCCGCGCGGTCGCCGTGATCGACCTCGACGAGGCCGCCTGCAAGGACACCGTCGAGAAGATCACCGCCGCCGGCGGCAGGGCGATCGCGGTCGGCTGCGACGTCTCCGACGAGGCGCAGGTCGAGTCCGCCGTCGCGCGGATCGCCGAGGAGCTGGGCGCGCCGGTGATCCTCGTCAACAACGCGGGCGTACTGCGCGACAACCTGCTGTTCAAGATGAGCGTCTCCGACTGGGACACCGTCATGAACGTGCATCTGCGCGGTGCCTTCCTGATGTCCAAGGCCTGTCAGAAGCACATGGTGGACGCCGGTTTCGGCCGGATCGTCAACCTGTCCTCGTCGTCCGCCCTCGGCAACCGGGGCCAGGTCAACTACTCGGCGGCCAAGGCCGGTCTGCAGGGCTTCACCAAGACCCTGGCCAAGGAGCTCGGCAAGTTCGGCGTCACCGCCAACGCCGTCGCCCCCGGCTTCATCGCCACGGAGATGACCAAGGCCACCGCCGACCGTGTCGGCATGGGCTTCGACGACTTCAAGGCCGCCGCCGCCACCCAGATCCCGGTCGCCCGCGTCGGCGAGCCCGACGACATCGCCAACGCGATCGCCTTCTTCACCGGCGAGGCCGCCGGCTTCGTCTCCGGCCAGGTGCTGTACGTCGCCGGCGGACCGCTCGACTAGGAAAGACCGAGGACATGACTGCAGTGGAACTCTCGGGCAAGGTCGCCCTCGTCACCGGGGCCAGCCGCGGCATCGGCTACGGCGTCGCCGAGGCCCTGATCGCGCGCGGCGACCGGGTCTGCATCACCGGCCGGGGTGAGGACGCCCTCAAGGAGGCCGTCGAGAAGCTCGGCGCCGACCGCGCCGTGTACGTCGCGGGCAAGGCGCACGACGAGGCCCACCAGGCCGTCGCCGTGGAGCGCGCCATGGAGGCCTTTGGCCGGATCGACTACCTGGTCAACAACGCCGGAACGAACCCGGTCTTCGGGCCGATCGCCGACCTCGACCTGAACGTGGCGCGCAAGGTGTTCGAGACCAACGTGATCTCGGCGCTCGGCTTCGCGCAGAAGACCTGGCACGCCTGGCAGAAGGAGAACGGCGGCGCCATCGTCAACATCGCCTCCGTCGCGGGCATCGCGCCCTCGCCGTTCATCGCCGCCTACGGCGTCAGCAAGGCAGCGATGATCAACCTGACCCAGCAGCTGGCGCACGAGTTCGCGCCCGGGGTGCGGGTCAACGCCATCGCGCCGGCCGTGGTGAAGACCAGGTTCGCGCAGGCGCTGTACGAGGGCCGGGAGGAGGAGGCGGCCGCCGGCTACCCGCTGGGCCGGCTCGGCGTACCGTCCGACATCGGCGGCGCCGCCGCCTTCCTCACCTCGGACCAGTCGGACTGGGTCACCGGCCAGACCCTCGTCGTCGACGGCGGCATCTTCCTGAACGCGGGAGTCGGCTGAACCATGGTGTGAGAGGGGCGACTCCGCGCACCGCGCGGGGCCCCGTTCGACGATCCGGCACGGGCGTCCGTTGACGAAAACGGCGCCCGTGCCGGCGTTTCGGGTCGCAACGGTGCGTGACAACGTAGTCATCGGAGAGTTGATCTCCAGAGGCGTACAGAGAGGGGTCAACGGGGCGAACACTGCGGTATGGTCTGCCGACTCTTGGGACGGCAGAGCAAGGAGCGTGCGCGTGTTCAACCGGAACCGATGCCTGCGGCGGGTGGCGGCCATCGCGTCCATATCGTCCTTGGTGACCGGATGCGGCGTCCTGTCGTCCGACTCCCAGGACGACGGGGGACCCATCGTCGTCGGCACGACCAGCTCGCCCAGCACGCTGGATCCCGCGGCCTCCTGGGACAGTTCGTGGGAGCTGTTCCGCAACATCTACCAGACCCTGCTGAGTTACCCGATCGGCGCGACCACGCCTCAGCCGGACGCCGCCAAGAGCTGTGCGTTCTCCGACAGTTCCAACCAGGTGTTCCGCTGCGAGCTCCGCGAGGGGCTGACGTTCTCCGACGGGAGCACCCTCGACGCCGGTGCCGTCAAGTACTCCATCGACCGGATCCGGAAGATCAACGTCAACGGTGGTCCGGCCGGACTGCTGGGCAGCCTCGACCGGGTGCAGGCGCCCAGCGAGCGCGAGGTCGTCTTCTACCTCAACAAGCCCGACGCCACCTTCCCGTTCGTGCTAGCCACCCCGGCGATGTCCATCGTCGACCCCGACGCCTATCCGGCCGGCGCACTGCGTGAGGACGACGGCATCGTCGGCTCGGGGCCGTACACCCTGCGGTCGTACAAGGAGGGCGCCGCGGCCGAACTCGCCCGCAACGACCGCTACAAGGGCTTCGCCGAACGCCGGAACAGCGCGGTGACCATCCGCTACTTCCAGGACTCCGGCACCATGGTCAAGGCGTTGCGGGACGACCGCATCGACCTGACCTACCGCGGTCTGGCGGCCGGCGACATCATCGGCCTGCAGGGCAAGACCTCCAAGGAGGAGGAGCTCCAGCTGATCGACGGCACCGGGACGGACATCAACTACCTGGTGTTCAACCCGAAGGACCCGTGGGCCGGCAGGAAGGAGGTGCGCCAGGCCATCGCGCAGGTCGTCGACCGCGCGGCGATCGCGCACAAGGTCTACCGGGACACCGTCGACCCGCTGTACTCGATGGTTCCCAAGGGGCTGACCGGACACACCACCGGCTTCTTCGACGACTACGGCGAGCCCAGCGCCGCCAAGGCCCGGCGCATCCTCACCGACGCCGGGATCACCGAGCGCGTGCCGCTGACCCTCTGGTACACCACGGACCGCTACGGCTCCGAGACCGCGCTGGAGTTCAAGGAGCTGGAGCGGCAGCTGGAGGCGTCGAAGCTGTTCGACATCACGCTCAAGAGCCGCCCCTGGAAGACGTACGTCGAGGGCTACCAGAAGGGCGAGTACCCGGTGTTCGGGCGCGGCTGGTTCCCGGACTTCCCGGACGCGGACAACTTCATCGCCCCGTTCGTCGGCAAGCAGAACGCGCTCGGAACGCCCTACGAGGCGAACGAGATCACGGCCGAGCTGCTGCCCAGCTCCCGCCGGGAGAGCGACCGGGGGAACGTGGTGCGCCAGTTCGAGGAGGCCCAGCAGATCCTCGTCGACGACGCGCGACTGCTGCCGCTGTGGCAGGGCCGGCAGTATGTGGCGGTCAGCCGGGACATCTCCGGCGCGGAGCGGGCGCTGGACCCGTCGACGATCATGATGGTGTGGGAACTCTCCCGGAAGACCAGCTGGTAGCGGCCGGGCAGGGCCGTCCGCCGGGCCGGTTGTCAGTGGTCGCCTGTAGGTTCTGAGGCCTGGAAGCGACCGCACACGTAAGGACATTGACGTGACCGACATCGCCATGCTGCCCGAGTCCTGGCGCGGGGTTCTGGGCGACGAGCTGCAGCAGCCCTACTTCAAGGAGCTGACCGAGTTCGTCGAGGAGGAGCGGGCGAACGGAGCGGTCTACCCGCCCCGTGAGGAGGTCTTCGCGGCGCTGGCCGCCACGCCGTACGACAAGGTGAAGGTCCTGGTCCTCGGCCAGGACCCGTACCACGGCGAGGGCCAGGGGCACGGACTGTGCTTCTCCGTCCGCCCGGGCGTGAAGATCCCCCCGTCCCTGCGGAACATCTACAAGGAGATGCACGCGGAGCTGGACACGCCCGTCCCGGACAACGGCTATCTGATGCCGTGGGCCGAGCAGGGCGTGCTGCTGCTCAACGCGGTGCTCACGGTCCGCGCGGGGGAGGCCAACTCCCACAAGGGCCGGGGCTGGGAGCTGTTCACCGACGCGGTGATCCGCGCGGTGGCGAACCGCCCCGACCCGGCGGTCTTCGTGCTGTGGGGGAACTACGCGCAGAAGAAGCTGCCGCTGATCGACGAGACCCGGCACGTGGTGGTCAAGGGCGCGCACCCCTCGCCGCTGTCGGCGAAGAAGTTCTTCGGATCCCGTCCGTTCACGCAGATCAACGAGGCGGTGGCGGCGCAGGGCCACCAGGCGATCGACTGGACCATCCCCGACCTGGCCTGACATCGCCCGCCGGGTGCGGGACCCGTACGACGGGCTCCGCACCCGGAGCGGCTCGCCCGATCTGCCGTCCTCTGCGGCTAGCGTCGACGGCGACAGCCGGCGAGCGGTGCGGAGGACGCGGTGGCGGAGCGACAGGAGCAGGCGGCGCCCGACGCCGTACTGACACGGATCGGTCAGGTCGTGATGCTGCACCACGCGGGGGACCGCGAGGAGGCCCGGCACCGTCTCCTCGGTCTGTGGGCGGAGATCGGTGAGCAGGGGGACCCGCTGCACCGCTGCACGCTGGCCCACTACCTCGCCGACACCCAGGACGACCCCGAGGACGAACTCGCCTGGGACCTGCGGGCGCTGACGGCAGGGGAAGAGGCCGCCGCGGACGGGGGTTCCCTCGCCGCGCGTGCCCTTTACCCGTCGCTGCAGCTGAACCTCGCCGCCGACTACGCCCGCCTCGGCCGCCCCGACGCCGCCCGCACCCACCTCCACCGGGCCCGGGGCGCCGCCGCCACCCTGGCCGAGGACCGCTACGGCGAGGGCGTACGGGACGCCATCCGGCACCTGGAGATCCGACTGGACGAGGACGGTGGACACCGGCCGTAGAACCGGTGCGCGCGGCACCGGCGTCCGCGCGGCTCCGGCCCGATCAGCGGCCGTACGTCTCCTCGCAGATGGTCGCCTCCCGGCTGCCCGGGCGCCAGCCCCCGTACTGCCTGCCCAGCGCGCACAGATCCGCCCCGGCGGAGGCCTCGCCGCGCACCGTCGCCGCCGGGGCGGGCGGAGCCGGAGCGGGTCGCCGCGCCCCGGTGCCGCCGTTCGCCGCGGCCCGGCCCTTGCCGTCACCGGGCGGACTGCTCCGCTCCGGTGCGCCCGAGGGAGCGGCCCGGCGCGACGGTGACGCGGGCTTCTTCGAGGGCCGGCGGGACGGGCCGACCATCTCCAGGGCCTCGCGCGCCGGTGCCTGCACGACCTCTGGCTCGTTCCCTCCGACCGGACGTGGCTGTGATCCCTGGGACGGCGCCCCCACCGGTCCGGGGGCGAGGGGGCGCTGGACCGTCATACAGCCCGAGAGGGCCGAGACAGCCACGGTCACCAGAAGCGTTGCTGTGGTCGTCGTTCGATGCACCCGGTCAACTCTGCTGGCTGCGGCCGCCCGACGGAGCCCGGACAGGCACAGCATGCCCCGCACGGGTGATCTCCCACCCCGTACGGACGCTCCGAGGGCGCCCCGGGTGACGCCGGCCGCCGGTGCCGCACGCCGGAGGGGCCGGGAGCGGGAAGACCGTATGATCGCAGATCACGGCAGGTGACAGCTGGAGGGGAACACACGGTGAAGGTCGGCTGCATCGGACTCGGGGACATCGCACAGAAGGCCTACCTTCCGGTGCTCGCCCACCAGCCCGGGGTGGAACTGCATCTGCAGACCCGCACCCCCGCGACGCTCGACCGCGTCGCCGACGGCCTCCGCCTCCCGCCCGCACAGCGCCACGCGGACCTCGGCGCCCTGATCGCCCAGGACCTCGACGCGGCCTTCGTGCACGCGCCCACCGACGTCCACCCGGAGATCGTCACCCGGCTCCTCGAGGCGGGCGTGCCGACGTACGTCGACAAGCCGCTCGCCTACGAGATCGCCGACTCCGAGCGGCTGGTGACGCTCGCGGAGGAACGGGGCACGAGCCTCGCCGTCGGCTTCAACCGGCGCTTCGCGCCCGGCTACGCCCAGTGCGCCGACCACCCGCGCGAGCTGATCCTGATGCAGAAGAACCGCGTCGGACTGCCCGAGGAACCCCGCACGATGATCCTCGACGACTTCATCCACGTCGTCGACACCCTGCGCTTCCTGGTGCCCGGACAGGTCGACGACGTGACCGTGCGCGCCCGCACCGAGGGCGGACTGCTGCACCACGTGGTGCTCCAGCTCGCCGGGGAAGGCTTCACCGCGCTCGGTGTGATGAACAGGCTCAGCGGGTCGGCCGAGGAGATCCTCGAGGTGTCCGGGCAGGACAGCAAGCGTCAGGTGGTCAACCTCGCCGAGGTGATCGACCACAAGGGCCAGCCGACGCTGCGGCGGCGCGGCGACTGGGTCCCCGTGTCACGGCAGCGCGGCATCGAGCAGGCGGTGCTCGCCTTCCTGGACGCGGTCCGGGCCGGGCGGGTGCTCAGCGCCCGGGACGCGCTGGCCACTCATGAACTGTGCGAACGGGTGGTACGAGCGATCCACGAGCGCCCCGCCTGAGGCGCGCCACCTCGGTGACGCCCCAGACCACGAGGACCAGCAGCGCCGCGTACAGCGTCCAGTCGCCGAAGCGGACGTAGGGCGTGGTCCCGTGCGCCAGCGGGATCTCGTACACCTGCGCGGCGGCGCTGTCCGTGCCGAGCCGCGGGCCGGCCCGCTCCCCGTCGGGGCCGTACACGGCGGAGACGCCCGTCAGGGTGGCGTGCACCATCGGACGGCCGGTCTCGGCGGCGCGCAGCGCGGCGAGCGAGGCGTGCTGCCCGGGGGCCCAGCTCCGCTGGAACGTCGACGTGGAGGACTGGGCGAGCAGGACGTCCGCGCCGTCCTCGGCGAGATGCCGGCTCATGTCGGGGAACGCGGACTCGAAGCACACCAACGGGCCGATCCGCAGCCCGTTCCCCGCGTCCATCACCACCTGCTCCGTGCCCTGCCGGCGGTCCTCCCCGGCCGCCTTGCCGACGGAGGTCGCCCAGCCCAGCAGGGAGCGGGCCGGGATGTACTCACCGAAGGGGACCAGCCGCATCTTGTCGTACCGGTCGCCGGTCGGGCCGTCCGGGCCGATCAGCACCGAACTCTTGTAGATGCCGGGCTGGTCGGAGCGCCGGGCGTCCACGTTGACCAGGATCGGCGCGCCCGTCTCGCGGGACAGCGCGGTCAGCCGCCGTGCGAGGTCGGGGCGGTCCCCGAGGTCGAAACCGACGCTGCTCTCGCCCCAGACGATCAGGCCGGCGTCCTGCCCGGCGAGCTCGCGCGTGAGCTGCTCCTCGCGGTCGAAGCGCCGCTGCGGGCTGTCGGCTCCGGTGACGACACCCGGCTGCACGAGCGCGATCCGGACCCGGTCGTCGGTGGCGGGCCGGGGCGCGTACACCCAGGCCGCGGAGGTCACGGCCGCCGTGGCTACGAGCCCTGCCACGGCGGGCACCCGGGCCCGCCGGACCGCGACCAGCACGGCCACGCAGACGTTCAGCGCCACCACCAGGAAACTGAGCAGCCATACGCCGCCCACCGATGCCAGCCGCAGCCCGGCCCCCACCTGCCACTGGCTCGCACCGAGCACGCCCCAGGGGCCGCCGAGCCCCTGCCAGGAGCGGACCAGCTCGATCGCCAGCCAGCCCGACGGCACCACGACGAGCCCGGCCGCGACCCGCCCGTGCGACGGCGCCCCGCCCAGCATCCGCCGCACCAGCCACCCCCACGGCGCCCACAGGGCGCCCAGCAGGGCGGCGATGACGAACGTGAACACGTGCAGACTCGGCAGCAGCCAGTGGTGCATGGCCAGCATGAAGCCGAACCCGCCCCACCAGCCGTCGAAGGCGGCCCGTCGCCCCGTCGGAGCGGTACGGAGCAGCAGCATCCACGGCACCAGGGCGACGTAGGCGAACCACCACAGGGACGGGGCCGGAAAGGCCAGGACGGGCAGGGCGCCCACGACCGCGGCGACGGTCGAGCGGTGCCAGGGGGAGGCGAGCCAGTGGCCGAGCGTCTTCATAGGCGGCTCCCTACCCCGTGGTGCCTCCAGTGTGCGTCCCCGGAGTGATCCGGGACAGTGCGGTCCCGGTCAGTCGATCACAGGAGCCGCCCGCGCGTCGGGTGGGCACCGCCACTTCTCCCGTACGACCACCTCGCTCAGCCGCCAGCCGTCGTCCGTGCGCAGCATCGCGAACACGCACCGGCCGCCGCACACGAGGTCCGGTGCGGGGGACACCCCGTCCTGTCCGTCCCGGCCCAGCGGATTCACGTAGTCCGCCTGCACCCGGGCCGTGTCGCCGGTGTCCTGCTCCCAGATCCCGAACCGCACCCGCCGGTTGACGATCAGATGCTGCCGTACGGGGAAGCGCCCGAGGCTCTCCGCCAGCCAGCCGGCCACCGCCCCGGCGCTGCCCTCGATGCCGCCCGCCGAGCGGTAGTCCGCCCGCCCGCCCGGCGTGAACAGCCCCCGGTACGCCTCCCAGTCACCGTCGTCCACGGCCACCGCGTACTCGGTGACGAGCCCGTCCACGGCCAGTCGGTCCCTCACGGTCGCGAGCTCCACACGCTGCGTCATCGGCTCAGTGTTGGCCATGGGGCGTGCGCAGCCAAGAGGCCGGGCGAGGATATTCGGTGGCCTTCGCCCCGCCGTCCGGCCGAAGCTGTACGCCGTGAACGAAGAGCATCCGAGGTTCGGGATACGCGCCCGCCACACCGACTCCACCATCACCGTCTACCAGGCCTACGGCCCGAAGATCGGCCGCGCGGCGGCGCGACACGGCCGCTTCACGTCCTCGTGGAGCCGGACCCGTATGACATGGATCAAGCCCTCGTTCCTGTGGATGATGTACCGCTGCGGGTGGGGGACCAAGAGGGATCAGGAGACCGTGCTGGCCGTGGAGATCAGCCGGGAGGGGTTCGTGTGGGCGCTGCGGAACTCCTGTCTGTCGCACCATGTGCCGGTGCTGCACGGGGACGCGGAGACGTGGCGGAGCGCGTTGCGCCGGGCGCCGGCGCGGGTGCAGTGGGATCCGGAGCGGGATCTCCGGCTGAATCCGCTGCCCTACCGCTCGCTGCAGCTGGGGCTCGCGGGGGAGGCGGCGGAACGGTACGCGGACGAGTGGATCGTGGGGATCGAGGACGTGACGCCGCTCGCCACGGAGGTGCACGCCCTGGTGCGGGAGGGGGAACTCGGGCGGGCGGCGGCGCTGTTGCCCGAGGAGCGGGTGTACCCCCTGAACGACGACGTGCTCGGGCATCTGCGAGCCTGAGGATCTTCGTCACGCGTTCGTCGCCAGGAGGTACTCAGTGAAGCGTCTCGTCACGGTGGTCACCGGGGGCAGCCGGGGGATCGGCGCCGCGACCTGTCTGCGGCTCGCCGCGGAGGGGCACGACGTGGTCGTGAACTACGTCCGTGACGCCGCGGCCGCCGAGGAAGTGGCGGAAAGAGTGCGGGCGGCCGGGGCGCGGGCCATGAGCGTACGCGCGGACACGTCCGTCGAGGCCGATGCCGACCGCCTCTTCGACGTGGCCGAGCGCGAGCTCGGGCCGCTGACGGGGCTGGTGAACAACGCGGCGGTGACGGGGCCGCTGGGCCGGTTCGCCGACACCGGGACGGACGTCCTGCGGCGGGTCGTCGACGTCAACCTCATGGGGACGCTGCTGTGCTCGCGCCGCGCCGTGCGGCTCATGACGCCCCGGGGCGAGGGCGCGATCGTGAACATCTCCTCGGGGGCCGCCACGCTGGGCAGCCCCGGTGAGTACGTCCACTACGCGGCGACCAAGGCCGCCGTGGACGCCTTCACCCTCGGGCTGGCCAAGGAACTGGGCCCGGACGGCATCCGCGTCAACGCGGTCGCCCCGGGCCTGATCGACACGGAGATGCACGCCGCGATGGGAGCCCCGGACCGGGCCCGGGAGATGGCGGGAAACATCCCGCTGCGACGGGCGGGACAGGCCGAGGAGATCGCGGCGGCCGTGGCGTGGCTGATGTCGCCGGAGGCCTCGTACACCACGGGGGCGGTGCTGAGAGTGGCGGGCGGGCGCTGAGCCCCGCGAGCGTCAGGCCGCCGCGACGACCCCGCCCCGTATCGCCGCGGCCCACTCGACCACCAGCAGTTCGTACTGCTCGCGCTCCTGGGCGGACAGGGAACCGCCCGCGCGCAGCCACAGCGCGCGGATCTGTTCATTGACCTCGGCGGCGGACCGCGCGGAACCAGGGGTCACTAAATCGGGGGACATGCGGACAAGCCTAGGGCCAAGGACTGACAGTGCGCTACCGGACGGCTACCCGCACCGTATGTCCTCGGTCACGTGCCCGGGACACGTTCCCGGGCACATGCCACGCGGGCCCTAACCCGCCGACTCCGCCGCGTGCGGGCTGAGGGTGCCCATGGCGACCAGCACGATGATGACGATGCCGAGCGCGATGCGGTACCAGACGAACGGCATGAAGCTCTTGGTGGAGATGAACTTCATGAACCAGGCGATCACCGCGTATCCGACGGCGAAGGCGATCACCGTCGCGAAGAGCGTCGGGCCCCAGGAGACGTGCCCGCCTTCCGCGGCGTCCTTCAGTTCGAACGCCCCGGAGGCGAGCACCGCGGGGACGGCGAGCAGGAAGGAGTAGCGGGCCGCGGCCTCGCGCCGGTAGCCCATGAACAGACCGCCGCTGATGGTGGCGCCGGAGCGGGAGACGCCCGGGATGAGGGCCATGGCCTGGCAGATGCCGTAGATGAGACCGTCCCGGACGCTCAGGTCCTTGAGCTCCTTGCGCTGCTTGGCCACGCGGTGCCGGCCGCCGGCCTCGTCCCGCGCCGCGAGCCGGTCGGCGACGCCGAGCACGATGCCCATGCCGATCAGCATCGCCGCGGTGAGCCGCAGATCGCGGAAGGGCCCCTCGATCTGGTCCTTCAGCGTCACACCGAGCACGCCGATCGGAATCGAGCCGACGATGACGAGCCAGCCCATGCGCGCGTCGTGGTCGCGGCGCATCTCCTTGTTCGTCAGGGAACGGGTCCAGGCGGCCAGGATGCGCCCGATGTCCTTGCGGAAGTAGATCAGGACCGCGGTCTCCGTGCCGATCTGGGTGATCGCGGTGAAGGCCGCGCCCGGGTCCTCCCAGCCGGAGAAGGCCGCCGTCAGCCGCAGATGCGCGCTGGAGGAGACGGGCAGGAACTCGGTCAGCCCCTGGACGAGTCCGAGGATGAGTGATTCGAACCAAGACATGAGGTAGCGGAGTCCAAGTGCCGATCGTGGAACGGAGGACGGGCACACCACACCGCCGTGTGCGGTGATCGATGATCGGGTGCGCCGCGGGGGGAAGCGTAGCGCCCCAAGATGACGGGACCCACACAGGGGCTTCACGCCCCGCCCCGGCGGCGAAAGGGGCGTATCAGGCCGCCGTGGGACCGCCCACCGTCCACCCGGGAGCCTGCGGATGCGCGGCCAGGTGCTCGTGCCGCACCTCGTCGCCGCATGCCCGGCAGGTCACGACCGGCACGAACTCGTTGCCGCAGACGTGCTCGAGCACCATCGGCAGGTCGCCGTCCCGGTGCAGATGGCGGTCGCCCCACTCCTTGAGGGTCAGCAGGACGGGCTCCAGCTCGAGACCCGCCCGCGTGGGCCGGTACTCGAAACGCCGCGGGCGCTCGCTGTACGGGTGCTTGGCCAGGATCCCGGCGTCGACCAGCCGCCGCAGCCGGGTGGCCAGGATGTCGCGCGGAGCGCCGATGTTGCGCACCAGCTGGTCGAAGCGGCCGTTGCCGAGGCAGACCTCGCGCAGGACGAGCAGGGAGTACTTCTCGCCGACCAGCGCGAGCGTGTCGGCGATCGAGCAGGGGCGCGGGTCTTTGGAGGCGGCCATACGGCCGAGTCTAGGGGAGGGTTGGTTTTTCCAACCTACGTCGCCGGGGCAAGTCCGGATTCCCTGCTCACCGGAACGCACACGGTCTCACCGCCCGCGCAGCTGGTGCCGCTTGCGCCACGCCACCACCGCACCCACCAGACCCGGTACGGCGATGCAGGCCAGCGCGATCAGGAAGGCCGGGGACGTCGGCGTCGAGGCACGGGCGCCGGCCACGACGTAGGCGGCGGTGTTCGGGACCGACCCGAGGGCCGTCGCCAGCAGGAACGGCAGCAGCCGCATACGGGAGACGGCGGCGCAGTAGTTGGAGGCGGCGAACGGGATGCCCGGGAACAGCCGGGCCGCCAGCATCGAGCGGAAGCCGTGCCGGCTCAGCTGGTCGTCCGCCGCCTTGAGCCAGCGCCCGCGCAGCAGCGGACGCAGCGCCTCCTGACCGAGCGCACGCCCCAGACAGAAGGCCAGCCCGGCACCGAGGACCGTACCGCCGAGCGCCGCGCCCAGGCCGAGCTGCGAGCCGAACAGCGCCCCCGCGGCCAGGTTCAGCAGCGGGCGCGGTACGAACGCCACCGTGCACACCCCGTAGGCCACCGCGTAGGCCACGACCGCCGCCGCCCCGCCCAGCTGAGCCGGCCAGCCGTCGGTGAGCAGCCGCTGCGGCTCGAACGCGAGCATCAGCGACGCGGCGGTGAGGAGCAGCAGGACCAGCAGGGACAGCCGTGACCAGGGGGACAGCAGGAGTCTGGCGCAGCGGGCGGCGAATCCCGTGGCCGGAGCCGGCGGGAGCGGCGCGGTGAGTTCCGCGGCGGTGGCCCGGGGAGAGGCCGTGGCGGTGCCCCCAGAGCGGGTGGTGGCATCGAGCATTCGGTGACACTAACCGACGAATATGTGTGATCGCCGTAGTCTTCGTCTCATGCGCGTCACAGGAGCCGGGGCACCCTCCGTGCCGGACAGTCCGCTCGCCGACACGGTGCTGGAACGGCTCACCGCCGCCTACGGGCCCGCCGGCGACCCGGAGCGGGCCGTGGCCCAGCGGGCGTACATGAAGGACGTCGCCCCCTTCCTGGGCATGACCACCCCGGCCCGCCGCGCCCTGTCCCGCACCGTCCTGGCCGGACTGCCCCGCCCCGGCGAGGCCGACTGCGCGGCCGTCGCCCTGCGCTGCTGGGAGCTGCCCGAGCGCGAGTACCAGTACTTCGCCGTGGACTATCTGCGCCGTCATGTACGGCACTGCTCCTCCGGCTTCCTGCCCGTCGCCCGGCACCTCGTCACCACGGTCCCCTGGTGGGACACCGTCGACCTGCTCGCCGCCCATGTCGTCGGGGCGCTGGTCGGTGCCGACCGGGGACTGGCCGCCGACATGGACGAGTGGATCGGCGACGACGACATGTGGCTCGCCCGCACCGCTCTCCTCCACCAGTTGCGCTACCGGGAACACACCGACACCGCACGGCTCTTCGACCACTGCCTGCGCCAGTCCGGCCACCCGGACTTCTTCATCCGCAAGGCCATCGGCTGGTGTCTGCGCGAGTACGCCAAGACCGACCCCGACGCCGTACGGTCCTTCCTGGCGCGTGAGCAGGGACGGTTCGCGCCGCTGTCGGTGCGGGAGGCGCTGAAGAACATCGGCGCGTAGCGGCGCGGAAAACCATTCGACGCGGGGCGGGTTGTCGGCAAGTATCGACGACATGTTCCGGTACGCCTTCCACCTCGCAGCATCCGCGGTCGCGGATGCCCCGAAGGCTGCCGTCCCCGCTTTCCCCACCGCCGTCGACGGCGCCCGAAGCTGACCCTCCCCGGATCGACCGGCGGACCCCCCAGGGGGAGGGTCGGCCAGGTTCCCGGGGTCCCCGTCCCGGCCGCGCGCCGATCCGTTCGCGCCCGGGGCTTCACGCGTCACCATCGAGACTTCGAGGTACCGCCATGTCCAAGACGGCGTACGTCCGCACCAAACCGCATCTGAACATCGGCACGATGGGCCATGTCGACCACGGCAAGACCACCCTGACGGCCGCCATCACCAAGGTCCTCGCCGAGCGCGGCTCCGGCAGTTTCGTCCCGTTCGACCGCATCGACCGGGCGCCGGAGGAGGCCGCGCGCGGCATCACCATCAACATCGCGCACGTCGAGTACGAGACCGACACCCGGCACTACGCGCACGTCGACATGCCCGGCCACGCCGACTACGTCAAGAACATGGTCACCGGCGCGGCGCAGCTCGACGGGGCGATCCTCGTCGTCTCCGCGCTCGACGGGATCATGCCGCAGACCGCCGAACACGTGCTGCTCGCCCGCCAGGTGGGCGTCGACCACATCGTCGTGGCGATCAACAAGGCCGACGCGGGCGACGAGGAGCTCACCGACCTGGTCGAGCTGGA
Source organism: Streptomyces sp. NPDC048584 (assembly GCF_043199595.1). Classification (NCBI taxonomy): domain Bacteria; kingdom Bacillati; phylum Actinomycetota; class Actinomycetes; order Kitasatosporales; family Streptomycetaceae; genus Streptomyces; species Streptomyces sp. NPDC048584. Next base: position 46,472 of record NZ_JBICWF010000011.1, read on the forward strand.
GGTCCGCGACCTGCTCTCCGCGCACGGCTACGGCGGCGACTCCGCGCCCGTCGTACGGGTCTCCGGGCTGAAGGCACTGGAGGGTGACCCGCGCTGGACGGCGTCGATCGACGCGCTGCTCGACGCGGTGGACACCTATGTGCCCATGCCCGAGCGGTATGTCGACGCGCCGTTCCTGCTGCCGGTGGAGAACGTGCTCACCATCACCGGCCGGGGCACCGTCGTCACCGGCGCCGTCGAGCGCGGCACCGTACGCGTGGGCGACCGGGTACAGGTGCTCGGCGCCGAGCTGGAGAGCGTCGTGACCGGTCTGGAGACCTTCGGCAAGCCCATGGAGGAGGCGCAGGCCGGGGACAACGTGGCGCTGCTGCTGCGCGGGGTGCCGCGTGACGCGGTGCGGCGCGGGCACGTGGTGGCCGCGCCGGGCAGTGTGGTGCCCAGCCGGCGCTTCACGGCGCGGGTGTATGTGCTGTCGGCCCGCGAGGGCGGACGTACGACACCGGTGTCGACGGGGTACCGGCCGCAGTTCTACATCCGTACGGCCGATGTCGTGGGCGACGTGGACCTCGGCGAGGCCGCGGTGGCGCGTCCGGGCGACACGGTCACGATGACCGTCGAGCTGGGCCGGGACGTGCCCCTGGAGGCCGGGCTCGGATTCGCCGTCCGTGAGGGCGGCCGCACGGTCGGCGCCGGCACGGTGACGACGGTCGGCTGAGCGCCGTACGGCCGCCCGCTCCCGCACACGGGGGCGGGCGGCCGTACGTCCGGACGACGGCGGACAATGGGGCGGTGAGTGAGCTGATCCCCGTGACCCGCGCCGTCGACCACGGCACCGCGAAGCTGATGCCCGACGTCGACCGCGAGCGGGCCTGGCTGCTGACCGTCGACGGGGCACCGCAGTCCTACGTCGACCTCGACGAGCCGACGCATCTGGAGTTCGAGTACGCACGGCGGCTCGGGCACGTCCTCGACACCGTGGGTGAGCCGGGGTGCCCTCTGGACGCCGTGCACCTCGGCGGCGGGGCGCTCACCCTGCCCCGCTATCTGGCCGCCACCCGCCCCGGTTCCCGGCAGCATGTCGTGGAGTTCGACCGGGGGCTCCTCGACCTGGTCGCCGAGCATCTGCCCCTCCCCGCCGGAGCCGACGTGACCCTGCACGCGGCGGACGCCCGCGCCTGGCTGGCGGCGGCCCCGGATGCCTGCGCCGACGTCCTGGTCTGCGACGTCTTCGGCGGCTCGCGGGTCCCGGCGCACCTGACCTCCGTCGGGTACGCGCACGAGGCCGCGCGTGTGCTGCGGCCGGGCGGGGTGTATCTCGCGAACCTGGCGGACGCGGCTCCCTTCGCGTTCCTGCGCTCGCAACTCGCCACGCTCGGCGCCCGGTTCGCGGAGCTGGCGCTCATCGCCGAGCCGGGGGTGCTGCGCGGCCGACGCTTCGGCAACGCCGTGCTGGCCGCCGCCCACCGGCCGTTGGACATCGCCGCCCTGGCCCGCGCCACCGCCGCCGACGCCTTCCCCGCGAGGGTCGAACACGGCACGGCGCTGCGGGACTTCACCCGCGGGGCACGTCCGGTGCGCGACGAGGACGCGGTGATGTCCCCGGAACCCCCGGAGGGGGCGTTCGGCATCGGCTGACGCGGTGGCCGTCGTGGGGGCCGTCGGGGGGAAGCCGAGTCAGCCGACGGGCCGTTCCGTGTCCGCGGACGCGGGGTCCGGGAACCTGCCGGTGATCTGGAGGGTACGACGCCGCAGATTGCGTACGTCCGGCACGCACAGGACCGCCGCGGTGACCACCACGACCAGCACCGCGCACCCCCACAGCGCCTCCGGGCGGCCGAACGCCGTCTCCGCCGGGCCCGCCAGCGCCATCGCCGCCGGCACCAGCGCGACCGAGCCGAACCAGTCGTACGCCGAGACCCGGGACAGCTTCTCCTCCGGTATCTCCTGGTGCAACGCGGTCATCCAGGAGACGCCGAACACCTCCAGGGACACCCCGGTCACGAACATCACCGCGCACAGCACGGTGACCGGAGCCGGCACGGCGAGCGCCGCCGACGGCAGCGCCAGTGGGAACACGCACAGCGTGCCGGTGAACAGCAGACGGCGCGGCTGCCAGCGCGTCATCAGCAGCGCGCCCACCACCGTGCCCCCGCCGAAGAAGGCCAGCGCCACACCCCAGGGCGCGGCGCCGCCCAAGTGGTCCCGGGCGACCAGCGGCCCGTAGACCGCGTCGGCCGCGCCGACGACCGCGTTGGCGACCGAGAACTGGACGACGATGCCCCACAGCCAGGGCCGGCCGATGAACTCCCGCCAGCCCTCCTTGAGATCGGCGAGCATGCCACCGCCCGGCGCGCGCGGCGGTATGTGCCTCACATCGAGGAACGCCCGCAGCGCCGCCGCGCACGCGAACGCCACCGCGTCCGCCGCCAGCACCCAGCCGGGCCCGATCGCGGCCACCATGGCCCCGCCGAGCGCGGCACCGCCGAGGGTCGCCCCGTGCATCGCCATCCGGAACACCGCGAACGCCCGGCCGGCCTGCTCGCCCCGCACCGACGACAGCAGCATGCCCTCGGCGGCCGGGTTGAAGAACGCCTGTCCCGTACCGCCGAGGGCGCTGAGCAGCATCATCTGCCACAGCCGCGGCTCGCCCGCCAGCACCAGCGCTGCGAACGCGGCCTGCGAGACACAGTTCAGGGCGTTGGCCGCGACCATCACCCGGTGCCTCGGCAGCCGGTCCGCGACGGCACCGCCGATCAGCAGGAACAGCACCAGCGGCAGGGTGCGGGCGGCGGCCACCAGACCGACGTCGCCGCCGTCGCCGCCGGCACCCAGCACGGCGAACGCGGCGGCGATCAGCGCGCCGTGGCTGCCCAGGTTGGTCACCACGGCGGCGGCGGTCAGCAGCGAGTAGTTGCGGCCTGCCCAGTCGGGGCGGCGGCGGAGGACGGTGGTCGGCACCCCGTGACTATCGCCGGGCTGGAGCCGACTTGCCAAATGCGTTGCCGGCCCCCCGACCTGCTACGACCCCGTCGGAGCCTCCTCCGTGAGACGCACCGTGCCGAGGATCTTCTGCACGGTCGCGTCCGGGATCTCGTCCTTGACGCCCTTCGCGCCGTACAGGTTCCAGGTGACGAAGTCCCCGGCGCCGTTCTTGAAGGCGAACGTGATCGCCTTGCCGTCGCTGTCGCACTTGCCCTTCTGCGGCGTGTTCTCCGAGTGCGCCGTGATCACGCTGCCCTTGATGCCGGACGCCGTGGTGTACGCCTTCGGCTTCCCGTACTTGATGCTCTTCTTGTCGGGCTGCGTGTACCCGCCGTAGATCCACCACGGCACCCGGGTCTCGGCGGCCATGTCCGTGTCCTTGGCACCGTTCTCACCGCGGGTTCCGGCGGTGGCGAGGGAGGTGTCGCTCTCGCGGCCGTCCTTGTCGTCGTCGCTCGAGCACCATTTGGACTTCAGATACGCGGGAGCGGTGACGCTGGTACGGCCCAGCTCACCGTCCTTCTCCTCCCACTCGAAGCCCACGCTGGTGTCGGGCGTCTCGATCTCCCAGTCGGCGGGGACGTCGAACTTCGTGCCGAAGCGCGTGTTGACGACCACCTGCCAGCCCGGAATCGTCGCCTTCTCCGCCTCACCGCCGCGCGGGTTGCCCTCCGAGGCGGAGACGCTCGGCTCGGCCGAGGTGTCCTTGGTCGCGGTGGAGGTCGGCTTGGCGTCCTTCTTGCCGTCCGCCTCGTCGTCCTTGTCACCGCCGAGCACCAGGAATCCCGTGACACCGGCGGCCACGACGACGGCCGTGGCAGCGATGATCGCCACCAGCTTCGTCCGGTTGCCGCCGCCCCCGCCCTGCGGAGACTGCGGGCCGCCCGCCACGGTCTGCGCACCCCAGCCGGGCTGCTGCGGATACGTGTTCGGCTGCTGATAGCCGGGCTGCTGATACGGATTCGGCTGTTGGTACCCCGGCTGCTGGTACGGATTGTTCGACTGCGGGTTCTGCTCGCCCCCGGGCGGCTGCTGTCCTGGCCACATGGGCAGCAACACTAACCGCGTCATGGACACGATTGGGTCACCGCCCTTTGACAGGGACGTAGCAACCCGGAGGCCGTACGGCATGGCGGCCTGAGGCTACTCGTGGGTAACCTTCGGGTATGAGCGCAGACCAGATGTCCATCGGCGAGATGCTCGCCGCCACGGTGCCCATGGCCCGGACCCTCGACCTCCAGTTCCTGGAGACCACCGCCGAGCGGGCCGTCGTCGCCCTGCCCGACCGGGCCGACTACCACAACCACGTGGGCGGCCCGCACGCCGGCGCGATGTTCACCCTCGGTGAGTCGGCGAGCGGAGCGATCGTGCTCGCCGCGTTCGGCGACCAGCTCGCGCGGGCCGTACCGCTGGCGGTCCGGGCCGAGATCGCCTACAAGAAGCTGGCGATGGGCCCCGTCACCGCCACCGCGACCCTCGGCCGCCCGGCCGCCGAGATCGTCGCCGAACTCGACGAGGGCGTGCGCCCCGAGTTCCCGGTCTCGGTCGCCATCCGCCGCGAGGACGGCGCCGTCACCGGCGAGATGACCGTCGTGTGGACCCTGCGCCCCAACGGCTGACCACGGGCACTCCGGCGGGGCCGGTAGGCTTCCCGTTCGTGCGCCGGTGGCGGCGCACGAACGGCGGACCGGGAGGACAGGGCGTTGCACGTGCAGGAGTGGCTCGAGACCGTACCCGCGGTCGCCGTGTACGCGCTGGTCGGGCTGGTCATCGGACTGGAGAGCCTGGGCATCCCGCTGCCGGGCGAGATCATCCTCGTCTCCTCCGCGCTGCTCGCCTCCCAGCACGGCGACATCGACCCGGTGATCCTCGGCGCCTGCGCCACGGCCGGCGCGATCATCGGCGACTCGATCGGCTACGCCATCGGACGCAAGGGCGGACGGCCGCTGCTGGCCTGGCTGGGCGCGAAGTTCCCCCGCCACTTCAGCGAGGGGCACATCGCGACCGCCGAACGCTCCTTCAAGAAGTGGGGCATGTGGGCGGTCTTCTTCGGCCGCTTCGTGGCCCTGCTGCGCATCTTCGCCGGCCCGCTCGCGGGCGTGCTGCGGATGCCGTACTGGAAGTTCCTGATCGCCAACGTCCTCGGCGGCATCGTGTGGGCGGGCGGCACCACGGCCGTCATCTACTACGTCGGCATCGTCGCGGAATCCTGGCTGAAGCGCTTCTCATGGCTGGGCCTGGTCCTGGCGGTACTGATCGGCGTGACCTCGATGCTGGTACTCAAGCGCAAGGCGAAGAAGGCGGTACCGGAACCCGTGACCGCCGGCGACTGAAGCGCTCCGAAAAGGGGCGCGGGGCCGTGTCGATATGCGGCTCAGCCGCGTGGGCGCGACCAGCCACACACGATCGGCGGACCGCGCGCGGCGCTCAGCCCCCGTGCTCTTCCCGGTGGGCCTGCGCCAACTCCGCGTACAGCGTCCCGTTGAGCGTCAACCCCTCCCGCTCCTCCGCACTCAGCTCCCGCCGCACCTTCGCCGGCACCCCCGCCACCAGCGACCCCGCCGGCACCACCATCCCCTGCGGCACCAACGCCTGCGCGGCGACAAGGGACCCCGCGCCGATGACGGCGCCATTGAGCACGGTCGCCCCCATCCCGATCAGACAGTCGTCGCCCACCGTCGCGCCGTGAACGACCGCGTTGTGCCCGATCGACACCCGCTCGCCCACGCTGACCGGAAACCCCGGATCGGCGTGCAGCGTGCAGTTGTCCTGCACGTTGCTGCTCGCGCCGACAAAGATCCGCTCCACGTCACCGCGAAGCACCGCCCCGTACCAGACGCTCGCGCCCGCGCCCAGCGTCACGTCCCCGATCACCGAGGCCGTGGGCGCCACGAACGCGTCCTCGTCGATCTTCGGCTCCCTGCCCCCGATACCCGTGATCAGCGCGCGGTGCGTCATCGCCCTCTCCTCCACCCGACGTCGTAGACTCCCGCACCGTACGCCAACCCGGTGGGGTGAAGATCACAGGGGCGCGGGCCCGACCGCGGGGAGCCCGCCGACTACGGTGAGCGGGTGCCCCACCGCAGGAACACGTTCTCGTCCTGGCCGCGCCGCCTCGCTCAGCGCGCGGTCCACGCGGGCTGGGCCTGGGCGCAGCGCACGGGTTCGGTGACCGCCGAACACCCCGGCCGCTTCCGCTTCGGGGCGATGGGAACAGGTACCAGGCTCGCCTTCCCGCTCGGCACGGTCTTCGGGGAGCCCTGGATCCGGATCGGCGCCCACTGCATCATCGGCGAGCAGGTCACGCTCACCGCCGGTCTGATGCCCGGCCTCGACCTCGGGCCCGAGCCGATCCTGCGCATCGGCGACGGGGTCGTGCTGGGCCGGGGCAGCCATGTCATCGCCGACACGACGGTCACCATCGGCAGCGACTGCTACTTCGGCCCGTACGTCTACGTCACCTCCACCAACCACTCCTACGACGATCCGCACGAGCCCATCGGCAAGCAGTGGCCGCGGATGGAGCCGGTGGAGATCGGCCCCGGCTGCTGGATCGGCACCGGCGCGGTGATCCTGCCGGGGGCGCGCGTCGGACGGAACGTGGTGGTGGCCGCGGGCGCGGTGGTCAGGGGCACGGTGCCCGACCACGCCGTGGTGGCGGGCGCCCCCGCCCGTGTCGTACGCCGCTGGACTCCCGCCGACGGCTGGCAGCCGCCGCTGCGTACCCCGGCGCCGGTACCGATCCCGGAGGGCATCACCCCGGAGCAGCTGAGGGCGCTGTCGGAACTGGACGAGGAGAGCACCGCGCGCCTCGCCGCACTGGACGAGCGGAGCGTGGCCCGGCTCGCCGAGCTGGAACCCGAAGGCTGAGCCGGCCAGTACAGTGCGGTGCACCATCGGGTTCACCGCACAGCAGTGGGGCGTGGCGAGCCCGGCCCTGTCGGACGGAACGGACGGAACGTGTCGGACCTCGACCTGCTGACCCAGTCCCTGGCGCGCAACGTCAAGCGCTGGCGCACCGAGCGCGGCTTCACCCTGGACGCGCTCGCCGCGCGGGCGGGGGTCAGCCGCGGCATGCTCATCCAGATCGAGCAGGCCCGCACCAACCCGAGCATCGGCACGGTCGTCAAGATCGGGGACGCGCTCGGAGTCGCCGTCACCACCCTGCTCGACTACGAGCAGGGCCCGAGGGTCCGGATCGTCCCGGCCGACCGGACCGTGCGGCTCTGGCACACCGAGGGCGGCAGCTACAGCCGGCTGCTCGCGGGCACCGAGGCGCCCGGCCCGCTGGAGATGTGGGACTGGCGGCTGATGCCGGGTGAGAGCAGCGACTCCGACCCGCACCCGGCCGGCACGGTCGAACTCCTCCACGTCACGTCCGGGGAACTGGCCCTCACCGTCGACGGGACCGAGCACCGGGTGCCGGCCGGGGCCAGCGCCTCCTTCGAGGCGAACGCGCCCCACACGTACGGCAATCGGGGTGACGTCCCGATGGAGATGATCATGACCGTGTCCGTGCCGCCCGTGCACTGAGACACCCCTCGGAGGGCCCGTCGGCGGCTGTTACGGTGCGGCCATGCGCGCACCCATCGGAGACTTCGACCACGCCACACCCGCCCCGGACTGTCTCGACGAGCTCACCGCCCCGGTCGCCGCCGCCGTCCGCGCCTGGAGCGGCGGCGTTCCCGCCGACCGGATCCTGCACGTCGACACCGACCCGCGCTGGGCGGACACCGCCGTCTTCGTCGAGCACTACGGCCGGGACCTCCTCGAACGGTCCGCGAACTGCGTGGTGGTGGCCGGCAAGCGCGGCGGCGGGACCACGCTCGCCGCCTGTGTGGTCCTGTCCACCACCCGGCTCGACGTCAACGGCGTCGTACGCCGTCACCTCGGCGCCCGCAAGGCATCCTTCGCCCCGATGGACACGGCCACGGGGGAGACCGGCATGGAGTACGGCGGCATCACCCCGATCGGGCTGCCCGGCGACTGGCCGGTGCTGGTGGACGCGGCCGTCGTGGACCTCCCGTACGTGCTCGTCGGCAGCGGTCGGCGGCGCGGCAAACTGCTCGTGCCGGGCAAGGCGTTCGCGGAGCTGCCGGGAGCGGTCGTACTGGAGGGGCTGGGCGTGGCCTGACCCGTCACCTCATCGCATGGTGGGCGAGCGCGAGGTGCGGATCCGCGGCACCGGGCGCCGGCTCCGGGTCGGCGTGGACCAGTGCCGCGGTCAGCCGGGGGATCGCGTGCAGCAGCGCGTGCTCGGCCTCCACGGCGACGTGGTGGGCCTCGCGCAGCGTCGCCTCGCCGTCCACCACGACCGCCACCTCGGCGCGCAGCCGGTGGCCGATCCAGCGCAGCCGCAGCTCGCCCACCCCGCGCACCCCCACAACCCCGGTCAGCGCCCGCTCGGCCCTGTCCACCAGAGCCGGGTCCACGGCGTCCAGCACCCGCCGGAACACCTCCCGCGCGGCATCCCGCAGCACCAGGACGATCGCCGCCGTGATCGCCAGCCCGACCACCGGGTCCGCGTACCGCCAGCCCAGCGCCGCGCCACCGGCACTCAGCAGCACCGCCAGCGAGGTGAATCCGTCGGTACGCGCGTGCAGCCCGTCGGCGACCAGCGCGGCCGAGCCGATGGCGCGCCCGACGCGGATGCGATAGCGGGCCACCCACTCGTTGCCCGCGAATCCGACGAGCGCCGCCACGGCGACCACCGGGACATGGTCCACGGGGCGCGGATCCAGCAGCCGTTCGAACGCCGTCCAGCCGGCGAAGACCGCGGACGCGGCGATCGTCAGCACGATCGCGAGGCCGGCCAGATCCTCCGCGCGCCCGTAGCCGTAGGTGAAGCGGCGGGTGGCGGCGCGCCGCCCCAGCACGAAGGCGATGCCCAGCGGTACGGCGGTCAGCGCGTCCGCCGTGTTGTGCACCGTGTCGCCGAGCAGCGCCACCGAACCCGACACGGCCACCACGACCGCCTGCGCCAGCGCCGTCACGCCCAGCACCGCGAGGGACACCCACAGGGCGCGCATGCCCCGGGCCGAGGACTCCAGCGCGGAGTCGAGCTTGTCGGCGGTCTCGTGGGAGTGCGGGGTGAGGAGACGGGAGAGGCGGTGCAGCGGTGACGCCCGATGGTGGTCGTGCCCGTGCCCATGGTCGTGCCCGTGCTCGTGCTCATGGTGGCGGTCGCTCACGATCGTCCCCTTCCGGTGCGCGAGGTGGACGCGACGGCGCCCACGGCGCCATTATGTGCGTATGAGCGCACGCATGCACCTATCACCTGCGCACGATGCGCACCCACACACACCTGGCGAGGAGCATTTCGCGCCCGCGGCGGAGCTGCTCGCCCTGCTCGGCGACCGCACCCGGCTGACCCTGCTGCACGCCCTGACCGGCGGCGAGGCCGACGTCACCACGCTCACCGGGGCCTGCGGCGCGGCACGCCCCGCGGTCAGCCAGCATCTGGCGCGGCTGCGGCTCGCGGGGCTCGTGGGCACCCGCAAGGAGGGCCGCCGGGTCATCTACTCCCTGCGCGACGGCCATCTGCGCCGGCTGGTGGACGAGGCGCTGAACGTGGCGGACCACCGGATCGGCGACCGCCCCCCGCACGACTGACGGGCCCGGCTCAGTACCGCGCGGCCGTGCCCAGGTACTGCTCCGCGAAGGCGGCAGCGGCGGCGGGGGAGGAGAACAGACGGCGCAGCCGCGCGAGTGTGGTGCCGGCGCGGAACGGGTCGCCCGCCGCGCCGCCGTGGTACAGCTCCGACAGCCACTGCGAGAACTCCTGGTAGTCCCACACGCGCCGCAGGCACTCCCGTGAGTAGCCGGCCAGTCCGCTGTCGTCGCCCCGGGTCAGCCGCGCGGCCAGCGCGTCGCCGAGCAGGAACGCGTCGTGCAGGGCGAGGTTCATGCCTTTGGCGGCGATCGGAGCGACCAGGTGTGCCGCGTCCCCGGCCAGGAACAGCCGCCCGGACGCCATCGGCTCGGTGACGTGGTCGTGCATGTCCAGCACGCGCTTCTCGATCAGGCGCCCCTCGGTGAGCGGCTCCGCCCCGGCCGCCCCGAGGCGGCGCCGCAGCTCCGCCCAGACCCGCTCGTGCGGCCAGTGGTCCGGGTCGTCGCCGGGCGGGCACTGGAGGTAGTAGCGGGTCACCCCGGGACTGCGGGGCATCTGACCGGCGAAACCGTCCGGATGACAGCCGAACAGCACACAGTCGCCGGACGGCGGCGCCTCGGCGAGCAGGGCCAGCCAGCCGATGCCGTAGTCGTGCCGCGCCACCCGGGCCCGCTCCGGGGCGAGGGACGCCCTGGTCACCCCGCGGGCACCGTCGCAGCCCGCGACGAAATCGCACGCGAGGGTCTCCGGCCGGCCGGTCTCCGCGCCGACGTACGACACCGAAGGACGGCCGCCGTCCAGGCCGTGCAGCCGTACGTCCCGCACGCCGAACCGGATCTCCCCGCCGCGCACGTCGGCGTACTCCCGCACCAGGTCCGTCACCAGCAACGGCTGCGGGTACACCCAGTGATGGCTGCCCGTCAGCTCCTGATACGAGAACCGGTACCGCTCCCCGTCGAACCGGAACTCGCACGCGGTGTGCCGCTCGGCCCGCTCCAGCAGGTTTCCCGCGAGCCCCCGCCGCTCCAGACCGCGTACCGCCCACTCCTCGATCACCCCGGCCCGGGGCCGCCGTTCGATGGACTCCCGCGTCCCGGTCTCCAGGACCAGACAGTCCACACCGGCCGCCCGCAGAATGTTGCCGACCGTGAGCCCGGCGGGTCCCGCACCCACGATCACGACCGGAAAGCGTTGCGGAGAAGGGGAGTTGAGGTGAGGGGAGGGCTGAATCACCGCGCCATTATGGCGGCGGCACGCCCTCCGCGCAGCGCCTAGCCGAGACGGGGTATCTCGATCGCCGGGCAGCGGTCCATCACCATCTCCAGGCCCGCCGCGCGGGTGCGCTCGTAGGCCGCCTCGTCGATGACGTCGAGCTGGAACCACACCGCCCGGGCGCCCTTGGCCACCGCCTCGTCCGCGACGGCCCCGGCGAGATCGCTGTTGACGAACACGTCCACGACGTCCACCTCGAAGGGGATGTCCGCGAGGGAGGCGTAGCCCTGCTCGCCGTGCACCGTCTCCGCCTTCGGGTGCACCGGCACCACCCGCTTGCCGAACCGCTGCAGCACCTGCGCGACGCCGTACGCCGCGCGCTGCCGGTTCGACGACAGGCCCACCACGGCCCAGGTGTCACCGAGTCCGGTGAGGATCTTGCGGACCGTCGCCTCGTCGCCGTACACCGTCGGCCTCCCGGAAGTCGTGAATCGGCTGTCGCATCGCACAACGAAGCGGGACGCACGGTGATTCCCGACGACGGCCCGTTCCCCCCTCGGCGAAACGGTGGACGATACCCGCGCCGGACCGTCCGGCGCCGGGAACCGCACCCCGTGACCCGAAAAGCGGCCCGGATACCTGCGTACGCCCGCTCACGCGCCTACGCTCGCCTCGTGCTGCGCATCACCGACGCCCGAACCGGCGACCTCGTGAACGCCGCCCCTGCACGCCGGGGCCTGACCCGGGTCGAGGCCCACACACAGGGGTTCGACCCGACGAACCTGCGTGTGCTACTCGTCGCCGACCTGCTCGTACGCGCCCTGGAGCTCGGCGGCACGCCGGTCTGGGCGCTGCTCACCGGCGAACGGGAGCAGGCGGAACTCCGCGCGGCCGGCGCGGCCCTCGGGGTGCGCCCCTTCGAGGACGCCGGGGACGTCGGCGTCGGCCTCGGCGAGGCGCAGGTGCTGCACGTGGTGAGCGAGGGCGGCGCGACACCCGGTGGAGTGCGGGTCGCCGTGGCGCCCGTGCACGGGGAGCCGGACGATGCCGACCCCGCCGCCCTGCGCCTGGCCCTGCTCGCACGGCCCAGGGGCGAGCCCGTGACGGCCGACGCGGCCGCCCTGGCAGAAGCGGCCGCCACCCTCGACGGCTGGCGCCGCGCGGTCGCCGGCTGGGCGCGACGGCCCTCCCGGCCGGTCCCCGACCCGGTCCGCGCCGATCTGCGCACCGCGTGGGAGGGTGATCTGGACACGGCCGGGGTGCTCGACGTGCTCCGCGCGGTGGCGGCCGACCCGGACCTGGCGGACGGGGCACGCTTCGAGACGTACGCCTACGCCGACCGGCTGCTCGGCCTCGACCTCACCCGCGACCTGGGAGCCCCGGCGTGATCGAGCGCGCCGGGCGGGGACCGCTGCGCCGGCTGGTCGTCCTGCGTCACGCCAAGTCCGCCCGGCCACAGGGCGTCGGCGACCACCGGCGTCCCCTCGCCCCGCGCGGGCTCCGGGACGCACCCGCCGCCGGGCGCGCGCTCGCCGAGGCGGACTGCCTGCCCGGCCTCGCGCTGTGCTCCACCGCCGTACGCGCCCGCCGCACCTGGGAGCTGGCCGCCGCGCAGTGGGGCACGCCCCCGCCGGTCCGGTTCGACCGGCGCCTCTACCTCGCCGGCGTACCCGGTCTGCTGGCGGTGGTCGGCGAGGTGTCCGCCGAGGTCGAGACGCTGCTGCTGGTCGGGCACAACCCGGGTCTGGAGGACCTCGTCCTCACCCTGGCGGGGGACGGCCTCGACGACAGCCTGGAGCGCGTCCGCACCAAGTTCCCCACCTCCGCGATCGCCGTCCTGTCCTGGCGCGGCACCGGATGGCGGAATCTCACCCCCGGCGCCGCCCTGCTGACGTCGCTGACGGTGCCCCGGGGCGGGACGGACCTCCCGCGCGGGGGCGCATAGGCTGGCCGGATGCAGGACGAGTACCGCACCGTCGCCCGCGCGGGTGTGCACGAGACCGAGGTCAACCGCTCCCGCTTCCTGTGCGCCCTCGCCCCGGCGGCCACCGAGCAGGAGGCGCAGGACTTCGTCGCCGCCGTCCGCAAGGAGCACGCCGACGCCACGCACAACTGCTGGGCGTACGTCATCGGCGCCGACGCCTCCGTCCAGAAGGCCAGTGACGACGGCGAGCCCGGCGGCACCGCGGGCGTCCCCATGCTCCAGATGCTGCTCCGCCGCGACATGCGGTACGCCGTCGCCGTCGTCACCCGCTACTACGGCGGCGTCAAGCTCGGCGCGGGCGGACTCATCCGCGCGTACGGCGGCGCCGTCGGCGAGGCGCTGGACGGCCTCGGCACGATCACCCGCCGCCGCTTCCGCCTGGCCACCGTGACGGTCGGCCACGATCGGGCCGGCAAGGTCGAGAACGACCTGCGCGCCACCGGACGCGAGATACGCGACGTGCGCTACGGCGAGCAGGTCGCGATCGAGATCGGCCTCCCGGACGCCGACGTACCCTCCTTCCGCGCGTGGCTCGCCGACGCGACCGCCGGCACCGCCGGGTTCGACCTGGGCGGAGAGGCGTACGGGGACGCGTGATCCGTCCGTATTGCCCGCCTGTGAGCGGATGATCCGCCCTTGCGGAACGGGTCATGACGGAGCGATACGGGAGTAACCGCCCGTGCTGTCGGACCCGGCGGTTACGCTGCGGGAATCATGAGACTGCTGCACACTTCCGACTGGCATCTCGGCCGGTCCTTCCACCGGGTCGGCATGCTCGGTGCCCAGGCCGAGTTCATCGGCCACCTCGTCCGCACCGTGCGCGAGCGCGACGTGGACGCGGTGGTCGTGTCGGGAGACGTGTACGACCGCGCGGTGCCGCCGCTCGCCGCGGTCGAGCTGTTCGACGACGCCCTGCACCGGCTCGCCGAGCTGGGCGTGCCGACGGTGATGATCTCCGGGAACCACGACTCGGCCCGGCGCCTCGGCGTCGGCGCCGGGCTCATGGGACGCGCCGGCATCCATCTGCGTACCGACGCCTCCGCGTGCGGTACACCGGTGGTGCTGGCCGACGGGCACGGGGACGTCGCCTTCTACGGGCTGCCCTACCTCGAACCCGCGCTGGTGAAGGACACCCTCGGAGTGGAGAAGGGCGGCCACGAGGCCGTGCTGGCCGCCGCCATGGACCGCGTCCGCGCGGATCTCGCCGCCCGCCCCCCGGGCACCCGCTCCGTCGTCCTCGCGCATGCCTTCGTCACCGGCGGCGAACCCAGCGACAGCGAGCGGGACATCACCGTCGGCGGGGTGGCCGCCGTGCCCGCCGGGGTCTTCGACGGCGTCGACTACGTGGCGCTGGGGCATCTGCACGGCTGCCAGACCCTCACCGGCCGCGTGCGCTACTCCGGCTCCCCGCTGCCGTACTCGTTCTCCGAGGCCGACCACCGCAAGAGCATGTGGCTCGTCGACCTGGCCGCCGACGGGACCGTCACCGCCGAGCGCGTGGACTGCCCGGTGCCGCGCGCCCTGGCCCGGATCCGCGGCACCCTGGAGGAGCTGCTCGCCGATCCCGCGCTGGCCCGGCACCAGGAGGCGTGGGTCGAGGCGACCCTCACCGACCCGGTCCGCCCCGCCGATCCCATGGCCCGGCTCGGCGAGCGTTTCCCGCACACCCTCAGCCTCGTCTTCGCCCCGGACCGGGCGGCGGACGACCCCGACGTCACCTACGCGCGCCGCCTCGCCGGCCGCGACGACCAGCAGATCGCCGAGGACTTCGTGACCCACGTGCGCGGCGCCGAACCGGACGCGCGCGAACGGACCGTCCTGCGGGACGCCTTCGACGCGGTCCGCGCGGACGACGCGGTGCGGGAGGTGGCCCGATGAGGCTGCACCGGCTGGACCTGACCGCCTTCGGGCCGTTCGGGAGCACCCAGAGCGTCGACTTCGCCGAACTGTCGGCAGCGGGGCTCTTCCTGCTGCACGGCCCCACCGGCGCCGGCAAGACCTCCGTCCTGGACGCCGTCTGCTACGCGCTGTACGGATCCGTCCCCGGTGCCCGCCAGAGCGGTCAGGGCATGACCCTGCGCAGCGACCACGCCGCTCCGGGCGTCCGCACCGAGGTCACGCTCGAACTCACCGTCGCCGGACGCCGGCTGGAGATCACCCGGCAGCCGCCCTGGGAGCGCCCCAAGAAGGGCCGCCGCGCGGGCACCACCGTGGACAAGGCCCAGACCTGGCTGCGCGAGTACGACGCCGTCCGGGGCGCCTGGAAGGACCTCAGCCGCTCGCACCAGGAGACGGGCGAGGAGATCACCCAGCTCCTCGGCATGAGCCGGGAGCAGTTCTGCCAGGTCGTGCTGCTGCCCCAGGGCGACTTCGCGCGCTTCCTGCGCGCCGACGCCGAAGCCCGCGGCAAGCTGCTGGGCCGGCTCTTCGACACCCGCCGCTTCGCCGACGTGGAGAAGCGCCTCGCCGAACGCCGACGGGCCGCCGAGACCCGCGTGCGCGAGGGCGACGCGGACCTGCTCGCCGACGCCCACCGCATGCAGCAGGCGGCGGGCGGCGCCATGGAACTGCCCGAACTCACGCCCGGCGAACCGGGACTGGCCGAGGCCGTGCTGGTCGCGGCCGCCGTCGCCCGCAGCACCGCACGGGAACGGCTCACCGCGGCCCGCTGCCGCCTCGCCACCGCCGAGTCCGCCCTCGCCGACGCCGACCGCGCTCTCGACGGCGTACGCGAACGGGACCGGCTGCAGCGGCGCTTCGCCGAGGCGCGCGAGCGGGCGGCGCGGCTCGAGGAGCGGTCCGGCGCCCACCGGGAGGCGCGGACCCGCATGGAGCGGGCCCGCAAGGCCGAGACGGTCGCCCCCGCCCTGGAGATACGGGACTCCGAAGACACCGCCCACCGACGGGCGTCCGGCGCCGAACGGCACGCGCGTGCGCTGCTCCCCGCGGCCTTCGAGGACGCGGGGGCGGCCGGACTCGCCGCCGCCGCACGCCGGGCCGCCGAGGAACTGGGCGGACTGGAGTCCGCCCGCCGCGCCGAGCGCCGGCTGACGGAACTCCTCGGTGAGCGCGCGGCCCTGGAGCGTCAGGAACGCGCCGACGAGGAGGCGCGGGAGGACGCCGAGACCTGGCTCGCGCAGTGGGACGGCACCCGCGCGGGACTGCGCGACGCCATCGAGTCCGCACAGCAGGCCGCGACCACCGCCCGGGAACTCGACGTACAGCGCGACCCCGCACGGCAGCGGCTGAACGCCGCACGGCTGCGCGACCGGCTCGCCCAGGAATGGGAAACGGCGGAAGAGCAGGCCCGGACCGCCCGGGAGGACGCGCTCGCGGCCCGGCAGCACTGGCTCGACCTCAAGGAACAGCGGCTGAACGGCATCGCCGCCGAACTCGCCGACGGCCTCACCGACGGCGACCCCTGCGCGGTCTGCGGCGCCACCGAACACCCCGCGCCCGCCCGCAAGGTCGACGGGCACGTCGACCGCGAGACGGAGGAGCGCGCCCTCGCCGTCCACCAGCGCGCCGACGAACGGCGCGCCGAGTCCGAGCAACGGCTCGGCGTCGTACGCGAGGCACTGGCCGCCGCGAGCGCGGAGGCCGGCGACACCCCCACCGAACAGCTCGCGCGGGAGTCGGACGAACTGGAGCGGCGCCACACGCGGGCACGCGAGGCGGCCTCCGTGCTGCACGACGCGCAGGAACGGCTGCGCCGCGCGGAGCACGAACACGGAATCCGGGTCGCCGCCCGGAGCGAGGCCGCCGTCCGGGCCGCCTCACGCGTGGGGCACCGCGAGCGGCTGGACCAGGAACGCGTCACGCTGGAGGAGGAGTTGGCGCGGGCGCGCGGGGAGGCGACCAGCGTGGCCGCGCGGGCCGCGCAGCTGGAGCGGAGCGCCGCACTGCTCACGGACGCGGCCGACGCGGTCCGCGCCGCCGAGGACGCCGCCCAGCGGCTCAAGGAGGCCGACGCCCGGCTCTCCGACGCGGCCTTCCGCGCGGGCTTCGACACCCCGCAGGCCGCCGCCGACGCCCTCCTCGACGACGCCGCCCACCGGGAACTCCAGCGGAGCCTGGACGCCTGGCAGGACGAGGAAGCCGCCGTGCGGGCCGTCCTCGCCGAACCGGAGACCGCGGCCGCCGCGCAGCGGCCGCCCGCCGACCTCGCGGCCGCGCAGCGGGCCGCGGAGGACGCGGACCGCAGGGTGCGCGACGCCGCCTCCGCGCGGGACGCCGCCGCCCGGCGCTGCACCGAACTCGACCGGCTCTCCGCGCGTGCGGCCGGCTCCGTACGCCGGCTGGGACCCCTGCGCGACGAGTACGACCGGGTGGCCCGTATGGCCGGGCTCGCCGCGGGCACCTCGGCCGACAACGAACGCAAGATGCGCCTGGAGTCGTACGTCCTCGCCGCCCGCCTGGAACAGGTGGCCGCCGCAGCGACCGTACGGCTGCGGCGCATGTCGTCCGGCCGCTACACCCTGGTGCACTCCGACGACCGCGCCGGCCGGGGACGCAGCGGTCTGGGGCTGCATGTCGTGGACGCCTGGACCGGACGCGAACGCGACACCGCGACCCTCTCCGGCGGCGAGACCTTCTTCGCCTCGCTCGCCCTCGCGCTCGGTCTCGCGGACGTCGTCACCGACGAGGCGGGCGGGGTCCGGCTGGACACGCTCTTCATCGACGAGGGATTCGGCAGCCTGGACGACCAGACCCTCGACGAGGTCCTGGACGTCCTGGACTCCCTGCGCGAACGCGACCGCAGCGTCGGCATCGTCAGTCACGTCGCCGATCTGCGGCGGCGGATCCACGCACAGCTGGAGGTCGTGAAGGGCCGTTCCGGCTCGGAGCTGAGGGTGCGCGGGACCCGCTGAGGCGGGTCGCCGCCCCGGCGCGCGGCGCGGCAGCGGCGACGAGATCGTGGAAGGGCTGGTAGTCGCCGACCGCGGATGCTGAACCCCCGGCTCCGGTAGGGGAGTCGACCCGGTAGGTTCTGCGCATGGTGCGATACGCGGATCCGGGCACGGTCGAGTGGGTGGAGTCGGGCGGCGGGCCGCTCATCGCGGTACCGGAGACGGTCCTGCCGTTCTGGAGCGGTGCCGACGGCGAGGAGACCGCCTCGGACTACGACCGGGCCTGCGAGGTGGACGGACTCGTCGGCCTCCTCCCGGTCGGTGACGCGACGGCCCTGGTCCTGGGCGACGAGCCCGCCGCGACCGCGTTCCTTCCCGAACACGGCACCCTCGTCCGCTGGATCGCCGGTGACTCCGAGGCGGACCTCCTGGCGAGCGTCCCGGCGGCGCTGCGCACCGCGTCGTGGGGACCCGAGGTGACGTGGAAGGTCCCCGGCACGGTCGTCCTGTTCGACGCCGCCTGGCCGGGCACCCGGTCGACGACGACCGACCACGTGAGCCTCACGCTCACCGCGGGCCACTACGGGGTCCGCACGGCCCAGGTCCAGCCGGGCCCGGAGACCTGGCTGGTCCTCGTCCGACTGCGGCCTCTGGTCTGACGGACGGCCCACCGCCACGGCACTCTCGGCCGGTCCGACGGACAGGCCGGTGCGACCGGGCCCGGCATCGGGGCTGCCGGGCCCGGGAGTCCCGGGTGTTTCTTGTCCAGCCGTGGGACCACCCCGGCCGAGCACACCGTCGTCCCGCCGGCCGCCGGGGCCTGCCCGACGACCCCGCCGCCTCATCGCGTGGCACGGACGAGGCGGACTGGATCACCGGCCAGGTAATCGACTCCGAGGGCGGCTTCCGGCGCCGACGGCGCCGGACCGGCTCACAGCGCCGCCAGCTCGTCCACCAGGTCGTCCAGGCCCAGCGAACCCTGGGACAGGGCGGCCATGTGCCACGCCTTGAGGTCGAAGGCGTCGCCGTGCCGCTCGCGGGCCTTCTCCCGGCCGAGGAGCCACGCCCGCTCACCCAGCTTGTAGCCGATCGCCTGACCCGGGATCGTCAGATAGCGGGTCAGCTCGCTCTCCACGAAGTCCGCCGGCCGGCTGCTGTGTGCCCCGAAGAACTCCTCGGCCAGCTCCGGCGTCCACCGCTCACCCGGGTGGAACGGCGAGTCCGCCGGGATCTCCAGCTCCAGATGCATGCCGATGTCGACGATGACCCGCGCCGCCCGCATCATCTGCGCGTCCAGGTACCCCAGCCGTTCCTCCGCGTCCGCGAGGAAACCGAGCTCGTCCATCAGCCGCTCCGCGTACAGCGCCCAGCCCTCGGCGTTGGCGCTCACGATGCCGACCGAGGCCTGGTAGCGGGAGAGGTCCTCGGCCACGTGCACCCACTGCGCGAGCTGCAGATGATGGCCGGGGACGCCCTCGTGGTACCAGGTGGAGACCAGGTCGTAGACCGGGAAGCGGGTCAGCCCCATCGTGGGCAGCCAGGTGCAGCCCGGCCGGGAGAAGTCCTCCGACGGGGGCGTGTAGTACGGCGCCGCCGCACTGCCCGCCGGCGCGATCCGCGACTCCACCTTCCGTACCCGCTCCGCCAGGTCGAAGTGGGTGCCGTCCAGCGCATCCATCGCCCGGTCCATCACGCCCTGCAGCCACTCGCGGACCTCGTCGACGCCCTCGATGTGCCGGCCGTGCTCGTCCAGGTGCGCCAGCGCCACCCACGGGGTCGCGGCCCCGGGCAGGATCTTCTCCGCCTCCAGCCTCATCTCGCCCAGCAGCCGGTGGTACTCGGACCAGCCGTACGCGTACGCCTCGTCCAGGTCCAGGTCGGTGCCGTTGAAGTAGCGGGACCAGCGGGCGTAGCGCTCCCGGCCCGCCGTGTTCGGCGCGCCCTCGATGGCCGGCGCGTACACGTCGCGCATCCAGTCCCGCAGCTCCACGACCGCCGCGGTCGCCGCGCGGGCGCTCTCGTCCAGCTCCGCGCGCAGCGTGTCCGGCCCCGCGGCGGCGAAGTCCTCGAACCAGCCGCGGCCTTCGCCCGTGTCCGCCCACTCGCCGAGCTGCCCGACGAACGTCTCCGTCGGCCGCGGAGCCGCGTACAGCTTGCGTTCCAGGCCCAGCGCGAGGGACTCCCGGTAGCCCGCCAGCGCGGACGGGACGGCGCGCAGCCGCTCGGCGATCGCCGCCCAGTCCTCCTCCGACTCCGCCGGCGTCACCGTGAACACCTCGCGCACCGAATGCGCGACCGTACCCAGGTTGCCGACCGCGCGCAGGCCCTCGTCCGCCTCGTGCACGGCGAGCTCGGCGGTGAGCCGCTCGCGGAGCAGACGGGCGCAGCGGCGCTCGATGCCGCTGTCCGCGCCGGGCTGCCGCTCGGCCTCGTCGAGCCGCGCCAGCGTGGCCCGCTGGAGCCCGGCGAGCGCCTCCTGCCCGGCGGGTGAGAGATCGGGCAGACGGGAGGAGCTCTCCTTCACTCCGAGGAACGTCCCGGCGACGGGGTCGAGGGCGATGAGCTCGTCGACGTAGGTGTCGGCGACCTGACGGGGAAGCGCGCTGTTGGTCTGAGACATGCCGACCATCCTGGTACGCGTCCAGTCGCGCGTCATCCCGTTTGAGCTGTGGGCGAAGGCGGCAGCATCGGCCCGCAGTCCCACTGCTGGAAGATCAGCCGGGTCTCCACGCGCGCCACCTCCCGTCGCGAGGTGAACTCGTCCAGCACCAGCCGCTGCAGATCGGCCATGTCCGCGACGGCGACATGCACCAGATAGTCGTCGGGGCCGGTCAGATGGAACACGGTCAGCGACTCCGTCAGCGCCCGGATGCGCTCCACGAACGGCCCCACCAGCTCCCGCCGGTGCGGCCTGACCTGCACCGACAGCAGCGCCTGGAGTCCACGCCCCAGCTTGGCGGGATCCAGCGTCAGCCGGTGTCCGAGGATCACCCCCGAACGGCGCAGCCGGGTCACCCGGTCCAGACACGTCGACGGCGCGACCCCGACCTGCGCGGCGAGATCCCGGTACGTCGTCCGGGCGTCGTTCTGCAACAGCCGCAGCAGATGAAGGTCCACCGGATCCAGTACGACAGATTCGGCCATCGGGCGAACGTAGCACGGTATCCGGCCGCCTGAACCCGTCCGGTGTTCACCCTTCCGTTCATGGACTTGGGCATGGACACGCGACACACCACCCGGGCACTCGCCACCGAGGCCGTGCACGCAGGCCGCGACGATCTCGCCGGACTGGGACTGCACGCCCCGCCGATCGACCTGTCGACCACCTACCCGTCGTACGACAGCCGGGGTGAGGCGGCCCGGATCGACGCCTTCGCCTCCACCGGCGCCGAACCGGAGGGCCCGCCCGTCTACGGGCGGCTCGGCAACCCGACCGTCGCCCGCTTCGAGACCGCCCTGGCCCGGCTCGAAGGCACCGAGTCGGCGGTCGCGTTCGCCAGCGGCATGGCCGCCCTCAGCGCGGTCCTGCTGGCCCGCGGCTCGATGGGACTACGGCACGTCGTCGCCGTACGTCCCCTGTACGGCTGCAGCGACCATCTGCTGACCGCCGGACTGCTCGGCTCCGAGGTGACCTGGACCGACCCGGCCGGGGTCGCCGACGCGCTGCGTCCGGACACCGGTCTGGTCCTCGTGGAGACCCCGGCCAACCCGACGCTCGCCGAGATCGATCTGCGGGCCGTCGCCCACGCGTGCGGCTCCGTGCCGCTGCTCGTCGACAACACCTTCGCCACCCCGGTCCTCCAGCGGCCGGCCGAGCACGGGGCGCGGCTGGTGCTGCACAGTGCCACCAAGTACCTCGGCGGGCACGGTGACGTACTGGCCGGTGTGGTGGCCTGCGACGAGGAGTTCGCCGGGCGGCTGCGCCAGGTGCGGTTCGCCACGGGCGGGGTGCTGCACCCGCTGGCCGGATATCTGCTGCTGCGCGGCCTGTCGACCCTTCCGGTCCGGGTGCGGGCGGCGTCCGCGAACGCCGCCGAACTCGCCCGCCGGCTCGCCGCCGACTCGCGCGTGCTCCGGGTGCACTACCCGCGTATCGGCGGGGCGATGGTCTCCTTCGAGGTGCACGGGGACCCGCACGAGGTGATCGCCGGCGTACGGCTGATCACCCCGGCCGTCAGCCTGGGCAGCGTGGACTCGCTCATCCAGCACCCCGCCTCCATCAGCCACCGCATCGTCGACGCCGACGACCGCAGGGACGCGGGTGTCGCCGACCGGCTGCTGCGGCTCTCGGTCGGCCTGGAGGACGTCGAGGACCTGTGGGCCGATCTGGACGCGGCCCTGGGGGAGCGGGCCGGCGCCCCCGGACGCCCTCAGGCACTGGCCCAGGGCTGAGACCGGACCCCCGGGGAACGGGCCGGTGGCGCACCCCCTCCCCGGGGGCCCGTACGACGGCCCCGGCCGTGTGTCCCCGTACGGCGCGGGCTACGGCCGGCCGATCCGCTCACCGTGCTCCCGCTCCCGCGGCCGCCGGTCCCGTACGGCGTCCAGGCGGGCCGTGACGACCAGCGTGCCCTCCTCCATCTGGTAGTCGAGGGGCAGCCCCAGTCCGCGCATCGCGGCGACCATGCCGGTGTTGGACGCCCGCGTCACGGCGTACACGTCGGAGCAGCCCGCCTCGGCGGCCATCCCCACCAGCCGGGTGAGGAGTTCGGCGCCGATGCCCCGGCGCTGCCACGCGTCCTCCACGAGCAGCGCCACCTCGGTCTCGTCGCCGTCCCACAGCAGATGGCCGAGGCCGACGATGCGGCCCGAGGCGGTCTGCGCGGCGAGCGTGCGGCCGAAGCGCGGGCTGAGCAGATGGTTCAGATAGCGGTCCGCGTCGCCGGCCGGCCCGTGGTACCGCATGCGGAGGGTCTCGGCGGAGCACCGCTCGTGCATCGCCCGCGCGGCGGCCAGGTCACCGGTGTCGGCGCGGCGCACGGAGATGTCGCTGCCCTCGGGCAGGGTGAGGACGTCACGGCCGCGCGGGACGCGCGGACCGAGCCGGGCGTCCAGTTCCACCAGGGCCCGCGCGCGGGCGAACTCGGTGGGGGTGAACGGCAGATACGGCCGCTCCAGGGTGAGCACCCCGCCCTCCGGGGCGCGCAGCCGGATCACCGTGTCGTCCAAGAGGCCCTCCTCGGGCACGTCTTCGGACACCGGCCGGCCGCCCACGGTCACGGCGGGCCGGGAGCGGATCGTGCACCGGCCCAGCAACTGACGAAGCGCGAGCGGCAGTTCGGCCGCGTCCTGGGCGGCACGGGCGGCCAGCCCGAGGACCCGGGTCGGGGCGTCCACCAGATCGTGGGCGTCGGCCCGCTCGGTCCACGTGTCCGTGCCCCCGGCGCGCGACACGGCCGCGACAAGGTCCGTCCCCTCCGGTGCCCGCAGCAGGAACTCGTCGACGGTGCCCCTGCCCAGCGGGTGTGTCTGCAGGCTGAGAATGTCGACCCGCAGCCCGGCCAGCGCCGTGCACAGCACGGCCAGCGCACCCGGTTCGTCCTTCACCGTCGTCCGCATCCGCCACAGCACGCTGCCCCCGGACCCGGCGGAGGGCGGCGGCATGCCGCCGGTATCGTGCGCCGGCGGCGCGCTGCCGTGACGTCGTGCCCGCCATGCGTGGAAGGCGGCCGCACACCGCGCGATGGGCCCGTCGTACCGGGTGTTCGTCACTTCAGACATGTCTCGACTCATACAGCCACTGTGAAGGAATCGTGTTTCGTGATCACGAACGTACTGTGACTGATGGGTAAAGCGCGCTTCTGTCCGCTTTGTTGGGTTGGTGATGTCGGTCACTGGCCGAAGCGACCGGCCGGTGTCACTGGCCGACCAGCCCCGGACGCAGCGTCCTCGTGAACAGCACCGTGCCGTCCTGCTCCCGCATCCGCGCGCGTGCGCGCCCCGGCCTCAGCCGCTGCCGTCGAGGATGACGCGGGCGACCAGCGCCGGGTCGTCGTTCATCGGGACGTGGCCGCAGCCGGGCAGCCGGACCAGCCGGGCCCGGGGAATGATCTGCTTGGCACGCACGCCCTGCCGGGGGACGAGCAGCCGGTCCTTGGCGCCCCAGGCCACGGTCACCGGGATGCCGGGCACATCGTCCGTGAACCGTACGGTTGCGCCCGCGCGGAGCGTCTCGGTGAACCCCGTCGCCCCGGCGAGGGCGAGCGTCTCGGCGACCACGGCCTCGGCGGGACGGCGCCCGGGACGGGCGTAGATGGTGCTGGTCAGTACCGCCCGGCCGGCCGCGGAGCGGGCGAGGCGCTGCACCAGCGGGAGCGGCATCCGCTCCGCGATCCGCCGCATGCCGGTCAGCACGGCGAAGGCGTACCGCCGCTCACCCTGGGTCCAGAAGCCCGCCGGGGACAGGGCGGTGACGGACCGTACAAGCCGGTGGCGGCCGAGCTCCAGGGCCAGCAGACCGCCGAGCGAGTTGCCCGCCACATGCGGCCGGCCGAGCTCCAGCTCCTCGCACAGGGCGCGCAGCGCGGCGCTCAGGGTGGGCAGGTCGTGGGCGAGGCCGCCGGGCAGCGCCGGGGAGGCGCCGAAGCCCGGCAGGTCCACGGCGATCACCTCGCGCTCCGTGGCGAGGATGTCCACCACCGGGTCCCACGCCTGACGGTGGTGGCCGATGCCGTGCAGCAGGAGCAGGGGCTCACCGCGGCCCACGCGCGCGTAGGACAGGGTCACGGGCTGCGGGCCGAGGGGAGAGGTGACCTCGAAGGACACGGTCGCGGACATGGGGCTGCTCCTCTTCTGGAACTCGGGACGCGCGGAAACGGACGCCGCCTGACGTCGTGGACAGCTTGTCAGCGATCACTACCGGCGGGTAGCCCCCGGTTCCGTGTGCACCGGGGCGGCCGGTGCCGCCTGGACACGGCCGCGCGGGTCCGCTGGGATGGTGCCGTGACCGCCGACCCCGCGACCGATGTCTTCGAAGCACACCGCCCCGTCCTCCTCGGGGTCGCCTACCGCATGCTGGGCCGGGTCGCCGACGCGGAGGACGTCGTGCAGGACGCGTGGCTGCGCTGGTCGGGCGGCGACCGGTCCGGCGTACGCGACCCGCGCGGCTACCTGGTGCGCGTCACCACCCGCCTCGCCATCGACCGGCTGCGCCAGATCAAGGCGCGCGGCGAGACGTACGTCGGCCCGTGGCTGCCGGAGCCGTACGTCACCGACTTCGGCGACGCGGTCCCGGACACCGCCGAACGGGCGGTGCTCGCCGACTCCGTCTCCCTCGCCGTCCTCGTCGTCCTGGAGTCCCTCTCCCCGCTGGAACGCGCGGTGTTCGTGCTGCGTGAGGCGTTCGGCTACCCGTACGCCGACATCGCGGTCATGCTCGACCGCGGCGAACCGGCCGTACGACAACTCGCCGGCCGCGCCCGCAGACACGTCGAGGAGGGCCGCCCGCGGTACGACGTCGACCCCGCCCAGCGCCGCGACCTCACCGAACGCTTCCTCGCCGCGGCCACCGAGGGCGACCTGGAGGGGCTGCTGGAACTGCTCGCCCCGGACGTGCGTCTGGTCGGCGACAGCGGCGGCAAGTCGCGTGCCCCGCTACGGGTCCTGGAGAGCGCCGACCATGTGGGCCGCTTCCTCTTCGGAACCGCCCGCAAGGGGCTGCCCGACGTCTCCTTCCGCTTCCTGGAGCTCAACGGCGGCGTGGCGGTGCTCGTCCTGTCCGGCGGCAAGCCCGACTCCGTCTTCCAGCTCGACGTCGCCGACGGACGCGTCCGGACGGTGTACGTCATCCGTAATCCCGACAAGCTGTATTCGCTCGCCGCTCTCCCGTAGGACCGCCTCCGGGTCCTTCGTCTCGGGTTGATTGGTATTGACCAAGGGTGTGGGCCGCCTTATGGTCGCAGACAAGTGAAACAACCTTTAATAAACAAGGGCGTTAAAACGCCCGCCGGACACGGCGATCGTGGAGGACAGGGTGGGGACCACGCAGCTGGAAACGGTGCCGGAACCGAAGTACTGGCACCTGAGGACCGTGCTCAGCGAGGCGCTGGATTCGGAGTTCTCGGTGGGCGAGATCCTGCCCAATGAGCGTGATCTCGCCGCCCGCTTCGGTGTCGCGCGTGCCACGCTCCGGCAGGCCCTGGAGCAGCTCGAACTCGAGGGCAGGCTGCAGCGCCGCCGGGGGGTGGGTACGACGGTCGCGCCGCCGCGTATGGGCGTGTCCGTCGGGACGGCACAGCACGCCTGGCCGGGCGGGGCGCAGGATGCCTGGCAGGCCCTGGACTGCGCGCTCGAGGTGCCGCCCGCCGGCGTCGCCGAGACGCTGGTGACCGGCAGCGCCGAGCCCGTGCACGTCGTGCGGCGCTCCCGGGTGTCCCACGGCCAGCCCGTCGCCGCCGAGCTGCTGTACATCCCGGGGGACTCGGTACCGGACCTGACCGGCATCGACGCGCCGGCCGGTCCGGCACGCGCGCGTGCGGTGCTGCGGGAGCTGCAGCGGCTGGAGCTGGAGCGGCAGGAGAACGCGGTGGAGCTCGGGTCCGCCCGCGCGGACGACGCGAGGGAGTTGGACCGACTGCCGGGCGCGCCCGTGCTGGTCGTCACGACCCGCTTCATCGCGCGCGGCCGTACGGCGGCCCTGTCCATGGCCACCTATCGCGCGGACACCTGCCGTTTGACCTTCGGCGACGCGGGCGGCGTGGAAATCCACCACGGCCCAACCCGCCACGCCTCCTGACCCCCCGGCAACTGCGGGCGGCCCTGCCGCGTAGCTGCGGGCAGTCGTGCCGCTGGGGCGATGGGGGTCCCCCCGCTCGAGCGAAGCCGAGAGTTGAGGGAGGGTGGGCGCAGCGGCACCCCCTCCAGCGGGGCGAGCACTCACCCACCCCCGTCCAGCAGCCACCCGGGGTGACGGCTGAGCGGGGGAGTTGCGCGGCCCGGCGCCGGCGGGGTGCCGTCGCGCCCACCCGTGCCGCCCTGCGGCACGCCTGCCCGCGGATCGGCGGCAGGCGCGCGGGAACGCGAGGGCGCGCGGGGGATGGGGACGCGGGGCGGCGCGGGGACGCGGGGCGGCGCGGGGACGCGGGGGCGCGCGCGGGAACGCGAGGGCGCGCGCGGGGGATGGGAACGCCAGGGACGCGGGGCGGCGCGGGGGTCCGGATGGTGGAATGGGCTGTGGGGTGGGGGCGGCCGTGGTGGGATCGGCTGGTGGACGAGTTGCGTGTGCGGGCCGCGACGGCCCAGGATCTGGACGCCGTGCTGGCCTTCTGGAAGGTCGCCGCCGAGGGAACGAGCATCAGTGACGACCGGCACGGTGTGGAGCGGCTGGTCGCCCGCGATCCCGAGGCGCTGATCCTCGCGGAGACCGGCGGCGAACTGGCCGGCACGTTGATCGCCGGCTTCGACGGCTGGCGGTGCCATCTGTACCGGCTGGCGGTGCACCCGGACCACCGTCGGCGCGGCATCGCCTCCGCGCTCCTGACCGCCGCCGAGGACCGTTTCGTACGGCTCGGCGGACGCCGCGCGGACGCGATGGTGCTCCAGGACAACGGCACCGCCCATCACGCGTGGACCGCATCCGGGTACGCGCCGGAGGAGCGGTGGCGGCGCTGGGTGAAGCCGCTCACCCCGTGATCCACAGTCCGGCAACACTCCTTTGCCGATCCTTTACCATGAGTGGGCAACTCGGTCCTCCATGAAAGGTTGTGTGCGTCCGCCCATGGGCGAGCCCCCCGGTCCACGACATCGCGCGTCCGTTCCCGTCCTGTCCGACCATGGGACAGAGGTGACCCGATGACCGAAGTGCTCCTCCTTCTCGCGGCGATCCTGCTCTCGCTCGCCTGCGGCGCCTTCGTCGCGGCCGAGTTCTCCCTCACCACGGTCGAGCGGGCCGAGCTGGAGCGGGCGGTCGAACGCGGCGAACGGGGCGCCGCCGGCGCGCTCAAGGCCGTACGGAATCTCACCTTCCAGCTCTCCGGGGCGCAGCTCGGCATCACGGTCACCAACCTGGTGGTCGGCATGCTGGCCGAGCCGTCGATCGCCGCGCTGATCGCGGGCCCGCTGGAGGACATGGGCGTCTCCGGCTCGGTGGCCCGCTCCCTCGCCCTGGTGATCGGCACCGCCCTGTCGACGGTGTTCCTGATGGTGGTCGGCGAGCTCGTGCCCAAGAACTGGGCGATCTCCTCGCCGCTGGCCGTCGCCAGGACGGTGGGCAACGCGCAACGCTGGTTCAGTGCCGCGTTCCGCCCGTTCATCACCCACCTGAACAACTCGGCCAACCGCATAGTGCGCCGTATCGGCGTGGAGCCGGCCGAGGAGCTGGCGTCCGCGCGGGGGCCGCAGGAGCTCGCGGCGCTCGCCCGGCACTCCGCGCGGGAGGGCGCTCTGGAGGCCGACACCGCCGAGCTCTTCGTCCGCACGCTGAACCTCGCCGACCTCAGCGCGGAGAACGTGATGACGCCGCGCGTGCAGGTTGTCGCGCTGGACGTCCAGGCGACCTGCGAGGACGTGGCGAACGTGACCCGGGCGACGGGCCTCTCCCGGTTCCCCGTCTACCGGGGCACCCTCGACGCGGTCGTCGGCACCGCGCACGTCAAGGACGTCCTGGCGCTGCCCGCCGAGCGCCGCGCCCACGTGCCCGTGTCGGAGCTGATGCGCGAACCGCTGCTGGTCCCCGGCTCACTCACCGTCGACCGGCTTCTCGACCGGCTCTCCGGCCGGCGCACCATGGCCGTGGTGATCGACGAGTACGGCGGCACGGCCGGCGTGGCCACGCTGGAGGACATCGTCGAGGAGGTCGTCGGCGAGGTCCGCGACGAGCACGACCCGCACGAGACCCCCGACCTGGCCCGGGCAGGCGCCGACGAGAGCGGCCGCACCCTGTTCTCGGCCGACGGCTCCGCGCGCGTGGACCAGCTCGCCCGGGTCGGCCTGCGCGCGCCGGAGGGGCCGTACGAGACCCTCGCCGGACTCGTGGCGGCCGAGCTGGGCCGGATTCCGGCCGTCGGCGACACCTTCGAGGTGGCGGGCTGGCGGCTCGACGTGGTGGACGCCACCGGCCGCCGCGCGGCACGCGTCCTGCTGCACGCGCCGCCCGGCGACCGGCAGCCGGCGAAACCGCGGACGGCCGGCACCACCGACGACGAGGAGGCACGGCGATGACCGTCGTACAGCTGCTGATCGGTCTGGCGACGCTGGTCGTCAACGCCTTCTTCGTCGGCGCCGAGTTCGCGCTGATCTCGGTGCGCCGCAGCCAGATCGAACCGCACGCGGAGGCGGGCGACCGGCGCGCGAAGAGCGTGCTGTGGGGTCTGGAGCACGTGTCCGCGCTGATGGCGGCCGCACAGCTCGGCATCACGCTGTGCACGCTGGTCCTCGGCGTGGTCGCCGAGCCTGCCATCGCACATCTGCTGGAACCGGTGTTCCACGCGGTGGGCGTCTCGAAGGGCGCGGGGCACGCGGTGTCGTTCGTGATCGCGCTGGCGCTCGCCACGTATCTGCACATGCTGCTCGGCGAGATGGTGCCGAAGAACATCGCGCTGGCCGAACCGGTGCGCAGCGCCCTGATGCTGGGTCCGCCGCTGGTGGCGCTCTCCCGCGCGCTGCGGCCGGTGATCTTCACGATCAACGCGTTCGCCAACACGCTGCTGAAGCTGATGCGGGTCGAGACCCGCGACGAGGTCGCCGCGTCGTTCTCGGACGCCGAGCTGGCCCAGATCGTGAAGGACTCCGGCGAGGCGGGCCTCATCGACGACCGCGCGCGGGAGCGGCTGAACGACGCCCTGGAGCTGGGCCGGCGGCCCGTGCGGGACGTGGTGATGCCACTGGCGGACGTGGTCTACGCGAGCGTGGGCGTCACCCCCGAGGGACTGGAGCGGCTGTCGGCGGAGACCGGGTTCTCCCGCTTCCCGGTGGTGGACGGGCAGCGGCGCATCGTCGGCTATCTGCATGTGAAGGACGCCCTCGACACCTCGCCGCGCGACCTGCCGTTCCAGCTCGGTCAGATGCGGTCCATCGCGCGGGTGCGGGAGAGCACGCCGATGGACGACGTCCTCACCGCCATGCGGGGCAGCCGTACGCATCTGGCGGCCGTCCTCGGGACCGACGGGCGGCTGGCCGGGCTGGTGACCATGGAGGACGTGCTGCAGGAGCTGTTCGGGCAGCGGGCCTGAGCACGAGCGAGGGCGACCGACCGCCGGGTATGTGCCTCGGGTTACCATCTGTGTCGCCATGCAGACGAACCCCACCTACAGCAGCCTCGTCGCCCTCGGCGACTCCTTCACCGAGGGCATGTCGGACCTCCTGCCCGACGGCACCTACCGCGGCTGGGCCGACCTCCTCGCCGCGCGGATGGCCGCCGCCTCCCCCGGTTTCCGGTACGCCAACCTGGCGGTGCGCGGCAAGCTGATCCAGCAGATCGTCGACGAGCAGGTCGAGACCGCCGCCGCCATGCGGGCGGACGTCGTCACCCTGGTCGGCGGGCTGAACGACACCCTGCGGCCCAAGTGCGACATGGTGCGGGTGCGGGAGCTGCTGACCGAGGCCGTGGAGCGGCTCGCCCCGCACTGCGGGCAGCTGGTGCTGATGCGCAGCCCGGGCCGCCAGGGGCCGGTCCTGGAGCGGTTCCGCCCGCGGATGGAGGCGCTGTTCGAGTGCGTCGACGAGCTCGCCGAGCGGCACGGCGCACTGGTCGTCGATCTGTACGGGGCACCGTCGCTCGCCGATCCCCGGCTGTGGGACGTGGACCGACTGCATCTGACGGCGGACGGTCACCGCAGGGTCGCCGAGGCCGTCTGGCAGACGCTGGGACACACCCCGGATGATCCGGACTGGCAGCTGCCGCCGGAGGCGACGCTGCCGCCGCGCTGGACGGCGCGCCGCGCCGCGGACGCGCGGTTCGCCCGGCAGTACCTGCTGCCGTGGATCGGCCGCCGTCTCACCGGCCGTTCCTCGGGCGACGGTCTGCCGCCCAAGCGCCCCGAGCTGCTGCCGTACGAGGCCCGCTGACCACGGGGCCCTTGTAGCTTCCGCCGAACGACCCCGCGGCGCCGGCCTGCAGGAATCGCCAGTAGACTCCCGATACGTGACTGCTGCGCCCGCCAAGCCCCGTATCCCGAACGTCCTCGCCGGACGCTACGCCTCCGCCGAGCTCGCCACGCTCTGGTCGCCCGAGCAGAAGGTGAGGCTGGAGCGGCAGCTCTGGCTCGCCGTGCTGCGGGCCCAGAAGGACCTCGGCATCGAGGTGCCCGACGCGGCGATCGCCGACTACGAGCGTGTCCTCGACACCGTCGACCTGGCCTCGATCGCCGAGCGCGAGAAGGTCACCCGGCACGACGTGAAGGCGCGGATCGAGGAGTTCAACGACCTCGCCGGGCACGAGCACGTGCACAAGGGCATGACCTCCCGCGACCTCACCGAGAACGTCGAGCAGTTGCAGATCCGGCTCTCGCTGGAGCTGATGCGCGACCGTACGGTGGCCGTCCTGGCCCGCCTCGGCAGACTGGCCGGTGAGTACGGCGAGCTGGTCATGGCCGGCCGCTCGCACAACGTGGCCGCGCAGGCCACCACCCTGGGCAAGCGGTTCGCCACCGCCGCCGACGAGCTGCTCGTCGCCCACGGCCGGGTGGAGGAGCTGCTGGGCCGCTACCCGCTGCGCGGCGTCAAGGGCCCGGTCGGTACCGCGCAGGACATGCTGGACCTGCTCGGCGGCGACGCGAGCGGGCTCGCGGAGCTGGAGCGGCGGATCGCCGGGCATCTGGGCTTCTCGCAGGCGTTCACCAGCGTCGGCCAGGTCTACCCGCGCTCGCTCGACTACGAGGTCGTCACCGCGCTGGTGCAGCTGGCCGCCGCGCCGTCGTCACTGGCGAAGACGATCCGGCTGATGGCCGGGCACGAGCTGGTCACCGAGGGCTTCAAGCCCGGCCAGGTCGGCTCCTCCGCGATGCCGCACAAGATGAACACCCGCTCCTGCGAGCGCGTCAACGGCCTGATGGTGATCCTGCGCGGCTACGCCTCGATGACCGGCGAACTGGCCGGCGACCAGTGGAACGAGGGCGACGTGTCCTGCTCGGTGGTGCGCCGGGTCGCGCTGCCGGACGCGTTCTTCGCGCTCGACGGTCTGCTGGAGACGTTCCTGACGGTGCTGGACGAGTTCGGCGCGTTCCCGGCGGTCGTCGCCCGGGAGCTGGACCGCTACCTGCCGTTCCTCGCGACCACCAAGGTACTGATGGGCGCGGTGCGCGCGGGTGTGGGCCGCGAGGTCGCGCACGAGGCGATCAAGGAGAACGCCGTCGCGACCGCCCTCGCCATGCGCGAGCGGGGCGCCGAACGCAACGACCTCCTCGACAAGCTCGCCGCCGACGAGCGGCTGCCGCTCGGCCGGGCCGAGCTGGAGGCGCTGATGGCGGACAAGCTGTCCTTCACCGGCGCGGCGAGCGACCAGGTCACGGCCGTCGTCGGCCGGATCGACGAGATCCTCGAGCGGCACCCGGAGGCCGCCGGGTACACCCCCGGGGCGATCCTCTGACGCGCTTCACCCAGGAGGAACTGGAGGCCGCCCGCGACCGACTCGTACCGGACGTGGCCGCGGACGGCCTGCGGGTGCTGTTCTGCGGTATCAACCCGGGTCTGATGACGGCCGCGACGGGCCACCACTTCGCCCGCCCCGGCAACCGCTTCTGGCCGGCGCTGCACCGCTCCGGTTTCACGCCCCGGCTGCTGCTGCCGTCCGAGCAGGGGGAACTGCTGTCGTACGGGCTCGGCATCACCAATGTGGTGGCGCGGGCGACCGCGCGGGCCGACGAGCTGAGCGCCGAGGAGTACCGGGAGGGCGGGCGGCTCCTCGCGCTGAAGGTGGCGCGGCTGCGGCCCGGGTGGCTGGCCGTGGTGGGGGTGACCGCGTATCGCGCGGCGTTCGACGAACGAAAAGCACAGGTGGGACCGCAGGCGCGGCTCATCGGTGACTCCCGGGTGTGGGTGCTGCCCAATCCCAGCGGGCTCAACGCGTACTGGACGCCGGTGACGCTGGCGGAGGAGTTCGGACGGCTGCGGGAGGCCGCGGTCGGGCCGTGAAGGCCCGCGGTCAGGGCGGTGCCGTCTCCGTGACCACCGCCAGCAACCGGACCGCGTCTCCGGGGTCGCGGTGGGCGACCGCGACGACAACCCAGCGGCCGGTGCCCTGTACCTCCCACAGCCAGGCCACATCGGCCAGTGCGCTGAGCCGGGCCCACGGCTCGGGTATCTCCTCCCGCTCCGTGCGCAGCAGGACCGTCCGCAGGTTCCAGGGGGCGACGTCCCCCCAGCGGGAGGCCAGCACCTCGTACACGGCGTCGCGGCCCTTCTCGAACTGGTCCACCGTGACCGCCCACCGCGCGGGGTCGGCGTCCGGCCCGTCGCCGGTCTCCAGTACGGCGACATGGTGGCCCGGTCCGCCGAAGCCGACGTCCGACGGGCCGTGCTCCGCCGGAAACGGACGGAAGCACAGCTCGTCGATGAGGGCGATGTGCCGGGCGATGTTCATGGGTTCAGTAAACCCGCCGCCACTGACAGTTGGCGGGGTGTCAGCCGGTCTCCCGGTCAGGCGTCCCGGCGGCGCAGGCTCCAGGCCCCGGCCAGGAGGGCGGCGGCCGTCCACAGCGCGGTCACCGCAAGTCCGGTCCAGGGGCCGGGGGTCTGGTCGTGGTGCTGATACAGGACCACCTGTCCGGCGCGGTCGGGCAGATAGCCGACGACGCTGCCGGCCGTGTCGCCGATCACGAAGGAGACGACCAGGATGAACGGGATCAGCAGCGACAGCGTGGCCACCCCGCTGCGCAGCACGGTCGCCAGGCCGGCGGCGAGCAGGGCCATCAGCGTGAGGTAGACGCCGCAGCCCACGACACCCCGGACCTGTTCGGCCGCGGTGAGGCCGCTCGCCGCCGGGCCGAGCCCCGCGCGGGCCGCGAGGAGGGCGGCGAGGGCGGTCAGCAGGCTCACGAGCAGCGTGGGTACGGCGATGGCCGTGACCTTGGCCGCGAACCAGCGGCAGCGTCGCGGGGTCGCCGCCAGGGAGAGGCGCAGGGCTCCGTCGTGGTACTCCGCCGCCACGGCCATGGCGCCGAAGGAGATGGCGGCGATCTGACCGGGGGTGACACCGGACAGGGCCGTGAAGAGGGGGTCGAACCCGGGGTCCGACGTGTCCGAGAGGCCGGCGAGCGCGGAGAACGCGGTGGTCGCCGCGAACAGCGCGAACAGCGCTCCCGGGAGCGAGCGGACGGTGCGGATCTTCAGCCACTCGGCGTGGAGCGCGGCTGCGAACGGCATGGGTCAGGCCTCCTGGGGCTGTGCGGCGAACTCGGTCTCGGCGGCGGTCAGATCCAGATAGGCCTGTTCCAGGGTGCCCTCGGCCGCCGTGAGTTCGAGAAGCGGCACCTGTGCGGCGGAGGCGAGGCGTCCGATGTCGTCCACGCGCGCGTCCGGCACCGTCCAGTGGCCGTCCGGGTGTTCCGCGACGTCGTGACCGTGCCGGGCGAGGGCACTCCTGAGGGCGGTGGGGTCGGAGGTGCGGACACGGACGGCGGGACGCACGCGGGCGTCGATGAACTCCCGCATCGGGGTGTCGGCGAGGAGCCGGCCGCGGCCGAGGACGACGAGATGGTCGGCGAAGGAGGCGGTCTCGTTCATCAGATGACTGGAGACCAGGACCGTCCGCCCCTCGTCCGCGAGCCGGCGCAGCAGGGTGCGGATCCACACGATGCCTTCCGGGTCCAGGCCGTTGGAGGGCTCGTCGAGCATGATCACCTCCGGGTCGCCGAGGAGTGCGGCGGCGATGCCCAGCCGCTGGCGCATGCCCAGGGAGTAGGTCCGCACCCGGCGCCGTCCCGCCGGGCCCAGGCCGGTCTCCTCCAGTACCCCGTCGACCCGTCGGTCCGGGATGCGGTGGCTCGCCGCCAGGACGCGCAGATGGTCGCGGCCGGTGCGGGAGCCGTGGGCGGCCCGCGCGTCGAGCAGGGCGCCCACGTGGCGCAGGGGTTCGTCGAGGGCGGCGTAGGGGCGGCCGCCGAGGGTGGCGGAGCCGGACGTGGGGTGGTCGAGGCCGAGCACCAGGCGCATGGTGGTGGACTTGCCCGCGCCGTTGGGGCCGAGGAAGCCGGTGACGCGGCCGGGCAGGACGCGGAAGGTGAGGTGGTCGACGGCTCGCCGGGTGCCGTACTCCTTGGTGAGGTCCTGGACGTCGATGCTGGTCATGTGCCTCAGCGTGGCGCCTCGTACGGGGGCGGTGCCTCCCCCGCCGGTGGAGATCGTCTCCCCCGCGCGGGGGAGGCCCGTTGCCGGTGCGGCTGGGACGATGACGCGATGCCCCGCTTGCTGCGCCCGTTCGGCCGGACAGTGACGTACACACGCCTGCTGCATCTGTTCATCGCGATCGTGTGGCCGTCGCTGTGGCTGTTCCTGGAGGAGGCGTGGTGGACCTGGGCGCTGGCGGCCGTGGCACTGCTGCCGGCGGGACTGGTGCCCGCGATGCGCACGGTGGAGGGGTTGCAGGCCAGGCTGCTGCTGACGGGGCAGCGGCACGACAGCGACAGTGCCGGCATCGTCGTCGCGCCGTCCGTCTCCTGGAGCGACCGGGGCCGGGTCGTCGTCTGGCTGCAGGTGCGGCTGCTGATCGGCTGCGCGACCTCCGTGTTCGTCGCGAACCTGCTCATCGCCGTGGTGGACCTGGCGGCGGCGGGGTTCGGCGGGGACACGGCGTCGGGCGAGCTGTTCCTGCTCGACGGCCACAGGTGGTGGCATGTCCTGCTGCTGCCCGTGGTGCTGGTGATCCTGGCGGCGACCGTGGTCGCGCCGGGCCGGCTGATCACGGCGCTGGCGCGGCGTCTGCTCGGCCCCTCCCCGGCCGAGCGGCTGGCCGCCCTGGAGGAACGCACCGAGCAGCTCCTGGAGCGCACGCGTATCGCCCGCGAGCTCCACGACTCCATCGGCCACGCGCTGACCGTGGCCGTCGTGCAGGCGGGCGCCGCCCGCGCGGCCGGCGATCCCGCGTTCACCGAGCGGGCGCTGGCCGCCATCGAGGAGACCGGCCGGGCGGCGCTGGAGGACCTGGAGCGGGTCCTCGGCGTCCTGCGCGAGTCCGGGAGACCGGCCAACGGCCGGCCGGCCCTCACGGACGCCGGCCGGCTGCTGGAGTCGGCGCGGGCCTCCGGCGCCACGGTCGACGCCGACCTGACCGGCCCCCTCGACACCGTACCCGGGCCGGTGTCCCGCGAGGGGTACCGCATTCTCCAGGAGGCCCTGACCAACGTGCTGCGGCACGCGGGTGCCGTCCCCGTGCGGGTCCGTGTCACGGTCGGGGACGGCACGCTGGGCCTGGAGGTCCGCAATCCGTTCACCGGGGCGGCACCGGCGCCCGGCAGGGGCAGCGGACTGCGCGGCATACGCGAGCGCGCGTCCCTGCTGGGCGGCAAGGCGCACACCGGCCCCGACCGGGGTGACTGGCGGGTGCGGGTGGAACTGCCGTTGGGCTGATCTACGCTGACCGGATGCCGGTCACCGTTCTGCTCGTCGACGACGAGCCCCTGGTACGCGCGGGTCTGCGGGCCGTGTTGGAGGCGCAGGCGGACATCGAGGTCGTCGGGGAGGCGGCCGACGGGGCGGCGGTCATTCCGCTGGTACGGCGGTTGCGGCCGGACGTGGTGGCCATGGACGTACGCATGCCGCTGCTGGACGGGATCGAGGCCACGCGCGCGTTGCTGCGGTCGGTCGGCGCGCCGCCGAAGATCCTCGTCGTGACGACGTTCGAGAACGACGAGTACGTGTACGGGGCGCTGCGTGCGGGAGCCGACGGGTTTCTGCTGAAGCGGGCGCGGCCGGCGGAGATCGTGCACGCGGTGCGGCTGGTCGCCGAGGGTGAGTCGCTGCTGTTCCCCGCCTCGGTACGGCGGCTCGCGGCACAGTACGCCGACGGCGACGGCAACCGCGAGGCGCGCGACCGGCTGGCGCGGGCGCGGCTGACCGAGCGCGAGGGGGAGGTGCTGCGGCTGATGGCTCGGGGCCTGACGAACGCGGAGATCGCCGCGAAGCTGGTGGTGGGGACGGAGACCGTCAAGTCCCATGTGAGCGCCGTGCTGGCCAAGCTGGGGGCGCGGGACCGGACCCAGGCGGTGATCGCGGCCTACGAGTCGGGGTTCGTGGCGCCGGGCTGAACCGTGCCCCGTCGGGGCGTCCCAGCCCGGAGGTCGCCGGGGTCGTCGGCGCCGAGTACGATCCGCCCAACACGCGCACGAGCAGGGAGGACGGACGGTGGGTCGGCTGACCGGCGGGGACCCCTCGCTGCTGCGACGGATCAACTCCGCGGTGGTGCTGCACGCGCTGCGCGCCACGGACTGCGCGACGCTGACCGAGGTGACCCGGGTGACGGGGCTGTCACGGCCGACCGTCGAGGGCGTGGTGGAAGGGCTCATCGAGGCGGGCCTCGTCGTGGAGACGGTGGCCGAGGAGGGCGCCGCGCGGCGGCAGGGGCGGCCCGCGCGGCGGTTCCGTTTCCGGGCGGAGGCCGGGCATCTGCTGGGCCTGGAGATCGGCGTGCACCGGGTGGCCGCGCTGCTGGCCGATCTGGACGGGCGGGTGATCGGGGCCCAGGCGCGGGACGTCGACGAGACGGTCGACGCCGACGAGCGGCTGGAGCGGATCGACGCGGCCGTCGCCGAGCTGCTGCGCCGGGCCGGTGTCCCGCGCGGCTCGCTGCGCGCCGTGGGCGTGGGCACACCGGGGATCGTGGAGGCGGACGGAACCGTGCGGCTGGGCACGGCGCTGCCCGGCTGGACAGGGCTCGGCCTCGGTGAGCGGCTGAGCCGGTCCTTCAAGTGTCCGGTGCTGGT
Organism: Streptomyces sp. NPDC048584; assembly: GCF_043199595.1. Lineage (NCBI taxonomy): Bacteria > Bacillati > Actinomycetota > Actinomycetes > Kitasatosporales > Streptomycetaceae > Streptomyces > Streptomyces sp. NPDC048584. The sequence goes on from NZ_JBICWF010000011.1 coordinate 83,963, forward strand.
GGAGAACGACGCGAACGCCGCCGTCGTCGCCGAGCACTGGAAGGGGGCCGCGCGGGAGACCGACGACGTGGTGTTCGTGCTGGCCGGGCTGAGTCCCGGGGCCGGTTCGCTGATCGGGGGGCGGCTGCACCGGGGGTACGGCGGGGCGGCCGGCGAGATCGGGGCGCTGCATCTGCTGGGGCGGGAGGCCACGCCGGAGACCTTGCTGTCCACGACGGACGAGCCGCTGCATCCGCTGGACGAGCAGGCGGTCGCCGAGGTGTTCGCGCAGGCGCGGGAGGGTGATCAGCGGGCGCTGGCGGCGATGGACCGGTTCATCCGGCGGCTGGTGCACGATGTGGCGGCGCTGGTGCTGGCGCTCGATCCGGAGCTGGTGGTGATCGGGGGGTGGGCGGCGGGCCTGGACGGTGTCCTTGAGCCGCTGCGCCGCGAACTGGCCCGGTACTGTCTGCGGCCGCCGCGGGTCACGCTGTCGCATCTCGGGGAGGCGGCGGTCGCCACGGGGGCGGTCCGCCTGGCCCTCGACCACGTCGAGGAACAACTCTTCGCGGTAGAGGGCACGGTGACGGCCCGCCGCTAGCACCCCACGTCCGGGGTGTGCGGGGGTACACCGCAGCACACCACACCCTCGCGCTTCCGCGCCCTCGCGCTCCCTCGCTTCCGCGTTCCCGCACCCGCACCCGTCCGTGCACTCGCGGATCCCGCGTTCCCGCACCCGCACGCTTCCGTGCACTCGCGGATCCCGCGTTCCCGCCCGTCCGCGGGCAGGCGTGCCGCAGGGCGGCACGGGTGGGCGCGACGGCACCCCGCCGGCGCCGGGCCGCGCTCCGTCCCCCCGCTCAGCCGTCACCCCGGGTCGCTGCTGGACGGGGGTGGGTGTGCGCTCGCCCCGCTGAAGGGGGTGCCGCTGCGCCCACCCTCCCCCCACTCTCGGGTCCCCCCGCTCGAGCGGGGGGACCCCCATCGCCCCAGCGGCACGACTGCCCGCAGCTACGGCGGTATGGCCGCCCGCAGCGGCGCGGGCTGCGGCGGTGCGGAGCTACTCGTGGGCGATGGCCTCCAGGACGTTCATCCGGGACGCCCGCAGCGCCGGGAGGAGTGCCGCCGCGATGCCCACCACCGCCGAGCCGATGACGACCGCCGCGATGGTCCCCCACGGGATCGCGAGCGCCGTCATGCCCTGAAGGGCGAGGACCTGCTGGACGCACAGCCCCCACACCAGGCCCAGCCCGACCCCCAGCACCGCACCGAACACCGCGATCACCACCGACTCCAGCCGGATCATCCGCCGCAGCTGCCGCCGCCCCAGCCCGATCGCCCGCAGCAGACCGATCTCGCGCGTACGCTCCACCACCGACAGCGCGAGCGTGTTGACCACGCCCAGCACCGCGATGACGATCGCCAGCCCCAGCAGGGCGTAGACGAGGTACAGCAGCACCGCGATCTGGTCGTGCACCAGCTCCTTGTAGTCGGCCTGATCACGGGCCTGCACCTGCGGATACGGCTCCAGCGTCGTCTCCAGCCGCTCGCGCAACCGGTCCACGCTCGTCCCGGCGGCCGCGTTGACGTACAGCGCGGAGTCCTGTCCGCCCGGCACGTACTCCTCGACCGTGGCGATGCCGAAGACCAGCCCGCCCGCCATCCCGAAGCCCGAGCCACCGTCCATGTCGGTGAGTGCGGCCACCGTCAGCTCGGTGCTCCGGCCGCCGGGGAACTCGACCGGGACGGTGTCGCCCATACGGACGTCGTGCTCCCCGGCGAAGTCCACGTCCATGGCGACGTTGCCGTCAGCGAGCGCGGCCGCCGTGTCACCGGACGCGTACGTCACGCGTGCGACCTCGTCCGCCCCGTCGTCGTACCCGGCGGCGGTGGTCTCGATCCGCTCCCCGTCCGGCAGCGTCACCGCCACCGGCGCGAACCGCTGCCGTACGACCACTCCCACGCCCTCCGTGTCCCGCACCCGGTCGGTGACCTCCTGGGGGAACGGCGTGAAGTTGGCGTTCTGCAGCACGAAGTCGGCGCCGAGCGTCCTGTCGATCTGCTCGTCGAAGGAGCGCGACATCGAGGCGCTGGCCACCGACATCCCGCCCACCAGCGCGAGCCCCACCATCAGCGCGGCCGCGGTCGCGCCGGTACGGCGAGGATTGCGCAGGGCGTTGCGCTGGCTCATCCGGCCGACGGAGCCGAACAGCGCCGGGAACGCCCCGCCCAGCACCCGGATCACCGGCCGTACCAGCAACGGACCGGCGATCACCATGGCGACCAGAGTGAAAACGACGCCGAGCCCCAGCAGCGAGGCCGCCGACGACGTCCCGCCCGCCAGGACGCAGCCCACCAGCGCGGCCGCGCCGACCGCGCCCACCACGGAACCCACCACCGCGCGGGTGCGCAGCGGCCGTCCCGTCCCGGCGATCTCCGCGTCCGCCAGCGCGGCCATCGGCGACACGCCCGCCGCGCGGCGGGCCGGAAGATACGCCGCGACGAAGGTGACGCCCACGCCGACGACGTACGCGGTGACGGGGGTGGCCCAGCCGACGACCATCTCCGTGGTCTTCAGGTTCATACCGATCGAGCTCATCAGCCGGATCAGCCCGAGGGCCAGCCCGATGCCGGCCGCCAGTCCCACCGTCGAACCGACCAGACCGAGCAGCACCGCCTCGGTGAGCACCGACCGGCGCACCTGCCTGCGGTCGGCGCCCAGCGCCCGCAGCAGGCCGAGTTCACGGGTCCGCTGGGCGATCAGCATCGAGAAGGTGTTGACGATCAGGAAGACGCCCACGAGGACCGCGATCCCGGCGAAGCCGAGCATCACGTACTTGATCACGTCGAGGAATCCGCCGAGTTCGTCGGCGGCGGTCTCGGCGGTCTCGTCCGCCGTCTGCACCTTGTACGCGTCTCCGAGCCGCTCGGTGACCCGGCGCTTCAGCTCCGCGTCCGTGACGCCCGGGGCCGCGTCGAGGGAGACACTCGTGGCCAGGTCCGCCGAGCCCAGCAGCCTGGCACCCGCCACCGCGGGGTCGAGGAAGACCAGCGCCGCGCCCGGGTTCGTGGTCTTGAACGTGGCGATGCCGACGATCTCCACCCGGAAGGAGCCCGGCTGCGCCTGCACGGACAGTGTGTCCCCGATCCCGACGTCCTTGGCGTCGGCGGTGTCCGCGTCCAGGACCGCCTCGCCGTCGCCGCTCGGGGTGCGGCCGGAGGTCAGCTCCACCACACTGCGCTCGCTGACGTACCAGTCCACGGCGATCGTCGGCGCGCCCGTGGTCGGCCCCACCGACTCGTTGTGGCCGTCGACGACCGTGATGTTCTCGACGCTGATGTCGGGGCGGGCCGACTCGACGCCGTCGACTCCGGTCAGTTCCCGCACGAGCGAGGCCGGAAGCGTCTGGACGGCGCCGGTGGGCACCGACGACTCCAGGTCGTCCCGCGGTTCCACCGTCACATCGGCGGAGGTGGAAGCGAACAGCCGGTCGAAGGTACGGGTGACCGTGTCGGAGAAGATCAGGCTGCCCGCCACGAACGCCACGGACAGCACGATGGCCAGCGCGGACAGCAGCAGCCGTCCCTTGTGCGCGAGAAAGCTCCGCAGCGTCGCCTTCAGCACGGCGTCAGTCCTCCCCGGAGGTCGGCTCGTCGCCGGCCGGGGCGGCCCCCGTGACGGTGTCGTCCGCGGTCGCGCGGATCACGTCGAAGCGCTTCATCCGCTCCAGCACCGACTCCGCCGTGGGCCGGCGCATCTCGTCCACGATCCGGCCGTCCGCGAGGAAGAGCACCAGGTCGGAGTGGGCGGCGGCACCCGGGTCGTGCGTGACCATCACGACGGTCTGGTGGAGCGAGTCCACGGCCTCGCGGAGGAAGCCGAGTACCTCGAGACCCGCGCGGGAGTCGAGGTTGCCGGTCGGCTCGTCGGCGAAGATCAGCTCGGGCCGCGAGGCCAGCGCCCGCGCACAGGCCACCCGCTGCTGCTGTCCGCCGGACAGCTGCGCGGGGCGGTGCCTGAGGCGGTCCCGCAGGCCGAGCGTGTCGATGACCTGGTCCAGCCACTTCTCGTCGGGCCTGTGTCCCGCGATGTCCATGGGCAGGGTGATGTTCTCCCGCGCGTTCAGCGTCGGGATGAGATTGAAGGACTGGAACATGAACCCGATACGGTCCCGCCGCAGCCGGGTCAGCTCACGGTCCCTCAGACCGGTTATCTCGGTGTCTCCCAGCCACACCTGTCCGGCGGAAACGGTGTCGAGTCCCGCCAGGCAGTGCATGAGCGTGGACTTCCCGGACCCCGACGGGCCCATCACCGCGGTGAACCGGCCGCGCGCGATGTCCACGTCCACCGAGTCCAGGGCCAGCACGGTCGTCTCGCCCGAGCCGTACGCCTTGGTCAGACCGCGGGCACGGGCCGCGATCCCGTCGGCCGACGCGAGGCCGGGGGCGTGCTCCGCAGCAGGTGTGGACAAGGCCGCCTCCTCCGAGTGGACGTCAGGTCGTGCTCGTCGCGCCGAGGGTAGTGTGATACGGCCCACACCCGGTATCCCCCGTGAGGGCGGGCCCGTCTCCACCTTCAGGCCCGGTCCCCGAGGTCGGTGTAAGGGGCACGTGCTCCGGTTTGGTGGCCGCACTTGCCGCTACTAGCGTTCCGGCGCTAGCTTCGGGGTATGGCGAAGACCCAGCTGAACGTGCGCGTCGACGAGGTCACCGCCCGCGCGGCGCGCGAACGTGCCCTCGCGCGGGGGATGAGCGTGAACCGCTACATCGAGGAACTGGTCCGGCAGGACACCGGCGAGGCGGGCCGCGCGTTCGTCGAGGCCGCCGCCGACTTCATGAAGCAGTACGAGGGCGTCTTCGCCGAGGAGTTCGGCAAGGACCGCGAAGGCACGCGCGAAGGTCGCCGCTGAACCGTTGAACGACCTGCGCATCGACCTCGCGTGGCTGCTCATGCTCGCCGAGCGGCAGACCCCCGGCGACCCTCAGGTCACCGACTGGGGCGCCCTCGTCGCCGCCGTCGCACGCCATGAGGCCGAGATCTTCGACGTCCCCGTCTACGACGGCCCGTACTCCCGCGCCGCCGCCCTGCTCCAGCTGCTGATCCACGTCCCCGCGCTGGAGCGCTCGAACGCCCTCTTCGCTTCCGCCGTCGCGTACGCCTATCTGGTCGCGAGCGGTCTGAAGGTCGTCACCTCGCCGGAACAGGTGCGCGACCTGGCCCGGCTGGTCAAGGACGGAGAGGCGACCGTGGACGACATAGCGGCCGAACTGCGCCGCTGGACCGGGTGATCAGCTCCCGCCGGCCGCCGCGTCGCCCCGCGGGCGCCACGCGGCGCCCATGACGCAGAACGAGGTGGGCAGCGCCGGCCCCTTCTCCGGCATCAGCATCCGCCGGTAGGGACCGAGCTCGAACCCCGCCTCCCGCAGCGCGCCGACCGGATCGCGCGCCATGTGACAGCCGCCGGCCAGCGGCGGCCACACCGTCCGGTCCAGCGCCCGCTGGGTCAGACGCATGATCCGTCCGCCGCCCCGGCCGTGCTCGAAGAACCGCACCTCGCCGCCCGGCCGCAGTACCCGCCGCAGCTCCGCGAGCGCCCTCGGCACGTCCCGGACACTGCACAGCACCAGTGAGAGCACCACCGCGTCGAACGCCTCGCTCTTGACCGGCAGCGCCTCCGCCGCGCCCGGCACCACGTCCACCGGCACCTGGGCGCGCAGGGCCGCCTCCACGGCCAGCGCGCGCAGCGCACGCTCCGGCTCGATGGCGACGATCTCCGAGACGGTGCCCGGGTAGTGCGCGAAGTTCAGACCGTTGCCCGCGCCTATCTCGATCACCCGGCCGGACAGGCCGCCGAGCAGTCTGCGCCGTACCCGGGCCATCCCCGCGCGGGTCTCGGCGGCGACGCTGACCCGCGCGTAGGAGCGGGCGAACAGCGGATGGTGCACGGTGTCCCGATCCACCTTGGTGGACCGGCCGGACCGCAACTGCATGAGGACCTCCCCCGGAACGGGTCTACGGCGATTCTCCCCCGAAAGGGCGCTCCGCACCCCCGCGTGTCGTCACGGGGCCTCGCGCGTCCGGAACGACTCCGCGTCCCAGGTCCCCTCGAGGCGGGGCGCGAGCCAGCGCGGGGCCGAACCCCGGAATCGCGCGGGGGCCAGGGCGCCCGCCCCGGCCGGTACGGCGCCCAGCAGCGGTGCACCGGTCACGTCCGGCAGGTCCAGCAGATTGCACCGCGAGGCCAGATCGGGCCCGTCCGGCCAGCTGCCGATCACCACACCCGCCGGATCCAGCCCCCGCCCGCGCAGTTCACGGACCGTCAGCTCCGTGACGTTCAGGGTGCCCAGCCCCGCCGACGCCACCACCAGTACCGGCGCGGCCAGCAGCGCCGCCGCGTCCGCCAGCGTCCCGCCGGCCGCGTCGAACCGTACGAGCAGCCCGCCCGCGCCCTCCACCAGCACCAGATCGTGCTCGGTGGCCAGCTTGGCGGCCCGCTCCGCCACCTCGTGCGGACGCACGGGCGCCCGTCCGGCCCGGCGGGCCGCCGTGGCCGGCGCCAGCGGATCCGGGTAGCGGGCGAGTTCGTCCGTCGTCACCGCACCGGCCAGCCGCGCGACCTCCGCGGCGTCCCCGGGCTCGTCCGGCCGTACACCCGTCTGCGCCGCCTTGAGCACGGCCACCGAACGGCCCGCCGCCAGCGCCGTCGCGGCGAGGGCGGCCGTCACCACCGTCTTGCCGACCTCGGTGCCCGTGCCCGTGATCACCATCACCGGCATGTCAGCCCTCCTTCGCCGCCGCGCACACCGCGCGGGCGATCCTTGCCAGATCCGCGTCATCGGTGACGTACGGCGGCATGGTGTAGATCAGATCGCGGAACGGCCGCAGCCACACGCCCTCGCGCACGGCCGCCTCGGTGGCCGCCCGCATGTCGACGGCGTGATCGAGCTGGACCACCCCGATGGCGCCCAGCACCCGCACGTCCCGCACCCCGGGCAGCCCGGCCGCCGGGGCGAGTCCCTCCCGCAGGCCCGCCTCGATCCGCTTCACCTCCGCGCGCCAGTCCTGACCGAGCAGTAGTTCGACGGAGGCGCAGGCCACGGCCGCCGCCAGCGGATTGCCCATGAACGTCGGCCCGTGCGCCAGCACCGGTACCTCCCCGCGCGAGATGCCCTCGGCCACCCGCGCGGTGCACAGCGTCGCCGCCATCGTCAGATAGCCGCCGGTCAGCGCCTTGCCCACGCACATCACGTCCGGCGTCACCGCCGCGTGCTCCGCCGCGAACAGCGCGCCCGTGCGCCCGAACCCGGTCGCGATCTCGTCGAACACCAGCAGCACGCCGTGCGCGTCGCACGCCTCGCGCAGCACCCGCAGATACGCGGGGGAGTGGAACCGCATCCCGCCCGCGCCCTGCACCACCGGCTCCACGATCACCGCGGCCAGTTCACCGGCGTGCCGCTCGATCACCGACCGCAGATGCTGGGCGTACGCCTCCTCGTACCCGGCAGGGGGAGCGTCCGCGAACACCTGGCGCGGCAGCACCCCGGACCACAGCTCGTGCATGCCGCCCTCGGGGTCGCACACCGACATCGGCTGCCAGGTGTCCCCGTGGTAGCCGCCCCGCCAGGTCAGCAGCCGCCGCTTCTCCGGCCGGCCCAGCGAACGCCAGTACTGCAGACACATCTTGACGGCCACCTCGACCGACACCGACCCGGAGTCGGCGAGGAACACATGCTCGAGCCCCTCCGGAGACATGTCGACCAGGAGCTTCGCCAGCCGTACCGCGGGCTCGTGGGTGAGCCCGCCGAACATCACATGGCTCATCCGCCCCAGCTGCCCGCGCGCGGCCTCGTTCAGCACCGGGTGGTTGTAGCCGTGGATCGCCGACCACCAGGACGACATCCCGTCGACCAGCTCGGCCGAGCCGTCCGCGAGCCTCAGCCGCACCCCGCTCGCCGACTCCACGACGAGCGGTTCCTGACGGCCCGGCATGGGCCCGTACGGATGCCAGACATGCCGCCGGTCGAGCTCCAGCAGCTCGGCGACGGACCGCTCAGGCATTGGGCGCGAGATCCGTTCCGGCGCCCCGGCGGCGGACGGCGACCAGGTCCGTACGAGGCTCGTCGGGCGCACTCGCGCAGGAGTCGGTGACCGCCGGACCGCACGCCCCGCCGCCCTCGTGGGAACCGCAGCCGCCCTTCGCGCGGTGCTCGGGCAGCGTCACCTCGCCGGCCCCCTCCACCTCGAACCCGGCGTCCGCGATCATCTCCAGATCCGCCTTGCCGGCCTGGCCCTCGCTGGTGAGGTAGTCACCGAGGAAGATCGAGTTGGCCAGGTGCAGCGCGAGCGGCTGCATCGTCCGCAGATGCACCTCACGGCCGCCGGCGATCCGCACCTCGACGTCCGGGCAGACGAACCGGGTCATCGCCAGGATGCGCAGACACCGCTGCGGGGTGAGGTTCCACTCCTTGGCGAGCGGCGTCCCCTCGAACGGGATCAGGAAGTTCACCGGCACCGAGTCCGGGTCCAGTCCGCGCAGCGCGAAGACCACGTCGACCAGGTCCTCGTCGCTCTCGCCCATACCGGCGATCAGCCCCGAACAGGCCGACAGACCGGCGGAGTGCGCCCTGCGCACCGTGTCCACCCGGTCGGCGTACGTGTGCGTGGTCGTGATGTCCCCGTACGTCGACTCGGAGGTGTTGAGGTTGTGGTTGTAGGCGTCCGCGCCCGCCTCGCGCAGCCGCTCCGCCTGGCCGTCGGAGAGCAGCCCCAGACAGGCGCACACCTCGACGTCCTCGTATCGGTCCTTGATGGCCTTGATGGTGTCCGAGACCCGGTCCACGTCACGGTCGGTCGGCCCCCGGCCGCTGGCCACCAGGCACACCCGCTTGGCGCCGCCCGCGAGACCGGCGGCGGCCGCCTGCGAGGCCTGGTCCGGCTTCAGCCAGGTGTACTTGAGGATGTCCGCCTTGGAGCCGAGCCGCTGGGAACAGTAGGAGCAGTCCTCCGGGCACAGACCGGACTTGAGGTTGACGAGATAGTTGAGTTTCACCCGCCGGCCGAACCAGTGCCTGCGCACCTTCCCGGCCGCCGCCACCACATCGAGCAGATCGTCGTCGGACGTCGCGAGGACGGCCAGTGCTTCCGCGCGGGTCGGCGTCTCGCGCCGAAGCCCCTTGTCCACCAGCGTGTTCAGCAGGTCCATGGGAGCCGATCCTGTCCTACCCGAGCCGCCCGGGCCAAGGAGAGTTCGTACAACAGAGGCCATTCGAGGTGTGGGTATCGCCACACAGTGGTCCGTCCGGGCTGCCGCTAGTGTCTGTGGACTGCCTACAAAATCCCCGGAGGAGCCATGGCGTTCGGCTGGATCGACGAACAGGCGGAACTGCGCCGCCGGGCCGGACTCGTACGCACCCTGCGCCCCCGGGCCGCCGGCACGCCCCCGCTCGATCTGGCGAGCAACGACTATCTGGGACTGGCCCGGCATCCGGAGGTCACCGAGGGCGCGGCCCGGGCGGCGCGGACCTGGGGCGGCGGCTCGACCGGCTCCCGGCTCGTCACCGGCACCACCGAACTGCACACCGAGCTGGAGCGCGAACTGGCCGGGTTCTGCGGCTTCGAGGCGGCCCTCGTCCTCTCCTCCGGCTACGCCGCCAACCTCGCCGCCGTCACCGCGCTGGCCCCGCACGGCACCAGGATCGTCTCCGACGCGGGCAACCACGCCTCGCTGATCGACGGCTGCCGACTGGCCCGCGGTACGGCCCACGTGGCGGCGCACGCCGACCCCGACGCCGTACGCAAGGCGCTGGACGGGCACGACGGACCCGCGGTGGCGGTGTCCGACACGGTGTTCTCGGTGGACGGCGACGCCGCCCCGCTCGCCGGGCTCGCCGAGGTGTGCCGGGAGTACGGCGCGGGACTGGTGCTCGACGACGCGCACGGTCTGGGCGTGCTCGGCGACGGCGGGCGCGGAGCCCCGCACGCGGCCGGACTCGCGGGCGCCGACGACGTCGTCGTGACGGTGACCCTGTCGAAGTCGCTCGGCAGCCAGGGCGGAGCGGTGCTCGGCCCGGCCCGGGTGATCGAACACCTGGTCAACACGGCCCGTACGTTCATCTTCGACACGGGACTCGCCCCCGCCGCCGTCGGCGCGGCGCTGGCGGCACTGCGGCTGCTGCGCCGGGAACCTGGGCGCGCGGCGCGGGCGGGCGAGGTGGCGCGGGAGCTGCACTCCCGGCTGACGGCCGCGGGTCTGGAGGCGGTACGTCCGGACGCCGCGGTCGTCTCCGTGCGGGCTCCCTCCCCGGAGCAGGCCGTGCGATGGGCGGCCGACTGCCGGGCGGCCGGTCTGACCGTGGGCTGCTTCCGCCCTCCTTCCGTGCCCGACGGCGTCTCACGGCTCAGACTGACCGCCCGCGCGGACCTGTCCGGGGCGGAGATCGAACGCGCTGTACATGTGATCGGCGAGACGCGGCCATGAGTCGGCGGGGCACGGCCGTGCGTCGTCCGATGCCGGATCGGTCGGGTGGGTGATCCGGGCCTGCCTCAGCGGACCGCGGTCAGGAACCGCGCCCAACAGTGGGGCGGGACGATCAGCGCGGGACCGTCCGGGGCCTTGGAGTCGCGCACGGCGAGCAGTCCGGCCAGGGCTCCGGTGGCCGGCCGGGCCGTCTCGACGCAGTTGTTCGCACCTGTGCTGTAGCTGCTGCGCAGCCATGTCACATCATGCAGTGCGAGGCTGGAAGGGATGGTCCGAGGGGGTGCGGTCATCGTGCCTCCTTACGCGCCGGCGGCCGCGCCGGCGATGAAATCCAACGAGTCCTCGGGGGAAAGGGCGTGGACCGAAAGGGCGTTGAAGGCCTCCGAGAAGGCCCGGAGGTCTTCTTTCCGCTCCAGATGGAGGCTACTCGTCAAGTGGTCGAGAACAACCACGTCCAGATCAGAAGTGCGCGAAAATGAGAAGATTACGAAAGGACCGGTTACGCCGATGTGTGCGCCCGCCGTGAACGGCAATACTTGCAGGCGTACTTGGGGGAGCCGGGCCGCCTCGACCAGCCGTTCCAGCTGACGGGCCATCACTCCGGGCCCTCCGACCTCCCGGCGCAGCACCGCCTCGTCGAGGACCGCGCTCAGCTCGAGTGGGGGTGATGCCCGGAGTACGTCCTGCCGGGCCAGCCGTACCTCCACCAGCGTGTCCAGCCGCTCCTCCGACGCGTCCTCCAGGGCCGCCTCGGTCACCGCACGCGCGTACTCCGGTGTCTGCAGCAGACCGGGGATCACCGTGGTCTCCAGGGTGCGCATCGCGCTCGCCTGCGACTCCAGGCTGATGAAGTCCCGGTAGGTCGGCGGCAGTACACCACGATAGGCGTGCCACCAGTGGTGCCGTCCGGCTTCGTCACCGGACCCCGACAGCACCAGCAGCAACTCCCGCAACTGCCGATCGGTCACACCGTAGACGTCGAGCAGCAAGCGCACATCGGCCGGTTTCACCCCGCTCGTGCCCGTCTCGATCCGGCTCACCTTCGACTGGTGCCAGCCCGCGAGGCGCGCCGCCTCACCGCTGGTGAGTCCGGCCGAGGTGCGCAGGGCACGCAATTCGGCGCCCAGTTTCCGGCGGCGCACCGCGGGACCGTGCTGCATGCGCTTCTCCTTACTCCTTCCGGGCCGCCCGGATACGGTCTCCCGTCGCAGAGTTCACCGCTTTGAGCGACAGATATATGCATATCTTGGTGGATCGCCGCCCTACGCCGTGCGGTGATGGCAGTCTGGCGACGAAGCACCAGTGCGGGACCGTACTCGAACCATCCGCTCCGTGCCGGACTGCGGTCCCGGGGGAAAGGGACGACGTCGCCATGGCAGACCATCTGGAAGCATCCGTCACTCTGCCGAGCGAGCCCGCCTCGGTCGCGGCCGCCCGCGCCCATGTGGTGGGCGCGCTGGAGGAATGGGGGATGCCGGCGGACGCGGAACTGTGCGACACGGTCCGGCTGATCGTCTCCGAGCTCGCCACCAACGCGGTGCAGCACACGCTCGGGCAGTCGCCCACGTTCACCGTGGACGTCGTCCTGGTCCGTGACGAGCGCGTGCACATCGGGGTCACGGACAGCCATCCGCGGTTCCCCAAGCGGCTGCCCGCGGCGGTCCAGCAGGACAACGGCCGCGGGCTGGTCATCATCCGCTGGCTGACCGTGGAATGCGGCGGCCGGCTCAGGGTCCGCCCCACGCGCGAGGGCGGCAAGACCGTCTCGGTCGACCTCCCGTGGACCGTGCCGACGGCCGCCGAAGCGGTCACGGCGGCGGTGCGGCGCAAGCGGTAGGCGTCACAGAGCCGGGCGGCGGCACTGCCGGGGCGCCGCCGCCCCCGCGGTCACCGCACCCGGCCGTACGAGACGCTGCGGGTCCAGATCTTCTGCAGCCGCACCACGTCCCCGGTCTTCGGCGCGTGCCAGAGCTTGCCCTTACCCGCGTAGATGCCCACGTGGTAGACGTAGCCGCCGGAATGGAAGAACACCAGGTCTCCCGCCTTGCGGCTGCCCGCGGAGATGTGACGCGTGGTGTTGTACTGCTGCGCGGCGGTGCGCGGCAGCTTCTTGCCGGCCTTCTTGAAGGAGTACAGCGTCAGGCCCGAGCAGTCGAACCTGTGCGGTCCTATGGCGCCCCACTGGTAGGGGGAGCCCTTCTTGGAGGCGGCGATGCGCAGTGCCTTGGTGGCCGTGGTCGCGGCCGCCGCCTCCGAGGCGGCTCCGGGGACGGCGATGGTGGCACCCACGGCGGCCAGAGTGAGGGCCGAGGCCGTGCCGGCCCGGGCCATGAGAGACGGGACACGATTGAGCGCAGTCATGCGCAACCCTTCGTCAGCCGCCTGTGAAGGATGACCTGTCGGATTCGGGCTGGCGAAGTGGCCCGGCCGCACGAGTGCGGCTTCACCCCAAGGACTGCTCGGAACTGACGTCCCGGCGGCCCGTCGTGCCTGGGTCCTCCACTCCTGCCGATCCACTCCTGTCGACCGGTCATCCGGGCGGCGGCAGGACTCGGCGTCCGCCCGGATCGCCCCGCCGCGGCGGCGGGGTCTTGTCGTCAGTCAGGGATCTTGGCTCATGGCGCGATCGAAAACCCAACGGAACGGGGGGTTTGTGTTGTTACTCACCACTCACCTGTTCGGGTGGACACCTCTGGGGCCGGGGCGCCGTCCCGTGCGCGGAGGAGCCGCGGACCAGCGGCGGAACGACCCGTTCCGCCATCCGGGTACGTGCGTTGCGCAACTTCGACGCCCTGAAAACTGCAGGTTCGTCTACGCCGGATGGGGGTAAGCCGTTCGGTCCGTTTCGGCCCCGCGCCGGGGCGCACCACCGGCCGGGGCCGTGACACCGGATGCGAGGCCGTCAACTGCCGGTGTCCGGCGGCAGCGTGACCCTGGCCGTACGGCGTTCGCCGTCCAGCACCCGCAGGGCGCGGGCCAGTGTGCCGGAGTGCAGTTCGCTCTCGCCGCGCCGGTGCATCAGGGTCAGCGCCTCGCGCAGCGCGACGGCCTTGCCGACCAGCGCCTGGGCGGCCCGCAGGCCCCGATAGGTGTCACCGCCCAGCGCCGGGTTGATCCGGCCGAGCAGGTCGGCGGACTCGAGGTAGCGGTCGATCAAATCGGCCTCCGCGCGGGTCAGTGCGGGCAGCGGCGGCGGTTCCGGTGGCAGCATCCGCGGCTCACCTCGCGCCGGAGCGGCCGGAGGCGGGACAGGCGTCCCTGCGACGGGGCACGATCCGGTCCGCCAGGCCGTACTCCAGCGCCTCCCGGGCGTCCAGCACCTTGTCCCGCTCGATGTCCGCGCGGACCTGCTCCGCGGTGCGGCCGGTGTGCCGGACCAGGATCTCCTCCATCCGCTCCCGGACGCGGGTCAACTCCTCGGCCTGGATCGCCAGATCGCTCGTCTGCCCTTCGACCGGCTCACGGAGGGAGGGCTGACGGAGCACCAGCCGGGAGCCCGGCAGCAGGTACCGCTTGCCCGGAGTGCCGGCGGCCAGCAGCAGCGCGGCGGCACCCTCGGCCCGGCCCAGACAGATCGTCTCCACGTCGCAGGTGACGAAACGCAGCGTGTCGTAGATCGCCGACATGGCGTGGAAGGAGCCGCCCGGAGAGTTCACATAGAGCGAGATGTCCCGGTCGGGGCTGTGGTGCTCCAGGTACATGAACTGCGCCATCACATCATTGGCGGAGGTCTCGTCGATCGGTGTCCCGAGGATGACGATCCGCTCCTCGAGCAGCTTGGAGTAGGGGTCCACGGTCCGGTTCCCGGACGTCGTGCGTTCCGTGAACTCGGGCAGGACGTGGCGGGCGGACGGTCGGGTCATGAGGGCCCCTCCTGTCGGATCGTCTCTGTAAAAAATGTACAGGACGTACGTGACGTTATGATGGGTTCATGGCCTACGAGATTCCGGTTACCCAAGCCAGGGCTGAGCTCGCCGACCTCATCAACCGGGTGGTGTACGGCGGTGAGCGCGTCGTCGTGACCCGGCACGGAAAACCCCTCGTCGCCCTAGTGTCCGCCGATGACCTGCGACGACTCGAAGAACTCCGGGAGTCCGCGGAGCCCGCCCAGGACCAGGTGATCAGCACGGTGGCCGGTGTCCGGGAGGCCGCTTCCGCTCCTCGCGAACGGCAGCGGTTCGGCATCGCGGCCGAGCACCGGGGGGCGGAACCCTCCTGAAGCCCGTCCGGCGGGTCATGCCGGAGGCCCGGGGGACGGCACGCGTATCCGCGGCGTTGTCGTCGGTTCCCCCCGGCTTGGTCCGCCGGACGGTTCTTGCCGTACGACGGGACCGCGCACCCCCGTCCGCCGCGGCGGGGGTGCGCGGTCGTTCCGGGCGCGGGGTCAGGCGAGGGAGACCGGTTCCCGCTCGGGTGCCGGCCGCGGGTCCGTCCCGCGCTCCTTCAGCGCGCCGCCGGCCACCACGGCGCCCAGGCCCAGCACCGCCCACCAGGTCAGCGTGAGGGCGGGGCCCACCGCCGCCGCGCCGTCGAAGAACGACACCGAGCGCAGCAGTGTCGCGCCCGCGCCCGGCGGCAGCCACTGGCCGATCGCCCCGGCCGGTACGGGCAGCATCTCGGGGGCGGAGGACGCCCCCGAGAAGGGGTTGCCGAGCAGCATGATCACCACGCTGCCGAGCGCGATGCCGGCCCGTCCGGCGAGCGCCGCCAGTCCGGCGACCGCCGCGCTCATCGCCAGCGCGGCCAGTGCGAACGCACCCGCCACGGTCCACCAGTTCCCCGGGACCGCCTCCAGCCAGCTGTGCGCCAGCGCCGTCGCCACCACGCCGACCAGGGCGGCGGATCCAACCAGCGCGGCCACCGCGCGGGCGCCGCGCAGGCCGAGGAGCGTCACCGCGACGCCGGCGCCGATGCCGGCCATGGCCAGCGGGAGCACGCTGGTGTTCAGGACGGCGCCGCGCGGATCCTTGTCGGCCGCGGGCACGACGTCCACGGTGGCCACCCCGCTGTCCGGGGCGGACGCCCGGTCGGTCACCGCCTGCCGCAGCAACTGGGCCACGACCGGGCTCGCGGCGGACGCGGTGAGCAGCTTCGGGCCCTGCTCCGTGGCGACGATCGCGCCGTAGACCTCGCGGTCCTCGATCGCCTCCCGGGCGGCGGTCTCGTCGGCGTAGTGGTGGAGATCGAAGGCGCCCTCCCGGTGCTCCAGCGCTCGCTCCACGGGAGCGGTCGCGGCGGCGGGGCCGGCCAGGCCGAGCGGCAGGTCGTGCGGTGCCGTGCGGGACGCCGGCCAGGCGAAGGCCCAGAGTGCCAGGGCGACGACGGCGGGGATCAGCACGATGACGGCGATCACGCGGCGGTGCGGCGGCAGTGAGGTGGGGGACATGAGGGCTCCGGCAGGTAAAAAGAAGGATCGTTCGTTTTAAGTTCGTCGCCACCGTCCCGCTCTTCCGGTCCCTTGTCAAGAAGGAATGTTCGTTTTAGGTTGCGGACATGGCTCGCGTATCCCAGGAACACCTCGACGCCCGCCGCCGCCAGATCCTCGACGGTGCCGCGTCCTGCTTCGCCCGCAACGGCTTCCACGCCACCTCGATGCAGGACGTCCTGAAGGAGGCGGACCTCTCCGCGGGGGCCGTCTACCGGTACTTCCGGGGGAAGGACGAGCTGATCGCCGCGATCGTGACCGATGTGCTCGACACGGTGCGGGGGATTCTCGAAGGGGCCGTGCGGGAGAGTCCGCCGCCGCTGCCGGACGTGCTCATTCCGCGCGCGCTGGCGCGGATGCGCGAGGAGCGGCCGGCCGTGCTGGACGACGGGTCGTGGATGTTTCCGCGGCTGATGATCCAGGTGTGGACGGAGACGACGCGCAGTCCTGAGCTGGCGGTGGTGCTGGGGGAGGGCTACGCGAACGTGCGGGGGGTGTGGGCTCGGGTGGTGGAGGGGTATCAGGAGGCGGGGCTGATGTCCGCGTCGGCGGACGCGGACGTGGTGGCTCGGGCGATGATCGCGTTGGTGCAGGGGTATGCGGCGCAGATGGCGCTTTTCGGTGGGCTGCCCGAGGGGACGTTGGGGGAAGGGGTGCGGGCGTTGATGGGGATGGGGGCCGCGGGCGGCGGGGGTGCCTGACGGGCTTTTTGCCACCCCCTCCTCCCGTTTCCGTACCCCGGCCCCGGGGGCGCGGCCCCCTGCCCCCCTTCGGCCTAACGGCCCTGGCCTCAAACGCCGGACGGGCCGGATGCGCCGGACTGGCTGGATTGCCTGTCCGGTTGGCGGAACCGGTTTTACCGGTTATCGGATTGGCAAAGAAGCGTCTCCGGGGGCTGTTCCCTGTGACCTCGTTGCGGCGAGGATCCCCCGTGGTCATGGCAACCACGGAGGGGGAGGCCCCAGTTGAGGGACAGCGGAGCGAAGAGGCGGGCGGCGTTGCTCGTCGCGGTGGCGCTCATAGCCGGCGCCGTCGCGGCACCCACGGCGAGCGCGACGGCGGACAGCCATCATGGCAAGGACCGTGAGGCCAGGGGCGTGGCGATCGCCGCCGCCCGGGCCGCGAAGGCCGGCCTCGACTGGCGGGACTGCCCCGCCGACTGGAACCTGGCCGCGCCGATCCAGTGCGGCTGGGTCTCGGTGCCGATGGACTACGCCAAGCCGTACGGCAAGCAGATCAGGCTCGCCGTCGACCGCATCGGCAACACCGGGACCAAGAGCGAGCGCCAGGGCGCGCTGCTGTACAACCCGGGTGGCCCCGGCGGCTCCGGTCTGCGCTTCCCTGCCCGGGTCACCGCCAAGAACCCGGTCTGGGCCAACACCGCGAAGGCGTACGACTTCGTGGGCTTCGACCCGCGCGGCGTCGGCAAGTCCGCGCCCATCTCCTGTGTCGACCCGCAGGAGTTCGTCAAGGCGCCCAAGGCGGACCCGGTGCCCCGCTCCGAGGCCGACAAGCGCGCCCAGCGCAAACTCGCGCGCGAGTACGCCGAGGGCTGCCAGGAGCGCAGCGGCGAGATGCTGCCGCACATGACCACGCCCAACAGCGCGCGCGACCTCGACGTCATCCGCGCCGCCCTCGGCGAGAAGAAGCTCAACTTCCTCGGCGTCTCCTACGGCACCTACCTCGGCGCCGTCTACGCCACCCTCTTCCCGGACCACGTCCGCCGCATGGTCGTCGACAGCGTCGTCAACCCCTCCCGCGAGAAAATCTGGTACCAGGCCAACCTGGACCAGGACGTCGCCTTCGAGGGCCGCTGGAAGGACTGGCAGGACTGGGTCGCGAAGAACGACGCAGCCTTCCATCTCGGCACCACCCGCGGCGCCGTCCAGGCCCAGTGGCTGAAGCTGCGCGCCACCGCCGAGAAGGAGCCGATCGGCGGGGTCGTCGGACCGGCCGAGCTGATCGGCTTCTTCCAGAGCGCCCCGTACTACGACTCCGCGTGGGTCCCCGTCGCGACCGTCTTCAGTCAGTACGTCGCCGGCGACCCCCAGGCGCTCGTCGACGCCGCCGCCCCCGACCTGTCCGACACCGCGGGCAACGCGGCCTCGGAGAACGGCAACGCCGTCTACACGGCCGTGGAGTGCACCGACGCCCAGTGGCCCACCAGTTGGCGCACCTGGGACCGCGACAACACCCGGCTGCACCGCGACCACCCGTTCATGACCTGGGCCAACGCCTGGATGAACCTGCCCTGCGCCACCTGGCCGGCCAAGCAGCAGACCCCCTTGAACGTCAAGTCCGGCAAGGGTCTGCCGCCGGTGCTGATCGTCCAGTCCGAGCGTGACGCGGCCACCCCCTACGCGGGCGCCGTCGAACTGCACCAGAGGCTCAAGGGCTCCCGCCTCGTCACCGAGCAGAACGCCGGATCCCACGGCGTCACCGGCCTGGTCAACTCCTGCGTCAACAACCGGGTGGACACCTACCTGCTCACCGGCGCCCTCGACCGCACCGACGTGACCTGCGCACCGCACGCCACTCCGAAGCCGTGACACGCGTGAGGGGCGGCCGGAGCTCTCCGGCCGCCCCTCACCCGTATGCGGATCAGGTCAGCGGCATGCGCGGGAAGCGGCGCTTGTCCTCCGCGCCGCGTTCGGCCTCCTGGGCCTTGGCGACGGCCGCGTACTGATCGACGTACTCCTGCTCGGACAGGGTGAGGATGGCGTACATGATCTCGTCGGTGGCGGCGCGCAGCACCGCCTTCTCGCTCTCCAGCCCGGCGTAGCGCGAGAAGTCCAGCGGCTTGCCGAAACGGATCACCACCGGGTGGATCCGGGGGATCTTCCTGCCGGGCGGCTGCGCCTCGAACGTGCCGATCATCGCGCACGGAATCACCGGCACACCCGCCTTGAGCGCCATCACCGCGACACCGACCTTGCCCTTGTAGAGGCGGCCGTCGTGCGAGCGCGTGCCCTCCGGGTAGATGCCGAGCAGTTCCCCTTTGCCCAGCACGCCCAGACCCTCCCGGATGGCGGCCTGCCCGGCGTCCTTCCCGCTGCGGTCGACCGGGATCTGGCCGGCGCTGTGGAAGAAGAACGCCGTCAGCCGGCCCTTGAGGCCGGGGCCCGTGAAGTACTCGGCCTTGGCGAGGAAGGTGATGCGCCGCTTGAGCACGGCCGGCATCAGGAAGTGGTCCGAGAACGACAGATGGTTGCCGGCCACGATGGCGGCGCCGGACGACGGCACATGCTCGAGGCCCTCTATTCGCGGCCGGAAGACCAGTCGCAGCAGCGGGCCCAGCAGCACGTACTTCAGCAGGTTGTAGAACAAGGGCATGCTCCTCGACTCCGGCGGACGGGCGGTGCCGCCGCGTCCCGGCTGGCCATCCGGCACGTCGTGGGATGTCAGTCTAGGCGCGGACGGCAGGGCCGGGCATCAGGTTCGACGCGACCGGAGGGCACCGCTCCGCACGGCCGTCCGCGTAGGCTCCGGTCCATGCGGATCTCCGTCTCCTCCGACATGGACGAACCCGTGGCCCGAGCCCTCCTCGCCGAGCTCCGCGACCGCGGCCACGAGGTACGGGCGCACGGCGCCCTCAGCCTCGGCGACGACCCGCAGTGGGCCGTCTGCTCCGAGGCGGCCGCCCGGGAGGTCGCCGACGGGAGCGCCGACCAGGCGGTGGTGTGCTGCTGGACCGGCACCGGTGCCTCGATCGCCGCGAACAAGGTGCCCGGCGTCCGCGCCGCCCTGTGCGCGGACGCCTACACGGCGGACGGCGCCCGCCGCTGGAACGACGCCAACGTGCTGGCCCTCAGCCTGCGGCTGACCTCCGTGCCGCTGCTGACGGAGATCCTCGACGCCTGGTTCGCCGGCGCCCCCAGCGACGACCCGGAGGACCGGCGCAACGTGGCACACCTCGACCGCGCCGGTTCCTGATCACAGCCGTACGACGACCAGCGCCGTGTCGTCGGTGGCGCCGCCCGGGGCCAGCAGTTCCAGCAGCACGACGTCCGCGAGCGTCTCGGGGTCCTCCGTCCGGTGCCGGCGCAGGGACTCGGCGAGCCGCAGCAGCCCCCTGTCGATGTCCTCCCTGCGCCGTTCGACGAGACCGTCCGTGTAGAGCACCAGAGTCGCGCCCGGCTCGAACCCGGTCTCGGCCTCCGGCCGTGCCGTCGGCTCGGGCTGGGCGTCGAGCGGCGGGTCGGTGGCCCGGTCCAGGAACTCCACGCGTCCGTCGCGGTGCAGCAGCACCGGCGGCGGATGGCCGGCACTGCTGTACCTGATGGTGTGCCGGTCGAAGTCGACGAAGGTGGTCACCGCGGTCGCGGACTCGGCGCCGTCCACCACATGGGCGTAGCGGCCCACCACGTCCAGCGCCTGCGCGGGCCCCTCCGCCACCCGGGAGGCCGCGGTCAGCGCGCTGCGCAGCTGGCCCATCACCCCGGCCGCCGCCAGACCGTGCCCGACCACGTCCCCCACCGATACACCGATCCGGTTGCCGCCCACCAGGTCGACCAGGTCGTACCAGTCCCCGCAGACGTTGAGCGCGCCCAGCGCCGGCCGGTAGCGCACCGCGGCCCGGCGATGGCCGACCTGCCGGCGGCCGGGCAGCATCGCCTCCTGCAGCGCCAGCGCCACCTCCCGCTCCCGCGCGTGCGCCTCGCGCAGCCGGTTGTTGAGCTCCTGCAGCTCACGGCCGCGCGCGTACAGCTCGGCCTCCAGCACCCGGCCCCGGCCGTCACCCGCGCCGCCCCGGAATCGGATCAGCTCCGTGACCTCCTCGACCCGGTGCACGATCAGCACCACCCGCCCGTCGGGGCCGGGCACCGGCGTGTTCACCGGACTCCAGTAGCGCTCCTCCCACCTGCCGGAGTGCTCCGGTGTCTCGACGTCGTAGCGCTGTACGGCCATGGTGTCGCGCTCACCGGTCGACAGGACCCGCCGCAGCGAGGTGTGCAGCAACTGCGCGCCCACGGCCTCCGGGTCGTCCGGGTTCTCGGGGAAGACGTCGAACAGATAGCGGCCCACGATCGACTCGCGGGAGCGTCCGGTGCCGCGGACGAAGGCCGCGTTGACATCCGCGTACACCAGGTCCGGGGTCAGCAGCGCGACCATGCCGGGCAGGGCCCGGTAGACCGCCTCGTAGTCGATCGACGCCTCCGTCATGACCCCGCCTCACTCCGGTGGCGCGGTCAGCGACTGCTCCGCCCAGATGATCTTCCCGCCGGGTACGAAGCGGGTGCCCCACCGCTCCGCGAGCTGGGAGACCAGCAGCAGCCCGCGTCCGCCCTCGTCCATCGCGCGGGGATGCCGCAGATGGGGTGCCGTGGCACCGCCGTCCACCACCTCGCACACCAGCGTGCGCTCATGGATCAGCCGCAGCCGGACGGGTCCCGAGGCGTAGCGGATGGCGTTGGTGACCAGCTCGCTGACGACCAGCTCCGTGGTGAAGATCAGCTCGTCCAGGCCCCAGCGGGCCAGCTGCCCGGTCGCCGTTCTGCGGGCCTCGGCCACGACGGCGGGATCCGCGGACAGGTCCCATGCCGCCACATGGCCGGGGTCGAGCCGTTTGGTGCGGGCCATGAGCAGGGCCACGTCGTCGTACGGACGGGTCGGCACCAGCGCGTCCACCACGGCCCGGCAGCTCAGCTCCAGTGTGGGTTTCGCGGCGCTCTCCAGCGCCCGCCGCAGCCGGTCCCGGTTCGTGTCGTAGGCCCCGTCCCGGTCGGGGGGCAGCAGCAGACCGTCGGTGTGCAGGGCGAGCGTGGAGCCCTCGGGCAGGGTCAGCTCCACCGACTCGAACGGGGGGCCGCCGACGCCCAGCGCGGGCCCCTCCGGCAGCTCCACGAAGGAGACGGTGCCGTCCGGCGCGATCACGGCCGGTGCGGGATGGCCCGCCGCGGCCATCGTGCACTTCCCGTCCACGGGGTCGTAGACCACGTACACGCAGCCGGTCCCCACCGGATGGCCGTAGGTCCCCTCCGGCCCGGCGCCCTCGTCCCCGGCCGACCGGTCCACCAGGTCGTCCAGGTGGGCGAGCACCTCCTCGGGCGGCAGGTCCAGCGCGGCCAGGGTCCGTACGGCGGTCCGCAGGCCGCCCATGGCCGCGGCGGCGTCGATGCCGTATCCGGGGGCCTCGCCGACGATGAGGGCGACCCGGGCGCCGGACAGCGGGATGAGGTCGTACCAGTCGCCGCCGAGACCTGTCAGTTCGTCGGCCGGGCGGTAGCAGGCGGACACCTCCACGGCGGCCTGATCGGGCAGATGGAGGGGCAGCAGGCTGCTCTGCAGCACCAGCGCCGCGTTCCGCTCACGCGTGTAGCGCCGGGCGTTGTCCACGCAGACGGCGGCGCGGGAGACCAGGTCCTCGGCCAGATGGAGGTCGTCCTCGTCGAAGGGATCGTGCCGGCGGCGGAAGAACGCGGTCATGCCCAGGGTGACACCCCGGGCGCGCACCGGGACGATCATCGCGCTCCGCAGGCCGAGCTCCAGGAAGGTCGACTCCCGGCCGCCCGGCGGCATGGCCCACGCCGGGTGGAGCGGATCGAGCCGCTCCTGAAGCCAGGACCGGCCCGTGGCCAGACAGCGCACCGGCGGAGAATCCGACGGGTACGACAGCACCGTCCCGGTCTCCACGGCTGCCCGCGGCAGGTCGTTGTGCAGTGACCGCTGGCCCGCCCGGCGCAGCGGTACCCGGCCCGAGGCGGTGGACGGGCCCGGTTGGACGTCGGCACCGCGCAGCACCGTCTCCAACAGGTCCACGGCGACATAGTCCGCGAGCTCCGGCACGGCGACGTCCGCGAGTTCCTGCGCGGTCCGCTCGATGTCCAGGGTGCGGCCGATATGCGCACCGGCGCGGTCGAGGAGGGCGAGGCGCTGGCGGGCGCGGTGCCGCTCGGTGACGTCCACGACGGTGTAGTACACGCCCATCGGGCGGCCCTGTTCGTCGTCCAGACGGGTGAACGACAGCACGTGCGCGGTCTCGCGCATCGGCGCCGAGCGGACCCGGCCGACATGCTGGTAGCCGAC
This sequence comes from Streptomyces sp. NPDC048584, assembly GCF_043199595.1. Taxonomy (NCBI): domain Bacteria; kingdom Bacillati; phylum Actinomycetota; class Actinomycetes; order Kitasatosporales; family Streptomycetaceae; genus Streptomyces; species Streptomyces sp. NPDC048584. The sequence goes on from NZ_JBICWF010000011.1 coordinate 106,871, forward strand.
CACCTGCTCGCCGGTGTCCAGCACGTGCCGCATCCGCTCCTCGACGGCCTCGGCGTCCAGCCCCGGCTGCACGTCGGCGAACCGCAGCCCCAGCCGCTGTCCGGCCGTTCCGCCCCCGAACTGCTCCAGCGCGGTGTTGGACCACACATAGCGCAGATCCGTGTCGACGATCGCGATACCGATCGACGCACCGGTGACCATCTGTTCCAGCACCGGGCGGCTCATGTCCCAGCCCGTGGCGCCGTCCACCTCCGACAGCAGGACCAGCAGCGGCGAACGGCCCCGCGGCCGCACCGTCGCCGTGATCCGCACCATCACCGCGACCGGCCGGCCGCCTCGGTGCCGGGTGGTCAGCAGCCCCGCCCAGTCGCCCTCCGAGCGGCACCGCTCGACCAGGTCCGGCATCCGCTCGGCGTCGTCGGGCATCAGCAGTTCGGCGAACGCGCGGCCCACGGCCTCGGTGGGGCGATAGCCCAGCAGCCGTTCCGCCCCGCCGGTCCAGCTCGACACCGTGCCGTGCGGATCCAGCAGCAGGGGAACGGCGTCGGCCACATCGAACGCCTGCCGGGCAACGTCCTGCTCCTTGTGTCCGCCCACGGGCGACCTCTCTGTCGCGGAGAGTGGTCCGAGAGTGGTGCTGCCACCTCTTGTCCCATCATCACCCTGGGAGCGGGACGGCGGCTCCCCGAACTGCGCCGTCCCCCGGAGGAAGCACCGGGGGACGGCGGCGGTTCAGACCTGCCGGGCCAGGACCCTCCCCACCGTGTGCAGGGCGTCCTGGAGTTCTTCCGCCGTGACGGTCAGGGGCGGCGCCAGCCGGATGGTGGAGCCGTGCGTGTCCTTGACCAGGATGCCCTCCCACATCAGCCGTTCACTGACCTCGCGGCCGGTACCGAGTGCCGGGTCGACGTCCACGCCCGCCCACAGACCGCGCGCGCGGAACCCGACGACGCCCTTGCCGACCAGCGATTCCAGGCCCGCGCGCAGCACCTCGCCCAGTTCCGCCGCCCGCCGCTGGAACTCGCCGGTCTCCAGCAGCTCCACCACGGCCGTGCCGACCGCCGCGGCCAGCGGATTGCCGCCGAAGGTCGACCCGTGCTCACCCGGGCGGAGCACCCCCAGCACCTCGCGCCGGGCCACCACCGCCGACACCGGCACGATGCCGCCGCCCAGCGCCTTGCCCAGCAGGACCATGTCCGGGACGACCGACTCGTGCTCCACGGCGAGCGTACGGCCCGTACGGCCGAGCCCGGACTGGATCTCGTCGGCGATGAACAGACACCCCGCGCGGCGCGTCAGCTCGCGCACCCCGGTCAGATAGCCGTCGTCCGGGACGATCACACCGGCCTCGCCCTGGACGGGCTCGATCAGCACCGCCGCCGTCGTGTCGTCGACCGCGGCCTCCAGCGCCGCCTGATCGTTGTACGGCACCACCCGGAAGCCCGGAGTGAACGGACCGAACCCGCCGCGGGCGACCTCGTCCGTGGAGAAGCTCACGATCGTCGTCGTACGGCCGTGGAAGTTGCCGGCCGCCACCACGATCGTCGCCCGGTCCGCCGGGACGCCCTTCACGTCGTAGGCCCACTTGCGGGCCACCTTGATCGCGCTCTCCACCGCCTCCGCGCCGGTGTTCATGGGCAGCACCATGTCGAGACCGGTCAGCGCGGCCAGCCGCCCCGCGAACTCGGCGAGCCGGTCGTTGTGGAACGCGCGCGAGGTCAGCGTGAGCCGGTCCAGCTGGCGGTGCGCCGCCTCGATCAGCGCCGGATGCCGGTGTCCGAAGTTGAGCGCCGAGTAGCCGGCCAGCATGTCGAGGTACCGTCGGCCCTCCACGTCCTCCACCCAGGCGCCCTCCGCGCGGGCGACGACCACGGGCAGCGGATGGTAGTTGTGCGCGAGGACCGGCTCCTCCGCACCGATCAGCTCGGCGGACGTACGCGCGGAAACGACAGTGGTCATGAGCGGATCTCCTGTGTGCAGCACTTGATGCCCCCGCCCGCCTTGTGGAACTCGGACAGGTCGACGGGAACGGGAACGTAGCCACGCTCGGCGAGCCGGGCGGCGAGGGCGATGGCCCCGGGGGAGATGAACACATGGCGTCCGTCGGAGACCGAGTTCAGCCCGAACGCCATGGCGTCCTCACGGGTCGCGAGCACCGCGTCCGGATACAGCCGGGCGAGCACCTCGCGGCTGCCCGGCGAGAACGCCTCCGGGTAGTACGCGATGTTCTCCGCGTCCAGCACGAACAGCGCCGTGTCCAGGTGGTAGAAGTACGGGTCCACCAGCGTCAGACCGATCACCGGCACCCCGAAGTACTCCTGTGCCTCGCGGTGCGCCTCCGGGGTGGTGCGGAACCCGGTGCCGGCGAGCATCCAGCGCCCGGCCGGCACCAGGTCCCCCTCGCCCTCGCACACCGACTCGGGATGCTGCACCTCGTACCCCTCGGCCTTGAACCAGGCCTCGTACGGCACGGACTCCGGGCGCCGCTCGGGCGCCAGGAACAGGGAACCGAAGACGCGGCCCTCGACGACGACCGCCGCGTTCGCGGCGAACACCATGTCGGGCAGGGCGGGCTCCGGCGTCACGCTCTCCACGGTATGACCGTGCGCGCGGTAGGTGTCGACGAGCGTCCGCCACTGGCGCTGCGCCAGCAGGACGTCGACGGGGCGGTCGGGACACATCCAGGGATTGATCGCGTACCGGACGGCGAAGTGTCTGGGGTCGCAGACGAGATAGCGCCGCCGGGACGCCACACGGGAGTCGGGCACAGAGGGGTTCCTCCGCTTCCACGCGGTGACGACAGGGGTGAGACCACGGTAGGAAGCGAGTGATACGGGCGACAAGGAACAAAAGCTGCGTGTTCACGCAGGATCGCTGCGTGGTTCCACCGTTCGGCGCACGTCTGCTGCGCCATCCGGCGCGGGCTGACTCACTCCCGCCTCAGGACTGTCCGGCAGCAGATGGGACAGCACCATCACACTGATCGTCTTCCGGATGAACGGCTCCTGGCGGATCCGCTCCAGCACCTCCTCGAAGTGCTCCACGTCGCGCGCCCGCACATGAAGCAGCGCGTCCGCGCCGCCGGTCACCGTCATCGCGGCGGCGATCTCCGGATGGTTGCGCACCACCTCCGCCAGCCGCCGGGGCGGCGCCGCCCCCTCGCAGTACACCTCGACGTACGCCTCGGTCCGCCAGCCCAGCGCCGCCGGCCGCACCGTCGCCGTGAACCCGGTGATCACCCCGGTCTCGCGCAGCCGGTCCACCCGGCGCTTGACCGCCGTCGACGACAGTCCGACGGCCGCGCCGATCTCGGCGAACGACGTCCGGGCGTTCGCCATCAGAGCGGTCACGATCTTCCGGTCGAGCTCGTCGAACGACGCGGGCCTGCTGTTCATGCGGGCACTGTATCCAGCGTGAACGCCCACGTCCGGGGCATGTCCAGACGTGGAAATCACCCCTACACTCCACCTTCATGCTGCGCGCCCTCGCCGTCGACGACGAACGCCCCTCACTGGAGGAGCTGCTCTACCTGCTCAACGCCGACCCCCGTATCGACAGCGCCGAGGGCGCCGACGACGCCACCAACGCCCTGCGCCGCATCAACCGCGCCCTGGAATCGGGACCCGACGGGCCCGACGCCGTCGACGTCGTCTTCCTCGACATCCAGATGCCCGGCCTCGACGGCCTCGACCTGGCCCGGCTGCTCACCGGGTTCGCCCGGCCCCCGCTCATCGTGTTCGTCACCGCCCACGAGGACTTCGCCGTCCAGGCCTTCGACCTCAAGGCCGCCGACTACGTCCTCAAACCCGTGCGCAGGGAACGCCTCGCCGAGGCCGTCCGCCGCGTCGTCGAGCTGCGCGCCGCCGCACAGCGCGACACCGCCGCCCCGCGCATCCCCGTGCACGAACCCGACCCCGACCACATACCCGTCGAACTCGGCGGCGTGACCCGTTTCGTCGCCGTCGACGACATCACCCACGTCGAGGCCCAGGGCGACTACGCCCGTCTGCACACCGACCGGGGCAGCCACCTCGTACGGATCCCGCTGTCCACCCTGGAGGAGCGCTGGCGCTCCCGCGGCTTCGTCCGCATCCACCGCCGCCATCTGGTCGCCCTGCGCCACATCGGCGAACTCCGGCTCGACGCGGGCACCGTGAGCGTCCTGATCGGCTCCGAGGAACTCCAGGTCAGCAGGCGGCACGCCCGCGAACTGCGGGACCTGCTGATGCGCCGGACCACGAGCTAGGCGCGGGGGACGACATGCCTCAGGACCCGACCGAACGCCGCGTGGTCGTCACCGGCCCGCCCCGCCGCGCCCACCGCTCCTCCGGCTACTACCGCCCGCGCACCGAGATCGACGAACAGACCACCCTCGGCCACACCTACGTCCGCTCCCTCATGCGCATCCAACTGCGCACCGGACTCACCGTGTTCGCCGTCCTCGCCCTGCTCATCGGCCCGCTGCCGCTGGTCTTCGCAGCCGCCCCGGACGCCCGCCGCCTGGAGTGGGCCGTGCTCGGCTTCGGGCTCTACCCCCCGCTCGTCCTGCTCGCCCGCTGGTACGTCCGCCGCGCCGAACGCAACGAACGCGACTTCGTGCGGCTCGTCGAAGACCGCTGAGGCCGCCTGCCGCCGTGAACTCCGCCTACGCCGTCACCGCCGTCGCCCTCGTCGCCCTCGCGACCGTCCTCGTCGGCGCCTTCGGCCTGCGCATCTCCCGCACCACCTCCGACTTCTACGTCGCCTCCCGCACCGTCGGCCCCCGCCTCAACGCGGCCGCCATCAGCGGCGAGTACCTCTCCGCCGCCTCCTTCCTCGGCATCGCGGGACTCGTCCTCGTCCAGGGCCCGGACATGCTCTGGTACCCGGTCGGCTACACCGCCGGCTATCTGGTGCTGCTGCTGTTCGTCGCCGCCCCGCTGCGCCGCTCCGGCGCCTACACGCTGCCCGACTTCGCGGAGGCCCGTCTCGCCTCGCAGACGGTACGGCGGCTCGCGGGCGCCTTCGTCGTCGGCGTGGGCTGGCTGTACCTGCTGCCGCAGCTCCAGGGCGCGGGGCTCACCCTGACCGTGCTCACCGGCGCGCCCGACTGGCTCGGCGGGGTGATCGTCGCCGTGGTGGTCACCGTCATCGTCGGCGCGGGCGGCATGCGCAGCATCACCTTCGTCCAGGCCTTCCAGTACTGGCTGAAGCTCACCGCCCTGCTCGTCCCCGCCCTCTTCCTGATCGCCGCCTGGCAGAGCGACGGCGCCCCCAGCCACGCCTTCGACGAACCGGCCGCCTTCCGCGAACAGCGGGTGGTACGGATCGACGACACCCTGGACCTGCGGCTCACCGCGCCGCTCACCGTCACGGTGGACGGCACCGTCGACGGCCGCGACCTCGACGGCACCGAGACCGCCCTGTCCGCGGGCCCCCACCGCATCGACGGCGGCACCCGGCTCACCTTCGCCGAGGGCGCCGAGGTCCCCGCCGCCGGACGCGGCGCCGACGACGCCCTCTCGCCCTCCCGCGCCGAGTCCCGCGAGGAACGCCCGCTGTACGCCACGTACGGGCTGATCCTCGCCACCTTCTTCGGCACCATGGGCCTGCCCCACGTCGTGGTCCGCTTCTACACCAGCCCACACGGGGTCGCCGCCCGCCGCACCACCGTCGCGGTCCTCGGCCTGATCGGCGCCTTCTACCTCCTCCCGCCCGTCTACGGCGCCCTCGGCCGGCTGTACGCCCCCGAGCTCACCCTCACCGGCGACGCGGACGCCGCCGTCCTGCTGCTGCCCGGCCGCATGATCGGCGGAACGGGCGGCGACCTCCTGGGCGCGCTGGTCGCCGGGGGCGCCTTCGCCGCGTTCCTGTCCACGGCCTCCGGGCTCACCATGGCCGTGGCCGGCGTCCTCACCCAGGACGTGCTCCCCACCCGCGGCGTACGGCACTTCCGGCTCGGTACCGTCCTCGCCATGGCCGTACCCCTCGGGGCGAGCCTCCTGGTCGGCGGACTGCCGGTGGCCGACGCCGTGGGGCTCGCCTTCGCCGTCTCCGCCTCGTCGTTCTGCCCGCTGCTCGTCCTCGGCATCTGGTGGCGCCGGCTCACCCCGCCCGGTGCGGCGGCCGGGATGCTGGTGGGCGGCGGCTCCGCCTTCGTCGCCGTCGCCGCCACCATGGCCGGCTATCCGGGCGACGGCCCGCTGCACGCCCTGCTCGCCTGGCCGGCGCTCTGGTCGGTGCCGCTGGGCTTCCTCACCATGATCCTGGTCTCGCTGGCCACGCCCGGCCGGGTACCGCCCGGCACGGCCGCGGTGCTGGCCCGCTTCCACCTGCCGGAGGAACTGCGTACGGAGGTGTCCGCATGAGCGGCTTCCTCGCCGGTCTCCTGGTCGCCGTACTGCCCCTGCTGGCCGCCGGATTCTGGATCGGCCGGCGCACCGCCCGGCCCACCAGCCTCGCCGGACTCGGCACCCCCGTCGAGCACGCCACCTTCGAGGCGCTGCACACCGCCTCCCTGGCCACACCCCCGCTCCGGGCCGGCCTCACGGAAGAGACCGCCGGAAAGTCCGCCCGCAAACTGCGCTCCCTGCTGGGCACGGACGCCCTGTGCCTCACCGACCGCGACCAGGTCCTCGTCTGGGACGGCGCCGGATCCCATCACCGCACCGAGATCATGGAACGCCTCACCGGTCCCCTCGACACCGGCCGCGGCGAGGCCTTCCCGCTCACCTGCGACACCCCCGACTGCTCGGTCCGCTGGGCCGTGGTCGCGCCGCTCACCGTCGACGACCGGGTGCACGGCGCGCTCGTCGCCTGCGCGCCCCGCGAGTCCGCGGTCCTGGTCCGGGCGGCGGGGGAGGTCGCCCGCTGGGTCTCCGTCCAGCTGGAACTCGCCGACCTCGACCAGTCCCGTACCCGCCTCATCGAGGCCGAGATCAGGGCGCTGCGGGCGCAGATCTCCCCGCACTTCATCTTCAACTCACTCGCCGTGATCGCCTCGTTCGTGCGCACCGACCCGGAACGGGCCCGGGAACTGCTCCTGGAGTTCGCCGACTTCACCCGCTACTCGTTCCGCCGGCACGGCGACTTCACCACCCTCGCCGACGAACTCCACGCCATCGACCACTACCTGGCGCTCGTACGGGCACGCTTCGGCGACCGGCTCTCCGTCACCCTGCAGATCGCCCCCGAGGTGCTGCCGGTCGCGCTGCCCTTCCTCTGCCTCCAGCCGCTGGTGGAGAACGCCGTCAAACACGGACTGGAGGGCAAGGCCGACAAGTGCCACATCCAGATCACCGCCCAGGACGCCGGAGCCGAGGCCCTCGTCGTCATCGAGGACGACGGCGCCGGAATGGACCCCGGCCTGCTCCGCCGCATCCTCGCCCGCGAGGTCAGTCCCACCGGCGGCATCGGACTGTCCAACGTCGACGACCGGCTCCGCCAGGTCTACGGCGACGACCACGGCCTCGTCATCGAGACCGCCGTGGGTGCCGGTATGAGGATCACCGTCCGGCTGCCGAAGTACCAGCCGGGCGTCCACCTGACGGGGCGGCTCGCCCCCAAGTGAGACGGGCCGCCCCGGACCGGCTCGTCAGGTGCTGCGGGTGGCCACCATTCCCAAGGTGATCAGCCCCAGGACGACCCAGCCGAACCACAGCCAGCCGTTGCTGCCGAGCGCCACCGTGTACGCGGTCACGGCGACCAGGGCGCCGACGGTGAGCACCCCCATGGCCTTCGTCGAGCTGTCACCGTCGGAGAAACCGTTCGTGGAACCGGGCATCGCAACACCCTCCTCATCGTGCGGCTCACTCCATGGTGCCCCCGTTCCGCCTCTTTACGGCGCGGAAGGCGACAAACGTTCGGGCAGGCTCAGTTTCCGCGGGCGTTCAACGAGGCCAGATAGGCGTTGTACGCCTCCAGCTCCTTGTCCCCGTCCCGGTCGGCGGCGCGGTCCGAGCGCTTGGCCTGCCGCTGGTCCGAGGCGTACCACTGGAACAGCAGCGCGATCAGCACCAGCACGGACGGAACCTCGCTGAACGCCCAGGCGATACCGCCGGCCGCGTTCTGGTCGGACAGCGCGTCGATGGCGAGCGAACCGGGAGGGTTCTCGAAGGTCGTGACCATCGGCGTGGACGCCATCATCAGCGCGATGCCGAAGAACGCGTGGAACGGCATGCCCGCGAACAGCTCCAGCATCCGCATCAGATAGCCCGGCCGGTGCGGGCCCGGGTCCACGCCCATGATCGGCCAGAAGAAGACCAGGCCGACGGCGAGGAAGTGCACCATCATCGCCACATGCCCCGTGGTGGAGCCCATCAGGAAGTCGAACAAGGGGGTGAAGTACAGGCCGTACAGGCTCGCGATGAACATCGGGATGGTGAACACCGGATGCGTGACCACGCGCATGTAGCGGCTGTGCAGCAGCATCAGCAGCAGCTCACGCGGCCCCTTGCGGCCCCGCCCGGCCGGCGGCAGAGCGCGCAGGGCCAGGGTGACCGGGGCGCCGAGCAGGAGCAGGATCGGCGACACCATGCTGATCATCATGTGCTGCACCATGTGCACGCTGAACATGACCATGCCGTAGTCGTTCAGCTTGGTGCACATCATCAGCCCGATGCTCAGCACACCGGTGACGAACGCGACGGTCCTGCCCACCGGCCACTTGTCCCCGCGCCGCACAAGCCGGACGACACCCCAGCAGTACAGGGCCAGCCCCAGCAGGCAGGCGATCAGAAAGAAGGGATCCGCCGACCAGCCGAGCCCCCGCCCCAGCGTGAACGGCGGCAGATCCATGGTCATACCGTGCCCGCCGTGATCCATCCACCGGCTCCTGTTTCGTGCGGGTTCTGCGCCATCTGTCCGCACTCAGAGTACGGCCGACCCCGGCCACACCTGTGACCGGGGTCGGGGACCGGGCCGCACCCGGCTAAAGAACACACTCCGCTTCCGCGTAGCGATCCGCCGGAACCGTCTTCAACGTCTCCACCGCCTCCGCCAACGACACCATCACGATGTCGGTGCCTCGCAGAGCCGTCATCTTCCCGAACTCCCCCCGGTGCACCGCCTCCACCGCATGCCACCCGAACCGCGTGGCCAGCACACGGTCGTACGCCGTGGGTGTCCCCCCGCGCTGCACATGCCCGAGGATCACCGGCCGCGCCTCCTTGCCGAGGCGGGCCTCCAGTTCGAGGGAGAGCTGCCGGGCGATCCCGGCGAACCGCTCATGGCCGTAGACGTCCTTGCCGCCCTCGTCGAAGTCCATGGTCCCGGACTTCGGCTTGGCCCCCTCCGCGGCGACCACGATCGCGAACCGCTTGCCGGCCGAGAAGCGCTCGCCGACCTTCGCGGCGAGTTCGTCGATGTCGAAGGGCCGCTCGGGTACGACGACGGCGTGCGCGCCGGCCGCCATGCCGGAGTGCAGCGCGATCCAGCCCGTGTGCCGGCCCATGACCTCGACGATCAGCACACGCTGGTGGGACTCGGCGGTGGTCTTCAGCCGGTCCAGGGCCTCGGTGGCCACGCCGACGGCCGTGTCGAAGCCGAAGGTGACGTCGGTGACGGCGATGTCGTTGTCGATGGTCTTCGGCACACCGACTATCGGCAGCCCGTTGTCCGACAGCAGCCGGGCCGCCTTCAGCGTGCCCTCACCGCCGATCGGGATGATCGCGTCGAGGCCGAGCTCGGCCACGTGCCCCTTCGCCCGCTCCACGCCGTCCCGCAGATGCCCGGGACGCACCCGGGAGGAGCCGAGGATCGTACCGCCGCGGGCGAGGATGCCGCTCACCGCGTCGAGGTCGAGCTTGAGGTAGTCGCACTCCAGGAGGCCCTTCCAGCCGTCCCGGAAGCCGATGACCTCGTCGCCGTGGTCGACGACGGCGCGGTGCACGACGGACCGGATGACGGCGTTCAGGCCGGGGCAGTCGCCGCCGGACGTGAGGACACCAATGCGCATAGCCCGAAACAACCTTCTCGATGTGGGCCGGACCGGACCGCGTTGTCCGGCTCGATCCCCGCCACCCTAGCCGCTACGGGGTGCCGTACCGCACCTTGCGTCCGCCTGCTGGACGACCCCGCTCACCTGTGCGGACCAGCCGTCAGACGGGCCGGTCGCACGGGGGCCGTCCGCAGGCGGACGGGGTCTCACGCGGGCTGCTGAGCCGCCTCGATGCGCTCGCCGCGCAGCGCCTCGTACCAGCGGTCGTCGGTCGGCGGCAGCGCGTTGACGTCCAGCGCCAGCTTCAGCAGCAGGTCCGCGATCAGCGGGTTGCGGGCGAGCACGGGACCGTGCATGTAGGTGCCGAAGACGGTCTCGTTGAACGCGCCCTCCGTACCGTCCCCCGTGCCGTTTCCGTTGCCGAAGCGCACCTGGGCGAGCGGACGGGCCGTGGGGCCCAGGTGGGTGACGCCCTGGTGGTTCTCGAACCCGGTCAGCGGGGGCAGCCCCAGCTGCGGGTTGACGTCCCCGAGCACGTCGCCGACGCACCGGGCGCCCTCGCCGCGGACCGAGACCACGTCGAGCAGGCCGAGGCCGGGCTCGCGCTGGCCGAGGTCGTTGATGAACTCGTGGCCGAGGATCTGGTACCCGGCGCAGACCGAGAACACGATGGCGCCGTTGCCCACCGCCCGCTGCAGACCGCCGTCGCGGCGCAGCCGCTCGGCGGCCAGCCGCTGCGGACGGTCCTCGCCGCCGCCGATCAGATAGATGTCGCCGGAGGTCGGGATCGGCTGGTCGCTGCGCACGTCGAGCCGCGCCACGTCCAGGCCGCGCTGCCGCGCCCGGCGCTCCACGACGAGGACGTTGCCCTGGTCGCCGTAGGTGCTGAGCAGGTCAGGGTAGATCCACACGACCCGCAGCTGGTTGTCGCTCACTTCAAGTCCCCTGAGGTGTCGTTGGTCAGTTGCCGACGCGGCGGCGCAGGTCCTGGAACGCGGTGTAGTTGGCGATGACCTCGATCCGTCCCGGCGGGCACAGCTGCACCGCCTGGTCGAGGTTCTCGCAGACCTGGAACTGCTGGTTCGCGACCTCCAGGCGCACCGCGAGGTCCAGCTTCCGGTCGCCGATGACACAGATCGGGTGGCCGGTCAGCCGCGTGTAGTCGACGTCCCAGAGCCAGGAGGTGTCGGTGCCGTCGGCGCCGCGCGCGTTCACCGACAGGATCACCGGGGTCGGCGGCGGGTCGATCAGTGAGAACGTCTCCAGCCAGCCCGCGGGGTTCTTGGCGAGCAGCAGCCGTAGATCACGGCCCTCGAACTGGACCACGTCGTAGCGGCCGGCCACGGCCTGCACCTGGTACATGCGCTCCAGGGCGACCTGCGGCGGCACCCCGAAGACGGCGGTGACGGCGGCGGAGCTCGCCGCGTTGGCCTTGTTGGCGCGGCCCGGCAGCTGGAGGTGGATCGGCCAGGCGGAGCCGTGCGGGTCGAGGACGTGGTCGCCGGAGAGCGCCCAGCTCGGGGTGGGCCGGCGGAAGCCGCACTCGCCGCAGAACCAGTCGTCGCCCGGGCGCTGCATCACACCGCCGCAGGACGGGCAGGACCAGGCGTCGTCCTTCCACATCTGCCCGGCGGCGACCCAGATCACGTTGGGGGAGGAGGACGCGGCCCACACCACCAGCGGGTCGTCGGCGTTGGCGACGATCACGGCCTTGGAGCCGGACAGGCCCTCGCGCCAGTTCTCCGCGAGCATGCGGGTCTCGGCGGCGCGGTCCAACTGGTCGCGGGAGAGGTTGAGCAGGGCGATGCACTTGGGGTCGGTGGCCTGGGCGACGCCCACGAGGTACTTCTCGTCGACCTCGATGACGCCGAACCTGGCCTCCGCGCCGGCGGCCAGCGCCGACGTGATGCCGGCCGGCATATTGGCGCCGAGCGCGTTGGAGACGACCGGTCCCGCGGCCTTGAGGGCCTCGGCGATCAGCCGGGTGGTGGTGGTCTTGCCGTTGGTCGCGGAGACCAGGGTCACGTCCAGGTGCTGTGCGAGCCTGGCGAGGAGATCGGGGTCGAGTTTGAGTGCCACCCGGCCGCCGATCACCGAACCGCTGCCGCGCCCGGCGGCGCGGGACGCCGCCGCGACCGCCTTGCCCGCGGTCACGGCCAGCTTGGCCCGCGGCGTGAGCGGGTCCGAGTTGCCTGCCATCAGTTCTCGATCCTCCTTGCGTACGCGCCGCGTCTGTGCCTGACGGCCACGTGGTGAGACCTCAGCCTATCGAGATCCGTTCGCACTCCAGAACCGCGGCACCACCGTGAGACGGGCGTTGCTGAAAGGACCGTACTCTGACAGGCATGCGACAAGGCTCCATCCCCGGCGTTCACGGACGTGTACGGCCCCTCACGCTGCTCGGTGAACCCGTGCTGCACGCCCCCTGCCGGGAGGTCACCGACTTCGGCCCGGAACTGGCCCGTCTCGTGGACGACTTGTTCGCCACGATGTACGCGGCGCGGGGCGTGGGCCTGGCCGCCAACCAGGTCGGCGAGCCGCTCAGGGTGTTCGTCTACGACTGCCCGGACGACGAGGACGTCCGTCACCTGGGCCATGTGGTGAACCCGCGCCTCGTCGAGAAGGACGGGGTGGTGGTGCGCGGCCCGGAGGGCTGTCTGTCGCTGCCGGGCCTGGAGGCGGGCACGGAGCGGTACGACCATGCCGTGGTCGAGGGCTTCACGGTGACCGGCGAGCCGGTCACCGTCCACGGCACGGGCTTCTTCGCCCGGTGCCTGCAGCACGAGTGCGACCACCTGGAGGGCAGGATCTACGCCGACCACCTCACCGGCCGGCGCCACCGCAGACTGCTGCGCCAGGCACACAAGGCCCCCTGGCACCGCCGGGCCTGACCCCCGGCCTCCCGACACCGGCGTGCACACCCGGAACCGGGCCTCGGGCCACCACCCCGGGCTTCCCGGCGCCGCCCCGGCAGGGCGCGCCGGTGCCGGACGGCCCGGCCGCTCGGGACCGGGGCCTCCGGGTGCCGGATGGCGTGGCCGCACGGACCGGGGCGTGGGTGGCGGGCGGAGTGGCCGCTGGGAACCGGGGCTTCCGGGCGCCGGGTGGGGCGGACGCTCAGAGGTAGCCGCCGGGCACCGGCGCTCAGAAGCCGGGGCCGCCGACCTTGTCGCCCGCGGCGGCCAGGCGGCCCCAGAGCAGGTCGGCGAGGCTGCGGACCAACTCGGCCCGGGAGCAGGGGCGTTCGCCGAGCCACCAGTCACCGGCCGCGTGCATCATGCCGACGATGCCGTGCCCCCACACGCGGGCCAGCTGCTGGCCGCCCGGCCCGAGGTCCAGCCGTTCCCCGATCACCTGGGCCAGCTCCTCGCCCATGCGCCGCAGCAGCGGTGCCGAGTGCTTGCCGACGTCGAAGCTCTGGTCGCTCTGTGTTTCATCCGCCGGGTGCATCAGGAACCGGTACACCTGCGGCCGGGCCTCGATCGCCGACAGGTAGGTGTCGAGGGTCGCCTCGACCCGCTCGCGGCGGTCCGCCGGGGCGTCCAGCGCGGCCCGCAATGAGTCCAGCAGCGCGTCGGTGTGCCGTTTGGCCAGGGCGGCGTAGAGTCCTCCCTTGTCCCCGAAGTGCCGGTAGAGGATCGGCTTGGTGATGCCGGCCTCGGCGGCGATCGCGTTCATCGAGGCCCTCGGGCCGTCGCGCAGCACCACCCGGTCGGCGGCCTCCAGCAGCTCACGCCGGCGTCGCTCGGCGGGCGTCTGCTGATCGGTCCGCTGTGTGGTGTCCATGAGTTCTCCCCACCCGTGCTGGTTCGGTGACGCCTGCGCAAACTAACACTGAAGGTGCCGAGGTCATCGAACGGGATGCCGAGGGTGCCAGGGGAGTTGACTTTTCCTACCCACCGGTAACAGACTCGGGGTTACCGCAAGTAACATGCACGTGTGCTGCCGCTGGAGGGGTCATGGCCGAGTTCACCATGGAGCTCAACGACGAACAGAAGGAGGTCCGGGACTGGCTGCACGGCTTCGCCGCCGATGTGATCCGCCCCGCGGCCGCCGAATGGGACGAGCGTGAGGAGACTCCCTGGCCGGTCATCCAGGAGGCCGCCAAGGTCGGCATCTACTCCCTGGACTTCTACGCCCAGCAGTACTTCGACGCAAGCGGCCTGGGCATCCCCATGGCCATGGAGGAGCTCTTCTGGGGCGACGCCGGCATCGCCCTGTCGATCGTCGGCACCGGCCTCGCCGCCGTGGGCGTCCTCGCCAACGGCACCGAGGAGCAGATCGGCACCTGGATCCCCCAGATGTACGGCGACGCGAGCGACGTCAAGGTCGCCGCGTTCTGCTCCTCCGAGCCCGACGCCGGCTCCGACGTGGCCTCGATGCGCACCCGCGCGGTGTACGACGAGGCCAAGGACGAGTGGGTGCTCAACGGCACCAAGACCTGGGCGACCAACGGCGGCATCGCGAACGTGCACGTCGTGGTCGCGGTGGTCGACCCCGAACTCGGCTCCAAGGGCCACGCCTCCTTCATCGTCCCGCCGGGCACCCCGGGCCTGTCCCAGGGCCAGAAGTTCAAGAAGCACGGCATCCGCGCCTCGCACACCGCCGAGGTCGTCCTCGACAACGTGCGCGTGCCCGGCTCCTGCCTGCTCGGCGGCAAGGAGAAGCTGGACGAGCGCCTCGCCCGCGCCCGTGAACGGGCGAGGAAGGGCGGCATGGGGGTCCCCCCGCTCGAGCGAAGCCGAGAGCGGGGGAGCGTGAAGAACGCCGCCATGGCCACCTTCGAGGCCTCCCGTCCCGCCGTCGGCGCCATGGCGGTCGGCACCGCCCGCGCGGCGTACGAGGTCGCCCTGGAGTACGCCACCACGCGTGAGCAGTTCGGCCGCCCGATCATCGACAACCAGGGTGTCGCCTTCCAGCTCGCCGACATGCGCACCCAGATCGACGCCGCCCGCCTGCTGGTGTGGCGCGCCTCCTGGATGGCGGTCAACGGCAAGCCGTTCACCGCGGCCGAGGGCTCGATGTCCAAGCTGTTCGCCAGCGAGACCGCCAAGAAGGTCACCGCGCAGGCCATACAGATCCTCGGCGGCAACGGCTACACCCGCGAGTACCCGGTGGAGCGCATGCACCGCGACGCCGCGATCTACACCATCTTCGAGGGCACGAGCGAGATCCAGCGCCTGGTCATCGCCCGCACCCTGTCGGGCATGCCGATCCGCTGAGTACGGCCACCCGAGCGACCCGGCGGTGCGGGCGGCACCGCCGGGTTACCCCTGAGCGGCTCCGGGGCAGGTCTGGTGCGTGACCGACGCGACGGAGGACGCGATGACACGCACGGCCCGGGACCTGTTGGAGACGACCACCAGGGAACTCGCCCCCGACCCGCGCTCCAACCCGCTGGTCCCCCTGATCGCCCGCGGCGAGGCGGATCCCGCGGTCCTGGCCACGCTGGCCCTGGAACAGCGCTGGGTGATCCCGGCGGACCGCCGCGCCTTCCTCCACCTGGCGGAACGCTCCGACCCGGAGTCGGCCGCCTACTTCACCGCCCTGGCGGAGGGTGAGCGACTGGCGGAGCACCACCTGAGGCCGTTCACGGCCGCGTGCGGCGTCGACGAGCCCCAGGCAGCCGCGTACAGCCCCCTGCCGGGCTGCCAGTCCTACCCCGCGTACGTCGCCTGGCTGGCCCTCAACGCGAACCCGGCGGACGCGGTCCTGGCCCTGTCGGTCAACTTCTCGGCCTGGGGCACCTACTGCGCCACGATCGCCACGGCCCTGCGCACCCACTACGGCTTCGGCGACGACTTCTGCGCCTTCTTCGACTTCTTCGCGCAACCCGCCCCGGACCTGGACCGCATGGCCACCGAGGCGGTACAGAAGGCCCTGGACGCGGGGCGCCTGGACGAGAACCGTGCGCTCGGTCACGCCCGCCTGCTCCAGGCCTACGAGGCGAACTTCTGGGCAGCGCTCGGGGAACGTACCTAGGGGCGCGGGGCTGCTTCGACATGCGGCTCCGCCGCGTGGGCGCGATCAACCACAACGCACCCGCACCCGCGAAACTACGACGCACCCCCACTGCTGTGGGCGATGCAGGCAACGTCGATCCGGTCGGCCAACTTCGCAAGCTCAATGGTCAACGCGGCGACCGTGTCCTCATCCAGCCCTTCCTCCCCCGCCTCCACCAGCCGGACCCACCGCCCGCCCACCGTACGCAGCAGCTTGCTGACATCGGCGGCGGCAACCTGCAAGGTCCCGCGGTCGTCGACGATCAGAGGCAGAGTCACTTCGCGGTTCACAGTCGGGATCGTAGCCGCGCGGACATCACGCACCCTGCCAAACCGTGGTGATGTTGCAGAACTCCCGGATTCCGTGCCCGGACAGCTCACGCCCGTACCCGGACCGCTTGGCCCCGCCGAACGGGAACGCCGGATGGGAGGCCGTCATCCCGTTGACGTACACACTGCCCGCCTCCAGATCCCGTACGAACCGGTCGACCTCGGCCTCGTCGCGGGTCCAGACGTTGGAACTCAGCCCGAAGTCGGTGTCGTTGGCGATCAGGACCGCCTCGTCGATGTCCGCCGCGCGGTACAGCGTGGCGACCGGGCCGAAGGCCTCTTCGCGGTGGATGCGCATCTCCCGGTCGATGCCGGCGAGCACGGTCGGACGATAGAACCAGCCGGGCCCCTCGGGGCGCTCACCGCCGCACAGCACGGTCGCACCCGCGCGTACGGCGTCGTCGACCAGTTCCTCGAGATCGGCGCGGCCCCTCTCGCTGGAGAGCGGGCCGACGTCGGTCTCCTCCTCCATCGGGTCGCCGACCTTCAGCGCCTTCATGCCGGCCGTGAAACGCTCGGCGAAGGCGTCGTAGACGTCCGTGTGCACGATGAACCGCTTGGCGGCGATACAGGACTGCCCCGTGTTCTGCGTCCGCGCGGTGACCGCCACCTCGGCGGCCCGGTCCAGATCTGCGGAGGGCATGACCACGTACGGGTCGCTGCCGCCCAGTTCCAGCACCGTCTTCTTGATCATTTCTCCGCAGGTGGAGGCGACCGCGCGGCCCGCGGGCTCGCTTCCGGTGAGGGTGGCCGCCTTCACCCGCTCGTCGCGCAGGATGTCGTCGACGGCGGCGGAGCCGATGAGGAGGGTCTGGAAGCAGCCCTCGGTGAAGCCCGCGCGGTGGAACAGGTCCTCCAGGTACAGGGCGGTCTGCGGCACGTTCGAGGCATGCTTGAGCAGACCGACGTTGCCCGCCATCAGGGCGGGCGCGGCGAACCGCACCACCTGCCACAGCGGGAAGTTCCAGGGCATCACGGCGAGCACGGGGCCGAGCGGCCGGTAGCGCACCAGGACCCGGGAGGCTCCGGAGTCCCGTACGTCGGAGGCGTCGGGTTCCTCGTCGGCGAGGAGCTCCGCCGCGTGATCGGCGTACCAGTGCATCGCCTTGGCGCACTTCGCGGCCTCCGCGCGGGCCTGCTTCACCGGCTTGCCCATCTCCGTGGTGATCACCCGGCCGATGGACTCGCGGTCCTCGTCGAGGAGCTCGGCGGCCCGGTGCATCAGACGGGCGCGCTCCTCGAAGGAGGTCGTCCGGTACGTCCGGAAGGTGGCCTCCGCGAGCTGGATCCGGTGCCCGATCTCCTCCTCGTCCATCGGGTGGTACGTCTTGACCGTCTCACCGGTCGCCGGATTCACGGTGGCGATGTGCATCGCTGACCTCCCTGGAGCAGGCTGTGCTTTTTGACCTTCCCGCGCGGCGGTGGGCGGCGCAACGCGGGAAGGTCTCCTCAGGGCGAGTGCTCCGCCAGGCGGTCGAGAAACGCGCTCTGGGCGGAGACGATCACCTCGCGGGCCCGGTCCAGGGGGAACCACGCCACCCGGTCGAGTTCCGGGAACTCCGCCGTCCGCCCCGACCGCGGCGGCCACTCCATCGTGAAGGTGCCGGGGACGACCGCCGCCGGATCGAGATCGGCCTCCACCGCCCAGGCCGTGACGGTCTTGCCGCCCGCCTGCCGGACCTCCCCGAGCGCCATGGCCTTCCCGTCCGGCGGCGCCAGGCCCAGTTCCTCCCGGAACTCGCGGCGTGCCGCGTCCCAGGCCGGCTCGTCGGGGTCGTACTCACCCTTCGGCACCGTCCACGCCCCGGATTCGCGCCGGGCGAAGAACGGGCCGCCCATATGACCGAGCAACACCTCGAGGCCCTGAGCGGTGTGCCGGAACAACAGCAGTCCGGCGCTGCGGGTGCCCTTCACGGCCGTACCCCGGGGTGCGCGGCGAGCAGGGACTCGACCGTGTCGGCGTCCTCGGGGCGCTTGTCCTCGCGGTAGCGGATCACGCGCGCGAAGCGCAGGGTGACACCGGCCGGGTAGCGGGTGGAGCGCTGGAGGCCGTCGTAGGCGATCTCCACGACGAGTTCGGGCCGTACCGTCACGACGTATCCGCTCTCCTCGACCGCGAGCTCCCGCAGTCGTGCGGTCTGCCAGGTCAGCATCGCGTCCGTCATGCCCTTGAAGGTCTTGCCGAGCATGGCGAAGCCGCCGTCGGCGGTGCGGGCGCCCAGATGCAGATTGGAGAGCTTCCCGGTGCGGCGGCCGTGGCCCCACTCGGCGGCCAGCACCACCAGGTCGAGCGTGTGTACGGGTTTCACCTTCAGCCAGGAGGCACCGCGCCGGCCCGCGCTGTAGGGGGCGTCCACCCCCTTGACGACGACACCCTCGTGGCCGCGTTCCAGTGTCCCGGCGAGGAACTCCTCCGCGGCGGCCAGGTCCCCGGGCCCCGACACCAGGGTGCGGCGCACCCGCATGGGTTCGGGGACCAGCCGGGCCAGTTCCGCGTGCCGCTCGGTGAGGGGGAGGTCCAGCAGGTCGCGGCCGTCCACACAGAGCGCGTCGAAGAAGACGGGGGAGACCGGGACCTCCCGCGCGGCCGTGGCCACGTCCACCCGGGAGCCGACGCGTCCGGCGGTCTCCTGGAAGGAGCGGGGGCGGCCGTCGTCGTCGTAGGAGATGACCTCGCCGTCCAGGATGAACCGCTCGCCCGCCAGCTCCCGCGCCGCCGCCGTCACTTCCGGCAGCCGGTCGGTGATGTCGTCGAGGGTGCGGGTGTGCACGCGCACCGTGTCGCCGTCGCGGTGCACCTGGACGCGGATGCCGTCGAGCTTCTCCTCCACCGCGCAGACCCCCAGCTTCCCGACCGCCTCGGCGACCGAGGAGGCGCTGTGCGCCAGCATCGGCAGCACCGGGCGGCCGACGGTCAGCCGGAACCGCTCCAGCGCTCCCGGACCGTCCGCCAGCAGCGCCCCGGCCACCGTCTGCAGTGAGCCCGCCAGCATCACGGCCCGCCGTACCTCCGTCGCCGGCGCGTCCGTGGCCTGCGCCAGCCCCTCCACCGCGACCGCGTCCAGGGCGCCCTGCCGGACCTCGCCGGTGAGCAGCCCGAACAGGAACCGCTGCTCGTCCCCGGTGCAGGCGCCGAGCAGCTCGCCGACCAGCCGGGCCCGCTCGGCCTGCGATCCCGGACCGGACACCTTGCCGAGCGTGGTGAGCAGCGCGTCGACCTCGCGCACCGTGAGGGACGGCTCGCCGGCCGGGGCGACCGGACGGCTCAGCACCTGCGGGCCGACCCCGATACGGCCCTGCGGCAGCCGCCCCGCCAGATACGGGATGACCACCGGCACATCGTCCGGCTCCGCCTCGCGGAACAGCTCGGCGAGCAGGGCGATCTTCCGGGACCGCGCCGAAGTGGCGGCGACCTCCTGGGACACACGGGCCAGCCGGGACAGCAGCATGCAGCCATGGTGCTACGGAGGCCGGCGCTCCACACCCCGGCCGTGCGGCGTCTACCCGTCCACCGCCGCGTCCAGGTCGCTCATCCGCAGGTCCCCCACGATCGCGGCCGCCGCACGGTAGCCGCCGCTCGCCGCGTGTACCACCTGCTCGGCGAAGCCGATCGCGTTGCCCGCCGCCCACACCCCGGGCACCGTGGTCAGACCGGTCGGGTCGACGACCGGGTACGCCCCGAACGGGGTCTCGTTCATCTCGGCGCCCAGCCGCTCCAGCAGGCCCGTCCGCGGCATGGGACGCGGCGCGACGAACACCACCGAGCGGGCGTGCGTGCTGCCGTCGGCCAGCCGCACCCCGGTGAGCCGGTCGTCCTCGGCCACCAGCTCCGCGACCTCCCCGGGCACCACGGCGACCCCGGCGGCGGCGAGCCGGCGCAGATCCTGGTCGGTCAGCTCCTCCTCGGCGACCCGGTGCAGGAAGAGGGTGACGTCCTTCGACCACTGGGACACCATCAGTGCCTGGTGCACGCTCATCGCGCTCGACGCGAGGACGCCGAAGGGCTCGTCGCGCACCTCCCAGCCGTGGCAGAACGGGCAGTGCAGCACGTCCCGCCCGAACCGCTCGGCGACCCCGGGGACGTCCGGCATCACGTCCTTCAGCCCGGTCGCCACGATCAGCCGCCGGGCGCGTACGGCCGGACCCTTGTCGAGTACGACGGTGAAGTCCCCGTCCCGGGTGACGTCCGTGACCCGGTCCCGGACGAGCTCCACGCCGTAGCGCGCGATCTCCTCCCGGCCCAGCGTCAGGAACTCGGCCGGGGACATCCCGTCCCGCGACAGATAGCCCTGCATGTGCGACGACGGCGCGTTGCGCGGCTCGCCCGCGTCGACGACCAGTGCCCGGTTCCGCGCCCGGCCCAGCACCAGCGCGGCGGACAGCCCCGCCGCCCCGCCTCCGACCACGACCACGTCGTAGGTCCCGTTCTCGTATGTCTTGTTCATCGTGACCACCTCCACGACGACAGTCGCCCGGGCACTGCCGTATTGACAAACAACTTTGCCGAACCTGCAATATCGGTATGACTACGGACGATGTTCTGGCGGAAGTGGGCGCCCGGCTGCGGCGGATCAGGAAGGAGCGGGAGGTGACCCTCGCCGCACTCTCCGAGGCGACCGGCATCTCCGTCAGCACGCTCTCCCGGCTGGAGTCGGGGCTGCGCAAACCCAGTCTGGAGCTGCTGCTGCCGATCGCGCAGGCCCACCAGGTGCCGCTGGACGAGCTGGTCGGCGCGCCGCCGGTCGGTGACCCGCGCATCCGTGCCTCCCAGCCGATCCAGCGCTACGGCCGCACCTTCTGGCCGCTCACCCGGCAGCCCGGCGGGCTCCAGGCGTACAAGGTGGTCGAACCGCAGCGGAAGCTCGAACCCGAGCCGCGTACCCACGAGGGCTACGAGTGGCTGTACGTGATGTCGGGGAAGCTGCGCCTGGTGCTCGGTGAGCACGACGTGGTGCTGGTGGCGGGGGAGGCGGCCGAGTTCGACACGCGGGTGCCCCACTGGTTCGGGTCTACGGGGGAGGGGCCCGTGGAGTTCCTCAGCCTGTTCGGTGCGCAAGGGGAGCGGATGCATGTGCGGGCGCGGCCCAAGCGGGCGTGAAGGACCCCGCGGCCGGTCGATCCCGCCTCGCGTGACGGACGCTTCCCTGATCGGCAAGCGACCGCTTAGTATGCGGTGGACCCGGTCAGGCGAACACGACGTTCACGCTCCCGTGGAGGCCCCGCATGCAGGCATGGCAAGTGCACGAGCTCGGCGAGCCGGGCGAGGTGATGCGTCTCGCGGAGGTGGCGCGGCCGGAGCCCGCTGACGGGCAGGTCCTGCTGAAGGTGCGCGCCGCCAACATCAACTTCCCGGACGCGCTGATGTGCCGGGGCCAGTACCAGGTCAGGCCACCGCTGCCGTTCACGCCGGGCGTGGAGATCTGCGGTGAGACCGAGGACGGGCGCCGTGTGATCGCCAACCCCGCGCTGCCGTACGGCGGTTTCGCCGAGTACGCCGTCGCGGACGCCGCCGCACTGCTGCCCGCGCCCGACACGCTGGACGACGCAGAGGCCGCCGCCCTGCACATCGGCTACCAGACCGGCTGGTTCGGCCTGCACCGCAGGGCCCGCCTGGAGGCCGGCGAGACCCTCCTCGTCCACGCCGCCGCAGGCGGGGTCGGCAGCGCGGCCGTACAGCTCGGCAAGGCCGCCGGCGCCACCGTCATCGGCGTGGTCGGCGGCGCCGCGAAGGCGTCCGTCGCCCGCGGACTGGGCTGCGACGTGGTGATCGACCGGCGCGAGCAGGATGTCGTCGCCGCCGTGAAGGAGGCCACGGGCGGCCGGGGCGCCGACGTGGTCTTCGACCCCGTCGGCGGTCCGGCGTACGCCCAGTCCGCGAAGGCCGTCGCCTTCGAGGGCCGGATCGTCGTCGTCGGCTTCGCGAGCGGCTCCATCCCCAGCCCCGCCCTGAACCACGCCCTCGTCAAGAACTACGCGATCCTCGGCCTGCACTGGGGCCTGTACAACACCAAAAACCCGAAGCTGGTCCAGCACTGCCACGAGCAGCTCACCGCACTCGCCGCCCGGGGCGCGGTCAAGCCGCTGGTGAGTGAACGCGTACCGCTCGCCGGGGCCGCCGACGCCGTACAGCGGGTCGCCGACGGCCTCACCACCGGACGTGTCGCCGTGCTGCCCCCGACGGAGAACGGAGCCGCCGCATGACCGACGCCGCCGAACTGCGCCGCCGTACCCAGGACCTCCTCGCCGAGCATCCCCCGGCCGGCACGGAGCGCCTGGACTTCCTGCGCGCCCGCTTCGACGCCGGACTGGCCTGGGTGCACTTCCCCGAGGGGCTCGGCGGACTCGGACTCCCGCGCTCCCTCCAGGCCGTCGTGGACGCCGAACTGGAAGCGGCCGGGGCACCCGACAACGACCCGCGCCGCATCGGCATCGGCCTCGGCATGGCCGCGCCGACGATCCTGCGGTACGGCACGGAGGACCAGAAGCGCCGCTTCCTCAAGCCCCTGTGGACCGGTGAGGAGGTCTGGTGCCAGCTGTTCAGCGAGCCCGGCGCCGGATCCGACCTGGCCGCCCTCGGCACCCGCGCCGTCCGTGAGGGCGAGGACTGGGTGGTCGACGGGCAGAAGGTGTGGACGTCCAGCGCCCATCTCGCCCGCTGGGCCATCCTCATCGCCCGCACCGACCCGGACGTGCCCAAGCACCGGGGCATCACCTACTTCGTCTGCGACATGACCGACCCCGGCGTCGAGGTGCGGCCGCTGCGCCAGATCACCGGCGAGGCCGAGTTCAACGAGGTCTTCCTCACCGGCGTCCGCATCCCCGACGCCCACCGCCTAGGGGAGACCGGCGACGGCTGGAAGGTCGCGCAGACCACCCTCAACAACGAACGCGTCGCCATCGGCGGCATGCGGCTGCCCCGCGAGGGCGGCATGATCGGCCCGGTCGCCGAGACCTGGCGCGAACGCCCGGAACTGCGCACCCACGACCTCCACCAGCGGCTGCTGAAGCTGTGGGTCGAGGCCGAGGTCGCCCGGCTCACCGGCGAACGCCTGCGCCAGCAGCTCGTCGCCGGGCACCCCGGCCCCGAGGGCGCCGGCATGAAGCTCGCCTTCGCCCGCCTCAACCAGGAGATCAGCGGCCTGGAGGTGGAACTGCGCGGCGAGGAGGGCCTGTTGTACGACGACTGGACCATGCGCCGCCCGGAACTGGTCGACTTCACCGGCCGCGACGCCGGCTACCGCTACCTCCGCTCCAAGGGGAACAGCATCGAGGGCGGGACCAGCGAGGTCCTGCTGAACATCGTCGCCGAGCGCGTTCTGGGCCTGCCCACCGAACCGCGCACCGACAAGGACGTCGCCTGGAAGGACCTGGCCCGATGAGCGATCTTCTGTACGCGGAGGAGGAAGAGGCGCTGCGCGCCGCCGTCCGGGACCTGCTCACCGACCACTGCGACGCGGCGGGCGTCATCGCCCGCACCGAGTCGGACACCCCGCACGACCTCGCGCTGTGGAAGTCGCTGGCCGGTGCCATGGGCCTCGCGGGCCTGCTGATTCCGGAGGAACTGGACGGGCAGGGCGCCACGCACCGGGAAGCCGCGGTCGTCCTCGAGGAGCTGGGGCGGGCGGTCGCGCCCGTCCCGTATCTCACCAGCGCCGTCGTCGCCACGGAGGCGCTGCTGGAGTGCGGCGCCGACGACCTGCTCTCCCGGCTGGCGTCCGCCACGGCGATCGGCGCGCTCGCCGTCGCCCTCAACGTCCCGGCGGGTGGCGCCCACAGGACCGTACGGCTGGAGAACGGCGGCCTGCACGGCGAGCTGACCGGCATCGCGGACGCGGCCGTCGCCGACGTGTTGCTGGTGCCCGCCGACGACGGCGGCCTGTACGCGGTCGACGCCGCCGCCGTCACGATCGTCCCCCAGGTCTCCCTGGACCTGACCCGGCCGCTCGCGACCGTCGTGCTCGACGGCGCCCCCGGGCGGCTGCTCGGCGAGGCCGGACCCGCCGTGCGCCGGGCCCTGCGGGCCGGCGCCGGACTGCTCGCCTCCGAACAACTCGGGCTGGCCGAATGGTCGCTGACGGAGACCGTCGCCTACGTGAAGGACCGCAAGCAGTTCAGCCGTCCGGTGGGCGGCTTCCAGGCGATCAAGCACCGGCTCGCCCAGCTGTGGCTCGAGGTCGTCAGCCTCCGCGCCGCCGCCCGTAACGCCGCCGACGCGCTCGCCACCGGCGAGGACGCCGACGTGGCGGTGACCGTCGCCCAGGCCTACGCCGCACCCGTCGCGGTCCGCGCCGCGGAGGAGGCACTGCAACTGCACGGCGGTATCGGCATGACCTGGGAACACCCGGTGCACCTCCACCTCAAGCGCGCCAAGGCCGACTCGATCGCCTACGGCACGGCAGGCGCCCACCGCGAGGCGCTCGCGGAACTGGTCGACCTGAGAGCTCGTTGAGTCCGCTTCAGGTGGCGGCCTCGTCCGGGACGGGCGCGGGTCGGTCGGACTCCAGCCGGTGCGAGTTCGGCCATGCTCTCTCAGGAGGCTGGTGAGATCGCAGACGCAGTGGCGAGGCCGATCAGCCCGACATAGACATGACGAGTGCTGGGCGAGGATCAGTACCACGATCCTGCGAAGAAGCCCGTCCCTCCGGGGGCGGGCTTCTTCCGCGTGCCCTGCTCCGGTGAGGTGAACGACCGACGGCGGATCGGCCAACTCCCCGCACCACCCTGCTCCTTGGCCACCCGTGGACCCCATACTCTCCATGGTCCCGTCCGGCCCTTCCAGGGAGGCAGAGCATGGCCCTCACCACCCGTCGCAGAGCCCTCACCACCCTCGGCGCCGCCCTCGCCGGCACCGCCGCGCTGCCCGCCGCACAGGCACTGGCCGGTGAACAGAGGCACCGGCCCCGTCCGTTGTGGCGCGCCCACGCCCACAACGACTACGAGCACCCCCGCCCCCTCCTCGACGCGCTCCACCACCGCTTCGGCAGCGTCGAAGCCGACATCTACCTGGTCGACGGTCAACTCCTCGTCGCCCACGACCCCGTGGACCTCGACCCGGCCCGCACGCTGAGGTCCCTGTACCTCGACCCGCTCGCCGCGCGCGTGCGGGCCAACCGCGGCTCCGTGTACCGCGGGAACCACAAGCCGCTCCAGCTGCTGGTCGACATCAAGACCGAGGGGGCGGCCGCCTATCTCGAACTCGATCGCCAACTGCGCCGCTACGGCCATTTGTTCACCACCTGTGCGCACGACAGGGTGCTGCCCGGAGCGGTCACCGTCGTCGTCTCCGGCGACCGCGCGGCCCGCCCGCCGATGGAGGCCCAGCGGGTGCGCCGCGCCTTCTACGACGGCCGGCTCACCGACCTCGGCACCACCGCACCCGCCTCCCTCGTCCCACTGATCAGCGACAACTGGACACTCAACTTCAGCTGGCAGGGCGTCGGCGCCTTCCCCGACGCCGAGCGCCAGAAACTGCGCGCCATCGTGGGCGCCGCCCACACGCGCGGGCAGCGCGTACGGTTCTGGGCCACCCCGGACCTGCCCGGCCCCGCCCGCGACGCACTCTGGGGCGAATTGGTGGCGGCGGACGTCGACCACCTCAACACCGACGACCTCGCGGGCCTGGAAACCTTCCTCGACGCCCACCGGAGGGCGTGACACCACACGTTCGGCGGACAGCTCAGCCGCCCGGACGAACCCTCCGCTACGCCACACTTGCGGCCGAACGCCGCGAAACGGATGTGGCGGAGGAGGTTGACGATGGCGATTTCCATCTCTGTGGTGCTGCTGCTCTCGGTCCTAGCGGTGATCTTCCTGCGCAACGGCGGGCTGAAGGTCTCCCACGCGCTGGTCTGTCTGCTGCTCGGTTTCTACCTGGCCAGCACGAGCATCGCGCCCACGATCCACAGTGGCCTCACGGCGACCGCCGACATCGTCGGCAGTCTGCGGCCGTGAAGGGGTTCAGCGGTCGGCCACCGCGCCACGCGGCAGCACCGTGACACGGTGGAAGTTGCAGCCGGCCGGCGCGGGCAGGGCGGACGGAGGCCGGTTCTGGTGGGCCTTGAGCGCGACGCTCACCAGACTCAGCAGCAGGTCGATGTCCGTGGCGCAGTCGAGATGGGCCGTCACCCAGCCCGAGCCCGGCACCAGTTGTATGGCACTCGAGCCGCCCAGGTCGTAGTGGAAGCGCTGGACGGCGCGTCGGGTCAGGTGGAGGTCCACGTCCCGCGGAGCGGAAGTGGACGATCTCGTCCCGGGCGCTACGCAGCGCCTGCCCCGTACCGCGACGTGGCGGACAGGCCGAGAGACCGAGCCACGTGAGCAGTCGCTCCATGGCTCGCTGCGCCGGTGTCATGCGCCCATCGTCGGCTGCTCGACGTCCGGCAACCAGAAGGTGTGCGATCCGTCATCGAGTGGTGAGGTCGTGGACCCGCGGGGCGCCCCGCGAGCCGGGCCCCCGCGCCCCTCGACGACACCACGGGTCCCGCTCGCTCCGGCCTCGACGCACCGGTGAATAGGCATGTCCGGCCACCTGGGCCGCCTTCGGCCGGGTCCGTCCGCACACCTCGGCGACCGGCTGGGGGAACGCCCCGTCCGACCGGGCCCTTTCGCCGAACTCGGCGACCCGCGGGGTCGGCTTCGCCCGGCCCCTCGGTCGCCGGCCGGGCCGGGTTCGTTCGGCCGGGTGCGGGGGCCGCCGGGTCGGTTCGTTCGCTCACCCCGGCCGCTCGTCGGGTCAGGCCCGTTCGGCCACCGCCGCCGGGTCGTCCAGGACGCCCCGGACCACCGAGTGGGCCGCGCCCAGCAGCGGGCCCTCGGGGCCCAGCGGGGACACGGAGACGGGGCAGGGCGGTCCCGCGGTGCGCCGGGCCAGTTCGGAGCGGAGCGACGGCAGCAGCCAGGGGGCGAGCCCGGACAGGGCTCCGCCGAGCACCACGCTTTCGGGGTCCAGCAGGTTGACCGCTCCCGTGAGGGCGATCCCCAGCGCCGTTCCCGCCTCGTGCAGGGCGTCGCGTACATCGGCGTCGCCCTGCTCGGCGCGGCCCGCGAGGAGGCCGACGCGGTCCTTGCCCGGCTCCAGCCCGGCCGCGCGCAGCACCGCGTCCTCGCCGGCGTACTGCTCCAGACAGCCCCGACCGCCGCAGGCGCACTGCGGCCCCTCGGGCCGTACCGGCACATGGCCCAACTCGCCCGCGAAACCGCGGTTTCCGTGCAGCAGTCGCCCGTCCACGACGACCGCCGCGCCGATACCGACCTCGGCCGACACATGGAGGAAGTCACGCGGGGTGTCCTTGCCGAGCCACAGCTCGGCCAGCGCACCGAAGTTGGCCTCGTTGGCCACGGTGAGCGGCAGACCGGCCGGCAGCAGACCGCCGAGGTCCGTGTCGTGCCAGCCGAGGTTCGGGGCGCGTACGACGGTCCGCGCGTCACGCGCGACCAGCCCGGGTACGGCCACGGCGAGCCCCGCCGGCCACAGGCCCTCGCCCTCCGCCTCGGCGACGACCCGCTCCACCAGCCCGGTGAGTTCGCCGAGCACCGGCTCGGGGGAACGGCCGCGATTGGGTACGTGCCGGACCGCCCGGGACCGGACCAGCCCGCGCAGATCGACCGCGCAGACCGCGAGGTGGTCGACGCCCACCTCGGCGCCGATCCCGGCGGGGCCGCGCCCGCTGACCGCGAGCGCGAAGCCGGGACGGCCCACGCGTCCGGGCCGCTCGGGGCCCAGTTCCTCCAGCAGGCCCGAGCGGATGAGTTCGTCGACCAGTGTGGACACCGCCGCGCGGGTCAGTCCGATCCGGGAGGCGACGGCGGCCCGGGACAGCGGCCCCTCGGCGCTGACGGTGTGCATCACACGCGAGAGGTTGCGGCGGCGCATGCCCTGCTGCGTGTCGGGCAGCGCGCGCCCCGGACCGGCCGGGCGGGCCTTGTGCGGCGGTGTGCTCATTCCTCCGTCGTTCCTCGGTCTCTGCGGCCGTCGGCGTACTGACGGCCGCTACGGCCGGCCGGCTTGTGCCTGCCTGCCGGCCGGTCGGTGTCGGCGGTTCGTGCCTGCCGGTCCGCGCCGGGTCGGCAGGCACGGTCGGCCGGGGCCCACCGGCGGGTGCCGTCAGCCGGCGCTCGTGCCGCGGTTCAGCAGCGGGGCCGCGTCGGAGAGTATCCCGGCCAGCCTGGCCAGCGTCTCCTCGTCCCGCTCCACGGCCTCCAGCACCGGGCCCGCCGCCGTGTCCCAGCGCCGGGCGACCGCGGCCGGGTCCTCGCCGGTGAGCAGCCCGGCCGCCTGCGCCGCCGCCCCGAGCGCGACCAGTTCCCTCGCCTGCGGCACCTGCACGGCCCGCCCCGACAGCCGCCGTACGGTCTGCTGCCAGGCCGTGCCCCGGGCGCCGCCGCCGATCAGCAGCAGGGGCGCCGAGGGGTCGGCGTCCTCGTCGAGGACGAGGTCCAGCGCGGCCAGCAGGGAGTACACGGCACCGTCGTAGGCGGCCTGGAGCAGTTGGCCGCCGGTGGTGTCGTGGCGCAGACCGTGCAGCAGGCCGGAGGAGTTGGGCAGGTTCGGGGTGCGCTCGCCGTCCAGGAACGGCAGCAGGGTGACACCGCGCCCCGGTTCGACGGCCTCGCGGTCCAGGTTCAGCAGCGCCGCCACCCGGTCCACGGCCAGCGTGCAGTTGAGCGTGCAGGCCAGCGGCAGCCAGTCGCCGCGCGCGTCGGCGAACCCCGCCACGGTGCCCGTGGGATCGGCCGGCCTGCGCTGCGTCACCGCGTACACCGTGCCCGAGGTGCCGAGGCTCATCACCGGCGTGCCGGGACGTACCCCGAGGCCCAGCGCGGCGGCCGCGTTGTCCCCGGTGCCGCACGCCACCAGGGTGCCCTTGGAGAACGGCAGGCCGTGGCCGTCGCGCACGGTCCCGGCGACCTCGCCGGGCCGCACCACGCGCGGCAGCAGCGCCGGGTCGAGCCCCACGTGCGCGAGGATCTCCTCGTCGTACGCCTCCGTCCCCGAAGCCCACCAGCCGGTGCCGGAGGCGTCGCCGCGGTCGGTCGTACCCTGCCCGGTGAGCCGCTCGGTGAGGTAGTCGTGGGGGAGGCGGACCGCCTTCGTCGCACGCACCGCGTCCGGCTCGTGCTCCGCCAGCCAGGCCCACTTGGTGACGGTGAAGGAGGCGGCGGGGACGCTTCCCGTGCGCTCGGCCCAGAACTTCGCGCCGCCCAGCTCCTCGATCAGGCGGCGGCCCTGCGGCGCGGAACGCACGTCGTTCCACAGCAGTGCCGGGCGGACCGGCTCCCCGTTCCGGTCCAGCGTGACCAGGCCGTGCTGCTGCCCGCCGATCGACACCGCGGCGGCCTCGTGCGCCGCCTCGCCGCACTGGCGCAGCGCCTCGGACAGGGCGTCCCACCACTGGCGTGGATCACTCTCCCGGCCGGCTCCCGACGTCACCGTGTGCGGGGCCTGGCCGCTCGCGACGACCCTGCCGGTGGCCACGTCGACGACCAGCGCCTTGGTGGACTGGGTGGATGTGTCCACGCCGACGACGAGCGGACCCTCGGCTGCTGACATCGGTCTCTCCCTCATCCGCACTCGGCGGGGTGTGTCTCTTCCCAGAAATGTTCCTGCATACTAATTTGTAAAGCGCCATGACGAAATAGCTTCAGCGAGCAAGGAGCCGCGGCATGAACTACCAGCCCAACCCCGAGGACAAGTTCACCTTCGGACTGTGGACCGTCGGCTGGCAGGGACGGGACCCCTTCGGTGACGCCACGCGGCGTGCCCTCGACCCGGTCGAGTCGGTGCGGCGCCTGGCCGAGCTGGGCGCCCATGGCGTCACGTTCCACGACGACGACCTCATCCCCTTCGGCTCGAGCGACAGCGAGCGCGAGGAGCACGTCAAGCGGTTCCGGCAGGCGCTGGACGACACCGGCATGAAGGTGCCGATGGCGACCACCAACCTGTTCACCCACCCGGTGTTCAAGGACGGCGGCTTCACCGCCAACGACCGCGACGTGCGCCGCTACGCCCTGCGCAAGACCATCCGCAACATCGACCTCGCGGCGGAGCTCGGCGCGCAGACCTATGTGGCGTGGGGCGGCCGCGAAGGCGCCGAGTCCGGTGGCGCCAAGGACGTACGGGACGCCCTGGACCGTATGAAGGAGGCCTTCGACCTGCTCGGCGAGTACGTCACCGAGCAGGGCTACGACCTCCGCTTCGCCATCGAACCCAAGCCGAACGAGCCGCGCGGCGACATCCTGCTCCCGACCGTCGGCCACGCCCTCGCGTTCATCGAGCGCCTGGAGCGCCCGGAGCTGTACGGCGTCAACCCGGAGGTCGGCCACGAGCAGATGGCCGGGCTGAACTTCCCGCACGGCATCGCGCAGGCGCTGTGGGCGGGCAAGCTCTTCCACATCGACCTCAACGGCCAGAACGGCATCAAGTACGACCAGGACCTCCGCTTCGGCGCGGGCGACCTGCGCGCCGGGTTCTGGCTGGTCGACCTGCTGGAGTCGGCCGGGTACGAGGGCCCGCGGCACTTCGACTTCAAGCCGCCGCGGACCGAGGACTTCGACGGCGTGTGGGCCTCGGCGGCCGGCTGCATGCGCAACTACCTGATCCTCAAGGAGCGCGCCGCCGCGTTCCGTGCGGACCCGGAGGTGCAGGAGGCGCTCGCCGCGTCCCGTCTGGACCAGCTGGCCCAGCCCACGGCGGCCGACGGCCTCCAGTCCCTGCTCGACGACCGGTCCGCCTTCGAGGACTTCGACGTCGACGAGGCCGCCGCGCGGGGCATGGCCTTCGAGCGCCTGGACCAGCTGGCGATGGACCACCTGCTGGGCGCCCGCGGCTGACCCGGGGCCGTCACGCGTGAGGGCCCGCCGCGGGGGAATCCCACGGCGGGCCCCGAGGCACGCGCGGTGCCCCGTTCGGGGCGTGCGCTCCGCGCGGGGTACGACGGACTCATGGCACGCGCGCCCTGAGTTCGTATCAACTTCCGTGCGGCGTCCTCGCGCGGCTCGCCTCCCGGCGAGGACCATGGTGCGCATGGCCACGCCACCCGTACCGCCCCGGCCGCCGGACGGCGGCAGTTTCGGCCCGCCCGGACCGCCCAGGCCTCGGGGCGGACACAGAGCCGTGCTCCTCCTGTTCGCCGCCGTCGCGGTGATCGTGGTCGTGGCCGTCGTCGTACTGATGGCCAGGGGAGACGACGACCCGCCCGACAGGACGCCGAGCGGGACGGCGACCGGCTCCTCGCCGAACCTCCCCACCCAGCTCCCGAGCGACCTGCCGAGCCTGCTCCCCTCCGGCTTCCCCACCGACCTCCCGTCGGACTTCCCGACCGGACTGCCGTCGGACTTTCCGACCGACCTCCCGTCGGACCTCCCGACCGGACTGCCGAGCGGTCTGGAGTCCCTCCTACCGTCCCTGGGCGACGTGGAACTGCCCTGACGGCACACCACGTCCGGCCTGGCCGGTGGTCAGCCGTCGGGGGTGCCCTGTGCCGTGGCCAGCGCAGTCGCCGGGTCCTGGGAGGGGTCCCCCGCCGGGGCCCAGCGGCCGCGTTCCCCGCGGTACGGCCACCAGCGCCCCTCGCGGTCCAGGCGCAGCTGGACAGGCGCACCGGCCACCGTCCACCGGTTGGCCCGGACCCGGAGCACCGGCCGCTCGTCCTCGTCCCACGCCGAATCGAGAGCGGCACGCGCGCGGGCCAGCCGTTCGCCGTCCACGGTCCACTCCTCGTCGAGCACCGCCAGTGCCGCGGTTCCACCCTGCCGCCAGGCCCGTACGGCGACGGCCAGCCCCTCCGGGCCACGCCCGGACCCCTCGGCGAGCCGTTCGGTCACCGCGCGGTGCGGCTCCCCGGCGGCCAGCCGCACCGCGTCCCGCGCGACGGTCGGCTCCGGTGCCACCGGCTGCCGTCCGTGCCCGTCCCGAAGCGCCTCCGCGAGCAGCCGATGGGCCTGTACGGCCGTCCGCGCGGCCAGGAACTCCAACGCGGATGGATCGACACCGGCCGCGGGCGCGGCCTCCGTGTCCAGCGAAGGCGGGATCCCCGGCTCCGCGGGGAGCGCGGGCAGGGCCGGAAGGGACGGCAGGATGTCACCGGCCGCGTAGGCCTCGGCCGGGTCCACGCCGTCCGGCTCCGGGGCGGTCCGGCCCGCGGACGCCTCGCCCCGGGCCTCGAGCGCCTCCAGGAGGGCGCGCTCACCCCGCCCCCGCATCAGCAGCAGGACGAACGGGTCCTGGTCCAGCAGCCGGGCCACCTGGTAGCACAGGGCCGCCGTATGACCGCAGTGGTCCCAGCCACCGCACTCGCACTCCGGCTCCAGATCACCCAGCCCCGGCAGCAGGCCGACGCCGGCCGACTCCGCGTCCTCGACCAGATGCGTCGGCATCTCACGGTCGAGCAGCGCCGCGACATGCCCGGCCCGCTCCGCGGTCATCGCCAGGAATTGGTCCCACTGCTCCCCGGACAGCTCCTGCAGCAGTACGTCCGCGCGGTGGGGCGTACGGTCCCGGTCCTGTACGACCGCGGTGATGCGCCCCGGCCGTACGGACACCGCGCCGACCGCGCCCGCGCGAGCCAGCGCGCGGCCCGCCTTGAGCTGCCCGGAGTCCAGCGCCGTGGCCTCCAGCGCCGTCAGCCAGGAGCGGCCCCACCAGGTCACCGCGAAAGCACGCCCCCGCGCGGGCGGCAGCGCGGCGAACGTGCGCTCCACATCGGTCCCGTCACCGTCGTACCGGGTCATCGCGATCCCCCTCGGAGTTCGACCAGCTCCGCCAGCTCGGCGTCCGTCAGTTCGGTGAGCGCCGCCTCGCCGGAGCCGAGCACCGCGTCGGCCAGTTCACGCTTGCGCTCCAGCAGCGCGGCGATACCATCCTCGATGGTTCCCTCGGCGATCATGCGGTGCACCTGCACCGGCCGGGTCTGGCCGATGCGGTACGCGCGGTCCGTCGCCTGTGCCTCGACGGCGGGGTTCCACCAGCGGTCGTAGTGCACGACATGCTCCGCGCGGGTGAGGTTCAGCCCGGTGCCGGCCGCCTTCAGCGACAGCAGGAACACCGGAACCTCCCCGTCCTGGAAGCGCCCCACCATGGCCTCACGCTCGGCGACCGGCGTGCCGCCGTGCAGGAACTGCGTGCGCACCCCCCGCGCGGCCAGATGCCCTTCCAACAGCCGGGCCATCCGCACGTACTGCGTGAAGACCAGGACGCCGGCCCCTTCGGCGAGGACCGTGTCGAGGAGTTCGTCCAGCAGCTCCAGCTTCCCCGACCGTCCGGCGACCACCGGCCGCTCCTCCTTGAGGAACTGCGCCGGGTGATTGCAGATCTGCTTCAGTGCGGTCAGCAGCTTCACGATCCGTCCGCGCCGCGCCATGCTGTCCGCCTCGGCGATCGAGGCCATCGCCTCGCGCACGACGGCCTCGTACAGCCCCGTCTGTTCCGGGGTGAGGAAGACGGCGTGATCCGTCTCCGTCTTGGGCGGAAGCTCGGGCGCGATCCCGGGGTCCGACTTGCGGCGGCGCAGCAGGAAGGGCCGTACCAGACGCGCCAGCCGCTCGGCCGCTGCCGGGTCCTGACCGCCCTCCACGGCGTCGGCGTACCGCCGGCGGAAGGTGCCGAGCCGGCCGAGCAGACCAGGGGTCGTCCAGTCGAGGACGGCCCACAGTTCCGACAGGTTGTTCTCCACCGGTGTGCCGGTGAGCGCCACACGCGCGCGTGCGCCGATGGAACGCAGCTCACGCGCCGTCGAGGAGTAGGGGTTCTTCACATGCTGGGCCTCGTCGGCGACGACCATGCCCCAGGGGACCGCGGCGAGCCGTTTGGCGTCCAGCCGCATGGTGCCGTACGTGGTGAGCACGAACTCGCCGCCGGCCAGGTCGTCCAGCGCCCGCCGTGCGCCGTGGAAGCGGCGTACCGGGGTGCCGGGCGCGAACCGTTCGATCTCCCGCTGCCAGTTGCCCATCAGCGATGTCGGGCAGACCACGAGCGTGGGGCCCGCGGACTCCGGGTCGGTCCGGCGGTGCAGGTGCAGGGCGATGAGGGTGATGGTCTTGCCGAGCCCCATGTCGTCGGCCAGACAGCAGCCCAGACCCAGGGAGGTCGTGCGGGCCAGCCAGGTCAGGCCGCGCCGCTGGTAGTCCCGCAGTGTGGCGTCGAGCGCGGCGGGCTGCTCGACCGGCTCCTGCGACTCGGGGTCCGCGAGCCGGTCCCGCAGCGCCTCCAGCCACCCGGTGGGCCGCACCTCGATCCGTCCGCCGTCCACCTCCACGGAGCCCGTCAGCGCCGCGCCGAGCGCGTCGACCGGCGTGACCTTCCGGTCCTTGCGCGCACGGGCCCGGGCCAGCTCCCGAGGGTCGATCAGCACCCACTGGTCGCGCAGCCGGACGAGAGGACGGTTCGCCTCGGCCAGCCGGTCCAGCTCCTCGCGCGTGAGCCGCCGGTCGCCCACGGCGAACCACCAGTCGAACGCCAGCAGCGCGTCGGCGGACAGGAACGACGGCCCGTCCGCGGGTCCGGTCCTCCCGCGCCCCGGCTCGTCGTCGGCGGGACCGACCTCCGCGCGGGTGGTCAGTTCCCGGACCAGCTCCTTGGGCCAGTGCACCTCGACGCCCGCCCCGGCGAGCGCCCGGCCGCCCTCGCCGAGGAGTTCGGTGACGTCCTCCTCCGCCAGGTCCACCGCGTCCGGCACGGTCGCCGACAACAGGGGCGTGAGCGATGTCCAGGCGCGCGCCGCGCGGCGCAGCGCCAGCAGGGCGTCCATCCGCGCGCGGGGGCCGAAGTCCGCGTCGGACACCCCCGCCCACACCTCGCCGGCGTCCGCCACGAGCGCGGGGTCGCCCACGCCGTGCATCTGGAGGACGGCCCGGAAGGAGACCCCCGCCGGATCGGCCGCGTCCACGAGCCCGAGCAACTCGATCCGCAGCGACAGCCGTACGCCGGCGTCGTGGCCCGCGGCGATGTCGGCGGCCCAGGTCCGCAGCTCGGGCAGCCGTCGCGGCTCCGTCGCGGCGAACGCGGCGGTGCCGGTCGCGAGGTGGGCGGCGGGGGAGCGGGGCAGCGTGTCGGCGACGGCGTCGAGGAAGGCGCGCAGCAGCCGTTCGGGGTCGGGCAGGCGGGGCGGCCCGGTGCCGTCCAGCGGTGTCGCGTGGGCCTCCGGCGGCATCGCCGCGGCGAGCCGCCGGATCGCCTCCGCCTCCTCCGCGTCCAGCGGGCCGACGCGCCAGGCGTCGTGGTCGGCGGGGGAGAGGCCGGGCAGCAGCAGGCCGCGTGCCACCAGCCGCAGGGCGTGCAAGGCGGTGGCGCCCCAGAACCGGGTGGCCCGGTGGGCGGCACCGTCGGCGCGCGCACGCGTGAGGAGCGGAAGCGCGAGGCGCACCGGCAGCACGGTGGCGGGCACCCGCACCGTCTCGACCCCTTCGTCGCCGGGTGCGACGACGGTCAGCCGCTCGGCAGATGCCCCGTCCACGGCAGGGGGAGACGATCCGTCCGGCCGCCAGAAGGCCACCCGTCCCGTGCGGGCGGGGTCGCCGGGAAGGAAGACGGCTGCCGAATCGGCCAGTTCGGGGGGTGCGGAGGAGGGCGCCGGGGAAGTCGTCTGCGCAGTGATGAGAAGATTCCTCAAACTTGACTAGTGGAGTCGGAACCGCCGAGAGTACAGCACGGGCGGCGTCGGCCGGGTATGCCTGTGCTGTGAGGCGAGTCACCATGGAGGCGCGTCGTGAGCCCGCCGAGCGGGGGCCCGCGACAGGTGCCCATGGTGCTCGGAGACCCTAGGGGCCACACCTCAGGGACGTCTCAGGGGCGCGGTCCGGAACCGCCGGGAGCGCGGGTCCGTTTTCACGGCAGAGAGCGGCAGTGGCCGCGAAGGAGGCGACACTCATGTCAAAGAACGCCAAGATCGCCGCAGGGGGTGTGGCGGTCGGACTCGTCATGTTCTTCCTGCTGCCCTGGTGGGCCGCGCTTCTGATCATCCTGGGAGTTCCTGCCGCCGCGTATCTCACCCTGGACCCCGCACAGCGGCGCAGGCTGCGGCGCGTCTCGCGCAAGGAGCTGGGCCGCTGAGGCGCTGCCCCGCCACCGCCTCGTCGGAACCCGGCGGCGCGGGAGTCGACCATGCCGCCCTCCGCGGGCCCGCCGACTGGCGGGTCCGCACTCCACCCACGTGACCAGCGGGTCGAACGCCGGGCGGTGAGAGGGCCGTTTGGAAGGGTGTCGCGCAGCCCGTCGACGCGCGTGCCGCCCCGTACGGTGCGGGAGCGGTGTGGCCACGTCGTCGTACGGCTTCGGAGCCGACGGCCCTGGCCGGCAGCGCGTCCGGATCGCCTCGCAGAGGTACCGGCCGCCCGACGCGCCTGGTGGAAGGACGGTCACACGCGGGGGTCAGCCCACGCCGCCGGCCGCCACTCGTCACGCCGTCCGGGGCCGTGTGCGCTCAGAGCGGCCGTACGGCCATCCGGTCGAGCGCCTCGAGGAGGCCCGGCAGCTCCGGGCCCCGGCCCACCGGCAGGACCTCGCCGGGTTCGTCGTCGAGCAGGACGAACGCGATGTCGTCCGTCCGGGCGACCAGCGACCACCCGGGTCCGTCGGCACGCAGGATGCGCGCGCCGCCCGGGGCGAAGGCCGAGCGGACCCGGCCGAGCGGCGGAGGCGAGTCGACGTACGCGCGGGCCTCCGCCAGCACCTGCCGGATCCCGCGGTGCCCCGGCCGTACCGCCGGGCCGTCGCTCGCTCCGTCCTCGTCGCCGTCCCCCGCTTCGTCCTGGTCGCCGTCCCGAGCGGGCTCCTCGGCGTCGGGTGTGCGGGCCGGTCCGCCCGGTTGCGGGAACGCCGCGTCGTCGACCTGCTCCCGCCAGACCGCCCACTGGAGCGCGATCTCGTCCGCGCCCAGCCGGCGCTGGGCGGGTCCCCAGACCTCGACGTCCGGAGGCGTCAGCCGGGGCCCGTCCACGACATCGAGGTCCGGATCGTGCGGCGCCGGCACGTTCGGCGCCGCGACGGCGACCGCGAGGGGCCAGCCGGGCAGCGCGGCGACGACCGTGCGCTCGTCCGGTGACAGATCGTGCTCCATGCCGCAGTCCCAGAACGCGATCGCGACGGCGACCAGCGAGACGTCGTCCACGACGACGGTCCACCGGGCACCCTCGCCGTCCTGTCCGAGCACCAGCCCGTACCCGTCGGCGAGGGGCGGCAGGCCGAGCGCCGTACAGGCCTCCGGGTAGTCGTCGCCCAGCACGCTCGGGAACTTCGCGGGCGTCAGCAGCGCAGCGGTGAGCACATAGAGTGCGTCGTCCGCGGCCGCCAAGGCCTCCTCGTCCGCGCCGGCCATCCCAGCCTCCCCATCGGTTCGTCCACCGGCGCGCACCCTATGCCGACCCCGAGGCGCTTGTCACGACCCCCCGTACCTGTGCCCGGAGCTGCAGGTTTCCGCCCGGACGGGGCGAATCGGCCACGCGCCGGCGGACGCCTCAGACGGTCGGAAGCCCCAG
This sequence comes from Streptomyces sp. NPDC048584, assembly GCF_043199595.1. Lineage (NCBI taxonomy): Bacteria > Bacillati > Actinomycetota > Actinomycetes > Kitasatosporales > Streptomycetaceae > Streptomyces > Streptomyces sp. NPDC048584. The sequence goes on from NZ_JBICWF010000011.1 coordinate 144,587, forward strand.
CAGCGCCCGCGCGACCGTCCCAGGAGACTCGTCGCGCTCCCGCGCGAGCGTGACGACCGCCCGGCACGCCGGCTCGTTCACCCCGTACGACAGGGCCTCCGGTGACACCCACCGGCCCCCTCGTCGATCCGGTCCTGGTCGTCCTCCGCGCGGGCCGGGACGTGCGCGGCGGCCACCTCCGATTTTCCGGACCCGGCCCCACATACGGTTCACCGTTTCCCGGGGGCGGTCGTCCGCGCCGGGCGTTCGGCTCCTGGCGTCCAACGCAGAGTCGCGGCCCCGACGGCAGAAGGGGGCAGCGGGGCGCGGGGCGTGACCGGGGCGTTCAGTCGGTGCGGACGGCGAGCGCCAGGAAGCGGGTGTCCTCGTCGACGTACGACGTCATGTGCCACCCCGAACGGGAGAGCAGCGCACGCAGGTTGGGCTCCGCGCGGAGGTCGTCCGGGGTGATCGAGCGGCCCTGCCGGGTGGCGAGCGCGGCCCGGCCGATCGGATGGAACAGCGCGAGCACGCCACCGGGCCGGACCACCCGCGCGATCTCCCGGAGGTTTCCCGCAGGATCGGGCAGATGGGCGATGAGGCCCGCGGCGAACACGGCGTCCAGCGCGTCCGGGCGCAGCGGGAGCGCGGCGACGTCGGCGAGCAGCAGCGCGCCGTCGCGGCCCCGGCCGGCCCGCGCCGCCTCCCGCAGCATGGCGGGTGTCACATCCGCGCCGAGGACGACGCCCGAGGGTCCCACGGCCGCACGCAGCGCGGGCAGCGCCCGCCCGGTGCCGCAGCCCGCGTCGAGCACCCGTCCGCCCTCGCGCAGCCCGAGTTCGGCGACCGCTGCCGCGTAGGCGGGACCGTCGTCGGGGAAGCGGCGGTCCCAGCCGGCGGCACGCGCGGTGAAGAACTCCTGGACGTGTGTGTGGTCGTCGCTCATGCTCCGCATGATTCCTCACCGGGACGGCTCCCCGACCGTGGGCACGGCGGTCAGCAGCACGCGCTGCACGGGATGCTCGACGTGAGCGTGAGCGTGCGCGTCGCGCCGTCCGACCGCGCGGCTCGTCCTCCCGCTCGCGCCGACGGAATCGGTGTGGGCGGGACCGGCCCGGTCGGTGAGGTCAGCGAGATCCGGCCCTTGCGGATTCCTTCCGGCGCCGTCGACCGCTGCGCGGGGGCCCGGCGTCATCACGCGCGCGCGACGGCCGGCGCGCGCCCGGCCTGGACTTCGGAATCACCGTCGTGCCCTGCGACGCACGCGAGCGGGACTCGGGGAAGGACGTGCCGGGGACGCCGGACGGATGCGCACCGCCCGGATGCGCGACCCGGTGGGACGCGCCCTCGCGCGGCCGGCGATCAGTCCGCGACGCCCTTTTCGGCCAGAATCCTCTCGATGCCGACGCGGACGAGGAGCTCTCCGGGCACCCCGTTGCGCTCCCCGAACTCCGCGGCCCGCTCCTCGCCCATGTACCGCGCGCCGATCCTGGCGGCCCAGTGCCGGAGTTCCCCGGGTTCCTCCGAGAGCCGAGCCCTGCCCTGCAGCAGCACGTAGGCGAACGGCGGCCGGTCGTCGTCCACGCAGAGGGACACCCGCCCGTCACGTGCCAGATTGCGTCCCTTCACGGTCCGCGCGCCGGTGTTGAACACCACCTCGTCCCCGTCCACGAGGAACCAGATCGGTGCCACATGCGGGCTGCCGTCGGCCCGGACGGTGCAGAGCTTCGCGGTACGGGTGCCGTACGAGACGAACTCCCGCCACTCTTCCTCGGTCATCTTGTCTCCCATGGCTCCCATTCTCCTTGCCGGGCGCACGGTCGTGGGGAAGGCTTGCGGCGCGGGACCCTCTTGCCACGAGGGGACGGCACACGGGGCAGACCACGGGGAAGAGACCAGGGGGAGACACACGACATGGCGCAGAAGCGGGGACTCGACTGGCTGCTGGACGACCTGACCCAGCGCGTCGAGCACGTACGGCACGCACTGGTCCTGTCCAACGACGGACTGGTGACCGGCGCGAGCACCGGACTGCGGCGGGAGGACGCGGAGCACCTGGCCGCCGTCTCGTCCGGACTGCACAGCCTCGCCAAGGGCTCGGGCCGGCATTTCGGGGCGGGCGGGGTACGGCAGACGATGATCGAGTTCGACGAAGCGGTGCTCTTCGTCACCGCGGCCGGCACGGGCAGCTGCCTGTGCGTGCTCAGCGGTGCCGAGGCCGACATCGGTCACATCGCCTACGAGATGACGCTGCTCGTCAACCGGGTCGGCGAGCATCTGGACGTGGACACCCGCCGACCGGAACCCGGCACAGAGCTCTGACCTGCACGTTCGTTCTTCGCCGTGGAGTTATCCACAGGCTTGCCACGGAGAGTGACATAGCGGCTACGGTTTTTTCCGAGCGGCGCACCCGGCGCCGGCCGCCCACACTCCACGGGGGAGACGAGCATGTCCGGACAGCACACCGTCACGTACGAGGCCACCGCCGCCGACCGGCCCGCTGCGGTACGGGACGCCTGGGTCGGCACGGGCCGCGCGGCCCGTGAACTCGGCCTCAAGCCGACCGAGTTCGACCTCGCCGTGCAGCTCGGCCGCGTTCGTACGATGACCGGCGGAGAAGGCCGGCGGGTCGCCCGCGCCGAGATCGAGCGGCTCCGGGCCGGGCCCGGGTTCCCGGAATCCCTGCACCGGAGTGTGCGGGCCGTGGGTACCACGGAGGGCGCCGCCCTCATCGGCGTGACGAAGACCCGGTTCACCCGCCTGGCGCGGCTGGGACTGCTGGTGCCGGTGAAGTACTACCTGAACCGCTACCGGGCCGTGGTCTGGCTCTATCTGGCCGAGGAGCTGAGCCTGTTCACGGCCGACGGCGAGAACGCGACCCTGCTGACGGGCCGCACGCCCGAGAGCCTCAGGAGCCGGCTCGACACCGGCATCGACCTGCGCCCGCGCAACTGGCGCACCCGGCAGCTGGGCTTCCTGCTCCGCCAGGCCGACGGCCCGTGGGAGCGCGCCGGAGCCGTGGCGTCGCTGCTCGACCCGCAGCATGTGTCGGAAGCGGTCCGAGACGCCTACGACCGCTCCCACCTCAACCGGTTCCGCCGGCTGCCGCCGGCCCACGGCGCTCCCGGCTCACCCGCCGCGGATCTGGCGGAGGAACTCATGACCGCTCAGGAACCGGACGAGATCGCCTGGTTGCAGGCCGATCTGAGAAGGCTGACGCACGAGGCCCGGACCCGTCGGCCGGCACCCCGTCCCGCCGGCCACCGCCCCGCACCGGCCCATCCGGCGCCGCCCGCCGTGGAACCGGCCCGCGAGACGCCCCGCGGCCTGTTCGCGAGGTGGTGGCGCACAAGCCGGTGACCCCGGGCGCCCGAGAGCCCGTGACTACAGCGCCCGGAACAACCCCTCCTGGACGACGGACACCAGCATCCGGCCCTCCAGGTCGTAGATCCGGCCGCGGGCCAGACCCCGCCCGCCCGTGGCGATCGGCGACTCCTGGTCGTACAGGAACCACTCGTCCGCGCGGAACGGGCGGTGGAACCACATGGCGTGGTCCAGCGACGCCATGTCGAAGCCGCGCGGCCCCCACAGAGGCTCCACCGGGATCCGCACGGCGTCCAGGAGAGTCATGTCGCTGGCGTACGTCAGGGCACAGGTGTGCACCAGCGGATCGTCCCCGAGCGGGCCGACCGCGCGCATCCACACCGCGCTGCGCGGCTCGGCGCCCTTGACGTCGTCGGGATCCCAGCGCAGCCGGTCCACATAACGGATGTCGAAGGGCTGGCGGCGCGCCATCCGCTCCAACTGCTCCGGCAGCGCGCCCAGATGCTCACGGATCTCGTCCGAGACCGTCGGCAGCGACTCGGGGTCCGGAACCTCACGGGCCGGCGGCAGCTGGTGCTCGAAACTCCCCGGTTCAGGCTTGTGGAAGGAGGCGGTCAGAGTGAAGATCGTGCGGCCCTGCTGCACCGCGGTGACCCGCCGGGTCGTGAACGACCGGCCGTCCCGCACCCGTTCTACCTGGTACACGATCGGCACCCCGGGCCTGCCCGGACGCAGGAAGTACGCGTGCAGCGAGTGCACCGGACGGTCGCCCTCCGTGGTGCGGCCGGCGGCGACCAGGGCCTGGCCGGCCACCTGGCCGCCGAAGACCCGCTGCAGTGACTCCTGCGGGCTGCGGCCACGGAAGATGTTGACCTCGATCTGCTCCAGATCGAGCAGGGAGACGAGGCTCTCGGCCGGATTCGTCATGGGTGAGATGCTCCTGTGCTCACAACTGGCCGACGTCGGTGACCCGGACGACAGCGCGGCCCTCCGCGTCGGAGGCGGTGAGGTCCACCTCGGCGCTGATGCCCCAGTCGTGGTCGCCGCCGGGGTCGTCGAAGATCTGCCGGACCCGCCACAGCCCGTTCTCCGGCTGCTCCTCGATCAGCAGCAGCTTCGGCCCGCGGGCGTCCGGACCGGTGCCGAGCTCCTCGTACTCGTCCCAGTACTTGTCCATCGCCTCGCCCCAGGCGTCCGCGTCCCAGCCGCCCTCGGAGTCCAGCTCGCCCAGCTCGCTCACCTGGTCCAGGGCGGCGAGCTCGACCCGGCGGAACATGGCGTTGCGGACCAGGACGCGGAAGGCGCGCGCGTTGGCCGTGACCGGCTTGACCTGGTCGGCCTTCTCCTGCGCCTCCTCGGCGGTCATCTCCTCCGGGTTGGCCAGCTGCTCCCACTCGTCCAGCAGACTGGAGTCGACCTGGCGCACGGTCTCGCCCAGCCAGGCGATCAGGTCCTCCAAATCCTCCGACTTCAGATCGTCCGGGACGGTGTGCTCCAGCGCCTTGTAGGCGCTCGCGAGGTAGCGCAGCACGATGCCCTCGGTACGGGCCAGCTCGTAGTGGGACACCAGCTCGGTGAACGTCAGCGCCCGCTCGTACATGTCCCGGATCACGGACTTCGGCGACAGCGGATGGTCACCGACCCAGGGGTGGCTCGTGCGGTAGGTGTTGTACGCGTGGAAGAGCTGCTCCTCCAGCGGTTTCGGGTAGGTGATGTCCTGGAGGCGCTCCATGCGCTCCTCGTACTCGACCCCGTCGGCCTTCATCGCGGCGACCGCCTCACCGCGCGCCTTGTTCTGCTGGGCGGCGAGGATCTGGCGCGGATCGTCCAGCGTGGACTCCACGACGGACACCATGTCCAGCGCGTACGACGGCGATTCCGGGTCCAGCAGCTCGAACGCGGCCAGCGCGAACGTGGACAGCGGCTGGTTCAGCGCGAAGTCCTGCTGCAGGTCCACGGTGAGACGCACGATGCGGCCCTCCGCGTCCGGCCGGTCGAGCTTCTCGACGATGCCGCCGTCCAGCAGCGAGCGGTAGATGGCGATCGCCCGCCGGATGTGCCGGAGCTGCTGCCTGCGGGGCTCGTGGTTGTCCTCCAGCAGCCGCCGCATCGCCTCGAAGGCGTCGCCGGGACGCGCGATCACCGACAGCAGCATCGTGTGCGTGACCCGGAAGCGGGAGGTCAGCGGTTCCGGCTCGGAGCCGATGAGCTTCTCGAAGGTCTGCTCGCTCCAGGCGACGAAGCCCTCGGGCGCCTTCTTGCGCACCACCTTGCGGCGCTTCTTCGGGTCGTCGCCGGCCTTCGCCAGCGCTTTCTCGTTCTCGACCACGTGCTCCGGCGCCTGCGCCACCACGAAGCCCTCGGTGTCGAAGCCGGCCCGCCCGGCGCGGCCCGCGATCTGGTGGAACTCGCGGGCCCGCAGCGTGCGCACGCGGGTGCCGTCGTACTTGGTCAGCGCGGTGAACAGCACGGTCCGGATGGGGACGTTGACACCCACGCCGAGCGTGTCCGTGCCGCAGATGACCTTCAGCAGGCCGGCCTGCGCGAGCTTCTCCACCAGCCGCCGGTACTTGGGCAGCATGCCGGCGTGATGCACCCCGATGCCGTGCCGGACGTAACGGGACAGATTGCGGCCGAACTTGGTGGTGAAGCGGAAGTTGCCGATCAGTTCGGCGATCCGGTCCTTCTCCTCACGCGTGCACATGTTGATGCTCATCAGCGCCTGCGCCCGCTCCACCGCCTGCGCCTGCGTGAAGTGCACGATGTAGACCGGCGCCTGCCGGGCCTCGAGCAGATCCGTGAGCGTCTCGGTGAGCGGTGTGTACCGGTATTCGTAGGAGAGGGGGACGGGCCGCGTCGCCGAGCGGACCACCGCCGTCGGGCGGTTGGTGCGGCGGGTGAGGTCCTTCTCGAAGAAGGAGACGTCGCCGAGCGTCGCCGACATCAGCACGAACTGCGCCTGCGGCAGCTCCAGCAGCGGGATCTGCCAGGCCCAGCCGCGGTCCCCCTCCGCGTAGAAGTGGAACTCGTCCATCACCACCTGGCCCACGTCGGCGTTCTTGCCGTCGCGCAGCGCGATGGACGCCAGCACCTCGGCGGTGCAGCAGATCACCGGGGCGTCGGCGTTGACGGACGCGTCGCCGGTGAGCATGCCGACGTTCTCCGTGCCGAAGATCTTGCACAGTTCGAAGAACTTCTCCGACACCAGCGCTTTGATGGGCGCCGTGTAGAAGGTGACCTCGTCGCGCGCCAGGGCGGCGAAGTGGGCCGCCGCCGCGATCATGCTCTTGCCGGAGCCCGTGGGCGTCGACACGATCACGTTCGCCCCCGAGACCACCTCGATCAGCGCCTCCTCCTGATGGGGGTAGAGCGTGAGACCGCGCTCCCGCGCCCACGACTCGAAGGCTTCGTAGAGGGCATCGGGGTCGGCGGTCGGCGGCAGCTGATCGATGAGGGTCACGCCCCCATCTTGCCTGCCCGCCGGCCCGAGAGGGGAATCGGCTGCGGGCACGAAGATCGCGAACGCTACGCTGTGTCGCCGGCGGGGCGGCAACGCACCGGGCCAACCGGCCAGCGGCGAACGAGAAATGGGGCGGGCAGCAGCAATGATGGGACCAGCACACTCACTGTCGGGCGCGGCGGCCTGGCTGGGCGTCGGCGCGGCGACGGCCGCCGCCGGACACGCCATGCCCTGGCCGGTGCTCCTGGTCGGTGCCCTGATCTGCGCCGGGGCCGCGCTCGCCCCGGATCTGGACCACAAGGCGGCCACCATCTCGCGGGCCTTCGGACCTCTGTCCCGCTGGCTGTGCGAGATCGTCGACAAACTGTCCTACGCGGTCTACAAGTCCACCAGGAAGCCCGGCGACCCCCGCCGCTCCGGCGGCCACCGCACGCTCACGCACACCTGGCTGTGGGCGGTCCTGATCGGTACCGGCACCGCCGCCCTGGCCATCGCGGGCGGGCGCTGGGCGGTGCTGGCCATCCTCTTCGTGCACATGGTGCTGGCCATCGAGGGCCTGCTGTGGCGGGCGACGCGAGGCTCCAGCAGCGACGTCCTGGTGTGGCTGCTGGCGGCGACCAGCGCCTGGATCCTCGCCGGCATCCTGGACCAGCCGGGCAACGGCTCCGACTGGCTGTTCACCGAGCCCGGCCAGGAGTACCTGTGGCTGGGGCTGCCGATCGTGCTGGGCGCCCTGGTGCACGACATCGGGGACGCGCTGACCGTCTCCGGCTGCCCGATCCTGTGGCCGATACCGGTCGGCCGCAAGCGCTGGTACCCGATCGGCCCGCCGAAGGCGATGCGCTTCCGGGCCGGCAGCTGGGTCGAACTGAAGGTGCTGATGCCCGTGTTCATGGTCCTCGGCGGGATAGGCTGCGCCGCCGCGCTCAACGTGATCTGAGTCCCGGGCGGGACACCGACTCAGCCGGCGCCCTCACCGCCGTACCGGCGCTCGAAGCGGGCGACCCGGCCCTCCGTGTCCACGGTCCGGGCCCGGCCCGTGTAGAAGGGGTGGCTCTCCGAGGAGATCTCCACCTCGACCACCGGGTACGTCTCGCCGTCGTCCCACTCGATGGTCTGCTCGCTGGTCGCGGTGGACCGGGTGAGGAAGGCGTAACCGGCGGCACGGTCCCGGAAGACCACCGGGTGGTAGTCGGGGTGCTTGTCCTGCTGCATGAATGCTCCTCGGGGTCAGCCCGGCAGGTTGTCCTCGTCGACGACATGCACGGCGGCCTCCTCGGCGGAGGCGGCCGCGCCGTCGATGCCGACGTCCATGGCGACCAGGGCCTCCTCCTCGTCCTCGTGCGCCCCTTCGTCGGGGGCCACCAGACGGCCGGAACGTGTGCCGCCGACCTCGTTGTCCAGGGGTTCCCCGTCGGTGCCGGAGGAATCACCGATGCCGTCGTCGTCGAAGGCGGCGGGGTCGGGCAGCTCCTCGGCGAGCCGCTGGTCCAGCGTCTCGCCCTCCTGACGCTCCGCCGCCGTCACGCCGTAGTGCTCCACGGCCCAGGGCCGCTCAGGAGGGGACCAGCCCCGGTCGAGGGGGTCGGCGACGCCGTCGTTCTCCAGGGTGTCCTCGGCGTCCAGCAGTCCGGCGTCGTCCTGAACCTCGGACGCGTCGGGCTGGTAGACGTCGTCTCCCCAACCGTCGGCGCTGTTCACGGGTACCTCCAGAGAGTGGCGGCGGGCCCGTTCCCGCCGCGGCCCGCACCGGGCCGTCCGTGCGGCACACCGGCGCCCCCGGTACCCCTTCCGGGCCCCAGGCCCCCGAACCGATGCCTGACTCCACCCTTCCACCGGACCTCCCCACCCCGCAACGCCACACGCGACGCGGCCCGCCGCACTCGCCCGCAACTGCGGCCGGCGAAGGGAAACGGCACCGCTCAGCCGTGCCAGGAGCGCCACAGGGACGCGTACGCGCCGTTCGCCGCGACCAGGTCGTCGTGGCTGCCGAGTTCGCTGATGCGGCCGTTCTCCACGACGGCGATGACGTCCGCGTCGTGGGCGGTGTGCAGACGGTGGGCGATGGCGACGACAGTCCTGCCGTCCAGGACACGGGCCAGCGAGCGTTCCAGGTGACGTGCCGCGCGCGGGTCGAGCAGCGATGTCGCCTCGTCCAGGACCAGCGTGTGCGGGTCGGCCAGCACCAGCCGGGCCAGCGCGATCTGCTGGGCCTGGGCCGGAGTGAGCGCGAACCCGCCCGAGCCGACCTCGGTGTCCAGACCCTCCCCGAGGGCGCGGGCCCAGCCGTCCGCGTCGACCGCGCCCAGCGCCGCCCACAGTTCGGCGTCCACCGCCTCCGTCCTGGCGAGCCGCAGATTGTCGCGCAGGGAGCCCACGAAGACGTGATGCTCCTGGTTGACCAGCGCCACATGCTCCCGGACCCGTTCCGCCGTCATCCGGGACAGCTCGGCGTCGCCGAGGGTGACCCGGCCGTCCCGGGGCGCGTAGATCCCGGCGAGCAGCCGGCCCAGCGTCGACTTGCCCGCGCCCGAGGGGCCGACCAGCGCCAGCCTGGTCCCGGGGGCGACCTCGAGGGACACCTCGCGCAGGACGTCCACGCCCTCCCGGTAGCCGAAGTGCACCCGGTCGGCGTGCACCCGGCGCCCGTCGGGGGCGAGACCGGCGTCACCGGCGTCGGGCTCGATGTCCCGCACCCCGACCAGCCGGGCCAGCGACACCTGTGCCACCTGCAGCTCGTCGTACCAGCGCAGGATCAGCCCCACCGGATCGACGAGCATCTGCGCGATCAACGCGCCCGTCGTCAGCTGGCCGACACCGATCCAGCCGTGCAGCACGAACACCCCGCCGATCATGAGCACCGAGCCGAGCACGGTCACATGGGTGATGTTGATCGCGGGGACGAGCACCGACCGCAGCCAGAGGGTGTAGCGCTCCCACGCCGTCCACTCCGCGACCCGCCGGTCGGACAGCGCGATGCGCCGCTCCCCGAGGCGGTGCGCCTCCACGGTCCGCCCCGCGTCCACGGTCTCGGCGAGCGAGGCGGCCACCGCGGCGTACCCGGCGGCCTCCGAGCGGTAGCCGGCCGGCGCCCGCCGGAAGTACCAGCGGCAGGCGACCACCAGCAGCGGCACGGCGACCAGCACGGCCGGAGCCAGCACCGGCGCCGTGACGACGAGACCGCCCAGCAGCAGTGCCGCCCACACCACGCCGATGGCGAGCTGGGGCACGGCCTCGCGCATGGCGTTGCCGAGCCGGTCGATGTCGGTGGTGATCCGAGACAGCAGATCACCCGTGCCGGCCCGTTCCAGCACGCCCGGCGGCAGCCCGACCGACCGCACCAGGAAGTCCTCGCGCAGATCGGCCAGCATCCGCTCGCCGAGCATCGCCCCGCGCAGCCGGACCTGCCGTACGAACGCCGCCTGGACGGCCAGCGCGAACACGAACAGGGTGACCGTGAGCCCCAGATGCAGCTCCCGCTCCCGGTCCGCGACCCGTTCCACCAGGCCGCCCAGCAGATACGGGCCGGTCATCGAGGCGATCACGGCGATGGTGTTCACGGTGATCAGCAGCAGGAAGGCCCGGCGGTGTCTGCGCAGCAGCTCCGCCACGTAGGCGCGGACGGTCGCGGGCGCGCCCACGGGCAGCGTGCTGGCCGCGGTGGGGGCCGCCGGGTCGTACGCCGGTGGCGCCACGCCGATCATGCTGTCTCCTCGATCTCTTCGAGCTCTTCCAGCCGCTCCAGCCGGTGCAGGACCTCGTCCTTGTCCAGCACGTCGAGCGGCGCGGTCTCGTCCTCGGTCTCGCGCGTCACCACGGCCCGGTACCGGGGCTCGGTGCGCACCAGATCGCGGTGGATGCCGACGGCCGCGACGCTGCCGCCGTGCAGGAACACCACCCCGTCGGCGCGGTCCAGCAGCAGCGGGGAGGAGGTGAACACCACGGTGGTGCGCCCCGCCCGCAGCTCACGCAGGCCCTGGGCGATGCGGGCCTCGGTGTGCGAGTCGACGGCCGAGGTCGGCTCGTCCAGCACGAGCACCTCCGGGTCCGTGACCAGCGACCGGGCCAGCGCGAGCCGCTGGCGCTGTCCGCCGGACAGGGACCGCCCGCGCTCGGTGATCCGCGCGTCCATCGGATCGTCGGCGTCCACCGAGCCCTGCACCAGCGCCGCCAGTACGTCCCCGCACTGCGCGGCGTCCAGCGCGTCGCGCGGGTCGACGGCACCGGACGCCGGCACGTCGAGCAGTTCGCGCAGGGTGCCGGAGAGCAGCACCGGGTCCTTGTCCTGGACGAGGACGGCCCCGCGGGCCGAGTCCAGGGGCAGTTCGTCGAGCGGCACGCCGCCGAGCAGCACCGGTGTGCCCGGTTCGGAGGGATGTCCGCCGAGCCGTTCGGCCAGCCGCCCCGCCGCGTCCGGGTCCCCGCACACCACGGCGGTGAGTCGGCCCGAGGGGGCGAGCAGCCCCGTCGCCGGGTCGCGCAGGTCCCCGGACGGAGCCCCGGCGGCGCGGGATCCCCCGGTGTCGGTGGCCCGTTCCAGCGACAGCACGCGCGCGGCCCGTTTGGCCGAGGGGCGCGAGAAGGAGTACGCCATCGCGATCTCCTCGAAGTGCCGCAGCGGATAGGTGAGCACCATGACCGAGCTGTAGACGGTGACCAGTTCACCGACGCCGATCCGGCCCTCGCGGGCGAGATGGACGCCGTACCAGACGACCGTGATCAGCAGGATCCCCGGCAGCAGTACCTGGATCGCGGCGATCAGGGCCCACATGCGCGCGCTGCGCACGGCCGCGTGGCGGACCTCCTGGGAGGCGCGGCGGTAGCGGTCGAGGAACAGTTCCTCGCCGCCGATGCCGCGCAGTACACGCAGTCCGGCGACGGTGTCGGAGGCCAGCTCGGTGGCCCGGCCGGCCTTCTCGCGTTGCACGTCCGCCCGCCGGGTGGCGCGGGGCAGCAGCGGCAGCACCGCGATCGCCAGCACCGGCAGTCCCACGGCGACGACGACCCCGAGGGAGGGTTCGTAGACGACCAGGCCGGCGCAGACCAGCAGGATGGTGACGGCCGCCGCGGTGAACCGGGACAAGGCCTCCACGAACCAGCCGATCTTCTCCACGTCCCCGGTGGAGACCGCCACGACCTCACCGGCGGCGACCCGCCGGGTCAGCGCGGAGCCCAGCGTCGCGGCCCTGCGGGCCAGCAGCTGCTGGACGCGGGCGGCGGCGGTGATCCAGTTGGTGACGGCGGCGCGGTGCAGGAAGGTGTCGCCGATCGCGTTGCCCGCGCAGGCCAGCGCCATCAGTCCGCCGGCCAGCGCGAGCCCGCCGCCGGAGCGGTCGACGGCGGCCTGGACGGCGGCACCGACGCAGAACGGCAGCGAGGCGACCGAGACGAAGTGCAGCAGGCCCCAGGCCAGCGACTTGAGCTGCCCGGACAGCTGGTTGCGGAAGAGCCACCACAGGAATCGGGGACCCGACCGCGCGTCGGGCACCCCCGGGTCGGGATACGGAAGGTCTTGGATCTGCATGACGTCCCAGTGGCTCGGATCAGGAGGCGGTGGAATCGGGAAGCGGGCCGGGGCGGGCAGAGCCCTCCGCCGGCGGAGGCAGCAAACCGTGACAGGTTGACCCCGCTACGTACCGGGAGGCAAACGGTTTTCCCCACGACCGCACGGAACCGGCGGCGCCGTCACACAGGCCGGGCGGACCCGTCACCGCACCGCGCGGGGACCGGCCCGTCGATCAGCGTGTTCAGCAGGGCGCCCAGCTCCTCGCGCTGCGCCTCTCCCAGCGGCGCCAGGATCTCCTCGGCGGCCGAGCGCCGCGCGGCGCGCAGCTCCCGCAGCGCCGCGCGCCCGTCGTCGGTCAGCTCGATGCGGATCACCCGCCGATTGGCCGGATCCGGCACCCGTCGCACCTTCCCGTGCGCCTCGAGACCGTCGACCAGCGTGGTGACCGCCCGGGGGACCACCTCCAGCCGCTCGGCGAGATCGGCCATCCGCGGCGGCGAGCCGTAGTGCGCGAGGGTACGCAGCAGCCGCGACTGGGCAGGGGTGATGCCGAGTTCGCGCCGCTCCAGGTGGCGCTTCTGGATGCGGTGAACCCGGCGGGTCAGCCGAAGCAGCTGCTCGGCCAGCAGGCCGTCGGGATCGGGAGCGGTCATACGGGAACAATATCAGGATGACGTTCATTGTGAGTATAGGTAACAATGAACTGGGCTCCGCTCGCTCCCGGGCACCCGTCCTCCGAAGGAGACCATGCACCCCGATCACGAACCCGCCTGGACCCCGCCTGCCGGCACCGAGGAACAGCCCCGGCAGGTGCGGCGCATCCTGAGGCTCTTCCACCCCTACCGCGGCCGCCTCGCGGTCGTCGGCCTCCTCGTCGGCGCCGCGTCACTGGTCTCGGTCGCCACCCCGTTCCTGCTGAAGGCGATCCTCGACGTCGCCATCCCCGAGGGCCGCACCGGGCTGCTCAGCCTGCTCGCCCTCGGCATGATCCTCAGCGCCGTCCTCACCAGCGTCTTCGGCGTGCTGCAGACGCTGATCTCGACGACCGTCGGCCAGCGCGTCATGCACGACCTGCGCACCGCCGTCTACGGCCGGCTCCAGCGCATGTCGCTCGCCTTCTTCACCCGCACCCGCACCGGCGAGGTCCAGTCCCGCATCGCCAACGACATCGGCGGCATGCAGGCCACGGTCACCTCCACGGCGACCTCCCTGGTCTCCAACCTCACCAGTGTGGTCGCCACCGTCGTCGCGATGCTCGCGCTCGACTGGCGGCTGACCGTCGTCTCGCTGGTCCTGCTCCCGGTGTTCGTCTGGATCAGCCGCCGCGTCGGCAACGAACGCAAGCGGATCACCACCCGGCGCCAGAAGCAGATGGCCACGATGGCCGCCACGGTCACCGAGTCGCTCTCGGTCAGCGGCATCCTGCTCGGCCGCACCATGGGCCGCTCCGACTCCCTGACCGGCGCCTTCTCGGACGAGTCCGAGCGCCTGGTCGACCTCGAGGTGCGGTCGAACATGGCGGGCCGCTGGCGCATGGCCGTCATCACGATCGTCATGGCCGCCATGCCGGCGATCATCTACTGGACGGCGGGCATCACCCTGCGGGCGGGCGGGCCGGAGGTCTCCATCGGCACCATCGTCGCCTTCGTCTCGCTCCAGCAGGGCCTGTTCCGACCGGCCGTGAGCCTGCTGTCCACCGGCGTGCAGATCCAGACCTCGCTCGCGCTCTTCCAGCGCATCTTCGAGTACCTCGACCTCCCGATCGACATCACCGAGCGCGCGGACCCGGTCCACCTCGACCGGATCAAGGGCGAGGTCCGCTTCGAGGACGTCACCTTCGGCTACGACGGCAAGGGCGGTCCCGTCCTCGACGGCATCGGCATCACCGTCCCGCCGGGCGGCAGTCTCGCCGTGGTCGGGCCGACCGGCGCCGGCAAGTCCACGCTCGGCCACCTCGTGCCCCGGCTGTACGACGTGACGGACGGCCGGGTCACCCTCGACGGCGTCGACGTCCGCGACCTCGACTTCGACACGCTGGCCCGCGCGGTGGGCGTCGTCTCCCAGGAGACGTACCTCTTCCACGCCTCGGTCGCGGACAACCTGCGCTTCGCCAAGCCCGACGCCACGGACGAGGAACTGCACGCGGCGGCGCGGGCCGCCCAGATCCACGACCACATCGCCGCCCTGCCCGACGGGTACGACACGGTGGTCGGAGAGCGCGGCCACCGCTTCTCCGGTGGTGAGAAGCAGCGCCTCGCGATCGCGCGGACCATCCTGCGCGACCCGCCGGTCCTGGTGCTCGACGAGGCCACCAGCGCCCTGGACACCCGGACCGAGGCGGCCGTCCAGCAGGCCATCGACGCCCTGTCGGCCGACCGCACCACGATCACCATCGCCCACCGGCTGTCCACCGTCCGGGGCGCCGACCAGATCGTGGTCCTCGACTCCGGCCGGGCTGTCGAACGCGGCACGCACGACGAACTGCTGGAGCGTGGCGGGCGCTACGCCGCCCTGGTGCGCCGTGACGCCCAACTCGAGCCGACGAAATGAAGATATGCCGGGTTTGTGGCGGTATGCGGGTTACCGTGCCCGCATGCAGACGAACACTCCGTCACGGAACACGATCCGGCTGACGCGCCGGGGCCGTCTCGCCCTCGCGACGCTCGGGGCCCTCGTGGCCGGCACCGCCGTGGCGGTGCCGCTGCTGATCCTGGGCGGCGACGCCGAGTCCCGCCCCACGGCCCTGGTGGTCCCGCAGGGCTGGCGGGCGAGCCAGGTGTACGCCGCCGTCGACAAGGTCCTCGAGTTGCCGGCCGGCACCACGAAGAAGTCCCTCGCCCAGGCGGATCTGAAGCTGCCCGCCGAGGCCGAGGGCAATCCGGAGGGCTACCTCTTCCCCGCGACCTATCCGCTGAAGGAGAGTCCGACCCCGCGGAAGCTGCTCTCCCGCATGGTCGACACCGCCGGCAAGAAGTTCAACGGCGCGCCGATCGCCGCAGGCGCCCAGCGCAACGCCATGAACGTCTACCAGGCGGTCACCGTCGCCAGCCTCGTCCAGGCGGAGACGGCCGACCGGGCGGACATGGGCAAGGTGGCCCGGGTGATCTTCAACCGGCTGGAGCGCGGCATGCCGCTCCAGATGGACTCCACCGTGCGCTACGCCCTCGGCCGTACGGCGCCGGGCACCACGGCCGCCGACATCGAGGTCGACGGCCCCTACAACTCCTACCGGCGCATGGGGCTGCCCCCGACCCCGATCGGCAACCCGGGCGAGGAGGCGGTGCGCGCCGCGATCAGCCCGACGCCGGGCGACTGGCTCTACTTCGTCACCGTCAAGCCGGGGGACACCCGCTTCACGGCCGACTACGCGCAACACCAGCGCGACGTCGCCGAGTCCGAAGCACTGCGGAAGAGGACGAGCGGACCGCCGAGGGAATAGACGGCCCGCCCACCGTCACGCCGCGACCGGTTCCTCCACCAGCAGCCGCCTGATGTCCCGCACCGCCGCGCGCCCGGCCCGGTTGGCGCCGATGGTGCTCGCCGAGGGGCCGTAGCCGACCAGATGGATGCGCGGATCGGTGACCGCCCGCGTCCCCTCGACCCGGATCCCGCCGCCCGGCTCCCGCAGCCGCAGTGGCGCGAGGTGCTCGACGGAGGGCCGGAAGCCGGTCGCCCACAGGATCACGTCGGCCGCCACCCGTCGTCCGTCCGCCCACTCGACACCGTCGGGCGTGATCCGGTCGAACATCGGCCGCCGGTCGAGCACCCCGTCCGCCAGGCCCTGCCGGATCGCGTCGTTCAACGGCAGTCCCGTCACGGAGACGACGCTGCGCGGCGGCAGCCCCTGCCGTACCCGCTCCTCCACGAGCGCCACGGCCGCCCGCCCCGCCTCCTCGTCGAAGGGGCCCTCCCGGAAGACCGGCGGCCGCCGGGTCACCCAGGTGGTGGCCGCCGCGTACGGTGCGATCTCCAGCAGATGCTGGGTGCCCGACGCACCACCGCCCACCACGATCACCCGCTGCCCGGCGAACGCCTCCGGCCCCGGATACCGCGAGGTGTGCAACTGCCGCCCCCGGAACGTTTCCTGACCCGGATAGCGCGGCCAGAAGGGCCGGTCCCAGGTACCGGTGGCGTTGATCAGCGCCCGCGTCGACCAGTCACCCTCCGAGGTCTCCACCAGCAGCCGTCCGCCGGACCCCTCGCGCACCGTCCGTACGTCCACCGGGCGCCGCACCCGCAGGCCGAACGTCCGCTCGTAGCGGTCGAAGTACTCGCCGATCACCTCGGAGGAGGCCCGCGCCGGGTCGGCGTCACGCAGTTCCATACCGGGCAGCGCGTGCATCCCGTGCACCTTGCCGTACGTCAGTGAGGGCCACCGGAACTGCCAGGCGCCGCCGGGGGCGGGGGAGTGGTCCAGCACCACGAAGTCACGGTCCGCCTCGAACCCGGCGCGCCGCAGGTGATAGGCGCTCGACAGTCCGGCCTGACCGGCGCCTACGACGACCACCTCGACCTCGCGTATATCGTTCACGTTTCTACCAACCAGGCGGAGGCCGTGGATCTTCCCGCCCGTGTTCCCCCGGGAAGCCGGACACGTGGGCCAGGATGGGGGACATGTCCGATGCCTTCACCACCCGAGTCCTGAACCTCGCCACCGGCTCCGCGGAGCGGGTCGTCGACATCACCGGCGCATGCGCGTCCTTCCTGCGGGAGGCGGCGGCCGGCCGCGACGGCCTGCTGAACGTTTTCGTGCCGCACGCGACGGCCGGCATCGCCGTCATCGAGACCGGCGCCGGCAGCGACGACGACCTCCTGTCCGCCCTGCACACCCTGCTGCCCGCCGACGACCGCTGGCAGCACCGCCACGGCAGCCCGGGCCACGGCCGCGACCACGTCCTGCCCGCCTTCGTCCCGCCCCACGCCACCCTCCCGGTACTGGCGGGGCGACTGGAACTGGGCACCTGGCAGTCGGTGTGCCTGGTCGATACAAATCGCGACAACCCCGACCGGAAGGTACGCCTCTCCTTCCTCGGGGGCTCCTGACCGTCTACGCGCGGACCACCGTGACCGGGCAGTCCGCGTGGTACAGCAGTGCCTGACCGACCGAACCGAGCAGCATCCCGGTGAAGCCGCCGTGGCCGCGGGCCCCCGCGACCACCAGCTGGGCCTCCCGGCTCGCGTCGAGCAGCGTGTGCCGTACCCGCGCCCGCTCCAGGCGCAGCTCCACCGCGACCTCGGGGCGGGCCTCCCGCCACGGGGCGACCGCCTCCTCCAGCAGCCGCTGATGCCGCCGGCGGAGCTGGTCGATGTCCACCACCACGTTCAACGGGTCGGCCGGACCCTCGTACGGCGTCGGCTCGTTCCATGTGTTCCACACATGCAGTGCGACCAGCGGGGCCCCGCGCAGCGCCGCCTCGTCGAACGCGAACCGCGCAGCCGCGGCCCCGGCCGGTGAGCCGTCCACCGCCAGCAGTACGGGTCCTTCGGGATCGGCACGGCCGCGTACCACCATCAGGGGCCCGTGACCGTGCGCCGCCAGCTGGACGACCGTCGAGCCCAGCAGCAGATCGCCGAACCCGCCGCGGCCCCGCCCGCCGACCACCGTCAGCACCGCGTGCCGCGACTCGCTCCGCAGCACCGTCAGTGTCTCGCCGGACGCCACGGTCCGCGCGATCTCCAGCTCCGGAGCCCGGTCGTGGGCACGCCGCTCCGCCCCCGCCAGCACCCCGTGGATCATCGGGTCCAGGTCGGCCGGGCGGCTGAACGCGTGCACGATCCGCAGCCGCGCGCCCCGCAGCCGCGCCTCGTCGGCCGCGACATCGACCGCGGCCAGACTGGACGGCGACCCGTCCACTCCCGCGATCACCGTGTCATTCACCACTCGCTCCCGTCCCCGGCCGTGGCGGCACTTACGAGTACCCGTCCGGCGCGAGACGTACACAGGGCTGTGACCTGGGGCGATACAGATCCCCGCACATCCTCGGCGGCTGCCGGGGACCGTGTCCATCCGTGACAACACCCATGTTCCGGCCACATGTCGGGATGGCACGATAGGCGTCATGGGGGTGGATCACCCGTGTCGTCGGACGGCCGGGAGCGCTCCCGTCACCAGGACAACGGAAGAAAACCGGGAAGGGGACGGGCTGTGCCTGCTCCACGGATGAGCGCCACGCCGCTGCCGGGCATCGGCGTGAAATACGACCTCACCACGCGTGAGCACGAGCACCTGTCCGTGATCGCGCACCGCGACGGTGCCCGCACGGTCAACGTCTACCGCTCCGACGACCCGGACGCCTGCGCCCGCTCCATGCGTCTGACCGTCGCGGAGTCGGCCGCGCTGATCGACGCGCTCATGCCCGCCCACCACAGCCCCAACCTGCTGCACACCACCGACCTGGGGCTGGTCGCCGAGCGCATCGAACTCTCCTCCGTCTCCCACTGGAACGGACGGCTGCTGGGCGACACCCGCATGCGCACCGACACCGGCGCCTCGATCGTCGCCGTGCTCCGG
The DNA here is from genome assembly GCF_043199595.1 of Streptomyces sp. NPDC048584. Taxonomy (NCBI): domain Bacteria; kingdom Bacillati; phylum Actinomycetota; class Actinomycetes; order Kitasatosporales; family Streptomycetaceae; genus Streptomyces; species Streptomyces sp. NPDC048584. Next base: position 163,367 of record NZ_JBICWF010000011.1, read on the forward strand.
CGCGCCGAGGCCATCCCGTCCCCCGCGCCGGACTTCCGGCTGGCCGGTGGCGACACCCTGATCCTGATCGGCACCCGCGAGGGCATCGACGCCGCCGCCGAGATCCTCGGTCGGGAGTGATCGCGTGCACTCTTCCGCAGTCTTCCTGATCGAATTCGGCGCCATCATCCTCGGGCTCGGCCTCCTCGGACGCCTTGCCGGACGCCTCCAGTTCTCCCCGATCCCCCTCTATCTGCTGGCCGGCCTCGCCTTCGGCGAAGGCGGGCTGCTGCCGCTCGGCGCGAGCGAGGAGTTCGTCGCGATCGGCGCCGAGATCGGCGTCATCCTGCTGCTGCTCATGCTCGGCCTGGAGTACACGGCCAGCGACCTCGTCTCCAACCTCAAGACCCAGTACCCGGCCGGCCTCGTCGACATGGCGCTCAACGCCCTGCCCGGCGCCGCCCTGGCCCTGCTGCTCGGCTGGGGCCCGGTCGCCGCCGTCGTCCTGGCCGGCGTCACCTGGATCTCCTCCTCCGGTGTCATCGCGAAGGTCCTCGGCGACCTCGGACGGCTCGGCAACCGCGAGACCCCGGTCATCCTCAGCATCCTGGTGCTCGAGGACCTCGCCATGGCGGTCTATCTGCCGATCATCACCGCCCTGCTGGCCGGCGTCAGCCTCGCCGCGGGCAGTGTCACGCTGGCCATCGCGCTCGGCGTCGCCGGACTCGTGCTCTTCGTCGCCGTCCGCTACGGGCGGGTCATCTCCCGGTTCGTCTCCAGCGACGACCCGGAGAAGCTGCTCCTCGTGGTGCTGGGCCTGACCCTGCTCGTCGCGGGACTCGCCCAGCAGTTGCAGGTCTCGGCGGCCGTGGGCGCGTTCCTCGTCGGCATCGCCCTGTCCGGCGAGGTCGCGGAGGGCGCGCACAACCTGCTCGCGCCGCTGCGGGACCTGTTCGCCGCCGTGTTCTTCGTGTTCTTCGGACTGCACACCGACCCGCAGTCCATCCCCCCGGTGATCCTGCCGGCCCTCGCGCTCGCCGTCCTCACCGCGCTGACGAAGATCGCCACGGGCTACTGGGCCGCCCGCCGGGCCGGGATCTCGCCCAAGGGCCGCTGGCGCGCGGGCGGCACCCTGGTCGCCCGCGGCGAGTTCTCCATCGTCATCGCGGGTCTCGCGGTCACCGCCGGCATCGAACCCGACCTCGGCCCGCTGGCCACGGCGTACGTCCTGGTCCTGGTCGTCCTGGGTCCGCTCACCGCCCGCTACACCGAGCCGATCGCCCTGCGCCTGACCGCCCGGCGCGCCGCAGCGGCCGACACCGTACCCGTCCAGAGCACGCCGCCGGCCGCGGAGACGCTGGAACCGGTGGACGACACCCGCCCCGAACGCTGACGGGCGCTCAGGGCGCTTCCGGCGGATCGTGACGGTGAGGACCTAGTTCTCCAGCCGCACCGGCATCAGGATCGAGAACGTGTGCTCGTCGTCCGGGCGGCGGATCGCCAGGGGCGCCGTCGGGTCGCCGAGTTCGAGGACCAGCCGGTCGTCGGACCCGGCGGCGAGGGCGTCCAGCAGGAAGGCGCGGTTGACGGCGACGAGATCCGGACCGTCGGTACCCTCTGTGGCCAGCGCGACGGAGCCGTCCTCCGGTACCCGCAGCACGGTGAGTTCGTGGGACCCGGTGACCGGGTCCTCGTGCGTGCGGACCGGACCGGTGCGCACCGCCTCCCGGAAGGCCGGCACGTCCACCGCGGCGCGCCGCCCGGCCGGGAGGCGGACCAGCCTCCGGTAGTCGGGGAATTCGTGGCCGAGGCACCGGCCGGCCGTCTGCCGGTCCCCGGTCTCCAGGCTCACCCGGTCGCCGTCCACGGCGAGCCGGACCTGTCCCTCCCCCTCCAGAAGCGCCCGCATCGCGTCTGCGAGCGGCAGCGGCACCGTGACCTGGACGCGGGGTCCCTCGTGCCCGTCGGCGGCGGTGCGCGCCACGGCCATCCGGTACCGGTCGGTGGCCACCAGGCGCATCGCGCCGTCCTCGATGTCGAAGTGGACGCCGCCGAGCATGGGCAGCTCCGGCTCGGTGCCGGCCGCGAACCGGACCGCGTCCAGCGCGGCGGCCAGCCCGTCGGCGGAGAGGGACAGCCGTACGGCCGTGTCGGTACGGAGCGAGGTCATGGGGTTCTCCCTGTGATCGAGTAGGGCTCGCAGTGCGGAGAACTCGGCGCGGGCATCGGTCAGCCCCTGCTCCAGCCGGCGCAGATGCGCCTCGAGGAGCTGCCGTACGAGATCGGTGTCGGACCAGCCGGCCAGCACCAGCCGGATGTCCGCCAGCGGCATCCCGGCCCGCCGCAGCCGGGCGAGGAGCCGGGCCTCGTCCAGCTGCCCGGGGGCGTACCAGCGGTAGCCGCTGACCGGGTCCACCCGGTCGGGCACCAGGACGCCGGCCCGGTCGTAGAACCGCAGGGCACTCACGCCCAGCCCGCTCTCCCGGGCCATCTCACCAATGCTGCGCATCTCGCTCTCCACATCCGGAACCCTGCTCCCTCGACAAGGTCGAGGGTCAACTCCGGGCGGTCGTCACGCCTGGTTCTCGCCGCGGGTCCTGATCCAGAACCCCATCACCCCCACCGCGCTGAACCCGGCCGCCCACAGCAGCCCCAGCCCGGTGAGCGCGATGACGGTGGAGCCCGTCGGCACGGCGAACCGGCCGCCCGCCGAGGGGCGCCGGAAGAACAGCACGGCCGGCTCCGTGCGGAGGGCGACCGTGGTGGCGACGGCCACGACGGACGGCGTCTTGGCGCGAACGAGGACGGCCTGCCCGTACCCGGCGAACCCCGGCCGACGGTCGAAGACCAGCGCCTTGCGGACGGCGTGCAGGGCCGTACGGGTGACGGCTTCACCCGACCCGGCGGACCCGCGGCCACCGGCGTACCACCGGCGCACGGGGGCGCGTTGGAACGGCATGGACAGCACTGAGACGGCGCGGCGCCTTCTCGGGCACGACGCCGCGGGCCGGTTGTACGCCGAACTCACCAGCGGGTACGGCGGCCATACGCCGATCTACACGGCCCTCGTCGAGGAGTGGCGGGCCAGGGGACACACCGTGCCGGAACACCGCGACGGCCTGTGGGCCACCTTCGCCGCCGCCACGGCCGGCGAGCGCGCGACGGTTACGGTGCCGGCCGTGCCGTTCCCCGTCCCGCTGCTGAGGCCGGCCACCGGGGACGGCTCCGAGGAGGTCACCAGCCCTCCGGCCCCGCGGGCTCCGCACTGACCGGCGCCAGCACGGCCAGCGTGCCGGTCGCCCTGCGCAGGGCGAGTTCGAGCGGTCCGGCAGCGTGCAGGGCACCGGTGCCGTCCGGCGGGACGAGCCACTCCAGCCGCCCGGCGGGCCGGTACGGCGGCGGCACGGCGACCCAGGACCCCCGGCCCACGTGCCGCACCCCGAACCCGACCCACTCGCTGGCCGGGTCGGGCGGCAGGAAGAACCCCACTCTGCGTGCGGTGACGTCCACGAGTGTGGGCCCCGGCACCTTGAGGGGATCGCGCCACAGGATGTCGAGGGCGAGCAGCCCGAGCCGGTCGGGCACACTCAGCACGTCCCAGTACCGGCCCGCCGCGAGCAGCGCCGTGCCCTTGCCGTGGTCCCACTCGCGCTTGCACTCCTGCGGGTCGGTGGCCGCCGCGGCCAGCCATTCGACGGCTTGCTTCCACATGGAGCTGTGCATGACCCCCCACCCCGGGCACGTTCGGCCGCGCCACCGGGGCGCGTGCGGTACCGACATGCTGGTAGATATTTCTATCCACCGGAAGGGTGGCGCGGGCTGGCGTTTGGGGTCAGTCCTCCTGCGCGGCGCGCTCGGCGTCGCGCTTCTTCAGGCGGGCCGTCTCCTTGCGGACCTCGGCCTGGGTGGCCCGCTCCCGCTCCAGCCACTCGGGGCGCTGCTCCTTCAGTGCCTCGATCTGCTCGGTGGTGAGTGCCTCGGTGACCCCGCCGCGCGCGAGCCCGGCGATGGACACGCCCAGCTTCGCCGCGACCACGGGGCGGGGGTGGGGACCGTCGCGCCGCAGGTCCCGCAGCCACTGCGGCGGGTCCGACTGGAGCGAGTTCAGCTCGGCGCGTGAGACGACACCCTCCCGGAAGTCGGCGGGGGTGGCGTCGAGGTACACACCCAGCTTCTTCGCCGCGGTCGCGGGCTTCATCGTCTGGGTGCTCTGGTGCTGCGTCATGGCGTCCAGGGTATCGAGCGTGTGCACGGCCGCCGACCACGGCCGGTAACCTGGCCAGGTGACAGGCTCGGAAGTGTCCCCCTCGTTCCGGCTCGTGTACGTACCCGGCGTGATGCCCGGCAAATGGGTGCGCGTCTGGAACGAGCGGCTGCCCGACGTCCCGCTGACCCTCACGCAGGTGCCCGCCGGCACGGCGCAGGGGCTGCTGCTGGACGGCGACGCCGACGCGGGTCTCGTACGGCTGCCCGTCGACCGTACGGTCCTCAGCGCGATCCCGCTCTACACGGAGCAGACGGTCGTCGTGGTGCCCAAGGACCACCTGGTCACGGCGGCCGACACGGTGAGCCCGGAGGATCTGGCCGACGACATCGTGCTGCACCCCCTGGACGACGTCCTGGCCTGGGAGAGCCTGCCCGGCAGGCCGGCGCTCGAACGCCCCGCGACCACCGCCGACGCGATCGAGCTCGTCGCCGCCGGCATCGGCGTGCTCGTCGTCCCCCTGTCGCTCGCCCGACTGCACCACCGCAAGGACCTCACCCACCGGCCGCTCGACGGGGCTCCCGAGTCGGCTGTGGCGCTGTCCTGGCCCGAGGGGGCGACGACGGACCGGGTGGAGGACTTCATCGGGATCGTCCGCGGCCGCACCGTCAACAGCACCCGCGGCCGCAGGCAGGAGCCCGAGAAGAAGGCCGAACGCGCTCCCGGGCGGCAGCAGCCGGCCGGCCGGGCCGGCCGCGGTGCGGCCTCCGGGAAGACGAGGAACCCGCGGCGCGGCCGGCCCCGCCGCGGGTCCTGACCGGTCTCTAGCGGACCGTCTCCGAGGGGGAGGGCGCCGGGGACACCGTGTTGAGGTCCTCCAGCCCCTTGGGGATCTCCAGCGCGAGGACCGGCGCGCCCGCCTGCGGTGCCGGCGGCGTCACCTGCTCCCGCGGCATCTTCGGCGGGCTGGTCTGCTGGAAGTTGACCTGCTCGTGATTGACCAGCCCCGTCTTCTCCAGCACGGTGATGTGGTCCAGCACGGTGTCGTTGGCCTGGTCGGCGAGCTGCCGCACCAGTGTGTTCCGGGTGTTGGCCCGGATGTTGGCGATGGCGGGGAAGATCTGCCCGTGCGTCACGCGCATGATGTTCACCGCCGTGGAGTCGAACTCCTTGCCGGTGGTGGACTTCACCGTCTCCACGAACCCCTGCTGCTGCGGTGACGCCTGGTTCGGCAGTGTGATGCCGAGCTCCAGGGAGATCCTGCGGCAGCTGGCGTCGAGCCGGCCGTGGCCCACGATCAGATGCTCGCCCACCACCTTCATCTCCGGGGTCGTCCCCTGCTCCAGTGCCAGCAGTCCCAGCGGGTGCTCCCACAGCCCCGCCGCGCGCACCTTGACCACGAAGTCGCGGTCCGCCTCGGTCAGCGGGCCGTAGTTCGTGTTGGCCACCACCCGGTCCTGCTTGTTCGATGTGTTCTGGACGCCCAGCATGGTGGGGTAGGCGAGCGCGGTGAGGGTGAGGATCATGGCTCCGCCCACGAACGCGGTTCCTGCCGTGCTGCGCGAGATGCGCATCGTGCCTCCTGGGATATGAACGGCCCAACAGCAGGGAGTACGGACGGGAGGCGCGAGTCAATCAACCGTTCCGGGAAAGATTTTCCGGGACGGTCTCAGCCGGCGTAGGTGGCGCGCCGCGCCGTGCTCACCACCGTGTCGCCGTCGGCCCGGCCCAGCAGACCGGCGGACACCCAGGCGTCCACAGCCGACCGCACCCGTACCACCAGGGCGCCCTTGTCACGGAAGGGCGCCCTGGCCCAGATCTCGTCCAGCAGCGTCGTGCCGTCGCTCCGGGCGGGGTTGGCGATTCCGGAGTCGGACATGCCGAAGATCACACGCGGTTCGGAGCGCCGGACGTAGGCGTGGGCGGGGTCCTCGGTCCCCTCGGCGAAGGGCGCCGGCTCGATGCCGTCCAGCGTGCAGTGCAGGGGTCCGCCCGGCACTGGGGTGCGGGAGGGCAGCAGATCGCCGGAGAGGCCCGCGTTGCCGTATGGCCCCAGCCGCAGGGCGTCCGGCCCCGGATGACGGGCTGTCGAGGTTGACGTACGGGGCGCTCGCGTCGGCCGCCGCGAAGTACACCGAGTCCTGGTACTTCGTGGCGCTCTCCATGCCGGTGCTCTCGCAGCAGGTCGTGCCCTGCTTGGGCGTGTAGTCCCGCCCATGGCCGGGTGTCAGGCCGATGAAGTAGGTGACGAGCGGCTTCTCCGCGTCCGCCCGGTCCTGCTGGGAGCCGAGCATCTGGTCGAACAGGGCGCGCTCGTAGGCGTCAACGGCGCGGGAGCGATCGGTTCCGGACGCGTCGGCGGCGTTCACGGACGCCGGGCGGACTCCGTCAGCCAGTCGTACGCCGCCCGCGCCGTGAACTCCGGCTGACCGCCCCGCAGCAGCAGTCCGGCGGTGGCGAACTCGGGGGCGCCGGCCTGCGCGGCGACATAGGGGACCGCGATGCAGCGCATGCCCGCCGCGTGCGCGGCGGCGGCGCCCGGGGCCGCGTCCTCGACCACCACACAGTCGGCCGGCTCCGCGCCGAGCCGGCCGGCCGCCTCAAGGAAGACGTCGGGGGCCGGCTTGCCCCGCGCGACCTCGTCGGCCGAGACGACGGTGCGCAGATGGGCGTCAAGGCCCGTCCCGCCCAGGATCGCCCCGATGGCGACGGGCGAGGAACCGGAGGCCACGGCCATCGGCACGCCCTCGGCCGCCAGCAGTTCGACGAACGCCCGCATCTCGGGGTACACCCGCGTCGAGGCGGACGCCAGCCTCAGATAGTGGCGGTCCTTGACCGCGAGCAGTTCCTCCACCGGCGCCGACAGCCGGTAGCGCTCCCGCCAGTCGGCCAGCGTCTCCCGGGTGCTGATCCCGATGTAGCGCTCGTGCTCGGTCCAGGAGAAGTCCGGCACCCCGTATTCGGCGAGGGTCCGCTTCCCGGCCTCGTAGTAGTTCGGCTCGCTGTCCACGAGTGTTCCGTCGAGATCGAAGATGACCGAGAGGGGGCCGAGGTCGCTCATGGGGTCCAGGATGACAGGGATCACCGCCGGGCGGCCCGGCCGACCGCCTCCACCAGCGGCAGCAGCCGGTGTGGGACACGTTCGCGCAGCGCGACCTCGGTACGGGTACGGACCACACCGGGCAGGCTGATCAGTTTCTGGACCACGTCCTCCAGATGCGCGTTGTCCCGCGCCACCACCCGGGCCAGCAGATCGCCGCCGCCCGTGGTGGAGAACGCCTCGACGATCTCCGGTACGGCGGCCAGCGCGTCACCCACCTCGTCCAGGTTCCCCTGGGTAACCTCGATGTGCACGAACGCGAGCACCGGGTGGCCCAGCGCGGCGGGGGAGAGGGCGGGCCCGGTGCCGGTGATCACACCCTCGCGCTCCATCCGGTCGAGCCGTGCCTGCAGCGTGCCGCGGGCGACCCCGAGGATCCGGGCGTACTCCCGCACGCTGGTGCGCGGCTGCTCCAGCAGCAGTCGCAGGATGCGCGTGTCGAGCTCGTCCACCGCCATGAGGGTCCCCGTCCCGCCGTCGGCCATTGGCACCCCGGTGGTGCCGCGTGTGCCGCGAAGACTGTACCAATGGTCCTGTCTCAGGAAGCTCGGTTGAGCCACTGGTGGAAGGGATGCTGATATGGGGGAGTCGATGGCGCTGCGGACCTCCGCGGCGCCTTTTTCGTGCCACCGCGCACACCAACGAGTTCCCAGGGGGCGGTACGTGCTGAAGAGGGTGTTCATGGCTCCGGACCCGGGCCGGATCCGGCTGCGCTTCGCGGCGCGGGCCGTGCTCGGCATCGGGCTGGCCGTCGTCGTCTGCGGCCTGGCCGGACATTCGCTCACCGGTGCCGTCACCGGCGGGCTCGCCGCACTGCTCGCCCTGTTCACCGTCACCGACACCACCGTCCGCGGACAGGCCGTGACCACCGCGCTGCTGCCCGCCGCCGGACTGCCGGTGCTCGCCGCCGCGGCCGTGCTGCACGACCACCCGGTCGCCCGCGACCTCACCTTCCTCGCCGTGGTCGGCCTCGGCGTGTACGCCCGGCGCTGGGGCCCGCGCGGGCACAGCCTCGGGGTCTTCGCCTTCATGACCTACTTCGTGGCGCAGTTCCTGCACGCCAGGACCGGCCAGCTCCCCGAGCTGTACGCCTCCGTCCTGCTGTCCGTGCTCGCCGCGGCCACCGTGCGTTTCGGGCTGTGGTGCTACGAGCGCCGGCTGCCCCCGCCCGTCGTGCCGGCGCCGCCCGCCGGCACCGGGCTGGCCCGCGTCACCACCCGCCAGGCGGTCCAGGCGACCGCCGGCGCGGGCTTCGCCCTCGTCGTCGGCCAGCTGGTGTCCGGGCAGCGCTGGTACTGGGCCGTCGGCGCCACCTGGTGGGTCTTCGTCAACACCACCTCGCGCGGCGAGACCCTGGTCCGCGGCTTCCGGCGGGTGCTCGGCACCGTCCTCGGCATCGGCCTCGCGCTCTTCGTCGCCGTCCCCGCGCACGGCGACGGGCTCGTCACCGCCCTGGTCGTCGCCGTCGCCGTCTTCGGGATCTTCTACACGGCCGCCGTGTCCTACACCTGGATGATGCTCTGGGTGACGGTGCTCGCCGCCATGCTCTACGGCCTGCTGGGCGTGCTCACCCCCGGCCTGCTGGCGCTCAGGGTGGCGGAGACCGCCGTGGGCGCGCTGGGCGCCGTACTGGCGGTGGCGTTCGTGCTGCCCGTGACCACGCACAGCGTCACCGACGGCTGGATCCAGCGGGCCCTGCGCTGCGTCCACGCGTGCACCGCGCAGGCGGCCGCCCGGCTGGCCGGGACCGCGGACGCCGACCCGACACCGGCGGTGGCGGAACTGGAACAGCTGCTCGCCCGGGTACGGCTCTCCGTCGCCCCGCTGACACATCCGCTGAACCCCATGCTCGGCCGCAAGCGGCGCGCCCGCCGGGTGCTCGCCCTGCTGGACGACTGCGCCCGGGAGATCCGCGGCCTCGTCGCCGTCGCCGCCGACCCGGAGGCCTCGCACGACGCCCGGCTGGCCGCCGCCTGCTGGCGGGTCGAGACCGCCGTCGAGGCACTCACCGGCGGCCGGGACATCGCCGTACGGACCTCGCCGGCCGGGACGGAGCCCGCGCTGGCCCATCTGCACGGCCTGGAGCGAGCACTCGCCGAGCTGGCCGCGCCGCTGCGGGCGCCCTCCGGCTCCCCGCTGGTCGGCGCCTGAGACGCGTGGCCGGGGCCTGACCCGCACGGTCGCACCGGACTGCTTTGGTCTAGACCTTGAGTGATCGACTGCTACCGTCGCCCCGACCGGCATCGGACGAGAGGGGACAGTCGTGGCGGACGGCAGACGGCGGGCGTTCATCGGATCGTTCACGGCGGCGGGCGGCCCCGGCATCGTCACCGCGGCCGTCGACCCGGGCAGCGGCGCGCTGACCGTCCTGAGCACCGTGGACGCCGTACCCGACCCGTCCTACCTGGCCCTGTCGCCCGACGGCCGCACGCTGTACGCGGTCAGCGAGACGGCCGAGGGTGCCGTGGCCGCGTTCCGCGTGACCGGCGAGGGGACGGAACCGGCCGGGCGCCCGGTGCGGGTGGACGGCAGCGGGCCGACCCACCTCAGCGTCCACGCCGGACACATCCTCACCGCGAACTACGGCTCCGGCAGCGTCAGCGTCGTCCCCGTACGCCCGGACGGCCGCCCAGGGCCGGTGTCCGGAGTGTTCCGGCACAGCGGCTCCGGGCCCCATCCGCAGCGCCAGCAGGGCCCCCACGTCCACCAGGTGCGGCCCGACCCCAGCGGCCGCTGGACGGTCGCCGTCGACCTCGGCACCGACTCGGTACGGATCAGCGCCCTGACGAGCGGCACGCTCGTACCGCACCGGGAGATCGCCCTGCGTCCCGGCTCCGGCCCCCGGCATCTGGCCTTCCACCCGGGCGGCTCGTACGCGTACGTCCTCAACGAGCTCAGCCCCACCCTCGTCGTCTGTCACTGGGACGCCGCCGACGGCGCGCTCAGGCCGCTCGCCGAGATCCCGGTCCTGACCGGCACCCCGTCCGGGGACGCCTATCCGTCCGGGGTGGCCGTCTCGCCCGACGGCCGCTTCGTATGGACCGCGACCCGCGGCGAGGACGTCCTGTCCGTGTTCGTGGTGGAGGGGGAGGGCAAGGAACTGACACCGCTCACCACCGTCCCCTGCGGCGGCCACTGGCCCCGCGCGATCACCGAGGCCGACGGCGTCCTGTACGTCGCCAACGAACGCTCCGGCGACGTGACCTGGTTCGCCCCGGACCCCGGCACGGGAGTGCCGCGCCGCGCTGGCTCCGTCCCGGTGACCGCGGCGTCCTGCGTGGTCATCGGCTGACCGGAACGCCGAGGACACGACGAAGGGCCCGCCCCGGAATCCGGAGCGGGCCCTTTCGGCGTCGTGTGCGAGCCGGCCGCGTCAGTGGGCCGCGGTGTTCTGTGCCTGCTGCGGGGCGATGCCCAGCGCGGTCGTGTACTTGGCGAGCGCCAGCTTGCCGATCGCCGGGTAGGCGCCGAGCGCCTCGGCGGCGGAGCAGCCCACCTCCTTCGCGGCCTCCTCCAGCAGGCTCGCGTCGATCTCCGGGCCGATCAGATACGGCGCGAGCGCCAGCTGCTGCGAACCGGAGTTGCGCAGCTGCTCCGCCACGGAGGCGATGGAACCGTCCTCGTCCAGGGCCGCCGCCATCACCGGCACGGCGAGACGCGCGGCGAGCAGCATGCCGGTGATCCCGGCCGCCTGCACCGCCTCGTCACCGCCGACGGAGGCAAGGATGATGCCGTCGGCCGCCGTCGCCACGGTGAACAGACGGGCACGGTCGGCGCGGGCCAGACCGGCCTCGGACAGCCGCACGTGCAGCGCCTCGGCGAGCAGCGGGTGCGGGCCCAGCACATCGGTCAGCTCGGCGGCGATACGGCTGTCCATCACGGCCTGGCGGACCTGGCGCAGCAGCGCGCCGTCCGGGCCGGCGAGCAGCGGCACCACGACGGCGACGGGACCGTCGGGCTCCTTGACGTCCATACCGGCGGCGCGGGCCTGCTCGAAGCGGGCGGTGCGCTCCTCGGCCGCGTGCGTGAGAACGGCCCGCAGCGTCGGGAATTCCTCGTCGTCACCGTCGAGGTAGCCGATCCGGGCGTCCAGACCGGGCAGCTCGGAACGGGCGATGCTCACGACCTCTTCGGCGAGCGAGCGGGTGGCACTACTGGGCGTACCCGGCACGGCGAGGACGAGCGCGGGCGCGCCCTCGGGAGCCACCAGGGGTTCGGGACGGCGGTGCCGTCCGGGCTGGCGGGGGCGCGGCATTCGTACGGGCAGGCCGGACGCGGGCCCAGTGGGGGTGCTCATATTGCCGCATGTTAGTGGCTTCCCGGGCTCCCCTGTTCGGGGAGGGGGCGGGTGAGCGGTATCCGTCCGGTTTTGTCTGATGCGTTACGCGCGGACGTCGTCCGCGCGCGTGACGTCCGCACCCGCCGGGCTCGTCACCCACAGCAGCGTCTCGTCGCCCGGGAGGGTGAAGGAGCCGGTGGTGAGGTCCTCCGCGATGCGCACCGCCCCGTCCAGGGGATCACCTTCGGCGATGATCCGCTGTGCCCCCGGCAGCCGTTCGGCCAGTGCCTCCTCCAGCGGACCGAGCAGCACGGCACCCATCCGCAACAGGCCTCCGGTGAGCCCGACCACGGGCGCGCCCGCCGCCGGGGACACCGCCGCCGCGGAGTCGGCCATGTGCCCGGCCGCCGCCCGCAGGATCCCCGCGGCGACCGGATCGCCGCCGGACGCGCACTCGCCCACCCGGGGTGCGAAGGAGGCGAGGACGGCGGGCCGGTCGGTCCGCGGGTACAGCCGGCCGGGGAGTCCGGCCGCGGGGCCGAACCGTTCCTCGGCGCTCGCCAGCAGCCGGGCGGATCCACCGCGACGGCCGTCGTGCGCGCGCATCGCCGCCTCCAGCCCCGCCCGGCCGATCCAGGCACCGCCGCCGCAGTCGCCGAGCAGATGCCCCCAGCCGTCCGCCCGGCGCCAGCAGGCCAGATCGGTGCCGATCGCGATCAGCCCCGTACCGGCGGCGATCACGGCACCGGGCCGCGGCCCGACGGCGCCCACGTACGCGGTGACGGCGTCGGCGGCCAGCACCACCCGTCGTACGCCCAGTTCACGGCCGAGCGCGTCCGGCAGTTCCGCGCGCAGCGCCTCGCCCAGGCTGGCCATCCCGGCCGCGCCGACCACGGCTGCCTCCAGCCGCACGGGTCCGGCCTCGGCACACAACGCCCGTGCCATCGGCAGTAGTTGCTCCAGGAAGTGCCCGGGGTCGAGGCCCCGTGCCCCCGTCCGCACCGGCTCCCCGGACTCCGACCGGGCCAGCGGCCCGCGTCCCCGGGCGCCGACGACGACCCGGAGACCGGAGCCCCCGGAGTCGACGGCGAGGAAGCCGGGGCCGGTCACGGCAGGCGCCAGTCCACCGGTTGGCCGCCCTGGCGGATCAGCAGGTCGTTGGCCCGGCTGAACGGGCGGGAGCCGAAGAAGCCGCGGTCGGCGGACATCGGCGACGGGTGCGCCGACTCCACCGCGGGCAGATCGCCCAGCAGCGGACGGCAGTTACGGGCGTCCCGCCCCCACAGGATCGAGACCAGGGGCTTGCCCCGGCCGGCCAGGGCCCGTATCGCCTGCTCGGTGATCTCCTCCCAGCCCTTGCCCCGGTGGGCGCCCGGCTTGCGCGGGGCCGTCGTCAGCGCCCTGTTCAGCAGCAGTACGCCCTGCCGGGTCCAGGGTGTGAGGTCGCCGCCCGACGGCTGGGGCAGGCCCAGGTCGGTGTTCAGCTCCCGGAAGATGTTGATGAGGCTGCCCGGCAGCGGCCGCACTTCGGGTGCGACCGAGAACGACAGCCCCACCGCGTGTCCCGGAGTGGGGTACGGGTCCTGCCCGACGATCAGAACGCGAACCTCGTCGAAGGGCTGCTGGAAGGCCCGCAGGACGTTCGCCCCGGCCGGGAGATAGGTGCGTCCCGCGGCGATCTCCGCGCGCAGGAAGTCCCCCATTCCCGCGACGCGTTCTGCCACCGGTTCCAGGGCCTTCGCCCAGCCCGCTTCGACGATCTCATTCAAGGGTCGTGGTGCCACGGACGTCACCCTACTGCCGTCACGGGAGCGGAGATCAACCAGTGGCCGTGACCGGGCGGGAACCTCAAGTCACCCGTGCCGTTCGCATGGTTCATGCGACGACCGCCGCGCGCACGCACAGCACGTCCGGCAGATGCGACGCCAACTGCCGCCAGCTGTCGCCGTCGTCGGCCGACGCGTACACCTCGCCGTTGCGATTGCCGAAGTAGAGGCCCGCCGGGTCCTCGCCGTCGTGCCACATCGCGTCGCGCAGCACCGTGCCGTAGTGGTCCTCCTGCGGCAGTCCCGCCGTGAGCGGCTCCCAGGTCCTGCCCGCGTCCTGAGTCCGGTAGACCCGGCAGCGCCGGCCGGCCGGCACCCGGTCCGAGTCGGCGTTGATCGGGAACACGTACGCCGTGTCACCGCGACGGGGGTGGGCCACGACCGCGAAGCCGAACGTCGACGGCAGCCCCTTGCCGATGTCCGTCCAGCTGCCGCCCGCGTCGTCACTGCGGTACACACCCCAGTGGTTCTGCAGATACAGCCGGTCGGGGTTCACCGCGTCCCGGGCGACCTTGTGCACGCACTGGCCGAACTCCGGGTCCGGGTCCGGCAGGAACACCGCCGACACCCCGGAGTTGGACGGGACCCAGCTCGCGCCGCCGTCCAGGGTGCGGAACACGCCCGCCGTCGAGACCGCCACCGTCACGGCCCGCGGATCACGCGCGTCGGTGAGCACGGTGTGCAGGCCCTCACCGCCGCCGCCCGGCACCCACTTCCCGCGTGTGGGGTGCTCCCACAGCGGCCGGACCAGCTCGAAGGTCTCCCCGCGGTCCTCCGAGCGGTACAGCGCCGCCGGTTCCGTACCCGCGTACACCACGTCCGGTTCGGCCGCGGCCGGGTGCAGCTGCCAGACCCGCTCCAGCGAAGCCCCGGTGTCCTTGGGGAACTTGACGGCGGGCCGGGCCGGTTCGGTCCAGCTGTGGCCCAGATCGTCGGAGTGGAACACCGACGGGCCCCAGTGCGCGCTGTCCCCGCCGGCCAGCAGCCGGGGCCGCCCGCCCCGGGTGTCGATGGCGACCGAGTACACGGCCTGCGCGTTGAAGTACGGGCTCTCGTCGAACTCCCAGTCGCCGCCCCGCCGGCGTCCGATGAACAGACCCTTACGGGTGCCCACCGCGAGCAGTACCTCGGTCATGCCGATCACCTCCACGACGTCTTCGTCGACGCCATCGTTTCGGACACCGGCCAGTCTGCACCCCACCACTGACAGTCACCTCCGGACCGGCCGCGCCGCAGGTCAGGCGGTGCGGCGGGCCGTTCCCGCGGCCGGGCGGCGCCGCCCGCCGGAAGGTCAGCCGGCGTCCGGCAGCGCACGTCCGACGATCGCGTCCAGCCCGGCCGCCGCGGGCAGCGTGCCGAAGGAGTGCCCCCAGTCGCCGCCCAGCCGGGTCGCGCAGAAGGCGTCGGCGACCGCGGACGGGGCGTACCGCACGAGGAGGGAGCCCTGCAGCGTCAGGGCCATCCGCTCCACCAGCCGCCGCGCGCCCGCCTGCGAGCCCTCCGTCAGCTGGTCCTCGAGCCCGGCCACGGCGGCGTCCAGCCGGGCGTCGGCGCCGCGCGTCAGCGCGAGTTCGCCGAACAGTGCCTGCGTGGTGGCCGGATCCCGGCCGAGCGCCCGCAGCACGTCGAGCGCGTTGACATTGCCCGAGCCCTCCCAGATCGACAGCAGCGGGGCCTCGCGGTAGTGCCGGGGCATGCCGGAGTCCTCGACGTAGCCGTTGCCGCCCAGGCACTCCAGGGCCTCGGCGGTGAACGCCGGTCCCCGCTTGGTGACCCAGTACTTGCCGACCGCCGTCGCGATCCGGCGGAACGCGGCCTCCCCGGCGTCCCCGCGCACCGCGCGGTCGGCCGCCCCGGCCAGGCGCAGGGTGAGCGTCGTCGCGGCCTCGGACTCCAGCGCCAGATCGGCCAGCACGTTGCGCATCAGCGGCTGGTCCACCAGCCGCGCCCCGAACGCGCTGCGGTGCCGCGCGTGGTGGCCGGCCTCGACGAGCGTCTTGCGCATCAGCGCCGCCGACATCATCACGCAGTCCAGCCGGGTGCAGTTGACCATCTCGATGATGGTCTTCACACCCTGCCCCTCCGGGCCGACCAGCCAGGCGACGGTCCCGTCGAACTCGGGCTCGGAGGAGGCGTTGGAACGGTTGCCCAGCTTGTCCTTCAGCCGCTGCACGCGGAAGGTGTTGCGGGTGCCGTCGGGCAGCACGCGCGGCACCAGGAAGCACGAAAGGCCGCCGGGAGCCTGCGCCAGCACCAGGAACACGTCGCACATCGGCGCCGACGTGAACCACTTGTGCCCGCGCAGGGTGTAGACGCCCGGCTCGGACGTCTCAGCGGCCGACGTGGTGTTGGTACGGACGTCGGAACCGCCCTGCTTCTCGGTCATCCCCATACCGGCCAGCAGCCCGCGCTTGCCGGCCGGGACGCGCAGCCCCGGCTCGTACTCCCGGCTGGTCAGCCCCGGCTCGTACAGCTCGGCCAGCTCCGGCTGCCGGCGCAGGGCCGGCACCGCCGCGTACGTCATGGACGTCGGACAGCCGTGCCCCGCCTCGGTGTGTCCCCACACCAGTCCCTTCGCGGTGCGGACGACATGGGCGCCGGGACGGTCGTCGGCCCAGGGCGCGGCGGCCAGCCCCTCGGCGACGGCCGCGCCCATCAGGTGATGCCAGCTGGGGTGGAACTCGACCTCGTCCACGCGGTTGCCGTACCGGTCGTGGGTGCGTAGCTCGGGCTCGTGGCGGTTGGCCTGGTCGCTCCACTCCTGCACCTGCGCGCTGCCGGCCAGCCTGCCGACCCGGCGCAGCTCCCCCTCGGCCCAGCCGCCGCCCTCCCGTCGCAGGCCCTCCAGCAGGGCGGTGTCGTCGGAGGCGTCGTACGGGGTCAGGGGAGGGGGCTGGTTGGTGACGTCGTGGGTGGCGCCGCCGTGTGCGCCGAAAACCTGCCGCGGCTCGTCCGCGAGTGTGGTGGCCATACCCGAGTGTTGCACTACTCATACGATCGCAGCAATCATGCAACATCATGATCGGAGCCGTAGAGTACCTGTCCATGCGGAGGAACGACCCGGACGACCCCCGGCCGCGCCCGCTGTCCGCGCGGTCGGTCGTACTGAGCCTGCTGCTCGGCACCCATCCGCCGGAGCTCCCGGCGAGGGAACTGGGGCGGCTGGTGGAGGGCTTCGCCATCGGAGGGTCCACGCTCCGCGCGGCGCTCAGCCGGATGGTCGCCGCCGGTGACCTGCGGCGCACGGACGCCGGCTACCGCCTCAGCGACCGGCTGCTCGAACGCCAGCGCCGCCAGGACGAGTCCCTGGAACCGCGCACACGCGCGTGGGGCGGCGACTGGGAACTGGTGGTGGTCACCGCCTCCGGCAGAAGCCCCGCCGAACGCGCGGACCTGCGCACCCGGCTGGCAGCCCTCCGCCTCGCCGAGCTCCGCGAGGGGGTGTGGCTGCGCCCCGCCAATCTGGAGCGCCCGCTGCCCGCCGCCCTCGACGAGGTGGCCGAGCGCGGCACCGCCCGCCCGGGCCGGCCCGCCGCCGAACTCGCCGCGCGCCTGTGGCCACTGGACACCTGGTCCGTTACGGCCCGCGCGCTCCTCGGGCACGTCGACCGCGCCATGGGCCCCGCCGAGCGGCTCGCCGCGTTCGCCGCCGTCGTACGGCATCTGCTCGCCGACCCCGTCCTGCCCCCGGACCTGCGGCCGGACGGCTGGCCGGGCGACGCGCTGCGGTCCGCCTACGCCGGGTACCGGGGGGAGCTGACGGGCGGGGTGCGCTCCCGCGTGGGCGGCGCGTGACGGCGGACAGCGCCCGGTCGGCCGTACGAGGCGCCGCGCGGGACGCCTCGTACGACCGCCACCCGTGGGGGGCTACCGGTAGGTGATGTCCGACGACGCGTACTTGCAGTACGTGCTGTCGGAGCCCGAGCCGTTGCTGCTCGGCTCGTCACCGTCGTCGTTGCCGATGTACTTCTGGCACGGGATGATCTTCTTGCTGCTGTCCCCGATGATCGTGATGTTCCGCAGGGTCGCGCTGTCGCCGTAGTTGGTGTTGATGCCGGCGATCCTGCCGCCCTTCCAGTTCACCTCGATGGTGTTGAGGTTGATCGTCCGCTTGTACTGCGTGGAGCAGTTGCCGCAGGAGCGGACGAAGGTGCCGAAGTTCTTGACCGCGAAGTTCGACACGTTCAGCGTGCCGGCGCCGTTGAACTGGAACACCTTGTCGCTGGCTTCCTTGGCGCCGCCGCCGCTGACGGTGTACACCGACCCGGACGACTTGCCCTTGAAGGTGGCGGCGTCCTCGCCGACGTCCTCCCACCAGACGTTCTGCAGCGTGCAGGAGCCCTTGCAGTGCACGCCGTCGGCCGCGGGGGCGCCCAGGATGACGTTCTTCAGGACCGCGCCGTCCGCCAGTTCCAGGATCGGCCCCTGGTCCTCGTCCTGGCTGCCGGAGCCCAGGTCGCCGGTGCCGTAGAGGCGCTTCATCGCGTAGTCCTTGGTGCCGGACACGGAGATGGTGGAGGAAACGCCCTGGCTGCCGTTGGCGGTGGGCCAGGTGGCGGCACTCGCCGAGGACGCGCCGGTAGTCATGACCATGCCAACCGAGAGTCCCAGGGTGGCGAGTGCGCCCGTCAGTGCGCGTGCGCGTGGTCGTTTCGCGGAAGTCATGTCGTTCCTTCTGTCGTGGTGTGGGGGTACGAGCATGTACGTGAACGACGTTCGTGGAGCTGTGCGGCGCGTGGTTCGAATTCGCGAACCGGTCACGCTGCTGAACGGGAACGTATGGGGTAAGCGCTTTCTAGTCAACGGCTCGCGTGGGTCACTTTCGGCCAGGAAGCGCGGACGCTGGTGGCCCGGGGCGCGAGAGGCGCCCCGGGCCACCGGCGTGAGCGACGGACGGCGACGGGCTCAGACGGAGCGGTGGTACGGGTCCGGTACATGGACCTCGCCGCCCAGCTCACGGGCCGCGTGCCGGGCCCACGAGGGGTTGCGGAGCAGCTCGCGGCCGAGGAACACCGCGTCCGCCTCGCCGTTGGCCACGATCTTCTCCGCCTGTTCGGCGTCGGTGATCATCCCCACGGCCGCGACCGGCAGCGCCGTCTCGTTGCGCACGCGCGTGGCGAAGCGGACCTGGTAGCCGGGGCCGGTCGGGATGCGGACGCCGGCGGCGTTGCCGCCGGTGGAGACGTCGAGCAGGTCGACGCCGTGGGCGTGCAGGTCGGAGGCGAAGCGGACGGTGTCGTCCGGGGTCCAGCCCGCATCCTCCAGCCAGTCCGTGGCCGAGATCCGGAAGAACAGCGGCTTGTCGTCCGGCCACTCCTCGCGCACGGCGTCGACCACCTCGAGCGCGAACCGCGTCCGGTTCTCGTACGAACCGCCGTAGGCGTCGGTGCGGTGGTTGGAGTGCGGGGAGAGGAACTCGTTGATCAGGTAACCGTGGGCGCCGTGCACCTCGGCGATCTCGAACCCGGCGGCGAGCGCCCGCCGTGCGGCCGCGCGGAACTGTCCGACGATGTTCCGTATCTCCTCGACGGACAGCTCGTCCGGCACCGGGTGCCGCTCGTCGAAGGCGACCGGGCTCGGGGCCATCGGCTGCCAGCCGTGACCGTCGGGGCCGACCGGCGCGCCGCCCTTCCAGGTGCGCTCGGTCGACGCCTTGCGTCCCGCGTGTGCGAGCTGGATGGCGGGAACGGTGCCCTGTGCGGTCAGGAAGCGGGTGATCCGGCGGAAGGCCTCGACCTGGGTGTCGTTCCAGATCCCGAGGTCGTACGGCGAGATCCGGCCCTCCGGCGACACGCCGGTGGCCTCGACGACGATCAGGCCGGTGCCGCCGGCCGCGCGGGCGGCGTAGTGCGCGAAGTGCCAGTCGTTGGGCGCGCCGGTGTCCGGGCCCTCGGGTGCGGCCGAGTACTGGCACATGGGAGCCATCCAGACCCGGTTGGGCACGGTCACATCGCGCAGGGTGTACGGCTCGAACAGCGTGCTCACAGTGGGCTCCATTCGGCGGGACCGGGATTGATAGGCTCGTACGATAAGCATCGTAATACGGAGGATGTCAAACTACGACGACCCTCGTACGATGAAGGTCCCGGACCGAATGCGAGCCACCGTGACGACCGCTTCCTCCGCCCCCAGCAGCCGTGCTCTGCCGCACCCGGTGTGCGAGGAGATCCGGCTGGAGGGCGTGCTGCACGCGCTCTCCGACCCCGTTCGGCTGCGGATCGTCCGCCGGCTCGCGGCCGAGGGCGTCGAACTGTCCTGCTCCCACTTCGACCTGCCGGTCACCAAGTCCACCACCACGCACCACTTCCGGGTGCTGCGGGAGAGCGGCGTGATCCGGCAGACCTACGAGGGCACGGCCAAGATGAACGGCCTCCGCCGCACGGACCTGGACGACCTCTTCCCCGGCCTCCTCGACGCCCTCCTCGCGGCAGCCGCCCGCCAGGAGGCCCGCCACGGAGTGCGGTGACGTCACCCGGCCGTCGGGCGCCCGGCGAGCCGCCGAGGCTGTGCACGCTCCGCTGACAGGGTGCCGTCCGCCGTCCCGGGTGCGTGTTCTACGGGAGGAAACTGATCACGCGGTTACGTTGCGTGTGTGCTTGAGGCATCTTTCCTTCATCTTTGCGATCGCTCTCCGGCGGAGGGAGCGGTGTCCGTGTGGCCCGCGTGGGAGGTGCGGGAGGGGGAGCGTGCGACGCGGTGGCTCCATGTGCGGCTGGCCTTCGCCGACGGGGCCCGGATCGACGCGCTGGTGACGGTGTGCGACGGCTGGGTGTGCGTCGAGGACGTACGGGCGCGGCCCGCGCTGGCACTGGAGGATTTGGCCCTGTTCGCCGACTGGATCGAGGGACCGCTGGCACAGGCCTGCGGTGCCGAGACCGAGCCGGACGCGGGGGACGACGCCGGCACGGGGGCGCACCGGCAGCGGCCCGCGCCGGCGAGGAATCCTCAGGAGCGGGGGCTCGTGGCGCGGGCGTACCGCACGGCGCAGGAGAAGGGGGCCGATCCGGTCCTCGCGGTGATGGACGAGACCGGATACAGCCGGCGCGGCGCGCTCAGGCTCATCGGCCGGACACGCGACGCGGGCCTGCTGCCCGCACGGCACGCCCGGCGCTGAGCCGGCCGGCCGGGGCGGGCGGCCCGGCCGCGGATCGCCGGGCGCGGGCCGTCACAGCAGGTCGCGCATCCGGCTGATCTCGCTGGTCTGCTGGGCGACGACGTCGTCCGCCATCTCCTCCATCACGAGGTTGTTGCCCTCTCCCTTCACCTCGGTGGACATGGTGATCGCCCCCTGGTGATGAGTGATCATCAGGGTGAGGAAGAGCTGGTCGAACGCCGCGCCGTCGGCCGCGCTCAGCTGTTTCAGCTGGGCCTGCGTGGCCATCCCCGGCATCGTCGCGTGGTCGTGTGCGTGCCCGTCGTCCCGCTCCGCCCTGTCGTGGCTCTTCAGCCACGCCTGCATCGCCTTGATCTCGGGCCCCTGCGCGGCCGCGATGCGCTCCGCCAGTTTGACGATCTTCTTCGACTCGGCGCGGTCCGGAGCCAGTTCGGTCATCTCGAGGGCCTGCGCGTGGTGCTCGATCATCATCCGCGCGTACGTCACGTCCGCGGAGTTGGGGGAGTCGTCCTCCGCGCGCTGCCGCTGGGCCTCCTCGGCCGACAGGGTCCGGTTGGCCTCCCCGGGCTCACCCGGCGCGATGACCGAAGGCCCGCTCCCGGCAGCCGGCTCGGTGCCGGCGGTGTCCGAGTCGCAGCCCACGAGCCCGAGTACGGCCAGGGCGGTCAGCCCGGCCGCGACGACGGACACGCGTGACGCACGGCGGTAGTGCACAAGGACCTCCTGTGACTGGCGGCAACCCCCGTCGGGGCTGAGGCACATGACACCTCGTGAGTGTCGACGACCGTCCTAGCACGCTTCCGCACGTCAGTGATCGAAAAACTTCATTGCAAGTGTGTTGCCCTCTGTTGGTATGTGCATGTCGAAGACGATACTGCCGGAGCGAAAACCGTTCCGACGCGAACGGAACCAGGGAGGAAAACAGTGATCCTGTTGAGCGTTTCCCGAAATCGGCGCAGACGCCTGGGAGTCGCGGCGGCGGCCGGCGGCCTGCTGGCCGCGCTGCTCACCGCCGCGCCGGCCGTGGCGATCCCCGACCCCGGGGACTCGCCCGCCGCCGAGAAGGAGGTTTCCCGCAGCGACCAGGCCGAGGCGCGCCGCGCCATCGAGAGCGGCGAGATACCCGCCCAGGACGAGGTCGTCCACTCCGACAACATCCGGCATGTGGCGCACATCCCCAAGGACGTGCTGTCCGGCACCAACTCGGACCTGGCCTTCCAGGGACGGTACGCCTTCGCCGGCAACTACGACGGGTTCCGCATCTTCGACATCAGCAACCCGAAGGCGCCGAAGACGGTGGCCCAGGTGCTGTGCCCCGGCTCGCAGAACGACATCTCCGTCTCCGGCGATCTGCTGTTCCTGTCCACCGACTCCTCGCGCAGCGACGACAGTTGCAACAGCACCACACAGCCGGCGACCGAGAAGTCCTCGTGGGAGGGCATGAAGGTCTTCGACATCAGCGACAAGCGCAACCCGCGCTACGTCGCCGCCGTCGAGACCGCCTGCGGTTCGCACACCCACACGCTGGTGCCCGAGCGCAAGAACGTCTACATCTACGTCTCCTCGTACTCGCCGAACGCGGCCTACCCGGACTGCCAGCCGCCGCACGACGGCATCTCCGTCATCAAGGTGCCGCGCAAGGCCCCGCACAAGGCGGCGCTCGTCGGCTTCCCGGTGCTGTTCCCGGGTGAGGGCCCCGACGGCGGCGGCAACCCCGGCGGACCCACCAACCCGGGTGTCTCCAAGACCACCGGCTGCCACGACATCACCGTGCTGCCCTCGAAGGACCTGGCCGCCGGTGCCTGCATGGGCGACGGCATCCTCTTCTCCATCAAGGACCCGGAGCGTCCGCGGGTGATCGACCGGGTGCAGGACAACGTCAACTTCGCGTTCTGGCACTCGGCGACCTTCAACCAGAAGGCGAACAAGGTCGTCTTCACCGACGAGCTCGGCGGCGGCGGCGCCGCCACCTGCAACGCGGAGGTCGGCCCGGACCGCGGCGCGGACGGCATCTACGACATCGTCGGCAAGGGCGACAGGCGCGAGCTGGTCTTCCGCAGCTACTTCAAGATCCCCCGTCACCAGGCGGACACCGAGAACTGCGTCGCCCACAACGGCTCGCTGATCCCGGTCAAGGGCAAGGACCTGATGGTCCAGGCCTGGTACCAGGGCGGCGTCTCCGTGTGGGACTTCACCAACTCCTCGAAGCCGAAGGAGATCGCCTACTTCGAGCGCGGTCCGCTCTCCACCGAGGACCTCGTCACCGGGGGCTCCTGGTCGGCGTACTACTACAACGGCTACATCTACTCGAACGACATCGCCAAGGGCTTCGACGTCCTGAAGATCGACGACCGGCGTACGGACCCGGCCCGCTGGGTCCACCTGCGGGAGCTCAACACCCAGACCCAGCCGGACTACTTCGACTGAGCGTCCGGCTGCGGCCCGGTCGAGAAGAACCGGGCCAGGTCCGCTTCACACGTCCCGCCGGGCACCTCGGTGTCCGGCGGGACACCCGCCTCCCAGTCGAGCCGGTAGCGCTTGAACAGCTCCGCGCGCAGTACGGGGACCGGCATGGGCGCGCCCGGCATCAGGGCCGCGTACACGGCGCCCATCAACAGGGCGCGCAGCATCGGGTAGTCCGCGTCGACGTCGTCCGAGCCGTGCCGGGCGACGGTGTCGCGCAGCAGTTCCGCCAGGCGCCGCTGTTCGGGGCAGGGCAGGAAGCCCTCGGCCTGGAGCAGTCCGGCCATGTGCTGGCGCATCAGCACCGGCCGGTCCCGCGCCAGACCCAGGATCGCGTCGATCGCCCGTGCCATCCGCTCCCGGCCGTCCTCGGTGTGCGGTTCCCGCTCCAGGGCCTCCTCCAGGGTGCGGTGCATCAGCCGGTGCACGGCGGACTGCAGGAGCTGGCGCTTCCCCGGGAAGTAGTACGAGACCAGGCCCCGCGCGGAACCGGCCCGGTCGGCTATGTCGCCCAGCGTCGTCGCCTCGTACCCGTGTTCGCCGACCAGCTCGACGGCGGCGTGCAGCAGCCGCTCCTTCGAACGCCTCCGCAACTCTTCATTGACCAGGGCGCTGCGCGGGGACATGCTGGACTCCTGCGTTGACTGGCTGGCAGCCAACTATACTCAACGCGTCCGGTGAGGCCCCTTGGCGGGCCTCTTCGGGGTGCCGTTCATCTCGGGCGACGCGGGGGATCGTCCGAGATGAACGGTTGCCGGGCAGCGGCGCCTGTGGAACTCCACCGCCGCCAGCACCAGCAGGGCGCCCAGCAGCCAGCCGCCCAGGACGTCCGTGGGCCAGTGGACGCCCAGCCAGACCCGGGTGAGGCCCACGCCGGCCACGGAGACGGCCGCCACCGTCAGCGCCGTACGCCACAGGACGCGGGGCGCGCCGTGACGGTGCAGGAGCCACAGCAGCAGGCCGCAGACAACCGTCGCGGTCATGGCGTGCCCGGACGGGAACGCGGCGTAGTGCGCGGAGTCCACGGGGTCGGGCCAGGTCGGGCGGGCGCGGTCCAGGGCGGCCTTGAGGCCCTGTTGTACGGCTGTGCCGACGGCGACGGTCAGAAGCAGCCAGAGTGCCGTCCAGCCGTCGGCGTAGCGGCGGAGCAGCAGGACGGCCGTCGCCCCGCAGAGGATCCGCATCGTCCAGGGGTCCCAGATCCAGTCCGTCAGGATGCGCGACGTCTGGGTGAGCGCCGGCTCCTCGACCGCCCAGCGGTGGGTGGTGCGGGCGATAGCGGCGTCCAGGTCGAGCAGGGGACGCCATTCGATGCCGACGAGCGTGAGCAGGATCGCTGAGCACAGGGCGAGGAGGGCGGCGGGGAGGTGGGGTGTGCGGCGCTGCTTGGGGGGTTCGGGCGGGGAGTGGGTGTGGGGGGTGTGCATGGGGCGATCCTTGCGGAACGGGTGTGTGCGGGGCCAGTGTCCGGGGCGCTCGGCGTTGGTGCGGGCCCGGAGGTGGGTCGCGCGGCCCGGCGCGTGCGGGGTGGAGGGCGCGGCGCGATCGCCCGTGGATGTCGGGGGCCGCGGGCCGGTGTGTGCGCGGTGCTGCGCGTGGGGGTGGATCGGGGGTGGGTCGCGCGGCCCGGCGCGTGCGGGGTGCCGTCGCGCCCACCCGTGCCGCCCCAGCGGCACGATTGCCCGCGGAGGGCGGAGGGGGCGGTCCGGGGTTGGCGTCGTGGTTGTTCAGCCGAGGGCTCTCAAGCCCGGGGTGACGGCGATCAGGACGGGGATCGTCGGGATCAGGGACGCCACCGCTGTGAGGCGTAGGCGGTGGGCCGGGGTGAGGCGGTTCTCGGGGGTGAGGAGACGGTGGACGCGGGCCGGGACGTGGGTTCCGGGGGTTGTGAAGACCCCGCGGTCTTCGTTGAGTTCCACGAGCGCCAGTGCCGTGGTCAGCCGGCCGAAGCGGCGGGACGCCATGTCGTCGGCGGCGAGTTCGACCAGCCGGTGCATCTCGTCGCGGAACGCCGCGAACACCGGCACCTGCGGGAAACCGCCCGCCAGCGCCGAGGAACAGTGCCGCAGCCAGTCGTGCCGGGCCTGCGCGTGCCCCCGCTCATGGGCGAGGACGGCGTCCAGCTGTCTGCCCTTCAGCCGGCGCAGCGCGGCCGTGGTGACGACCAGCCGGGGCGGGGTGCCGGGCAGCCACCAGGCGTCGGGCCGCTCACCCTCCAGGACCACGAGCCGGTCGGAGTTCGCCTGCTCCCCGGGCAACAGCGGCGCCCGCACCCGCAGTCCGGCCCGGCGTGCCCGACGCCGGGCACGGGCCCGTACGACCTCGCGGACCAGCATCGCCGCGCTCCACAGCCCGCCGCACGCCAGCGCCACCGCGGTGGTCTGCGCCAGGAGCCCGGCCGTGCCGAGCGCGTACGCCTCCACGACCGCACGGGGCGCGGAGGCGAACACCCGGCCGCCCACCGCCCGCCAGGCGGCCGCCGCGCTGAACGTCATCGAGAGCGCGCAGCACAGCAGCACCGCCGCGATCACGCACTGCCACGCCCACAGCGCCACCACCGGTTCACGGTCCGTCCAGTCGGCCCGGGCCAGCAGCCGGGGACCCAGGACGGCGGTCAGGACGCCGAGCGTCAGCAGGGCCGTGGGGAGGATCATGTCCGCAGCCTATGAGCGCGGACCGTGCGGAACACGGTCCCCGGCGCCGAAGTGACGCAGGCAACGGTCCGCCCTCACAGCGTCAGCAGCATCGCCACCATCGCGATCCCCATGGACAGCCGGCAGGCCCGCGCCAGCTCCGGCCGGTCGCCCCAGCCGGCACCGGCACCCGCGCTCCCGGAGGCCACGGGAACCAGTCGTACGCCGGTGGCGAGCACGTACGCCGTGAAGTAGAGCAGCAGCGCCCCGGTGAGCAGGGGTATGCCGGCCCCGCCGTGCCCGTGGGCACCTCCACGCCCCGTGGCGGCCATGGTCACGGCCATGTACACCATCGCCCCGGCGCCCATCAGATGGTGCAGATGCCGCGCCCCGCTGCGAGCCGTCCACAGCGCGTGCAGCCCCGCCGTGCCGAACACCACCGCGAGGGCCGGCCAGGTCCAGCCGGGCGGTGTGACCACCGCCGCCGGCACGGCCATCACGGCCATACCGAAGCCCATGAGCGCCTCGCCGCCCGCGGCGCGGCGCTGCTCCACCACATGACTGCGCATGCGCAGCAGACAGTAGGCGCCGGCCGCCGCGCAGAGCGCGACCAGCAGCCAGCCGGACGACGCCGGTCCGTGCACCCCGAACCCCCTCGCCCCGCCGGACGGTCGTTCATGGCATGCCCGGCCCCGGCCGCGGACACCCGGGCGCACGGAAGTGCGAGGGGAGCGTGCGGGGAGCGCGGCCGGCGAACGATATATTTCACGGGTAAAACACCTGTTAACCTTGTTCCTCATGAGCAGTGCGACCCCCACCCCTACCGCCCCACGGCCCGCCCGGCGCCTCCCGCTCGCCGCCCCGCTGCGCCTCGGGCGGCCCTCCGACATCTGGTTCAAGCCCGCCCTCAGCGTGGTCGCCGCGGTAGCACCGCCCAGCCTGATCCTGGTGGCGCTCGGCCGCCTGGACCTCGCGATGTACACCATGGCGGGCTCCCTGTGCGCCCTCTACGCCCACAACCTCCCGTACGCCGCCCGGGCCAGGGCGCTCGCGTGGGTGGTGCTCGGCATGCTCGGCGGCCTCGCCGCGGCCCTGGTCACCGCCTCCCTCACCACGAACGCCATGGTCCTGGTCACCGTCGGCGCCGTACTGGCCGCCGTG
The DNA here is from genome assembly GCF_043199595.1 of Streptomyces sp. NPDC048584. Classification (NCBI taxonomy): domain Bacteria; kingdom Bacillati; phylum Actinomycetota; class Actinomycetes; order Kitasatosporales; family Streptomycetaceae; genus Streptomyces; species Streptomyces sp. NPDC048584. The sequence continues at coordinate 190,126 of NZ_JBICWF010000011.1, forward strand.
CAGAAGGCGCTGTGCGACGCCACCCGCATCGGCCCGCCCGGCCATGTGATCCTCACCTTCGTCAGCTCCGCCGCGCTGTTCGTGCCCCAGACCCCCGGCCAGATCCCCGGCCACCTCGCCCTCGCCGCCGCGGCCGGCGCCTGGGCCTACCTCGTGGGCATGGCTCCGGCACCGCTGCGGCCGCACGGCCCCGAACGCCGCGCCACCGCCCGCGCCCTTGACGCCGCCGCCGCGTACGCCCGCGCGGGCGGCACCGGTGAGCGCACCGCCGCGTACGCCGCCGTACACACCGCGTGGCAGTCCCTCCTCTCCGCAGGCGACCGGCCCTCAGCGATCCGCCGCGCCCTCGAACGGCTCGTGGTCCGTGCCGAGCTCGCCCTCGCCGCGCCCGCCGACGCCGACCCCGTACGGCTGCGTGCCTGGGCCCGCGCCCTGCGGGGCACCGGAGCCGTCCCGCCCACCGACGACCCCCGCGCGGACGCAGCCGAACTTCTCGGCGTCGCCACCGAGCGAGCCACCCCGTCCCGGCCCCTGTGGACCAGGCTCGGCCCGCTCACCCCCCTCGCCGTACGCACCGCGCTCGGCTGCGCCCTCGCCGGCTACGTCTCCCTCGCCCTCGGTGTCGGCCGCCCCTACTGGGCCCTGGTCACCGCCGCCTCGCTCTACCAGGTCAACATCACCCTCACCTGGAGCCGGGCCGTCCAGCGGGTCGTCGGCAACCTCGCCGGCGTGCTGCTCTTCGCCGCGGTCGTCCCCGTCGCCCACCTCGGCCCGCTCGCCCTCGTGCTCTGCTGCCTGCTGTTCAACTTCGGCGCCGAGGCGCTCATCGGCCGCAACTACTGGCTCGGCAGCGTCTGCGTGACCCCGCTGGCGCTGCTCGTCACCGAGTTCGCCGGATACCAGCGGCCCGGTGAACTGATCACCGACCGTGCGGTGGACACCCTCGTCGGCGCCCTGGTCGGCTTCGCCGCCGCCGTGGCCGTCACCAACCGGCGGGCGGGCGACCGCGTGGAACGGGCCCTCGTCACCTCCGACCGCGCCCGCGAACACGCCGCCCGCCTCCTCGCCGGGCCCCTGCCCGCCCCCGCCGTCCTGGACGCCGCCCGCCGTGACCTCGCGGCCGCCCTGGTCGACCTGAGGGCCACCGCCGACGCCGCGTCCGGCGAGTGGTGGCACCGTGCGCCGGCCCAGGAGCGGGTCGTGCTCGCCGAGCAGACCGGACACCGTACGCTCGCGGCGACGTTACGACGCCAGGGGCTGCTCCCGGGCCCCGGCGCGAGCACGAACACGGAGGACGTAGGGCCATGACGGCGACCGAAGGACCAGCGGCGGCCGACGGCGACGGACCGGCGGCGGACGGGGAGCTGCCGGGCGGCTCACGGGGCGACACCGTCGCCGCCGTCGTCCGGCAGTGGCGAGCCGTCCACCCCGGCCTCGACACCGGCCCCATGGAGGTCATCGGCCGCATCAACCGCTGCGCCGCCCTCCTGCAGCAGGCGGAGGACGCCCCGCTGCGCCGCGCGGGCCTGACCCGTCCGGAGTTCGACCTGCTGGGCGCGCTGCGCCGCACCGGTCACGAGCTCACCCCGAGTGAGCTGGCCCGCGAGACCTTCTCCTCGGGCGCCGCCGTCACCAAACGCCTCAAGCAACTCAGCGAGCGCGGTCTGGTCGAACGGCGCGGCGACACCCGCGACCGCAGGGTCGCCCATGTCCGCCTCACCGACTCCGGACGCGACCTGGTCGACGGCATCCTGCCGGCGCAGCTCGCCTACGAGACCGCCGTCCTGTCCGGTCTGGACAGCCCGGAACTCGGCGAGCTCGCCGCTCTGCTCGGCGAACTCCTCGGCCAGCTGGAAGGACGCCTGGGCGCCCTGCGGGCCTGAGCCGGGCCTGCCCCTAGATGCCCGGCCGGTACCGGAGGGGGTGCTGCTCCGGGATCTCCACCAGCACGATCGGTGTGCCGTCCGGGTCGGCGATCCACATCTCGAGCAGCCCCCACGGCTCCAGCAACGGCGGACGGACGATGTCGACGCCCTTGCCCGCCAGCTCCTCGTGCGTGACCGCGATGTCCTCGACCTGGAGCCACAGCCGTACGTCCGGGGACGAGGGCGCCGCCGAGGAGGGGCCCGCGCGGCCCGAGAGTTCCAGGAAACCGCCGCCGAGGAAGTAGACGGTGCCGCGCTCCGGGCCGGTGCCGAACTCGCGGTGGACGGCGAGGCCCAGCCGCTCCCCGTAGAAGGCCCGGGAACGGTCGGGGTCGGTGGGGCGGAGCAGGATGCGGCTGCTCAGTACATGCACCATGCGGCCGAGCGTAGTGGCCGGGTTACCCTCGATCCCGCCCGAGCCACGCCGGAAGGCACCCAGGAGAACCGGAGACGTGCCCATGGATTCCGTTACCGACAGCGCGCTGACCTTCCGCGACGCGACCGACGCCGATGTGGACGTCCTCGTCGCGCTGATCCAGTCGGCGTACCGGGGCGATTCCAGCAGGGCCGGGTGGACCACCGAGGCGGACATCCTCGAGGGGCAGCGGACCGACCCGGAGGGTGTGCTGGAGGTCATCAAGTCCCCGGACAGCCGGCTGCTCACGGTCGAGCGGGGCGGCCGCGTCGTCGCCTGCTGCCAGCTCGAACACCGCGGCTCACACGCCTACTTCGGGATGTTCTCGGTCAGCCCCGCCCTCCAGGGCGCGGGACTGGGCAGGACGATCATCGCGGAGGCGGAGCGTCAGGCCCGCGCGGACTGGGGCGCGACCGAGATGCACATGACGGTGATCTCCGTGCGCGACGATCTGATCGCCTGGTACGAGCGGCGCGGCTACCGCCGTACGGGCCGGACGACACCCTTCCCGTACGGCGACGAGCGCTTCGGCATCCCCCAGCGGGACGACCTGGAGTTCGAACTTCTGGTGAAGGAACTGGTCTGACGCCTCACGCCGTGAAGCGGCCGGTGCGCTTGATCTCCGGATAGTCGGTGGTGGCGCCGTCGAGTCCCAGGGCGCGCACCAGCCGGAGGTGGTCCTGGGTGTTCACCACCCAGCCGAAGATCCTCAGCTCGGCCTTCCGCGCCTGCTCCACGATCTCCAGGGTGAGCCGGCGGATGTTGAGACAGACGGCCCCGGCCCCGGCCGCGACCGCCCGCTCGACGACGTCCGTGCCGTAGCGGCTCGCCACGAGTGCCGTACGGACACCGGGCACCAGACGGGCGATCTCCGTGATCGCCTCGTCGTGGAACGAGGACACCTCGACCCGGTCGGTCAGATCCCGCGCGTTCATCACCCCGGCCAGCGCACGGGCCGCCTGGACGTCCTTGATCTCGGCCTGCAGAGGCGCCCGTACGGCGTCCAGCACCTCCTCGAAGACGGGAATCCGCTCGCCCCGCCCGGCGTCCAGGGCGCGCAGCTCGGCGAGCGTCCTGTCGGCGATCGCGCCCGTGCCGTCGGTGGTGCGGTCCACCTCGGCGTCGTGCATGACGACGAGTGCGCCGTCCTTGCTCAGATGGAGGTCGAGTTCGATGACGTCGAGGCCCGACTCCTGGGCGGCGACGAAGGACCGGAGGGTGTTCTCGGGTTCGACACCCATGATTCCGCGGTGACCGATGGTGAGGAAGTTCAAGACGTGACTCGCTTCCGTCGACGGCGGCGGGGGGCCGTCCCTACGGCCCTCCTGGACCGTATCGCCTGTGCCCGCCGCGTCCAGAGGCTGAACCTCGATCGCGGGCACTGTCGTCCACCCGGGTGTCCGGCAGGAAAAAATGCGGTGAGGACCGGGGTGCGGCAGGATAATTTCCCGAGGCCCCCCTTGCTGGGAGAAACCACGTATGTATACGGTCTCCTTACGCGAGGTTCTCCCGTGGAGGATGGGTTATGACGGAAATTCTTGTGCAGGTGGGTGTCGAGGGGCAGGTTCCTTCGGCGACGAGGGTGGTGGAGCACCCGGCGTGGCCCGTGCTCAAGGATGCCGTGGAGCGGATCCGGCCCTGGCAGTCCAAGGACGGTTCGATCGACTTCGACGCCGAGGGCGCCCCGTCCCGCGACGAGGCCGACGGCGCCGTGCGCGCCGTGATCGGCGCCGTCGGTGAGCTCGCCCCGCTGCTTCCGCACGACCGCGCCTACCACGAGGCGCTCGCCGAGGACCTGGGCCGCTGGGCCGACGGCGGCTTCGAGGTGCCCGACTTCCTCGACTCGCTGCTGGCCTTCCAGCCGGCCGCACACCGCGAGGACGGCCTGCAGCACCTGGTCGTCTTCCCGATGTACACCCAGAACGGCAACCCGGACCGCAACCTCGAGGCGGTCGTGCTGCGCATGGTCTGGCCCGACTGGCTGGCCGAGCTGGAGCGCACCCGCTACGACAACCCGCTGTTCTGCGGCATCACCTTCGAGGACTTCACCGCGGGCTACGACACCAACTCCGCGGTCCTCTTCCCCGAGACCATCGCGGTGCGCGAGGCCCCCGAGCGGTTCACCTGGGGCGGTATCTTCTGCGACCGCGAGGCCGCCCGCTTCCGCCGCGTCACCGAGGCCGCCGTGAACATCCTGGGCCTGGAGCTGCCCGAGGACGTCGCCGCGCTGGTGCACGACCAGAAGCGCTGCGAAGAGGCGTTCGTGCTCTGGGACATGGTCCACGACCGCACCCACAGCCACGGCGACCTGCCGTTCGACCCCTTCATGATCAAGCAGCGCCAGCCGTTCTGGATGTACGGCCTGGAGGAGCTGCGCTGCGACCTCACCGCCTTCAAGGAGGCCGTGAAGCTGGCCGGCGACGGCGTCCCGCAGGCCCGTGACGTGCAGGTCGCGGTGCTCTTCGACCGCATGTTCCGCTTCCCGGTCACCGGGGCGCGCGTCCGCAACTACGACGGACTCGGCGGCCAGCTGCTCTTCGCCTACCTGCACAAGCACGACGTCGTCCGCTGGACCGACAACAGGCTCTCCATCGACTGGGAGCGCGCCCCGCAGGTCACCAACCGGCTGTGCGCCGAGATCGAGACGCTGTACCGCGACGGCATCGACCGCCCCAAGCTCGTCCACTGGTTCGCCGGGTACGAGCTGGTCTCCACCTACCTCTCCCCGCACCCGGGCTCCAGGTGGGCCAAGGGTCCCGACGCCCTCGACCTGACGCAGCCGCCGCGGAAACTCGTGGATGACGTGCTTCCGGACGAGTTTCCGCTGAGCATGTTCTATGAGGCACTGTCCAAGAAGCTGAAGAACGTGATCGCCGAGACCAAGGGCATCACGGCGGACGGTGCGGAGCGGGTCGCCGCGTGAGCGATCGCGATTCCACAACTGCTCAGGAGGCGAGGACCATGGGGAACGGGGCGCTCGAGGGCGCGGTGATCGCGGTGGCCGGAGCGGGCGGACCCGCGGGCCGGGCGGCGCTGCTCAGGCTGGCCGAGGCGGGGGCGACCGTCGTCGGCTCGGACAACGACCCGGAGCGGCTGGCGGAGGCCGTCGACGCGGCGCGCTACGCGCACGGCGGCGCCACCGTCACCGGTGACACCGTCGACCTGCTGGACCTGGGCTCCACCCGCGAGTGGGCCACCCGCGTCGAGAAGGAGCTCGGGCGGGTCGACGGCCTGGTGCATCTCGTCGGCGGCTGGCGCGGCAGCGAGACCTTCACCAAGACCAGCCTGGACGACTGGGACTTCCTGGAGCTGCTGCTGGTGCGCACCGTGCAGCACACCAGCCTCGCCTTCCACGAGGCGCTGCAGCGCAGCGAGCGGGGCCGGTACGTGCTGATCAGCGCGTCCGGTGCCACCAAACCCACCGCCGGCAACGCCGCGTACGCGGCCGGCAAGGCCGCCGCCGAGGCGTGGACGCTGGCCATGGGCGACTACTTCCGCAAGGCCGGGGGCGAGCGGGGGCCGACGTCGGCGGCTGCGATCCTGGTGGTGAAGGCGCTGGTGCACGACGCGATGCGCGCCGACCGCCCCAACGCGAAGTTCGCGGGCTTCACGGACGTCAAGGACCTCGCCGAGGCCATCGTCGGCGTCTGGGACAAGCCCGCCGCGGAAGTGAACGGAAACCGTCTGTGGCTGACCGAGAAGCCGTGAACCCACCGAGGACCGACGCGCGTCGTCATCACGACCCGGACGTCCGCGGTTTCGCCAGCGACAACTACGCCGGGGTCCACCCGGAGGTCCTCGCCGCCCTGGCCGTCGCCAACGGCGGCCATCAGGTCGCGTACGGCGAGGACGCGTACACCGAGAACCTCCAGCAGGTGATCCGCAGCCACTTCGGACCCACCGCCGAGGCGTTCCCCGTCTTCAACGGCACCGGGGCCAACGTCGTCGCGCTCCAGGCGGTCACCGACCGCTGGGGCGCGGTGATCTGCGCCGAGAGCGCCCACATCAACGTGGACGAGGGCGGCGCCCCGGAGCGGGTCGGCGGCATCAAGCTGCTCACCGTGCCGACGCCGGACGGCAAGCTCACCCCCGAGCTGATCGACCGGCAGGCGTACGGCTGGGAGGACGAGCACCGGGCGATGCCCCAGGTGGTCTCCATAGCCCAGGCCACCGAGCTGGGCACGGTGTACACCCCGGACGAGATCCGCGCCATCTGCGAGCACGCCCACGCGCACGGCATGAAGGTGCACGTCGACGGTTCCCGACTGGCCAACGCGGCCGCCACGCTGGACGTGCCGATGCGCACCTTCACCAACGGCGTCGGCGTCGACCTGCTGTCCCTGGGCGGCACCAAGAACGGCGCGATGTTCGGCGAGGCGGTCGTCGTCATCGACCAGGACGCCGTCCGTCATATGAAGCATCTGCGCAAGCTGTCGATGCAGCTGGCGTCCAAGATGCGCTTCGTCTCGGTGCAGCTGGAGGCCCTGCTCGCCCGTGACCTGTGGCTGCGCAACGCCCGGCACGCGAACGAGATGGCGCAGCGGCTGGCCGAGGGCGCACGCGCCGTGCACGGCGTGGAGATCCTTCACGAGGTGCAGGCCAACGCGGTCTTCGCGCGGCTGCCGCACGACGTGAGCGAGCGGCTGCAGAAGCGGTTCCGCTTCTACTTCTGGGACGAGGCGGCCGGCGTCGTGCGCTGGATGTGCGCGTACGACACGACCGAGGACGACGTGGACGCGTTCGTGGCGGCGCTCAAGGAGGAGATGGCGCGCTGACTCCTTGCATAAGTATGCGGCTGTCTGGAAATACATTGACTGTCGGCCGGTCGCGTACCTATGCTCTGGCGGCATGCAGCTGATCCAGGAAACCCCGGACCTCTCCGCCTACTTGGCCGCCGACGAGGCGATCGACCATCACCATCCGCTGGTCCGTGAGACGGCGGCACGCCTCGCCGCCGGGGCAACCGACTCGTATGACTATGCGCGGGCGGCGTTCGAGTTCGTGCGGGACACCATTCCGCACTCACAGGACTCCGGCGATCTCCGGGTCACCTGGCGCGCCTCCGACGTCCTGGAACAGCGCACCGGCATCTGCTACGCCAAGGCCCACGCGCTGGCCGCACTGCTGCGCGCCGAGGACATCCCCACCGCACTCTGTTACCAGAACCTCGGTGTCGTGCACGGCCTGGTCGCCGTACGCTTCAACGCCGCCTGGCACCGCCAGGACCCCCGCGGCAACAAACCGGGAGTGGACGCGCGATTCTCCCTGACGGGCGAACAATTGGCTTTCACACCGGACCCCGCGTCGGGCGAAGGCGACTGCCCGGTCCTGTACGCCGCACCGCACCCCGCGGTCCTGACCGCCCTACGCGCAGCCCCCGACCGCCCCCACCTGTGGCAAACCCTCCCCACAGCACTCGCCGACTGACCCCGGTCGCCCCGCCGCATCCCCGTAGCCGCGGGCAGCCGCCCCGCTGGGGCGGCACGGGGGCGCGGCGGCACCCGGCGAACGTCGGCGACCCGGGCGACGACATGTCCCGCCTCCCGGCCGTACGCGCACTCATCGCCCACGAGCACCCGTGCGGCGACGGCGCCACGGCACTCGGCGCCGTGGTGGAGGCCGCGCCCCGGGCCCCGGCACACCGCACACCGTGGCCCAGGCCCGCGCCGCCTATGCCGTCGCCGACGTCGTGGACGAGGCCTGCGAGATGAAGCCGTTCTCCGGGAAGGTGGACATGAACTCCCGGTCCTGCTGGTCCCGTTCGGTGTAGGCCTCCACCCGCAGCACCAGTTCGCTGCGCGGCTCGTCGCCCTCGAACGACAGCGTGCACCCGTACTCGCCGAGTTCCCGGTACGTCACCGACCGCGCGTCAGCGAAGTGGGACCCCTCCTCGGCCAGTTGCCGCACCGCGTCCTCCGGGAGCGTCCCGTCGCAGGCCGTGCGAACCAGCCACCGGTCCTGGACGTAGGGTGCGGCGATCCAACCGCTCAGCCCCCGTACCGCAGCGGCCGTCACCGCCACCTTGATCCAGCGTCGCATCCTCGCCCCCGGAGCGCAGCCGACAGAACGGAACCGGCGTGCGCGACGCCGGTTCCGTGAATACTGGCGGGACCCTATGGCCGAGGCGGGGCGCCCGGGGCGGTGGGTGTCAGTGGGCCTCGGCCTGACGGACCTGTTCCGGGGTGGGGGCCGTGCCGCCGAGGTGGGCCGGCATCCACCAGGTGTCGTCCGGGCCCTTCGGCCGCACGGGGTACGCCCGCTGCGCCGCCTCCAGCAACTCCTGCACGCGCTCCCGCAACTGCCGGGTGATCGCGCCCGCGTACTTGTCCTTCGACGCCTCGAGCGCCTCGCCCACCCGAATGGTGATCGGGGTGTGGCTGCGCTTGAAGTTGCGCGGGTGCCCCTTGGTCCACAGCCGCTGTGTGCCCCACACCGCCATCGGGATCAGCGGCACGCCCGCCTCCTGCGCCAGCCGGGCGGCACCCGACTTGAAGCTCTTCAGCGTGAACGACTGCGAGATCGTCGCCTCCGGGAAGACACCCACGATCTCCCCGGACCGCAGCGACCGCAGCGCGTGCTCGTACGCCGCCTCGCCCTGCTTGCGGTCCACCGGGATGTGCTTCATACCGCGCATCAGCGGACCGGAGACCCGGTGCCGGAAGACCGACTCCTTCGCCATGAAGCGCACGAGCCGCTTCTGGGGGAGCGCCGCCAGGCCGTTGAAGACGAAATCCAGGTAGCTGATGTGATTGCTCACCAGCACGGCGCCGCCCGAACGCGGTATGTTCTCCGAACCCTGGCAGTCGATCTTGAGGTCCCACGCCTTGAACAGGGTGCGGGCGAAACCGACGACGGGCCGGTAGACGAGTTCTGCCATGGGCGGGTGAGAACCCTTCCTTCTGTGTCTGGGAAGGAGGCTCCCAGTCGAAGTTACGCAGCCGTAGGTTTTACGGCTTGTCGCAGATGGTGCCCGAAGAACGGCCGGTGAACCAGTCCTGGTGCCCGTCCGAGGCGAGATTCTCGTCACTTCCACCCTTTGATCCACCTCGGGCTTTGTGCGCGCGGCCGGGAATGCGCGCCGCCTCGGGAGCGCTGGACATCGTCGCAGGGGGGAGCCGGAACGAGAGAGGTGGCGCGAAGTGACCGGACCGTGGGCCGACATGGGGACGGAACTGGGGGAGCGTGCCACCCTGGTGCAGTTCTCCAGTGCCTTCTGCGCGCCCTGCCGGGCGACCCGGCGGGTGCTCGCCGAGGTGGCGGGACTGGTGCCCGGCGTGGCCTACGTGGAGATCGACGCCGAGGCCCACCTGGACCTCGTACGCCGTCTGGAGATCGTACGGACGCCGACGGTCCTGGTCCTCGACGCCGCCGGGCGGGTCGCACGGCGCGCGGCCGGCCTGCCCCGCAAGGCCGACGTGATCGCCGCACTGGGAGCGGCCCTGGCCGGACCGGCCGGACCGCGGTGAGGCATCTCGCACATCGCAGGACCGACTTGACTGTGCATGCCATCCGTCGTCAGCCTGACCTCATGCCCTCGGAACTCCTTCACCCCGCGCGGGTGCCCGGCCGTCCGGCATGACGGTCGCGTCCGGCCCCGGTACCGCCCGGCCCGCCTCGCCCGAACTGCTGCGCTCGGTCTTCCGCAGGCACGCGGCGGGCGTCGCCGTGATCACCGCGCAGGGCCGCTCGGGCCCGGTCGGCTTCACCGCGACCTCCCTCGCCTCCGTCTCCGCCGAGCCCCCGATGCTCTCGTTCGCCATCGGCACCGGCAGCTCCACATGGCCGGTGATCGCGACGGGCGAACACGTCGGCGTGCATCTCCTCGGGGAGCACCAGCGGGAGCTCGCGGAGACCTTCGCGCGCAGCGGCGCCGACCGCTTCGGACCGTCCACCGCCTGGCGGGAGGGGCCGCAGGGCGTCCCCGTACTGGACGGCGTGCCGGCCTGGATGGTGTGCAGGGTGGTGACCCGCGTGCCCGCCGGCGACCACCGGATCGTCCTCGCCCAGGTCCTGCTCGGCGACCCCACGGGACAGGGCCGTCCGCTCCTCTATCACCAGGGACGTTTCGGCGGTCTGCGCGACTGACGACGGGTCCTCTCCTGGTCGCGGACCCGTCGAGTTCCGGTTACGCTGCGTTGCGAAGGTCACAGTTCAAAGCGCTTGCTCAGCGGGAAGGATCTGGGTGTACTGACGAGTAATATTTCGTTCGGAGCGCGGGCCGCCCCGACCGGGAACGCCCGATTCAGGCGCCTATGCTGCCTGAAGGCAGGCAGCCAGAAATGACGATGCAGTAGGAGAGCCGGCGTGAGCTTGAGGATCGTTGTCACCGTGAAGTACGTGCCCGACGCCACTGGCGACCGGCACTTCGCCGATGACCTGACCGTCGACCGTGACGACGTGGACGGTCTGCTCTCCGAACTGGACGAGTACGCGGTGGAGCAGGCGCTGCAGATCTCGGAGGAATCCGACGACGACGTGGAGATCACCGTCCTGACGGTGGGCCCCGAGGACGCCAAGGACGCCCTGCGCAAGGCGCTGTCCATGGGCGCGGACAAGGCGATCCACGTCGAGGACGACGACCTGCACGGCACCGACGCCATCGGCACCTCCCTGGTCCTTGCCAAGGCCATCGAGAAGGCGGGCTACGACCTGGTCGTCTCCGGAATGGCCTCCACCGACGGCACCATGGGCGTCGTACCGGCGCTGCTCGCCGAGCGTCTGGGCGTGCCGCAGGTGACCCTGCTGTCCGAGGTGTCCGTCGAGGACGGCACGGTGAAGGGCCGCCGGGACGGCGACGCCGCCTCCGAGCAACTCGAGGCCTCCCTGCCGGCCGTGGTGTCGGTCACCGACCAGTCCGGTGAGGCCCGTTACCCGTCCTTCAAGGGCATCATGGCGGCGAAGAAGAAGCCGGTTCAGTCGTGGGACCTGTCCGACCTCGACATCGACGAGGACGAGGTCGGCCTGGAGAACGCGTACACGGTCGTCGACTCCGCGGCCGAGCGCCCGGCCCGTACCGCCGGCACGATCGTCAAGGACGAGGGCGAGGGCGGCAAGCAGCTCGCCGAGTTCCTCGCGAGCCAGAAGTTCGTCTGAGCCACGGGCTCAACCCGCTTCCCGCCCCTCACCCTTCGCAAGCAGGAGAGAAGAAGTCCCATGGCTGAAGTTCTCGTCTACGTCGACCACGTGGACGGTGCCGTCCGCAAGCCCACCCTGGAGCTGCTGACCCTGGCCCGCCGCATCGGCGAGCCCGTCGCCGTCGCACTGGGAGGCGGCGCCGGTGACACCGCCGCCGCGCTCGCCGAGCACGGCGCGGTGAAGGTCCTCACCGACGAGGCCGCCGAGTACGCCGACTACCTGGTCGTGCCGAAGGTGGACGCCCTCCAGGCCGCCCACGCGGCCGTCTCCCCGGCCGCCGTCCTGGTCCCCTCGTCCGCCGAGGGCAAGGAGATCGCCGCCCGTCTGGCGCTGCGTCTCGGGTCGGGCGTCATCACCGACGCCGTCGACCTGGAGGCCGGCGACGAGGGCCCGGTGGCCACGCAGTCGGTGTTCGCCGCCTCCTACACCACCAAGTCCCGTGTCTCCAAGGGCACCCCGGTCATCACGGTCAAGCCGAACTCGGTCGCCGTGGAGGCCGCCCCGGCCGCCGGTGCGGTCGAGGCCCTGAGCGTGACCTTCTCCGCCCAGGCGACCGGCACCAAGGTCACCGGCCGTACCCCGCGTGAGTCGACGGGCCGCCCCGAGCTGACCGAGGCCGCGATCGTGGTCTCCGGCGGCCGTGGTGTCAACGGCGCGGAGAACTTCGCGATCATCGAGGCGCTCGCCGACTCGCTCGGCGCGGCCGTCGGTGCCTCGCGTGCCGCCGTCGACGCCGGCTGGTACCCGCACACCAACCAGGTCGGCCAGACCGGCAAGTCGGTCTCGCCGCAGCTGTACATCGCCTCCGGTATCTCGGGCGCGATCCAGCACCGGGCCGGTATGCAGACCTCGAAGACCATCGTGGCCATCAACAAGGACGCCGAGGCTCCGATCTTCGACCTGGTCGACTACGGCATCGTCGGCGACCTGTTCGACGTCGTGCCGCAGCTGACCGAGGAGATCAGGACCCGCAAGGGCTGATCGCCCCGAGCCGTACGAGGCCCCCGTGACCGCACCGGTCGCGGGGGCCTCGGCGCGTCACAGGGTGAGCGCGGCCTGGACCGGCAGATGGTCGCTGGGGAAACGGCCGTCCACCGTGAAGGTGTTGACCGAGGCCCGGTGCACCGTGACGCCGGGCGTGGCCAGGATCCAGTCGATGCGGGCACCGCCCGGCACCAGCGGCAGATACCCGTGATACGTGCCGTACGCCTTACCGCGTACGGCCGCGGTGTCCCATGTGTCGACGAGTCCGGCGCCCAGCATCGTGTCGTACACGGGGTTGCCGTGGGCCGCGACATTGAAGTCGCCCGTCACGATCACCGGCAGCGAACGGGCCAGGTGCCCGACGCGTTCGGCGATGAGCACGGCGGACCGCTCGCGCGCGGACTGGTTCGCGTTGTCCAGATGGGTGTCGAGCACGCAGAACTCCCGCCCGCCGACGCGCAGATCGCGGAACCGGACCCAAGTGGCCATGCGGAGGTGGGCGTTGCCCCAGGTGTTCGACGCGATCACCTCGGGAGTGCCGGACAGCCAGAAGTGGTCGTACTCCAGCGGGACCAGCCGCCGGGTGTCGTAGAGGACGGCCATGAACTCGTCCCGGCTGCCGCCCGCGCGTCCGGTGCCGATCCAGTCGTACGACGGCCCCAGGTCGGCCTCGATGTCGCGCAGTTGACCGTAGAGGCCCTCCTGGGTGCCGAGGACGTGCGGGCGTTCGCGGCGCAGCAGCTGCCGCATGACCGGCCTGCGGGCGGCCCAGCTGTGCGGCTCGGCCGTGTTCGCGAACCGCAGGTTGAACGACATGACCTCCAGCGCGCGGTCGGGCGGTTCGTCCGCCGAGGCGGGTTCGGAGGACAGTGCTGTACTGGAGAGCGGAAGGGTCACGGACGCCGCGAGCGCGCCCTTCAGCACCGGACGGCGTGTGACACGGCGGTGAGTCGGCACACACAAACGGTGCCAGACGAATGTGAGCATGACGAGACGGCGGAGCGGACCGGGCGGCGGGAGCGGTGTTGACCGGTGGGAAAGCCGCCCGATAACTTCATTCAACGAATTGTTGATCTCGAATCGTGGAAGTTCGGGAGGGGTGGCATGGGCCAGGAGCGGGTGACGACCAGTCTCACGAGCGCCGTCACCGACGAGATCGCCGCCTCCCTCGCACCGGTCGACGCCGAACTGCGGCGCCGCTACCCCGGGGACCCCGGCACCCGGCAGCCCGTCCACACCGTCTACGTCCCCGCCGACGCCTTCGCCGCCGGAACCCTCCGCACCTGGGGTGACCGGGCGCTCGCCGCACTCGACGCACACGCCCCGGACGCCGCCTCCTTCGCCGCCGTCCTCGGCCTCGACGAGACGCACGCCGACGACGTGTACGGCCGTGTCCGCGCCAAACTGGAGCGCGAGCCGGTGGAAGACCTGCGGGTGGACTTCGAGGACGGGTACGGCACCCGCGCCGACGCCGAGGAGGACGCGGACGCGGCCCGCGCGGCCCGGCTGATCGCCGAGGCGTACGACGCCGGTACCGCCGCCCCGTACATGGGCATCCGCATGAAGTGCCTGGAGGCCGCCGTCCGTGACCGGGGCATCCGCACCCTCGACGTCTTCCTCACCGGCCTGGTGGAAGCCGGCCGACTGCCGGACGGACTCCTCCTGACCCTGCCCAAGGTCACCTACCCCGAGCAGGTCACCGCCATGGCCCGGCTCCTCGCCGCCTTCGAGGAGGCGCACGGCCTCGAGGACGGCCGGATCGGCTTCGAGATCCAGATCGAGACCAGCCAGGCCGTTCTCGCCGCCGACGGCACCGCCACCGTCGCCCGCCTGATCCGGGCCGCCGGGGGCCGCGCCACCGGACTGCACTACGGCACCTTCGACTACAGCGCCTGCCTCGGTGTCTCCGCCGCCCATCAGGCGAGCGACCACCCGGCCGCCGACCACGCCAAGGCCGTCATGCAGGTCGCCGCGGCGGGCACCGGCGTACGTCTTTCGGACGGCTCCACCAACGTTCTGCCCGTCGGCCCGGCGGACCGGGTCCACGACGCCTGGCGGCTGCACTACCGCCTCACCCGCCGCGCCCTCGCGCGCGCCTACTACCAGGGCTGGGACATGCACCCCGGCCACCTCCCCCCTCGCTACGCCGCCGTCTTCGCCTTCTACCGCGAGGGTTTCGAGCAGGCCGCCACCCGGCTGGCCCGCTACGCCGACCGGGCCGGCGGCGACGTCATGGACGAGCCCGCCACCGCCAAGGCGCTCGCCGGGTTTCTGCTGCGAGGACTGGACTGCGGTGCCCTGGACAGCGCCGAGGTGGCGCACCGGACCGGCCTCTCCCGCGCCGGACTGGAGGGCTTCGCCTCACCCGGGCGGGGAGGCCCGCGGTAGCCCTCGTTTGCCTCACCTATCGAATCTCGATAGATTCCCATCGTGATTCGGTTCAAGGAGGGGCGATGGGACGGCTGACCGTACTCGCGCTGCGCATGGTGATCGTGGCACTGCTGGCGGGTTCCCTGGCTGTCCAGACGGTGCTCGTGCCGCTGATGGCGAGCGACCTGGAGGGGCTGGACGCGGAGTACTCCCACCTTCGCGCCCCCTTCCTCCTCATCGTGGTCCTCGGAGTGGTGGCCGCCCAGACCGTCCTGGTCTGCGTCTGGCGGCTGGTGACGATGGCCCGGCGCGGCACGGTCTTCTCCCACGCGGCCTTCCGCTACGTCCACGCCGTCATCGGCGCGTTCGTCGCCGCCGCGCTCCTGGTGTTCGCGCTCGGCGCGCTCCTCGCACCCGGCGAGGCCGTCGCCCCGGGCGTCGTGGCCCTGCTCGGCGGGGCCGGACTGGCGATCCTCGGCATCGCCCTCATCGTCCTCGTCCTGCGGATGCTGCTGGCACAGGCCGTCGCACGCGACGTCGAGGCGTCGCTGATGCGTGCCGAGCTGGCCGAGGTGATCTGATGCCCATCGTCGTCGACATCGACGTGATGCTGGCCAGACGGAAGATGTCCGTGGGCGAACTCGCCGAACGTGTCGGGATCACCCCGGCCAACCTGGCCGTGCTGAAGAACGGCCGCGCCAAGGCGGTCCGCTTCACCACCCTCGCCGCGCTCTGCGACGTGCTCGACTGCCAGCCGGGCGACCTGCTGCGCTGGGAGGCCGAAGACACCGTGCCCCGACCTGTCACACAAGCCCCTTAGGCTGTACGCCACGCACGGTCGGTGGTGTCGAGGAGCGGGGCAGTGGTGTCGACGGGGGAGAACGGGCAGGCGGACGGCACCGGGCGGCTGCTGGCCGGCCGCTACCGGGTCACCGGCCGGCTGGGGCGCGGTGGCATGGGCGTGGTCTGGAAGGCGGTGGACGAGGTCCTCGGCCGCGAGGTGGCGGTCAAGGAACTGCGCACCTACACCGACGCCGCCGGATCCGAACTGGCCGATCTGGGCCTGCGCATGCAGCGCGAGGCCCGCGCCGCGGCCCGGGTGCGCCACCCCGGTGTGATCTCCGTCCACGACATCGCGGAGACGGACGGCCGTCCCCTGATCGTCATGGAACTCGTCGACGGCCCGTCCCTGGACGACGTGCTCCGCGACCGGGGCACCCTCGACCCGCGCGAGGCGGCCGGGATCGGCGCCGGCGTGATGGACGCGCTGGGCGCCGCGCACCGCGCCGGGGTGCTGCACCGCGACGTGAAGCCCGGCAACATCCTGCTCGACCGCTCGGGCCGGGTGGTCCTCACCGACTTCGGCATCGCCGCCATGGACGACCCGGGCGACGGCGCGGCCACCCACCTCACCCGCAGCGGCGAGATCGTCGGCTCCCTCGACTACCTGGCCCCCGAGCGCGCCCAGGGCGCCGTCCCGGGACCGGCCTCCGACGTCTGGGCGCTGGGCGCCACGCTCTACGCGGCCGTGGAAGGCGCCTCACCCTTCCGCCGTACGTCGACGTTCTCCACGCTCACCGCGATCGTCTCCGAGCCCCTTCCCGAGTCGGGCCGGGCCGGGCCGCTCGGCCCCGTTCTCGCCCGACTCCTGGACAAACGGCCCGAGTGCCGTCCGGAGGCGGCCGAGGCACGCGAACTCCTGGAAGCCGTCGCCGCCGGCGCGGACACCCCGACGGCCTCGCTGCGCCCCCCGGCGCCCGCACCCGCACCCGGCCGCACCGAGACCGAGGTCGGCGTCGCGGCGGTGCCACCGGGCTTCGGGCCACCGGAGCGGCCGAGCCGGCCACGGGCCCCGGGCGCAGGCGTTCCCGCCGCCCCGGCCGTCGGCTCGACACCCACCGGCCCCATGGACCCGGCCCCGCCCTCCCGCCGCAAGGGGCGCGCGCTGCTCGTCGGCGTGGCCGTCGCCGTCGTCCTCGCGGCGGCGGGCATCACCGTCGCCGTACTCAACTCCCCGGACGGCGGCCGGACGGACGCGCACTCCGGCAACGACGCCCCGGCCTCGCCCACGAGGTCCGGTGACACGGACGCCGGACGACCTCTGGAGACCGGCGCGGACAAGGAGAGGAGCGCGGCACCGTCGGAGAGGTCCGGCGCCGCGGGGACGGCCGGGAAGACCCCCGCCGACCGTCCCGCCACGTCAGCGCCGGAGAGGACCCCGGACAGCGGCACCACGGGCGACGCCGGCGCCGCGCCGGGAGACGACGGCGGCGCCACCACGCCCGCCCCCGTCTGCGACCCGATCGGCGGCGGCAGGTACAACTGCCAGGTCTGGCGCACCGCCAAGTCCTACACCGCCTCCGGCACCGAGGCCGGCGTCCTCAACGCGGGCACCAACTACTTCTACTGCCAGCAGAACCTGGGCCGCCGCGAGACGAGCGGCCAGTGGACCAACGTCTGGTGGGCCCGGACCGACGACGACAGCGGCAACACCGGTGTCTGGGTCAGCGACGTCTACATCAGGGGCGGCGCCAACGACGCACCGGTGCCGGGACTGCCGTACTGCTGAGGCCCCGCGTACCGCTCGAGACCGCCGGACGTCACCAGCCCCCGCTCCCCGAACAGCCGGGTGCCGCGTGCGCACAGTCCTGGGTCGGCGCGAGCCCGCTCGCAGAACTCCTCGGGGGAGCCGCCGAACAGCTCCCGCATCCCGGGTACGTGCGCGAGCAGCTCGGTGAGCAGTTCGCGCTGGCCCGGATGGACGCGCGGGACGCCGGTGCCGTCGTGCAGCACCCCATGGCGGTTCACGTACGCGTACGCGCCGGCGAGCGCGGAACCGTCGGCGAGCGCGATCCGTACGTCGGGGGCGGGCAGCCAGACGCGCTGGAAGTTGCCGTCCGGCCGTGGCGCGCCCTCGCTCGCGTCGATCACCGCGAGCTGCCGGGCGTCCAGCCAGATGACGAACAGTTCCCGTACCGCCTGCGGGGCGCGGACCGGCGAATGGGACACGTAACCCATACGGCTCACATGCGCCGAGACACCGATGCCGACGCCGGTCACCCGTGTCCGCGTCATCGGGACCGGTGTGATGATGCCGGACTCGGCCATCTTGTGCCGCAGCTGGCCGGGACAGGCGTTGGACCCGACCGCGAGCACGGGCACCCGGTCCTCGTACGTCAGCCGCTCCGGCGGCAGCAGCCGCTCCCCGTCCAGCAGCCCGGAATCCCGTGGCCAGGCGCCCGGATACAGCAGCGGATGCTCCCGCGGCGCCTTCTCCAGCCCCAGCGCCCGCAGTGTGCGGTTCTCCTCCACCGGCACCGTCCGCTCAGTCCGCCGGGGGCAGCTCACCGGAGCCGCGGGTGATCAGCCTGGTGGGGAGCTCGATGCGCTCCGGGGCGAGCAGGGTGCCGTCCAGCTGGCGGAACAGCCGCTCGGCCGCGGTCCGGCCGAGAGCCGCCGCGTCCTGGGCGACGACCGTGACACCGGGCCGGAGCAGATCCGCGAGCTCGATGTCGTCGAAACCGACGAGG
Organism: Streptomyces sp. NPDC048584; assembly: GCF_043199595.1. Classification (NCBI taxonomy): domain Bacteria; kingdom Bacillati; phylum Actinomycetota; class Actinomycetes; order Kitasatosporales; family Streptomycetaceae; genus Streptomyces; species Streptomyces sp. NPDC048584. The sequence continues at coordinate 208,485 of NZ_JBICWF010000011.1, forward strand.
GCGACCTGGCGCGTGTGCCCGGCCAGCACCCGGATCACGGTGACCGTCACCCGGTTGTTGCCGGTGAAGATCGCGGTCACCGGCTCCGGCCCCGAGAGCATCTCCTCGGCCGCGCGGCGCACCCGCTCCGGGTCGGTGACGCCCAGGGACATCCAGGCGTCCTCCACCGTTATCCCCGCGTCCTCCATGGCGGTCCGGTAGCCGCGCAGCCGCTCGGCGGCCGTGTGGATCCGGGGCATGTCGCCGATGAAGCCGATCCGTCGGTGTCCGTGCGCGAGCAGATGGCTCACGCCGTCGCGGGCACCCCCGAAGTTGTCCGACACGACGACGTCCACGTCGATGTGCCCGGCCGGACGGTCCACGAAGACGGTGGCGACACCCGCCTTCAGCTCCGGCTCCAGATAGCGGTGGTCGCCGCCCGCCGGGATCACCACCAGCCCGTCCACCCGGCGGGCGCACAGCGCCAGCACCAGCTCCTGCTCACGGTCGGCGTCCTCCGCGCTGGAGCCGTTGATCAGCAGGGCGCCGTGCGCACGGGCCACCTCCTCGACCGCCCGGCTCAGCGGCCCGTAGAACGGGTCCGCGAGATCCTCCAGGACCAGACCGATGCTGGCCGTGCGGCCCTTGCGCAGCACCCGCGCGCTGTCGTTGCGGCGGAAGCCGAGGGCCTCGATCGCCTCCTGGACGCGGCGCTCCGTCTCCGGCGTGACGCCCGGCTCGCCGTTGACCACCCGGGAGACCGTCTTGAGTCCGACGCCGGCGCGGGCGGCCACGTCCTTCATCGTCGGACGGTTGCCGTAACGGGTCCCTGGGATGCGGTCGCTGCGGCGGGTCGTCTCCGGCACGGTGCGGTGTCCTGTCCTGTCGGCCACGGGGATGCGTAGGTCCATGGGGTTGTATGAGGATGTGGCGTCGAGCATAGAGCCTGGACAACGTTGTCAGGCTCGGGAGACACTGTCCAACGCACACTCCGGCCCCGCACACGACCGCACGACGGGCCGTTGCCCGTGTTCATGTGTTGCCTCGTGGTCGCGCATGGTCGTTCGCTGAGCCCTTCTCGATGGTTTCCGATGTTTGACGGGGAGATCCGACACTGATGCACACCGACCTCGTGGCCGCGCTCGACATCGGCGGCACCAAGATCGCCGGCGCGCTGGTGGACTGCCAGGGCCGGATCCTGGTCCGCGCCCAGCGGCCCACGCCCGCGCGGGAGAACGGTGAGACCGTGATGCGGGCCGTCGAGGCGGTGCTCGGCGAGCTCGTCGCGTCTCCGCTGTGGCAGCGCGCCGGTGCGCTGGGCATCGGCAGCGCGGGCCCGGTGGACGCCTCCGCCGGTACGGTGAGCCCGGTCAACGTGCCCGGCTGGCGCGACTACCCGCTCGTCGCCCGCGTCCGGGACGCGACCGGCGGGCTGCCCGTGGAGCTGATCGGCGACGGGGTCGCGATCACGGCCGCCGAACACTGGCAGGGCGCCGCCCGCGGCCACGACAACGCGCTCTGCATGGTCGTCTCCACCGGCGTCGGCGGCGGTCTGGTCCTCGGCGGCCGGCTGCACCCCGGACCCACCGGCAACTCCGGCCACATCGGTCACATCAGCGTGGACCTCGACGGCGATATCTGCCCCTGCGGTTCGCGCGGCTGCGTGGAGCGCATCGCGAGCGGCCCCAACATCGCCCGCCGCGCCGTGGACGGCGGCTGGAGTCCCGGCCCCGACGGCGACACCTCCGCCGCCGCGGTGGCCGCCGCCGCACGGGCCGGGGACCCGGTCGCCGTGGCGTCCTTCGAGCGGGCGGCCAGGGCGCTGGCCGCCGGGATCGCGGCCACCGCGACCCTCGTCGAGATCGACATCGCCGTGATCGGCGGAGGTGTGGGCAAAGCGGGCGAGGTCCTCTTCGCGCCCCTGCGCAAGGCCCTCACCGAGTACGCCACCCTGTCCTTCGTCCAGCGCCTCGCGGTGACCCCGGCCCAGATGGGCACGGACGCGGGCCTGGTGGGCGCGGCCGCGGCGGCGCTGGCGGGCAGGACGGACACGGCGGTCGCGGCGGTCTGAGGACCCGCGCGTGCGCGTCACCTCGCCGGCCCGGCCACGCCGGTGCCCCGGGTGCCGTTCCGGGATCCGCGCGGGTGCGTGACCTCGGGGGCGGTTCGCCAGTTGAGCCGGGTATGAAGAAGCGCACCATGCTGGCCATCGCCTCCCTCGCCACCGGCTTCGTCGTCGCGGCCGTCACCCCGTCGCACGCGGCCGCCGCCGGGAGCGCCGCCCCGCTCGACGTCGACGACACCATCAGCACCCTCGACCGGACCGTCGGCGAGAACAACACGCTGGACCTCGACATCGACCGGGACAGCAGGGCCTGAGCAGCCCCTCCGGCGCGGCCGGTGCGACGCCGGCGTCCCCCGGGTCCCTGGGGGGCGCCGGCGCCGTTCTCCCGCGTTCTCGGCCGGATCTGGTTTCCGTGGCAGGGTGGAGCGGGCAAGCCACAGGGGGCCAACAGAAGAGGGGGAAACGTGATCGTCTGGGTCAACGGCGCGTTCGGTGCGGGAAAGACCACCACCGCGCACGAACTGATCGAGCTGATCCCGAACAGCACGCTCTTCGACCCCGAGGTCATCGGCGGAGCACTGGAACGGCTGCTTCCGCCCAAGCGCCTCGCCGAGGTCGGCGACTTCCAGGACCTCCCGGTCTGGCGACGACTCGTGATCGACACGGCGGCCGCGATGCTCGCCGAGCTCGGCGGGACGCTGGTGGTCCCCATGACCCTGCTGCGCCAGGAGTACCGCGACGAGATCTTCGGCGGCCTCGCCGCCCGGCGCATACCGGTCAGGCACGTCCTGCTGGCTCCGGCGGAAACGATCCTGCGCGAGCGCATAGCCGGCCGGGAGGTCCCGGCGGATCTCCCCGACGCTGAGATACGGGTCCGGCAATGGTCGTACGACCACATCGAGCCGTACAAGACCGCCCTCGCGGGCTGGCTCACCGCCGACGCCTATCCCGTCGACAGCGGAACCCTCACCCCGTACGAGACCGCCCTGCGCATCGCCGAGGCGGTGGGCAGCGGGGAGGTGCCGGCCTGCGACATCGTGCAGACGCCCGAACCCACCGCCGAGACGGTCGCCGCCGGGGTGCTGCTCTTCGACGAACAGGACCGGGTGCTGCTGGTCGACCCGACGTACAAGCCGGGCTGGGAGTTCCCGGGCGGGGTCGTGGAACGCGGCGAGGCTCCCGCGCGCGCGGGCATGCGCGAGGTCGCCGAGGAGACCGGGATACGCCTCGACGACGTACCGGCGCTCCTCGTCGTCGACTGGGAACCGCCCGCGCCCCCCGCCTTCGGCGGCCTGCGGCTGCTCTTCGACGGAGGCCGCCTCGACCCCGCGGACGCCGGCCGCGTCCTGCTGCCCGGCCCGGAACTGCGCGCCTGGCGCTTCGCCTCGGAGGCCGAGGCCGCCGAACTCCTCCCCCCGATCCGCTACGAACGCCTGTGCTGCGCCCTACGGGCCCGCGAACGCGGCAGGGCGATGTACCTCGAGGCCGGGGTGCCGGTCGGCTGAGACGCCGGGCGCCGGCCGCCTGTACGGGGCGACCGGCCACCGGGTCGTCAGCGGGCGGTCGACGCGTAGTTGCGCAGGAACAGGGCCTCGGCGAGGGAGAGGCGTTCCAGTTCGTCGGGGGACACGCTCTCGTTCACCGCGTGGATCCGGGCCTCCGGCTCGCTCAGGCCGATCAGCAGGATCTCCGCCTTCGGGTACAGGGCGGCGAGGGTGTTGCACAGCGGGATCGAGCCGCCCTGACCGGCGTACTGCATCTCCTGCCCCGGGTACGCCACCGCCATCGCGTCGGACATGGCCTGGTAGGCCGGGCTGGTGGTGTCCGCGCGGAACGCCTGCCCCTGACCGATCTGCTCGGTGCTCACCCGCGCGCCCCAGGGCGTGTGCGCCTCCAGGTGCGCCCGCAGCAGCCCGGTCGCCTCGGCCGCGTCGACGCCCGGCGGCACCCGCAGGCTGACCAGCGCGCGAGCGCTCGCCTGCACCGACGGCGTGGCGCCGATCACCGGCGGGCAGTCGATGCCGAGCACGGTCACGGCCGGACGCGCCCAGACGCGGTCCGCGACCGTACCGGAACCGATCAGCTCCACCCCGTCCAGCACCTTGGCGTCCGTGCGGAACTGCTCGTCGGCGTACTGCAGTCCGTCCCACACCTTGTCGCCGGTCAGCCCGTCGACGGTGGTGGAGCCGTCCTCGGCGCGCAGCGAGTCCAGTACGCGCACCAGCGCGGCCAGCGCGTCGGGCGCGGCCCCGCCGAACTGGCCCGAGTGCAGATTGCCCTCGAGGGTGTCGATCCGCACCCGGACGAGCGTCATGCCGCGCAGCGTCGAGGTGACCGTGGGCAGACCGGCGCGGAAGTTGCCCGTGTCGCCGATCACGATCGTGTCGGCGGTCAGCAGGTCGGGGTGGGCCTCGGCGTGCCGCTCCAGACCGCCGGTGCCCTGCTCCTCCGAACCCTCGACGATCACCTTGACGTGGACGGGCACGCCACCGTTCGCCTTCAGCGCGCGCAGCGCCAGCAGATGCATGATCACGCCGCCCTTGCAGTCGGCGGCCCCGCGCCCGTACCAGCGGCCGTCGCGCTCGGTCAGCTCGAACGGCGGCGTGGTCCAGCCGTCCTCGTCCAGCGGCGGCTGCACGTCGTAGTGCGCGTACAGGAGTACGGTCCTGGCGCCCTCCGGGCCGGGCAGGTAGCCGTAGACCGACTGCGTGCCGTCCGGGGTGTCGAGCAGCGCCACGTCCTGGAAACCCTCGGCGGTGAGCGCGTCCGTGATCCAGCGGGCGGCGCCCTCGCTCTCCTCGCGCGGGAACTGCCCGAAGTCCGCCACCGACCTGAAGGCCACCAGCTCGGCGAGCTCGTCCTTCGCCCTGGGCATCAGCGAGGCGACGGTCGCGGCGACCGGATTCGACGACATGGGCACGCTCCTTGTGGGTGCGACGTTGTAACGTTCGCGTCCATCTTTGTACGAGATGATCGCGTGGTGTGCGTGAGGACCCGTGTACGGGGCACTTACGCCGCCGATCCTCCCACAGTGGCCCGACGTGATCGCCGCCGTAGGATGCGGGAGGACAGGAGCGGCAGGCGGCTGGATCGGGAGCAGTAGACCATCGTGAGCAGCGAGAACTCTTCGGCGGACGACGTACAGCAGGTGTGGGACGTCGTCGTGGTGGGCGCGGGACCCGCGGGGGCCTCGGCGGCCTACGCGGCGGCGGTCGCGGGACGGCGCGTGCTGTTGCTGGAGAAGGCGGAGTTGCCGCGCTACAAGACGTGCGGCGGCGGCATCATCGGCCCCTCGCGCGACTCCCTCCCGCCCGGCTTCGAACTTCCCTTCAAGGACCGGGTGCACGCGGTGACGTTCTCGCACAACGGCCGCTTCACCCGTACCCGGCGCTCGCGGCAGATGCTGTTCGGGCTGATCAACCGGCCCGAGTTCGACCAGCAGCTCGTGGAGCACGCGCAGAAGGCGGGTGCCGAACTGCGCACCGGCGCCGCCGTGCAGCGGGTGGAACAGCACGGCTCGGCCGTACCGGACCGGCGCACGGTCGCCGTCGTCCTGCAGGGCGGCGAGACGGTGCTGGCGCGGGCCGTGGTCGGCGCGGACGGCAGCGCGGGCCGCATAGGGGCCCATGTCGGCGTCAAGCTGGACCAGGTCGACCTCGGCCTGGAGGCGGAGATCCCGGTTCCGGAGACGGTCGCGGAGGACTGGAAGGGCCGGGTGCTCATCGACTGGGGGCCGATGCCCGGCAGTTACGGCTGGGTCTTCCCCAAGGGGGACACGCTCACCGTCGGTGTGATCTCGCGGCGCGGCGAAGGTGCCGCCACCAAGCGGTACTTGGAGGACTTCGTCGGCCGGCTCGGCCTCGCCGGCTTCGAACCGAGCATCTCCTCGGGCCACTTGACGCGCTGCCGGGCCGAGGACTCGCCGCTGTCGCGCGGCCGGGTGCTGGTGTGCGGGGACGCGGCGGGGCTGCTGGAGCCGTGGACCCGCGAGGGCATCTCCTTCGCGCTGCGTTCGGGCCGGCTGGCGGGGGAGTGGGCGGTACGGATCGCGGAGGCCCACGACGCCGTGGACACCCGCCGGCAGGCGCTGAACTACGCCTTCGCGGTCAAGGCGGGGCTCGGCGTCGAGATGAGCGTCGGCAAGCGGATGCTGGCGGCGTTCGAACGGCGTCCCGGGGTCTTCCACGCGGTGCTCACCGGCTTCCGCCCGGCCTGGAAGGCGTTCAGGGACATCACCCGGGGTTCGACCACGCTCGGCGAACTGGTGCGCACACACCCGCTGGCGCACCGCGCGCTGATGGCCCTGGACCGGCGTCCCGCGGGCGACGAGGTCAGCTCCTGACGGTGATCCGGAAGACGGGGTGGTCGTGCGCGGCCGCGGCGATCTCCTCGTCGGAGGACCGGGCGGTGACGCCCTGGAAGTACTGGTTGACCTCCCAGCCCCACTTCTCCAGATAGGTCCGCAGGATCGGGAGCTTCTCCTCGTCGGGAAGCTCCACCGCGGTGAAGGTGCGGACCTTGCGCCCCACCCGCAGTTCCCCGCCCTCGGCGGCCCGCATGTTGCGCACCCACTGGGAGTGGCCGCGCGCCGAGACGATGTACTGGCCGCCGTCATGGGTGTGCGGGTTGACCGGGATGCGCTGCATGCGTCCGCTCTTGCGGCCGCGGACGGACATCTCCGCGGTGCCGGCGAAGCTGAGCCCGTGCCGGGCCAGCCAGCCGACGACGCTGTTGAGCCGGACGGTGAGGGGGCTGCCCTTGCGGTAGTACGGCGCTGACGACGACATCGGTGACCTCCAGGGGCGGGGCGGGTTTGCGAGAGCGGTGCTCGCTTTTGTGAGCGCTGCTCTCGCTCGGCGTGGCTTCAGTCTGCACGGTCTCGCGCGGTAAAGCAAGAGCAGTGCTCTCGTTTGCGTGCACCGCTCTCGAATTCATGGGAGACTGACCCCATGACCAGCTCCACACACGGCGTCCGCGCCCGGGCCAGGATCGAAGTCACGGCGGCCATCAAGGAAGAGGCCCGCAGACAGCTCGCGCACGAAGGCGCCACCAAACTGTCGCTGCGGGCCGTCGCCCGGGAGCTCGGCATGGCCTCCTCCGCCCTCTACCGGTACTTCCCCAGCCGTGACGACCTGCTGACCGCCCTGATCATCGACGCCTACGAGTCCCTCGGCGCCGCGGCCGAGGCAGCCCGGGACGCGGCCGCCGACGCCGGACCGGTGCGGCGCTGGACCGCCGTGTGCGAGGGCGTCCGCGCCTGGGCGCTCGCGCATTCCCACGAGTACGCGCTGATCTACGGCACACCGGTGCCGGGCTACACCGCGCCCGACACGACCGTGCCCGCCGCCGAACGCTCCGCTCTCGTCATCATCGGCATCCTCCGCGACGCACAGCGCGGCCTCGGCCTCGCCAAGCCCGCCCTGCCGGACGACCTGCGCCCCGAGGCCGTGCGCATGGCCTCGGACCTCGCCCCCGACCTGCCGCCCGAGGTGGTGGCGACGATGGTGGCCGCCTGGGCCCAGCTGTTCGGGCTGATCGGGTTCGAGCTGTTCGGGCAGTTCAACCGGGTGGTGGAGGACCGCGACACGTTCTTCCGGCACGCGGTGGGACAACTCGCGCACACCGTGGGCCTGGTGTATCCGCAGGAGGGGCCCTCGGGCGGGCCCTCGTAGGCGGACGGACGTACTTCGCCGGGAGTACGCGCGATCACCACGCCGGGCTGACGTCGCACCGGGCGTCCGGCGTCTAGCGTGACGGACATGGACGAACAGCGCGGACCCTGGGGCGGACCACCGGGCCGGTGGCGCCCCGGGCGGCCGCTCGAGCAGGGCGGGAGTCCCCGGTGGCCCTGGCGTTCCACCGCGCTGGTCACGGCGTTCGTGCTGATCGGCTCCCAGTTCGCCGATCACGCCCAGCACGGCGAGCGGGCCGCCCTGGACCCCGCCGCACGGCTCCTGCTGCTGGCGTCGGGCGTGACGCTGCTGTGGCGGCGGCGCCACCCCGTGCCCGTGGTGTTCGCCGCCGTCGCCGCCGTCCTGGTCTACGTCGGGGCCGGTTACCCGTACGGGCCGGTGTTCCTCACCGTCGCCGTGGCCTGCTTCAGCGCCGTCGTCTCCGGACACCGGCACGCGACCTGGGCGGCGATGGGGGCCCTGTGGGCGGGGCATGTGCTGATCTCCCAGGTGCTGTACCGGTGGCTGCCACCGTCCGGCGACGGCGCCGCCTCCTGGAACCAGGAGATCGTGATCGCCACCTGGGTGGTGGCGCTCGTCGCGGTGTCGGAACTGGCCAGGACCCGCCGTGAGCAGTGGGCGCGGGAGCGGGCCGAACGGGCCCAGGCGGCGCGGCGGCGCGCGGACGAGGAGCGGCTGCGGATCGCCCGCGAACTGCACGACGTGCTCGCGCACAGCATCTCGGTCATCAATGTGCAGGCCGGCGTCGGCCTCGCGTTGCTGGACAGCGACCCGGAGCAGGCCCGCGGCGCGCTCACCACCATCAAGGAACAGAGCAAGGAGGCGCTCGGGGAGGTGCGCCAGGTGCTCGACACCCTGCGCGCGCCGGGTGCCGCGCCGCGCGCCCCGGCGCCCGGCCTGGACCGGCTTGCGGAACTGGTGGACCAGGCCGCGAGCGCGGGCCTCACCGTGACCGTCGAGGGGGAGCCGCCCCGGCTGCCGCCCGGCGCGGACCTGGCGGCCTTCCGCATCGTCCAGGAGGCCCTCACCAACGTCGTACGGCACTCGGGCTCGCGCGAGGCGCGGGTGCGGATCGAACACGGCGAGGGGCGGCTGCGGCTGCGCGTCGACGACGACGGTCCCGCCACCGGTGCCGACGCGGGCGGCGGCGGGAACGGGCTGGCCGGGATGCGGGAGCGGGCCGCCGCGCTGGATGGCACCATCGAGGCGGGCCCGCGCCCCGACGGCGGGTTCCGGGTGCTCGCCGTACTTCCGATCGAAGCCGAGGACGACCGGTGATCCGTGTACTGCTCGCCGACGACCAGTCACTGGTCCGGGCAGGTTTCCGCGCGCTGCTGGACGCGCAGCCGGACATCGGGGTGGCGGGGGAGGCGTCCGACGGCGAGGAGGCCGTCCGGCTGATCCGCGAACTGCGGCCCGACGTCGTGCTGATGGACATCCGTATGCCCGCACTCGACGGTCTCGCGGCCACCCGCCGGGTGACCCGGGACCCGGATCTGGCGGATGTGAGGGTGGTCATGCTCACCACCTTCGAACTCGACGAGTACGTCTTCGAGGCGATCCGTTCAGGAGCCTCGGGCTTCCTGGTCAAGGACACCGAGCCGGAGGAACTGCTGCGCGCGGTGCGGGCGGTGGTCGACGGTGACGCGCTGCTGTCGCCCGGGGTGACCCGGCGGCTGATCGCCGAGTTCGCGGCCCGTTCCAAGGAACCGGCCGCCGTCGGCGCCCTGTCCGCGCTCACCGAGCGGGAACGGGAGGTCATGGCGTTGGTCGGCATGGGCCTGTCCAACGAGGAGATCGCCCGCCGGCTGGTGGTCAGCCCGCTCACCGCCAAGACCCACGTCAGCCGCACCATGGTGAAACTGGGTGCCCGTGACCGGGCCCAACTGGTGGTGCTGGCCTACGAGTCGGGATTGGTGCGGCCGGGCTGGCTGGGCTGACCCGCCCGCCGGAACCGGACCAGCACGGCGACCGTGCGGACGGCGAACAGGACCGCCGCGAGGACGACTCCGGCGTGCGGCAGCACCGTCTCGACGATGTCCGGCAGCGAGAAGAGCAGTGCCGGCCCCGCCACCGCCCCGAGGACCAGCGCGGCCGCGAACGCCGCGCTGACCAGCGCGTACCCGATCTCCACGGTGATGGCGTCCCGCTCCGCCTGGCTCCGCCGGCCCCCGTACCCCGTCATGTCAGCCCCCTGGTTCCGGTCACCCGAGGAGTGAAACAGGCGGGCGCCCGGCGGACAAGCGGCCCGCAGGCGCCCCCTGGAAGAGAAGCGGCTCTCTGCTACGGTGCGCCCATGGCGGCGGACCAGGCCGAACAGGCGCTCGTGGAACGGTGGCGCGGCGTACTCGCGCTGCAAACGCGCACCCAGTGCGAGATCGACCGCGCTCTGCACGAACACGGCCTGTGCGCCAGCGACTTCGAGGTCCTCGACATCCTCGCCCAGAACCGGGGATCGGGCGGCTGCTCCTACCGCGTCCAGGAGATCTCCGAGCATGTCCATCTGAGCCAGAGCGCGCTGTCCCGGCTGATCGCCCGGCTGGAGAAGGAGGGCCTCGCCGAGCGCGGGCTCTGCCCGGAGGACCGGCGCGGCGTACGGGTCTCGCTCACGGCGAAGGGACGCGCACTGCACGGCGAGGTGCTGCCCGTACAGCGCGCGGTACTGGCCCGGATGCTCGCGGACGGCTGAGCGACGGGGCTCCGGAGGGCCGTCTCAGATGACGGCGGACGTCTCCCGCCACAGGGCGGCGAGCCCCGGATCGCCGGACACCGCCGGCACCGGCGCCCGGTTCCACAGCGCGAGATACAACTGCTCGGCCGTTCCGGACAGTTCGCACTCCGCCTCACCGGACCCGTCCCGCGTGGTCACGGGCGGCTCCTGGGACAGCCGTACGGTCCACACCCCGTCCGCGTCGGTCGCGCGCACCCGCAGGATCCTGGGCGCCTCGGTGCGCACCCGGCTCCGTGCCCGCGCGTGGAAGCCGCGCAGCAGCTCGTCGACACCGTCCGCCGCGAAGTCCGCGGCGACGGGTGACGGCGTGCCGCCGCCGGCCGACTCCGCGTCGAACCGGTGGACGGTCGTCTCGTGTGCCTGCCGGCGGGCCCAGAACGCGAGCGCGGAGGGTGCTCCCGGCAGAAAGGTGAAACACTCCACGCCGGGCGCCGAACCCGCCAGGGTGCCCACCAGACGCCGGTGGCCGTCGCGGTACCAGTCCACCAGCGCGGGGCCGTCCAGCTCCGGCGGCTCACCCATCGGGCGGGGCCCGGTGTGCCCGTCCGCGACGAAGGCCGCGGCCCACCGGTGCACCACGCCCGTGTGCCGGAGCAGGTCCCGGACGCGCCACCCCGGGCAGGCCGGGACGACGGCGTCCGTACCCGTCCGCTCGGCGGCTTCGGCGAGCGACCGGCCTTCCTTCTCCAGGATTCCGAGGTACCGGGCTGTGTCCATGGGCAGGATTGTGTCGTACGGACGTTCGCCCGTGACCTACGGAAGCGGGGTTCCGCCCGTCGCGTTGACGATCTCGGCGGTGATGTACGACGCCTCCTGTGAGGCCAGGAAGACGTACGCCGGGGCCATCTCGGCCGGCTGGGCGGGACGCCCTATGGGCGCCTGCTTGCCGAACTCCGTGGTGTCCGGCAGGGTCGCCGGGATCAGCGGCGTCCACACCGGGCCCGGCGCCACGGCGTTGACCCGGATGCCCCGCTCGATCAGCATCTGCGCGAGCCCCTGGGTGAACGTGACGACGGCGCCCTTCGTGGTCGCGTAGTCCAGCAGGTGCGGGCTCGGCTTGTACGCCTGTACGGACGCCGAGTTGATGACGCTGCCGCCCTCCCGCATGTGCGGCACGGCCAGCTTGCACAGCCAGAACATGCCGTACAGGTTGGTGCGCATCACCCGGTCGAACTGCTCGGTGGAGATCGCCTCGATGCCGTCGGGCTGCGACATCTGGTACGCCGCGTTGTTCACCAGGATGTCGATCCGGCCGAACTCGGACACGGCGCGGTCGATCAACGCCCGGCAGTTCTCCTCCTCCCGTACGTCGCACGCGACCGGCACGGCCCGCCGTCCGGCCTCCTCCACCCACCGAGCCGTCTCGGCGGCCTCGTCCTTCTCGCTGTCGAGATGCGTGAAGACCACGTCCGCGCCCTCACGGGCGAACGCCAGGGCGACCGCCCGGCCGATCCCGGAGTCCCCGCCCGTGATCACGGCCTTCCGGTCCGTCAGCCGGCCGCTGCCCCGGTAGGAGTCCTCCCCGTGGTCCGGCGGCGGGTCCATGGGCCCGGTCCAGCCGGGATGCGGCTGGTCCTGGGACGGGAAATCGGGGGCCGGGTACTGCTCGACGGGATGCTGCTGTTCGGTCACGGTCACTCCCGTATCCGTGGAGGGGCGGTCGGTCCTCGCGTCCGACGGCGCGGGGCCGGCGGACTCCGACGCCGGGTACCCCGGCACCACGTATCCGATCCGGCGCGTCCGGCCGTGCCACCCGGACGGCCGGGAGACCTACGGGGTCAGTCCGTGCTCACCCGGCGGGTCGCGAAACCGATGGCGGTGGCCACCGCCGCCAGCACCGCCACGCTCGTCAGCGCGGCCGGCAGACTGAACCAGTCCGCCAAGAAACCGATCGCGGGCGGGCCGAGCAGCATGCCGCCGTAGCCGAGGGTGGAGGCGGTGGCGACCCCGCTCGGGCCGGCCAGCGCGCCGGCCCGCTCGACGGCCACGGGGAACAGGTTGGCGAGCCCGAGGCCGGTCACCGCGTAGCCGAGCAGAGCCGCCCACAGGGTCGGCGCGAGCGCGCCCAGCAGCATGCCGGCCGACGCGGTGGAACCGCCCACGAGCACCGTACGGGTCCGGCCCAGCCGTTCCAGCAGCGTCGTCCCCGAGAGCCGCCCGATCGTCATCGCGAGCGCGAACAGCGAGTACCCGACGGCCGCGGTGCCCGGCGACGCGTCGAGGTCCTCCTCCAGGTGGAGCGCGCCCCAGTCGGCCAGCGCCCCCTCGCCGTACGCCGTGCACAGGGCGATGAGCCCGAAGACGATCACCAGCGCGCGGGTACGGCGGTCAGGCCGGCGGGGTGTGCCGTCCCGCTCGGCTCGTCCCGCGTCCGCCGGGGTCAGCGGCTCGCAGCGCATCAGCGCCCGCCCCGCGACGGCCGTCACGAGCAGCCCCACGACGGCGAGCCCCCACAGATGCCGGGTCGGCGACAGCGAACCGGCCACCAGCGCGCCCAGCCCCGCGCCGACCATGCCGCCCAGACTGAACGCGGCGTGGAAGCTCGGCATGATGGGCCGCCTCAGCGCGGCCACCAGATTGACGGCGGCGCTGTTGAAGGCGACGTTGATCCCGCCGTACGCCGCTCCGAACAGCAGCAGGACGACGCCGAGCGCGACGGGGGAATGGGTCAGCGGCGGCAGACCCACGCTGAGGCAGAGCAGCACCGCGCAGACGACCGTGACGAGATGGCTGCCGTACCGGCGGCACAGGCGGCCGGTGAGCGTCATGGTGATCACGGCCCCGGCTGAGACACCGAGCAGGGCGAGCCCGAGGGTGCTCGCGGAGGCGCCGGTCTGTTCCTTGATGGCGGGGATGCGCACCACCCAGCCGGCGAAGACGAAGCCGTCGAGGGCGAAGAACGCGGTCAGGGCGAGACGGAGTCGGACGAGGTCGGTACCCGGCACCACACCGTGCGAACGGGTTTTGTTTATGAGCGGCACAAACTCAGGCTAGGCGGCGACACCGGCCCGGGGCAAGAAGGGCCCGGGGCGGCCGGTGTGCCGCCGGAGGAGTGGAGCGTTAACCCGTGTGAACGTCCCGGATGGTGGAGCCGGGTGCCATGAATGAGCGTGGATCACGCCGGAGAGCGGGACATTCGTGCTGACGAGGAGTCAGCTGCCCGGCCTCCCGTGGAAGGACTCTCAGATGCGCTCTGCCCGCATGGTGCTCGCCATCGCGACGGCCACGGCGGCCCTCGCCATCGCCGCGCCCGCAGCCTACGCCGACCACTCGGGCGAAGGGGACCACGACAAGTCTTCCTACAGCAAGGAGTACGACAAGGAGAGCAAGCACGACAAGCCGTACGGCGGGATGCACACCGGCGGCGGGGCGCTGACCGCCGCGAACGAGGAGGACTGGGGCACCGACAAGGACCCCAAGTACGACCCCGAGACGTACAAGGAGAAGGACGACTCGTCGAGCGAGGAGTCCTGGAGCGGCAAGCAGGACAAGGAAGGGAACCACGAGAAGCCGCGCGGCGGGGTGCACACCGGCGGTGGCGGGCTCGCCGAGCCCGGAGTCACCGGGGGCGGCCTGGCCGCGCTGGCCGTCCTGGGTGCCGGCGCCTACGCGCTGCGCCGCAAGAAGGCCGCCGGCAGCGTGGCCTGAGCCGTGTCCGGTGCCATAACGGGGCCGTCGTACGCGCCTGGCGCGTCACGACGGCCCCGCTCGCCCGTCCGTGTGCCGTGCCCGATTGAGGTGGTTCCCCCCGATGCCGGCCAGTCCCCCTTCCCCCCTCGAAACCGAACAGCCGCCGCCGGCGAGGCGCCGACTGCGCGCGATCATGACGGCGGTCTTCTGGAGCGGAGCCGGCGTGCTGCTGGCCGTGACGCTCATGGGCGGAGGCGAGGCTCCCCCCGACGACGCCCACGGACCGCGCGCGGCGTCCGCGGCCTCCGCCGCACCGTCCCCCGCCGCGAGCGCACCCGCCGCCGGCAAGCCCGCCGGTCCGCATCTGCCCCGGTCCGAGCCGACCCGGCTGCTCATTCCCGCCATCGGCGTCGACGCCCCCTTCACGGACCTCGCCATCGACGCCAAGGGCCGGCTCGAGCCGCCGCCCGCCCACGACACCAACCTCGTCGGCTGGTACGCCAAGGGCGTCTCCCCGGGCGAACGCGGTACGGCGATCATCGCGGGTCACGTCGACACGGCGACGTCCGCGGCCGTGTTCGTGCGGCTCGGCGAACTGGAGAAGGGCGACCGCTTCCGGGTGCTGCGCGCCGACGGCGGCAAGGCGACGTTCGTGGTCGACGAGACGGAGTCCTTCGCCAAGGACGACTTCCCCAACGACCGCGTGTACGCCGACACCCCCGACGCCCAGGTGCGGCTCATCACCTGCTCGGGGTCGTACGACCATGCCGTCCGGGACTACACGGAGAACCTGGTGGTCTTCGCCCACCTCGTCTGAGCCGGAGCCGGGGCTGCCCGGAAGGCGGGAGGGTGCCTTCCGGGCAGCGGTCGGTCAGGCCACCGAACAGCCGGCGCCGTTGAGGGTGAACGCGGTGGGGCTGGGGTTGGTGCCGGTCCGCGAGGCCGTGAAGCCGAGGCTGACCGAGCCGGACGCGGGGATCGCCGCGGTGTAGGAGGCGGCGGTCACGCTGACGTCGGCGCCGCTCTGCGCCGGGGTGCCGCCCCACATGTTGGTGATCCGCTGATCGGCGGGGAAGGCCCAGACCAGCGTCCAGCCGTTGATCGCCGAGCTGCCCGTGTTGCGGACCGTGACCTCGCCCTGGAATCCGCCGGGCCACTCGCTCGTCACCCGGTAGCCGATCTCGCAGGTACCCGTGGAGGAACCGGGGGAGGTGGTGACGGTGACCGTGGCGGAGCGCTGCGAGCGGTTGCCGGCGGCGTCCCGGGCGTAGACGGCGAAGGTGTAGGACGTGTCCGGGGAGAGGCCGGTGACGGTCGCGGAGGTGCCGGCCGTCGTGGTGACGGCACTCTCCTGACCGCCGCTGATCCGCACCACGTCATAGCCGGTGACGCCGACCGTGTCGGTGGCGGCGCCCCAGGTGAGGGTCGCGGACGAGGAACTCACCGCCGAGGCGCTCGGGGTGCCGGGAGCGGTCGGGGCCGTGGTGTCGTCGTTCGACCCGGAGCCGTAGACCGCGGCCTCCTCGGACGTGGCGGCGATACCGTTCGCCCCGTCGAAGATCCGCTGACCCCAGCTGGTCAGCTGGTTCGGGTCGAAGTTCGTGACCATGTCCAGGTACTCGACACCGCCGCCGTTGCCGCTCCAGGACCAGCCGAGATAGCCCAGGCCCAACTGCTGGGTGACAGCCAGGATGGTGTCCTCGTCCGGGTTGCCGTCGGAGTGGTTGTGGCCGAACTCGCCCACCACGATGGGGAGTTTGGCGGAGACGAAGCGTCCCAGGTAGTCGCTGATCTCGGCGGCCGTGTCGAAGACGCCGTACATGTGGATGGAGAAGACCGTGTTGGCGTCCGGGTCGGCGGCGAAGACCGAGGCCGCGTTGTCGCGCATCGTGAACGCCCAGTCCTGGCCCCAGTTGGGGGCGTCGACCATCAGCGTGTGGCCGAACCCGGCGTTGCGCAGCTTCTGGATCGCCGCCTTGGTGTCGGCCGTCCAGGCGGTGTAGTTCGTGTTGCCGTACGGCTCGTTGCCGATGTTGACGATGACATGGTCCTCCTGGCCGGCGAGGGCGCTCCGGACGCCGATCCAGTAGTCGGCGGCCTGGGAGAGGGTGGCCGCTCCGCTCTGCTCGCCGTAGCCGGTGGTGTCGTGCACCTCCAGGACGCAGATCAGCCGGTTCTGCTTGCACTGCGCCACGACATTCGCCACGTCGGAGGCGTCGTTGCGGGTCCAGCGCTGGCCGCTCGCGAGGACCACCCGCACGGTGTTGGCGCCCTTGGCCTTGATGTGCGCCAGCGAGCTGATCCGGTCGGGGTACCAGGTGTGCGCGTGGTTGACACCGCGCATCACGAAGTCGTTCCCGGACGCCTCCAGGAGCCGGCCGTTCTCCACCTGGAACCCGGTGGGCGCCGCGTGCGCCGGAGTGGCGAGGACGAGGAGGGGGAGCAGGAGCCCCAGGACGGCGGCGAGGAGGCCGACGGCTCGTGGGGAGTCGGGCATACGGTGTCTCATGGCGGCTCCAGTGGGGGTGCGGTCGTTGTTCACGGTGCGCGGGGGACCGTGCGGCGTTCCGTCCGTCAGGAAGTGGCCGTGCAGTCGACGGTCGCCGTCGGGGTGGCGGAGGTCGCCGAGGTGGTGGCGATGAAACCGAAGGCGGTGCTCGCGTCGGGGGCGAGGGTCCCGTTCCAGCTCGCGTTGGTGACGGAGGCCGTGCCGTCGGCGGTGGTGCCGAGGGTGCCGTTCCAGAGCTGACTCACCCGGGCGCCGTCGGCCGGTACGACCGTCACCGTCCAGCCCGTGAGGGGTGCGGCGGAGGTGTTGCGTACCGTCACCTCGGCCTGGTAGCCGCCCTGCCAGGTGGACACGGCCCGGAAGGACGCGGTGCAGGTGGCGTCACCGGGCTCGGTCGGGTCGTCGGGGTCGTTGGGGACGCCCGCGTCCAGGATCGCGTCCAGGGCCGGGAACCAGCGTGCGGCGATCTTCACGTTGCCGGCGTCGTTCGGGTGCACGCCGTCGTAGGTGTCGGTGGCCGTGTCGAAGCCCGTCCACTGGTCGACCACGGTCACCGGGGAGCGGTCGGTGTCCGTCGCCGCCGCCCACGCGGGGATCCTGGCGTTGAAGTCGACCACGCGCTGGGCGCAGGCGGCACATGTGCTCGGGTTCATCGGAATGATCTGCGCGACGAGCACCCGCATGTCCGGGTCGGACTCCCGCATCTGGCCCACGAGCTCGGTGTAGGCGGCGAGGATGCGGTCGGGGGCCACGCCGCTCCAGACGTCATTGGTGCCGAAGTGCATGACAACGATGTCCGGCCGTGTCGCCGCCAGCCGTGCGGGCAGCAGGTTCTGGTCGGCGACGTTGGTGACCAGTTCGCCGCCGTGTCCCTCGTTGTCGCCGTCGTGCGCCACACCGCAGCCCTGAGCGGGCAGCGTGCCGACGAAGTCGATGTCCGTGTGCCCGGCGGCCACCAGCCGGTTCCACAGCAGGGCCCGCCAGCAGCCCGGCGAACCGGTGATGGAGTCGCCCAGCGGCATGACGCGGACGGGGTCGGCCGCCGCCGGTGCGGCCGTCGCGCCCGGCGCGAGGATCAGCCCGAGGGGGAGGAGCAGGGCGGCCAGCAGGCCGAGGAGCGGAAGCGTGCGTAAGCGTAAGAGGCGTGTGTCGCGCATGGTTTCCCCTTCCCTGGATGAGGTGGGAGCGCTCCCATCCGGGACATCAAGCCACTGTTGTCATTGACGCGTCAAGGGCTTGGACATGATTGCGGTTGCGGCGCCGCGGCGTCCGTACGCCGTCGGGGCACGGCCCGATGAGCCGCGCCCCGACCGGCGAATCACGCGTTCGATCGGGTCCGGGCGCCCTTGCGGGGCAGCGCCCTGCGCACCAGCGGCCAGGCCAGCAGCAGCACGACGACCGCGTAAACAATCACCGAGAACGGCGTGTCGACCAGACCCGTGACGCTGCCGTCGCTGATCTGCAGGGCGCGGCGCAACTGCTGTTCGGCCGCCGGGCCGAGGATGACCCCGATGATCGCGGGCAGTACCGGCAGACCGTACCGCCGCATCCCGAAGCCGATCAGACCGATGATCAGCAGGATCACCAGGTCGATCACCTCACCGCCGACCGCGTACGCGCCCACCGCCGCGAAGAACATGATCCCGGCGTAGAGGTACGGCCGCGGGATGCGCAGCAGCTTCGCCCACACCGGCGCCAGCGGCAGGTTGAGGGCGAGCAGCAGCACCATGCCGACGAACAGCGAGGCGATCAGGCCCCACACCAGGTCCGGTTCGCGCTCGAAGAGCAGCGGGCCCGGCTGGATGCCGTACTGCTGGAACGCGGCCAGCATCACCGCCGCGACCGCCGTCGTCGGCAGGCCCAGGGTCAGCATGGACACCAGCGTGCCCGCCGCCGAGGCCGACGCGGCCGACTCCGGACCCGCGACACCCTCGATGGCGCCCTTGCCCCACTCGTCCTTGTGCTTCGACAGCCGCTTCTCCGTGACATACGACAGGAAGGTCGGGATCTCCGCGCCGCCCGCCGGGATCGCGCCGAACGGGAAGCCGATGAACGGGCCGCGTGCCCAGGACTTCCAGGTGCGCCGCACATCGGCGCGGCCCAGCCACGGCCGGCCCACCGGGATCGGGTCCGGCGGCCGGCGCCGCAGATGCGCCGCCACCCACAGCGCCTCACCGATGGCGAACAGGCCCACCGCGACGATCACCACATCGACACCGTCGGCGAGTTGCAGCGAACCGAACGTCAACCGCTGCTGTCCCGTCATCTGGTCCAGGCCCACCAGCCCGATCGTCAGCCCGATCAGCAGCGAGGCCAGGCCCCGGATCCGGGACGAACCGAGCACCGATGTCACGGCGATGAACGCCAGCACCATGATGGCGAAGTAGTCCGGGGCGCCGATGTCCACCGCCAGGTCCGCGACCGTCGGCGCCAGCACCACCAGCAGGATCGTGCCCACCATGCCGCCCGCGAAGTGCCCGATGGCGGCGGCCGCGAGGGCCTGTGCGCCGCGCCCCGACTTGGCCATGGGGTTGCCCTCCATGGCCGCGACCACGGCGGCGCTCTCACCGGGTGTGTTCAGCAGGATCGACGTCGTCGAACCGCCGAACATCGCGCCGTAGTAGATCCCGGCGAACATGATGAACGCGCCGGTCGGTTCCAGTCCGTACGTCACCGGCAGCAGCAGTGCCACCGCCATCGCCGGGCCGATGCCGGGCAGCACCCCGATCGCCGTGCCGAGCAGCACACCCACGGCGGCCCAGAGCAGGTTGAGCGGGCTGAGGGCCGTACCGAAGCCCTCCAGGAGGGAGTTGAGGGCGTTCATCTCACAGCACTCCCATCAGCGGACCGCCGGGCAGCGGCACTCCGAGCAGGTTGTCGAACACGGCGTAGGTGACGAAGGAGACCACCGCCGCGATCAGCGGATCGCGGTCGGTTCTGCGACTGCCGAGCGCGAAGGCCGCGCCCCAGAAGAGCAGCGCGCCCGCGACGGGGAAACCGAGCGGTTCGATGAGCACCGCGGACCCCAGGAACACGCCCGTCAGCAGCAACACCGTGCGCCAGTCGGCGGGTTCGGACAGATCGACGTCCTCGCCGGTCTCGGCCTGCCCCCGGCCCCCGCGCAGCACGTCGACGGCGAGCAGCGCGGCGATCACGAGCAGACCGGCGCCGACCACGACCGGCACGGTCCTCGGGCCGACGGGCCCGCGCTGCGTGATGTCGACGTCCATGGTGAGTGCGTCGGTGAGGACGAGCACACCGAGGGCCAGCAGCAGGACACAGACGCCGAGTTCGGAGTGGTCGCGGAGCCAGGTGCGGCGTCCTTGACCGGAGGTGCGGATGTTGTTGCCGTTGGTCGGCGTCGTCACAGTCCGAGCTCCTTCAGTACCGACACCACGCGCTTGTCCTCGGCGTCCAGGAACGCGCCGAACTTCTCGCCGGTCAGGAAGGCGTCGTCCCAGCCGTTGCGCTTCATCGACTCCCGCCACTCGTCCGAGTCATGCAACTCCTCGACCAGGCCCACGAGTTTGGTGCGCTCGGCGTCGGTCAGGCCGGGCGGGGCGACGATGCCGCGCCAGTTGGTGAAACTCACGTCGTAGCCCGCCTCCTGGAGCGTGGGCGCGTCGAGTCCCGAGACGCGCTCCGGGCCGGTGACCGCGAGCAGGCGCAGTTCGCCGGACTTGATCTGGTCGAGGTACTCACCGACACCGGAGACACCGAAGGCGACCTTGCTGCCGAGGATCGAGGCGAGCAGTTCGCCACCGCCGTCGAAGGGGATGTAGTTGACCTCCTTCGGCGGGATCCCGGCGGCCCGCGCCATCAGCATCGGCGCGAGATGGTCCGGCCCGCCGGGCGAGGAACCGCCGCCCACCGGAAGCTTGCCCGGGTTCTCCTTCCAGGCGCCGACCAGGTCGTCGACCGTCCTGTACGGGGAGTCCTTCGCCACCACGACGACGTCCTGCTCCTCGGTGAGCCGGGCGATCGGCGTGGTGTCCGCGAGGGTCTTCGGGGCGTCGTTGGAGCGGACGGCACCCACCACGCCCAGGCCCATCGACATGGCGAGCTTGCCGTTGCCGTGCTCGCTCACCAGCCGGCTCAGGCCCACCGTGCCGCCGGCGCCGGGCAGGTTGAACACCTCGATGCCGTGCGTGAGCCCGGCGTCCTCGGCGTTCTTCGCCGCCGTACGTGCCGTGATGTCGTAGCCGCCGCCGGGTGTGTTGGGAACCATGAAGCGCAGACCCGGGATCTGCGTGCCGGTCTCGGAGCCGCTGCCGGTCGTGAGCAGCGGCGGGCCCACGAGTACGAGCACGGCGGCCCCGAGCAGGGCGAGGGGTGTGCGCAGGCGCACGAAAGCCACCACCTGTCGGTCGGTCGTCTGGGATCACGCCAGGTCCCGTGGGGGAGAGTGACGCGGGCCACATGGTGCCCGCGTGTCGCCGGGCTGTCGCGCTTGCGGAAGCAATGGAGGTTGTGGTCGTTGCGTCAGCGCGGGTGCACGTCTCTTCTCCCCGCCCCGGGTGGGGGTCATGATGGGCGGTTCCGGGGCTGTGCCGCGGTGCTGTGCAGGGTGGTACGGGCGGGAGGAGCGGGAGCGATGAGCGGCATGCGGGGCGGGACGGCCGCGGCCGTCGGCACGATCGACGTGCTCGTGGTCGACGACGACTTCAGGGTGGCCCGGGTGCACCGGGCGTATGTCGAACGCCTCGACGTGTTCCGGGTCGTCGGTGTCGCGGGGACCGGGGAGCAGGCCATCGCCGCCGTGGACGAACTCCGGCCCGATCTCGTGCTGCTCGACCTGTATCTGCCCGATCTGTTCGGACTCGACGTCATCCCGCGGCTGCGGACCGCCGGGCACGACTGCGACGTGATGGTCATCAGCGCCGCCCGGGAGGCGGACGCGGTCCGTGGCGCGGTGCGGCACGGGGTCGTCGACTATCTGCTCAAGCCGTTCGACTTCGAGGATCTGCGCGGGCGGCTGGAGCGATACGCCGTCCAGCGCGGGCGGTTGCTCGACACCGTGGTCCGCGGTCAGGCGGACGTCGACCGGGTGCTGGCGGGCGGTGCGGCGGGAGCCGTGTCGCCGGTGCTGCCCAAGGGCATGAGTACGGAGACCGCCGGGCTGGTCGAGCGCACCCTGCGCCAGACGGACGGCACGCTGTCGGCCACGGAGTGCGCCGGGCTGACCGGGGTGTCGCGGGTCAGCGCGCGCCGGTATCTGGAGTACTTCCACACCGTGGGAACGGCGGACGTGTCCCTGCGGTACGGGGCCACGGGGCGGCCCGAGCGGCGGTATCGGTTCGTCGGGTCCGCCGGGTGATTCCGGATGCGTGGCGTGGGCTTGTCTCCCGTGTGCGGGCGCGCCTAGGGTCGGGCTCCGGGAAAGCGCTTTCTGAGTGGGCTTTCCCCGGTCTTCGCCGTTCTCTCTAGGAGCGCCGCATGTCCTTGCCCGCCCGCCGCCGTGTCGCCGTCGTCGGCACCGGCGCCATCGTCAGCGGCGGGCATCTGCCCGCGCTGCGCGCCCACGCCGACCGCACCGAACTGGTGGCGGCCGTCGACGTGGACCAGGTCAGGCTCGACGCCTTCCGGGCGTCCGCGGGGGAGCGGATCGCCGGCTTCACCTCGATGAGCGCGATGCTGGACGCCGTACGGCCGGACCTTGTGCTGATCGGGACCCCGCCCTCGCTGCACCGGGAGCAGACCGTGGCAGCGCTGAAGGCGGGGGCCTGGGTGCTGTGCGAGAAGCCGCTGTGTCTGTCACTCGCCGAGTACGACGACATCGCGGCCGCCGAGGAGGCCTCCGGGGCGTACGCGTCCGTGATCTTCCAGCACCGCTACGGTTCCGGCGCCGCCCACGCCCGTGCGCTGATCCGTGGCGGTGAGCTGGGTGCGCCGCTGGTCGCGCACTGCCAGACCACCTGGCACCGGGACGCCGCCTACTACTCCGTTCCCTGGCGCGGTCGTTGGGCCACCGAAGGCGGCGGGCCGACCATGGGGCACGGTATCCACCAGTTCGACCTGCTGCTCCATCTCCTCGGCGAGTGGGAGGAGATACGGGCCATGGCGGCGCGGCTCGTCCACGACACCGAGAGCGAGGACGTCTCCACGGCTCTCGTGCGGTTCAGGGGCGGTGCGCTCGCCACTGTCGTCAACAGCGTGCTCTCTCCCGACGAGGTGAGCCGGATTCGCGTCGACTGTGCGGACGCGACGGTCGAACTCACCCATCTGTACGGGCATTCCAACGACGACTGGAGCTATACGCCGGCCCGGCATGTCTCCGCCGAGCGGGCGGAGGCGTGGCGTACGCCTGTGGCCGATGTGCCCAGTTCGCACACCGCTCAACTGGAGGTCCTTCTCGACGCCTACGACGCCGGTGTGCGGCCGCCGGGAAGCGGGGCGGAGGCGCGGAGCACCCTCGAGTTCGCCGCGGCCCTCTACAAGGCCGCGTTCACCGGGGCGCCGGTGCGGGCGGGCGGGATCGGGCCCGGTGATCCGTTCTACGCCGCCATGCACGGCGGTCACCCCGACTGGGCACCCGAGGAGCGTGCATGAGCATCCGTGTCCGTCATGAGATCGGTGAGGCCGTGGTCGTCGAGGCAGCCGGGGGCACGGAGATCCTGCGGTATGTCCACCGGCCCGATCCCGAGCCGTTCGAGTCCCAGAAGCCGTACGCCCACCCGGTGCGGACCCTGGGCGGCCGTACCGTGACCGGGTACCGGCCGAACGACCACCGCTGGCACAAGGGATTGCAGATGACCGCCAGTCATCTGTCCGGGCAGAACTTCTGGGGCGGCAACTCCTATGTGCACGGCCGTGGTTATCTGCCCCTGGCCGAGCGGGTCGGGTCCATGCGGCATGACGGGTTCTCCGGGTTCTCCGTGACGGGCGAGCGGCTCGATCTGGTCGAGCAGCTCACCTGGGTGGAGAACGCGGGGAGTGAATGGGCGCGGGAGGAACGGGGGTTGAGCGTCCACTCGGTCGATGTGTCGGCCGGGGCCTGGGTGCTCGACTGGTCGCTTCGGTTGCGCAATGTGCGGGACGTCGATCTGGTGTTCGGGTCTCCCACTGCTGCGGGGCGGGAGATGGCCGGGTACACCGGGTTGCAGTGGCGGGGAGCGCGGGACTTCACCGGGGGGACGGTGTTCGGCGCTTCCGGTGGGGGCGGGCTCATGGGGTCGCAGGGGGCCTGGCTCGCCTTCAGCGCCGAGCATGATGACGTGGACGCCCACTCCACGCTGGTGTTCGCGCATGCGCCCGAGAATCTTGGAGAGGGCGCCATCCATCCCTCGCACTGGTTCGTGCGCTCGGAGCCGATTCCTTCGGTGGCGTTCTCCTGGGCGTTCTTCGAGGAGTTCGTGTTGCCGCCGGGGGAGTCGTTCTCGTACCGGTACCGAATCGTGGTCGCGGACGGTGCCTGGGACCGGGAGCGGGTGGGCGCGTATCTGGACGGGGTGCCGTGGTGAGTGGCCGCAGCCGCGTGCCGTTGCCGGGGGCGGTGGGGCTGTCGCATCTGAGCGCGTACGAGTGGGAGGCCGCGGACGGGGTGTGCGGGGGGAGCCCGCATCTGCACACCGTGTGTACCGAGGCGTACGTCGTCACCGGGGGGCGGGGCGCCGTGCAGACGCTGAGTCCGGACGGGTACCGGGACATCCCGCTGGAGGCGGGGGCGGTGGCGTGGTTCACGCCGGGGACCGTGCATCGGATGGTGCAGGGCGGTTCGCCTCCGGGTCACGGTGCTGATGGAGAACAGCGGGCTGCCGGAGGCCGGGGACGCGGTGTTCACCTTTCCGCCGGAGGTGCCGGCGGATCCTGAGCGTTATGCCGCGGCGGCTGCCCGCGTGACGACGGAGGCGGAGGCTCGGCGGCGGCGGGATCTGGCGGTGGAGGGGTACCTCGTGCTGCGTCAGGCGCTGGTGCGGGGGGATGCCGGGCCGTACCGGGAGTTCCAGCGTGCGGCGGCTCGGCTGGTGCGGGAGCGGGTGCCGGTATGGCGGGAGCTGTGGCGGACGGGGGCGCTGGCCGCGGCCGAGCGTACGGGGGCGCGGCCGGCGGCACTGGCGGCCGGGGACTGTACGCACCTCGAGGAGGCGACGGCGTACGAGACGGGGCCCAGCGGGCGGGGCGGCTTCGGTATGTGCGGCATCCGCGACGAGTACACGCTGCCGTGACCATGCCTGCGGCGCCACTGTCCCTCCGGCGGGGGCTGGTGTAGCGCCTCGCACTCCGCGGGCAGCCGTGCCTCCCCCCAGTCCCTCAAGGGCCTGGGAGGTACCCCCAGGGCGGCACGGGTGGGCGCGACGGCACCCCGTAGTGCCCGGCTGCGCGAACGCCCCCCGCCCCGCACCGGCACAGAGCGCCCCACGAGCGCCGGGCGCGTGAACCCACCCCCGGTACACACCGACGCGTCCCGCGGCCCCGCACCGGTGTGCCGGGCCGCGTGGGCCTCCTGTGCAACCCCTACGCGGGAAGCGTGACCCTGAGCCGTCGGCGTCCGACTCCGTAGGCCGCGGGCAGATACGCCGACCCCACGGCCAACGCCGTCGCCGCGCTCGCGATGCCGAGAATCGCCCCCGCCGCCACATCCCCCGGATAGTGCACACCCGTGTGCACCCTCGAGTAACCCACCGCACACGCCAACGCCCCCAACGGCACCGACGCCGCGGGCAACACCGTCCCCACCGCCGTCGCGAAGGCGACCGCCGACGCCGTATGACCCGAAGGGAACGACGCCGAGGTCGGCATGGGCACATGCCGGTCCAAAGTCACCCGCGCCGCCTCGCGGTCCGGTCGCGCACGCCGCACCAGCCGCTTCCCCAGCAGATTCGCCGACGCCGACGCCACCGCGATCGCCCCCACCCCCGCCAGCGCCGCCCGCCGGGGCCGCGTCCCGCTCAGGGCGAGGGCCCCGGCGATGGCGAGCGAGATCTTGGAGTGGTCGGCCGTGTGGGACAGCCGGCGCAGCGCCCGGTCGAGCGTCGGCGTCGGTGTGGCGGCGACCGCCGCGTACAGGGCACCGTCCACCGCCCGGAGGTCGCCGAGGACCGCGGCGGCGACCCTGCGGAGCCCGTCGGCGGGCGGTACGGGCCTGGTGAGCGGACGGGTGATGTCCTGATCGGTGGTGGGCGGCTCGCTCATCTGTCTCTCCCGCGTGGCGTCGTGGACGAATCACCAAGTGCCCACGGTACGCATGATCCATCCGCGCGGTTTCGCCCACCCCGGCCGGCCCGTCCGGACCCAGGTGCCGGGTACGGGGCGGGGGTATAGGGTGGTGTCCGTCATGTATACCCAGTAGGGGTATTCGTCGCAAGGTGGGCCGGTGGGTTGACTTGATACCCCCCAGGGGTATTGTGAGCTGCGTGGAGCGGCTTGCAGCGAGTCGCGGGATCCCCTTTGCGAGGAGAGACGGTCATGAACACCGGACTGAGGATCAGCGCGTTCGCAGCCGCCCTCGCCGCCACCTTCGGTACGGCCTACGGCGTCGGCGAGGGGCTCGATCTCGTCGCCGCGGAGTCCACGCCGGCGCACGACGAGCGGCCCGCCCCGTCCCCGTCGAGGGCGGACGGACACACAGGGCACGACACCCCGGCGGTGGCCGACGGGCTCCAGATCTCCGAGGGCGGGTACCGGCTCGAACTGGAGACCTCGCGCGTCACCGCGGGCCACCGCTCCGCACTGCGATTCGTGGTCCGGGACGGCCAGGGCCACGCCGTCACCGAGTACCGCCGTGAGCACGAGAAGGAGCTGCATCTCATCGTCGTCTCCCGTGACCTGCTCACCTACCGGCATCTGCATCCCCGCCGGGCCGCCGACGGCACCTGGACCACCCCCGTGGATCTGCCGCGGGCCGGCGGCTACCGGGTCCTCGCCGACTTCACCCCGGAGACGAAGGGCGCGCGCGACCTCACCCTCGGAGCGGACCTCGCCGTCGGCGGCCCCTACCGGCCGCAGGAACTGCCGGGGGCCGACCGCACGGCGCGGGTCGACGGCTACGACGTCGAGCTGGACGGAACGCTGACTCCGGGGAAGGCGGGCGAACTGCGCCTGTCCGTCTCGCGCGACGGAAAGCCGGTCACCGACCTGCAGCCCTACCTCGGCGCCTACGGTCATCTGGTGGCCCTGCGCGCCGGTGACCTCGCCTATCTGCACGTCCACCCAGGCGGCGAACCGGGCGACGGGAAGACGGAGGCCGGCCCCGCCGTCTCCTTCACGGCCACGGCGCCCAGCAGCGGCGGCTACCGGCTGTTCCTGGACTTCAAGCACGACGGAGTCGTCCGTACCGCCGCGTTCACCGTCAACGCCGGAGCGGCGGCCGAGGGCGGCTCAGGGACGCCTGAGCACTCCGACGGGCACGGCCACTAAGCCTCAGCCCAGGGCGCGGTCCAGGTTGAACGCGGCGCTGATCAGGGCGAGATGGGTGAACGCCTGCGGGAAGTTGCCCTGTTGCTCCCCGGTGTGGCTGATCTGCTCGGCGTACAGACCGAGATGATTGCCGTACGTCAGCATCTTCTCGAAGGCCAGGGACGCCTCGTCGAGCCGTCCGGCACGGGTCAGCGCCTCGACGTACCAGAACGAGCAGATGGAGAAGGTGCCCTCGTCGCCGTGCAGTCCATCGGGGCTCACCAGGGGGTCGTAGCGGTAGACCAGCGAGTCGGACACCAGATCCTCGGTGAGGGAGTCCAGCGTCGACAGCCACTTGGGGTCGGTCGGCGCGATGAACTTCGCCATCGGCATCATCAGGACCGCCGCGTCCAGCACCTCCGCGTCCTCGTGCTGCACGAACGCCCGGCGCGAGGAGGACCAGCCACTGTTCATGATCCGCCGGTAGACGCTGTCCCGGCTCGCCTGCCAGCGGGGGAGGTCGGCGGGCAGGCCCCGCCGGTTGGCCATCCGGATGCCCCGCTCGATCGCCACCCAGCACATCAGGCGCGAGTACAAGAAGTTCTTCCGCCCGCCACGCGTCTCCCAGATGCCCTCGTCGGGCTGGTCCCAGTGCCCGCACACCCAGTCCACCAGCGCCGTCACATGGTCCCACTGCTCGCTGGAGACCGGCTCGGCCCACTTGTCGTAGAGGTAGATGGAGTCGATCAGCGCCCCGTAGACGTCCAGTTGCAGCTGATCGGCCGCCGCGTTGCCGACACGGACCGGTGCCGAGCCCTCGTGGCCCTCCAGATGCGAGAGCTCACGCTCCGGGAGATCGGTACGGCCGTCGATCCCGTACATGATCTGCAGCGGACCGGCACCCTTGCAGTCTCCCGGACTGATGTGCCGGGAGACGAAGCCCATGAACGCCTTGGCCTCCTCGGTGAATCCGAGCCGCAGCATCGCGTACACGCAGAACGCGGCGTCGCGCACCCACATGTACCGGTAGTCCCAGTTGCGCTCCCCGCCGAACGACTCGGGCAGGCTCGTCGTCGGCGCCGCCACGATCGCCCCGGTCGGCGCGTACGTCAGCAGCTTCAGGGTGAGGGCGGAGCGGTGCACCATCTCCCGCCAGCGGCCCCGGTAGCGCGAGGACGACAGCCAGTTCCTCCAGTACCGCACCGTCGCGGCGAACTGCTCCTCCGCCTCCGCGCACGCGCACCGGCGCGGGGTCAGCTCGCCGCCGACCTGGTCCAGCGCGAACACGGCCGTCTCGCCCTCGGCGAGCTTGAAGTCGGCCCGCACATCGGGACCGTCGGCTTCCAGCGGGACGGTGGCGGTGAGCGCGAGGGACAGATCCGCGCAGTCGAAGACCGCCAGGTCACCCGTGACGTGCACGGTGTGGGGCACGGAGCCGTAGCCGAACCGGGGTGCCACCCGTGTGCGGAACGGCAGGGCGCCCCGTACGCACAGCACCCGCCGGATCAGCCGGTGCCGGCCCTCGTCGGACGGCTCCCCGGCGACCGGCATGAAGTCCTGCACCTCGCCGACCCCGTCCTCGGTGTAGAACCGGGTGATCAGCACATTGGTGTCGGGGAAGTAGAACTGTTTGGTGCGGGCCGGCACGGCCGCCGCCAGCTCGAAGCAGCCGCCCCGCTCGGCGTCCAGGATCGCCCCGAACACACTGGGGGAGTCGAACGACGGACAGCAGTACCAGTCGATGGTGCCGTCCACGCCCACCAGCGCCACGCTGCGCAGATCGCCGATCAGCCCGTGATCCGCGATCGGCACGTAACGGCGCGCCCCGGATCCGCTCTGCTCCCTGGTCGTCCCGTCCATCGCAGCCTCCCTGGGCCGGCACGCCATGCTCTGCTGCCAGCTTAGGCAGCCCGGGGCGGTCCGGCTCGGGCCGGCACCACCCGCGGCCCCGCCTCCGCGGAGCCGTGCGGTGTCCCCGGGTCCGCTCCAGGTCCGTGACCAGCGTGTCCACCGGCCCAGGGGCGCGGATCCGGGCGTTTGCCCACCGGTCCGGAACGCTGGATCCGGCGGCCGCGACGACCGGCCCGGCCCGCTCGCACATCAGCCGGCGGTGCGCGGTCTCCTTCTCGTCAGGGCCGCCGCCCCACGCGGACCGAGGGTGATCCGCCCCGGCACCCGTCGGCGAGCGGCCGGACGCCCCCGCCCCCGGCGCCACCGGGCCCGCGAGCCCCTAGCTACCGCTTCACGGCCTTCAGAACCACGAACTTCGGGTCCGACGCGACCAGTTCACTGTTGCCGAACAGCCGCCGCAGTTTCACGTGGTACCCCAGGTGACGGTTGCCGATCACCCACAGTTCGCCGCCCTCGCGCAGGGTGCGCCGGGCGTCGCCGAACATGCGCCGGGCCGTGGCGTCGGTGGTCGCCTGATGGGAGTGGAAGGGCGGATTGTTGAGCACCAGGTCGACACTGCCGGCCGGGATGCCCGCCAGCCCGTCGCCGACCCGGAACTCGGCGTGTCCCGGCACGTCGTTCTCCCGGTACGTGGCCTGCGCCGACGCGACCGCCTGGAACGACTCGTCCACGAACAGCACCTCGGCGCCCGGATCCGCCAGCGCCATCGCCGTACCGACGACGCCGTTGCCGCAGCCCAGATCCACCACCCGGCCGCCGTCCGGACCGGCGGGCAGGTGCCGCAGAAAGAACCGCGTGCCGATGTCGAGACGGTCGGCGCAGAAGACACCGGCGTGGTTGACGACCGTACGCCCCGACACCGGGCCGATGCCGTCGGGCAGCGCGTAGCGGTACGGCCAGGGGTTCGCGGGACGCTCCCGCGCGGGGTCGGGCGTGCAGTGGATCAGCCGCGCCTTCCTCTCGGCGAGCGAGGTCCTGGTCGGGCCGAGGATCCGCTCGAAGAGGTCCAGCGTCGAGGTGTGGATCTCCTTCACCATGCCGGTGCCGACGACGACCGTGCCCTCGTGCACCGCAGGTGCCAGCCGCAGCAGCTGGTCCTCCAGCAGCGCCAGGCTCTTCGGCACCCGGACCAGCAGCACGTCCACCCGGTCCGGCGGGGTGTCCTGCGTGGTGAGCAGGCGTACGGTGCCCGGTTCGACGCCGTTGCGGGCCAGGTTGGCGCGGGTGGCCTCCTGGCCGAGCCAGGAGTCGGTGATCTGCGTCGGCCGGTGCGCCGCGAGCGCCGTCACCAGCGCGCCCCAGCGGTCACCGACGACCACGACCGTGCCGGACAGCGGGACCTGTCGGTCGTCGAGATGCCTCAGGAGATACTCGTCGGAGGCGTCCCAGGCGCGGAGCCGGTCCCTCGGGTCCTCGGGGAACCTGGCCAGTGCCGGCGCGCCCCACGCAGTCGTCATACGGTCGTTCATCGTCCGACCAGGCTAGCCCAGCCGCAGCTCAGGCCGCGTCCGGCAGGATGAGAGGCGGACGCGGAACTGTTGCCCAAAGAGCGAGGCGGGATCGCGCCCGGCGCGGTGCGTGTGCCGGACGGGCGGGAGCAGCGGGAACCGCCGGCCGCCCGCCGACGGGGCGGCCGGTAGGGCGAGGCCGAGACCGGGGGTGGCCCGGCCGCCCGCCGGACTCCGTACCGTCCGCACACCCGGCGGCGGCACCATGGCCGCCCGGCAGGTGTGTCCCGGCCGGCACCGGTGTCCGTACGGCCACGCCCGCACGGTCGTCGGCGGTGACGGCTCACCGGTGCAACCCTCCCCCGGCCGGCTCGGCGCACCGGGCCGCCGCGCGGTGACCGACGTGCTCGGCGCGGACGCCGCGCGGGGGAGGCCGCGTACGGCATCGCGCTCGTCGACTTCCGCGACGCCGACGCCCGTACGGGCATGCACCGCGACAGCCACGAGCAGGCGGACGCGCCCATGGAGTCGTTGAGCCTCGGCGACACCTGTGTCTGCCTTCCGCTTCGGCAACACCGGCTCCCGCGACCGCCCCGGACGGACGTGGAGCTGCGCAGCGGCGACCTGTCCGTCTTCCGCGAGCCCTCCGGGCTCGCCCACCACGGCGTCCCCCGGGTGCACGCGGGCACGGCCCCCGCCGAGTCGGGGCCGACCGGACGGCTGAACATCACGCCGCGGGTGAGCGGCCCGTAGCCCGCGCCGGTTTACGGATCATGGGAGACTCGCCTCCATGAGCGGGAAGGCGGACCCCCGGCCGACGGGGGAAGGTACCACCTCGAGGACGCGGCTGGACCGGGGGCGCGGCGCGCTCGGACCCGCACTGGAGCTCGTGCACACCGGACGCGCGCCGACCCGCGCGGTGCTCACCGCCGAGCTCGGCGTGACGCGTGCGACGGCCGGCGCGGTCGCCGCCGAACTGGAGGCCCTCGGACTGATCAGGGTGGACGCCCGGCCCGGCGCGGCCGCCGGCTCCCAGGGGCGCCCCTCGCACCGCCTCTCCGTCGCCGAGGACGGCCCCGTGGCGCTCGCCGCCCAGGTGCACGCCGACGGTTTCCGGGCGGCCCTCGTCGGGCTCGGCGGCCGTATCGTCGCCACGGCGCCCGGCTCCGAGGTCGTCGACGCCGACCCCGCGAAAGTGCTCGGCTCCGTCGTCGCCGCGGGTGCCGGACTGCTGGAGGAGACCGGGCGGCGCTGTGTGGGCGCCGGGCTCGCCGTACCGTCCGCGGTGGCCGAACCGGAGGGACTCGCCCTCAACCCCCTCCACCTCGCCTGGCCCGCGGGCGCCCCGGTGCGGGAGATCTTCGCCGAGCAGGTGCGCGCGGCCGGTATCGCGGGGCCCGCCTTCGCGGCCAACGACGTCAACCTCGCCGCCCTCGCCGAACACCGGCACGGCGCCGGACGGGGCTCCCGCGACCTGCTGTGCGTGGCCACCGGCCACCGCGGCGTGGGCGGCGCGCTGGTGCTCGACGGCCGCCTGCACTCCGGCAGTTCGGGACTCGCCCTGGAGGTCGGCCACCTCGCCGTCAACCCCGAGGGCCGCCCCTGCCACTGCGGCAGCCGGGGCTGCCTCGACGTCGAGGCCGACCCGCTCGCCCTGCTCACCGCGGCGGGCCGCGCACCGGGCCCCGAGATGTCCCTGCTGAAACAGGCCGACGACCTGATCCGTCACCAGTACGACGACCCGGAGGTGCGCACCGCCACCGAGTCCCTCATCGACCGCCTCGGCCTCGGACTCGCCGGACTGGTGAACATCCTCAACCCGGACCGGATCATCCTCGGCGGACTGCACCGCACCCTGCTGGAGGCCGACCCCGACCGGCTGCGTGCCGTCGTCGCCGACCGCAGCCTGTGGGGCCGCAGCGGCGGGGTGCCCATCCTCCCCTGCACCCTCGACCACAACAGCCTGGTCGGCGCGGCGGAACTGGCCTGGCAGCCGGTGCTGGACGATCCTCTTGGGGCACTGGTGTGAGCGGGCAGCCCGGCACCGGCGCGAGAAGGCAGCCCGACAGACAGAAGGCGACGTCATGACCGACCAGCTCACCGTCAGCGTCCTCGGTACCGGCATCATGGGTGCGGCGATGGCCCGCAACCTGCTCCGCGCGGGGCACACCGTACGGGCCTGGAACCGCACCCGCGACAAGGCCGAACCCCTCGCCGGCGACGGCGCGCACATCGCCGGCACCCCCGCCGAGGCGGTCGAGTCCGCCGACGTCGTACTGACCATGCTGTACGACGGCCGGGCCACGCTGGACACGATGCGCCGGGCCGAACCCGGCCTGCGCCCCGGAACCGTCTGGGCCCAGTCCACCACCGCAGGCCTCGAGGACGTCGCCGAACTGGCCGGCTTCGCCGACGCGCACGGCCTGCTCTTCTACGACGCCCCGGTCCTCGGCACCCGGCAGCCCGCCGAGGCCGGACAGCTCGTCGTGCTCGCCGCCGGACCGGCCGAGGGCCGGAACAGGGCGACACCGGTGTTCGACGCGGTGGGTGCCCGCACCGTATGGACGGGGGAGGACGGCGCGACGGCCGCGGCGACCCGGCTGAAGCTGGTCGCCAACAGCTGGGTGCTCGCCGCGACCACCGCCGCCGGTGAGTCCCTCGCCCTGGCCAAGGCCCTCGGTGTCGCGCCCGAGGGCTTCTTCGACCTCATCGCCGGCGGCCCGCTCGACATGGGCTATCTGCACGCCAAGGCCGGCCTGATCCTCGACGGACGGCTCACTCCGGCCCAGTTCGCCGTGACGACCGCCGCGAAGGACGCCAGACTGATCGTGCGGGCCGGAGAACAGCACGGCGTGCGCCTGGACGTCGCCACCGCGAGCGCCGAACGGTTCGAGCGGGCCGCCGGCCAGGGCCACGGCGACGAGGACATGGCCGCCGCCTACTACGCCAGCTTCGACGGCGACCCCACCGCCTGACCGGCAGACCCGAGAGCACGAAGGAGTCCGTAGTGTCCAAGCCCCCGCTTCCCCCCGAGGCCGTCGACCTGCTGCGCAGGCCCAACCCCTGCGTCATGGCCACGCTGCGCTCCGACGGCGCGCCCGTGTCCACCCCCACCTGGTACCTGTGGGAGGACGGCCGCGCGCTGATGAACTTCGACGGGGGCCGCGTCCGGCTGAACCACGTCCGCCGCGACCCGCGCGTCACCGTGACCGTCCTCGCCGCCGACGACTGGTACACCCACGTCACCCTGATCGGCCGGGTCACCGACCTGTACGACGACGGGAACCTCGCCGACATCGACCGCCTCTCCCGCCACTACACCGGGAACGCGTACCCGAACCGCGAGCGGCCGAGGGTCAGCGCCTGGCTCGAGGTGGACCGCTGGCACGGCTGGGGCGCGATGAAGGACAACGCCCAGTCCGGCTGACCACCGCGCGCACCGTCGGCGGGCGACCGGTCCCGCGCCGGGGCCGGTGCCCGGCGGGGGGCCGCGCGACGGCCGCTCGCACCCTCGTCGCACGCCGGGCCGGGGAAGCAGCCGGGCCGCTTCCGGGTACTCCCGGCGGGGTACGTGCGGTGCCGCCGGCCGTACGACGCCACGGGGCCCCTCGTGGGGCCACTCTCGGAGATGTCGCGAAAGGAGCGACGAGACGGACCGTCCGAGGAGTTGAACGATCGTGCAGACCCTGGCGTACTTCGGCGACGGCGGACCCGGCCCGTGGATCCTGTTCTTCCCCGTGGTCTGGGCCCTGGTCATCGGCGGCGGCATCGCCTTGCTGCGCCGCACGGTGTGGCGCGGACACCGCGGCCCCGGCCCCGGACGGCCCACGGTGGACGACCACTCGCCCATCGCGGTGCTCGGCCACCGCTTCGCCTCCGGCGAGATCGACGAGGACGAGTACTGGCGGCGACTGTCCGTCCTGGACGAGCAGTTCGGCCGGCACGGCAAGGGTGTTGCCTGACGGCGGTGGCGCCGGGAGCGGGCTCGCCACCGGTCTCGGCCGGGGACGGCGGACCGGGCCGGCTGCCCGGCGGCGTACCAACCACCGGGGGACGGCTCGCCACCGGCCCGCCGCCGTCGGAGCGGCGGTTCGGCCGGCCGCCTCATGCCCGGGCTGCCGGCCGGACGCGGCGGACCGGGCCGACCGGGCGGGCCGGCTTCCCGGTGTCTCCGGGGTGTGTCAGCCGGGCAGGGTGGGCTGGGCCGGACGGTTCGGCCCGGTGCCCGGTGTCTCCGCCGGTGTGTCAGCCGGGCACGGCGGACGGGACCGGGCGGTTCGGCCCGCTGCCCCGGCGCCCCGGCTGTCTCAGCCCGGCACGGCGGAGTGCGCCGGGGCGGGCTCGGAACGGTGTTCCCCGGCCGGGTGCTCGACGAGCGCGACCTCCGTGAAGCGGGGGTCGGCGGATTCGGCGGCCGTGAAGCGGGGGCGCCGTTCCCAGGCCGGTGCGGGGGCCGCGGACGGTGTGGGCAGGGTGAACCACACGACCTTGCCGGACTCGCCGTCCGGGACCGCGCCCCAGCTCTCGCTCATCGCGGCCACCATCGCCAGCCCGCGACCGCAGGTGGCGAGCGGACTCGCTTCTCCGACGACCGGCAAGCGCGGATCGTGGTCGTACACCGACACCTTGAGCCGTTCGAGCAGCAGCTCGATCTCGACGGTGCACGTCTTGTCGGGCCGGGCATGCCGGTGGACGTTGGACAGCAACTCCGTCACACCGAGTGACGCCCGGTCTATCAACGGGTCCATATGCCAGTAGCGCAACTGCGCAGATACGATTCTGCGGACCTGGCCGATCCGCGACGGCAGAGCTTGGAGCTCTACCGTGCAGTGCCTGCTTGGGTAAGTGATCACGGCTGCGACTCCCCGACGTGAGGTCCGGAAGAACACGGAAGACGGATCCAGCAGGGTGCCTGCGTGACA
The DNA here is from genome assembly GCF_043199595.1 of Streptomyces sp. NPDC048584. Lineage (NCBI taxonomy): Bacteria > Bacillati > Actinomycetota > Actinomycetes > Kitasatosporales > Streptomycetaceae > Streptomyces > Streptomyces sp. NPDC048584. Next base: position 243,708 of record NZ_JBICWF010000011.1, read on the forward strand.
CGGCCGCCTGCTGTCGTGGCCGGCGGGCTGGTTCGCAGCGTTATCGCCGGTAAACCCAGAGTGACGTGAGACCAGCGTGGCGTACGGGGCGGAGTGACGCAAGTCACGGACATCTCAGACGCCGCGTCCCGAAGCCCGGCGCACGGCCTCGATGAAACGGCGTGCGGCGGGCGGGCCGGGCTCACCGGGCGCGGGGTCGTGGTCGCCCAGGGTCAGCAGGTACCGGTTGCCGTTGAGGTCCGCCAACGCCCGGTCCTCCGCGGCGAACCAGGGCTTCGACGCCCGTACCGCCTGCACCGGCGCGCTGTCGATCTCACTGCCGTAGCTGGTGAGCAGTTGCAGCCGGCCGTCGCGGATCCGGACCTGACCGGCCCGGGTGAGCGAACGCAGCCGCTTGCCGATCCGCACGCCCGTGGCCGTGAACTCCGGATCCGTCATGCCACCCGCCCCCTTGTGCACGTAAGTGTGCGGACCTGCTTTCTGCCCAGCTTCAGTGTGCCCCCGTACGGGGGCCTGCTCACGCCGGTGCAGTCTGCCCGCACCCGCCGCCGAGCACCAGTGCGCGAGCCCCCGTTCCCCGGGCCGCGGGGTGCACTCGCGCCAATGCGCCCCCTGCCGCTCTGTCGGGCGCCCCAGGGTGCCTTTGAGTGGCTCAAAGAAGTGTTTATGCAGGTGAGAGGCGGTTCGGAGGATGCATATGATCGGTGTACCGGCCGCGCGGGACGCCGTCGGCGCTCAGCGTAAGGAGCCCTGCCGTGAGCACCCCCCGACAGACCCTGACCGGTGTCACCCTCGACGTCGACCACAGCGACGCCGCCTACCGCGGCTGGTTGAAAGAGGCTGTGCGCAGGGTGCAGGCCGACGCCAACCGCTCGGCCGACACCCATCTCCTGCGCTTTCCGCTGCCCGAGCGGTGGGGCATCGACCTCTATCTCAAGGACGAGTCGACCCACCCGACCGGCAGCCTCAAGCACCGGCTGGCCCGATCGCTCTTCCTCTACGGGCTGTGCAATGGCTGGATCCGTCCGGGCCGCCCGGTGATCGAGGCGTCCAGCGGTTCCACGGCCGTGTCGGAGGCCTACTTCGCGAAGCTGATCGGCGTCCCCTTCATCGCCGTCATGCCGCGCACGACCAGCGCCGAGAAGTGCCGCCTGATCGAGTTCCACGGTGGCCGGTGCCACTTCGTGGACGACCCCCGCACGATGTACGAGGCGTCCGTCGCCCTCGCGGCGGAGACCGGCGGCCACTACATGGACCAGTTCACCTACGCGGAGCGGGCCACGGACTGGCGGGGCAACAACAACATCGCCGAATCGATCTTCCGTCAGCTGGAGTTGGAGCGGTTCCCGGAGCCCGCGTGGATCGTGGCCACGGCCGGCACCGGCGGCACCTCGGCCACCCTGGCGCGCTACGTCCACTACATGCAGTACGACACCCGCATCTGTGTCGCCGACCCGGAGAACTCCTGCTTCTTCGAGGGCTGGACGACCGGTGACCCGGACGTCGCCTGCGACCGCGGCTCCCGGATCGAGGGCATCGGACGGCCCCGTATGGAGCCGAGCTTCGTGCCCGGCGCGATCGACCGGATGATGAAGGTGCCGGACGCGGCCAGTGTCGCCGCGGTGCGCGCCCTGGAGGGGGTCATCGGCCGCAAGGCGGGCGGCTCCACCGGCACCGGGCTGTGGAGCGCGCTCAAGATCGTCGCGGAGATGGTGGCCGACGGGCGGCGGGGGAGCGTGGTGACGCTGCTCTGCGACCCGGGGGACCGGTACCTGGACAAGTACTACGCGGACGCGTGGCTCTCCGACCAGGGCCTCGACATCGCGCCGTACACGGCGGCGATCGAGTCTCTGCTCCGCACCGGGGTCTGGCCCCGCTGAACCCACTGCGCGAGCCCGCGGGAGTCGCCTCACGGAAGGCGCCTGCCGAGGAAGCCGTTACGGCGAACCCGGCCCCCCGGGGGCGCGGTCGGCGGGCCGTGCACGTGACCTCCTTGGCGTACACCGGACCTGTCCGCCGGCGGGCACGCGCCCGTCAGGGTTCCGCGGGCTCGCCCGCCACCACCAGCCGCCGCAGATGTTCGGACACCTCCGCGCGTGCCTCCCGAGGCAGCCCGGAGTCCGTCACCAGCGTGTCGACCTGCTCAAGCGACGCGAACGAACTCAGGCCCACCGTGCCCCACTTGGTGTGGTCGGCGACCACCACCACCCGCCGTGCCGACTGCACGAGACGCCGGTTGGTCTCCGCCTCCGCGAGGTTCGGCGTGGACAGCCCCGCCTCCACCGATATCCCGTGCACGCCGAGGAAGAGCAGATCGAAGTGGAGCGCCGCGATCGCCTGGTCGGCCACCGGCCCCACCAGCGAGTCCGAGGGTGTGCGCACCCCGCCGGTCAGCACGACCGTGGCCGCGCCCTGCCGGGCCCCCGAGGTGCGCTGCGCCGCGTGGAACACATCGGCCACCCGCACCGAGTTGGTGACCACCGTGAGGTCGGGGACGTCCACCAGCCGGTGCGCCAGCGCGAAGGTCGTCGTACCGCCCGAGAGCGCGATCGCCGCGCCGGGGGAGACCAGTTCGGCCGCCGCCCGCGCGATGTCCTCCTTGGCGGTCGGCTCCAGGCCCGACTTGGCCTCGAACCCCGGCTCGTGCGTGCTCGCCTCCACCACCGGGACCGCGCCGCCGTGCACCTTCTCCAGCACGCCCTGCCGGGCCAGCGCGTCGAGGTCACGGCGGACCGTCATGTCCGAGACACCGAGCTTGCGCGTCAGCTCGTTGACCCGCACCCCGCCCCGGCGCCGGACCTCGTCGAGGATCAGGGTGCGCCGCTGCTCCGCGAGCAGGTTCTGATTCTCGCTCACGTACGCTCCGGTCCTTTCGCCGCAAACCGCCCGACATGTCCCGCACCCTCTGCGACGAGCAGGTTCCCGCCCGTCATCGGTACGCGGACGCCCATCCTCGCATGCCGTGCCCCGGGTGGCGTCACGGGTGGCTCGTCGCGCATGTCACCGATTTCCCGCATGCCGCTTGCCTGTCACGCGGATCGGGGAGATTACGTGACGAGAGGTGTGAGCCGTACCGGCACGGGCGATCCTGTGCACGCACGGACGGAGCCGACGGGTCGTCACGGGGGAGGTGCGAACCGGTGAAGAGCGCACAGCAGGACAGACCGGCCGACGGTGACGGCAGCCCCGCCACGACGGGCGCGGAGACCGGGACCGCCCTGGAACTCCTGGTCCACGGGGTGGGCGGCACCACCCCCGAGGAGATGCTCGACGACCCGCGCACGGTCCGGGTCACCGGCGACGACATCGCCGCCGTGTTCCGCCGCGCCGCCGACGCCGACGCGGAGCACCGGCCCGCCGCGTCACGCGAGGGGCCCGTCCCCGAGGCCTACGTCTGGTGCAACCTCACCTCCGGGAACGGCACCCGCGCGCTGTGGCTGCTGCTGCTCCCCTTCATGGTGGTCAACCTCGCCCACTGGATGCGCCCCACCGCCCACGGCCGCCGGCGCACCGTCCGGCTGTACGGGCTGCTGGTGCGGCTCGCCGGACTCAGCCTGACGGTGCTGTTCGTCGCGGCCGCCTGCGAGGTCGCCCTCGACCTGGCCGCCTGGCAGTGCGCGGGCACCCACGCGTGCGCCGAACGGCACTCCTGGCTCGGCTTCCTCTCGCCCGGCCTCTCCGACGGCGGCTGGTGGACCACGCCCGGACGCCGGCTCGCGCTCGCGGCCCTCGTGCCCGCCGCCCTGACCGGTCTGCTGTGGTTCCTGTCCCTGCGCACCTGGAGCGCGTACGAGTCCCAGCAGCCGCTGACCCACGACGCCGAACCCGAGGAGGACGGGGGCCCCACCGCGCTGGGCCGCCCCGGATTCTGGTACGGCCGACGCCTGGTGGCCCGGCTGCGCGCCGCGCACACCGCCGCCGGACTGCTCACCGTCGCCGCCGCCGTCGGCTCCGCCGCCACCCGCCACGACCGCGAGCCGGGCGGCCCCGCCGTCCTGGCCGTTCTCGGCGCGGCCCTGGAGACGGCGCTCGTCGCGGGCGCGTGCGCCGTCGTGTGGGTGGTGTGCCGCCGGGGCCGCGCCGAACGCCGCCTCGACGACGGAGTCGACCGGCGTCCGGTGCGGTACCTGCCGCTCGCCGCGCTGGTCCTGCTCGCCCTCACCCTTCTTTACGCCGGCTGGGACCGGCCCGGCTGGGAGTCGGCGGGCAGGCTGCCGGGCGACACCACCTTCGGCGCCCTCGCCCTCGTCCAGGGCCTGCTGGTGATCGTGCTCGCCGGCGTCGCCCACGCCCTGCACCGCACCGACCCCGACCGGCGCGCCGCGATCCGGGGCCTGGCCGGTCCGGCCGTCGCCATGCTCGCCTGCGCGCTGGGCGGCGTGATGTCCGGCGGCGTCTCCCAGCGGGTCTCCGACTGGCTGGACGGCACCGGGACCTCGATCCCCGGACCGCCGGTACTGCTCACCTGGCAGGCATCCGTGATCCCGCCGCTGCTCCTGCTGCTGCTCGCGCTGTGCGCCTGGCTCGCCCGCCGCGCCTGGGCGATGGCCCGCGTGGAACGGGCCGCCGTGGAGCGCGAGTACCCGGACGAGGCGGGCGACCCCGGCCGTACCCGCCGTATCGCCTCCGTGCGCGCCATGGCCGCGCTCACCGACCGCGGACCGCGCATCCTCGCCGTCACCTCCACGGCCACCCTGCTGCTCGGCGCCGGCGCCCTCGTCGGCGCCCTCGCCACCGACCGGACACCCGGCGAGGCGGCACGCGGCTCGTACGCCGTCGTCCACGGCGCCGCCGAGACCGCGCAGGCGCTGGGCTCGTGGCTGATAGGACTCGGCTTCGTCCTCTTCGTCACCTGGGGCCGCCGCGCCTACAAGGACGCCTCCGCGCGGCGCACCATCGGCATCCTGTGGGACGTCGGCACCTTCTGGCCGCGCGCCGCCCACCCCTTCGCGCCGCCCTGCTACGCCGAGCGCGCCGTGCCCGACCTGACCTGGCGGATCGCCACCTGGACCCGGGCCACCGGCGGACGCCTGGTGCTCTCCGGCCACTCCCAGGGCAGCGTCCTCGCAGCCGCCGCGGCCTGGCAGCTCGCGCCGTCCACCCGCAGGCGCGTCGCCCTGCTGACCTACGGCTCACCGCTGGAGCGGCTGTACGGCCGCTGGTTCCCGGCCCACTTCGGACCGGACGCGCTCACCTCCCTGCACCAGGAGGTCGACTGCTGGCGCAACCTCCACCGGCGCACCGACCCGATCGGCGGCCCGATGCGGCTGCCCGGCGACTGCGGCCCGGCCGTGGACCGCCCCCCGCTCCAGGACCCCCTCGCCTACGGCCGTACGGAGGCACATCCGCTGCCCTCGCCGATCCTCGGCCACTCCGACTACCAGGCCGACCCGGCGTTCGCCGAGGAACGCCGGCGACTGCTCGCCCGGCTGCGGCCGGACCTCCCGGCCCCGCGGCGGACGGGGGAGCCCGGGGACGCTCAGGGCAGTGCGGGCAGATCCTCGGCGTAGAGCAGCGTCAGATCGTCCGTGGTCGGCTCGTCGAGCTGGGCGACACGGCTCGCGTGCCGCTCGACCATCGCCTCGAAGGTCTGCCGCGCGGTGCGCCCGTTGCCGAACGCCGGTCCCTTGGGGATCCCGGCGAAGTACGAGAGCACCGCCTCGTCGGCGCCCGGTGCCAGCCGGTACTCGTGCTCCTCGGCCTGCTGCCGCACGATCCGCAGCAGCTCCTCGGGGTTGTAGTCGCCGAACGTGATGGTCCGCGAGAAACGGGACGCCACGCCGGGGTTGACCGACAGGAACCGTTCCATCTCGGCCGTGTAGCCGGCCACGATCACCACCACCGCGTCCCGCTGGTCCTCCATCAGCTTCACCAGCGTGTCGATGGCCTCCTTGCCGAAGTCGCGCCCGGCGTCCTCGGGGGAGAGGGCGTACGCCTCGTCGATGAACAGCACACCGCCGCGCGCCTTGTCGAACGCCTCCTGCGTGCGGATCGCCGTCGAGCCGATGTGCTCACCGACCAGGTCGACCCGGGACACCTCGACCAGATGCCCCTGCTCCAGCACCCCGAGCGAGGCGAGGATCTCGCCGTACAGCCGGGCCACGGTGGTCTTTCCGGTGCCGGGTGAGCCCGTGAACACCAGATGCCGCTTGACCGACGCCGCTTTCAGCCCGGCCCGCTGCCGGCGCCGGCCCACCTCGATCATGTCGGTGAGGGCGCGCACCTCGCGCTTGACGCTCTCCAGGCCCACCAGCGCGTCGAGTTCACCCAGCACGGCCTTGGAGGTGCGGGTCTCCCGATCCGATTCGGGGACCGCGGCGGGCGGTGCCGGCTCGGCCGGCCGGGTGGCGGGGACCGTGCTCAGCAGGCCGGTGGTGTGACTCACCGTCCGCACCGCGGCCGGCTCCGGCGACGCCGCCCGCAGACTGCCGCTCTCGTCGCTGGTGCAGTCCTCCGTGACGGGGCCGCCCGAGCCGGACGCCGCGTCGCCGTCGGCGAACTCGTAACCACCGCGCGCGCAGCGCTCCGTACGGCACTTCCGCAGCGTCGTACGGCTGCCGTCGATCACATGGAATCCGTAGCCGCCGCTGCCCGTGACCCGGCAGTTCACGAAGGTGCCGCGGCCGCCGGCCGAGACGTAGACGCCGGCTTCGGCGGGGTTGTCGACGGTGCAGCGCTCGACGGTCGGGTCGGCGCCCTTGGTGACGATCACGCCGGTCTGTATGCCGTCCAGGGAACAGTTGGCGAGGGTGCCGCCGCTGCCGTGGTCGCGGAACCAGGCGCCTGTCGCCGCGTCCCGGATGCGGCAGTCGTCGAGCTGCGCGGTGGCACCGTCGCTCACCGACACGGCCGTGTTGCGGACCTGCGTCAGATCGCTGTCGACGACGTCCGCGCGGGAACCGCGGTCGAGCACGAACAGGGCGTCCGGCACGTCGTGCACCCGGCAGGAGTCCAGTACGGCGGTGGCGCCGTCGCTCACCCACACCGCCGGGTAGTCGCCGGTGCTGTCGAAGATCTCGCACTGGTTGGCGTCCACACGTGTGCCCGGGTCCCACACCGACAGACCGTTGCGGCCGAACTGCCGCACGCTGGTGCGGGTCAGGGTCAGCACGGAGCGGGACCGCAGGTCGACCGCGTTCTCCGGGATGTCGTGGATACGGCAGTCGGCCAGCGTCAGCACCGCGTCCGTGTCGAGCGTGACCCCGTCCCCGGTCGTCCGGTGCACATCGCAGTCGGTGAGGTGCGCGGTGGCCCGGGAGGTCACCTGCACCCCGCTGCCCCGCACCTCGTAGACCTCGCAACCCACCGCCTCCAGCGCCGAGTTCTCCCCGGTCGCGGTGAGTCCCGAGCCGGAGGCGTGGTGCACCCGGCAGCGCTCCAGCCGGGGATGGGCGCCGCCGCGCACGGTGACGCCCGCCTGACCGGCGGCGACCACCTCGCAGTCCTCGAACACCCCGCCCCCGCCGTCCAGTACGGCGATGCCGGCCCCCGCCGGATTGTCGACCGTGCAGCGGCGCACGGTGGGCCGGGCGCCGCCGCGTACCTCGATCCCGGCCGCGGACCGTGTGACCACGCGTATGTCCCGCAGTTCGGGCGTGCCCTCCTCGACCAGCAGGGCCGGGGCGGTGGTGTCCTGCCCCTCCACGTGCAGGTCCTGCACCACCGCAGAGGCACGCACGGTCAGCGGGACGCCGTCCGGGGGCGCGATGCGCACCGAGCCGGGCGAACCCTCGGGGCCGCGCAGGGTCACCGCCCGCTGGACGACGAGGTTCTCCCGGTACGTCCCGGGAGCGACGGTGAGGACGTCGCCCTCGGCCGCGGCCTCCAGGGCGGCGGCGAGCGATGCGTACTCACCCGTGCGGCGGCGCCACCTCGATGTGCCGGTGTGCGTCACCTGGACCGTGCCCTGTGCCATGGCGTAGCTGTGCCCCCACCTTGTCGTACGTGGCTCGTTCGCGCGCGTGCTGCCGCCGATCGGTTCGGCCGGACCACCGTAGCGTGCGCACGGGCGCCGGGTTGACCAGAGCCGTCACCTCGCCGGGCGCCCGCCGTCCGGTCCGGACGGCACCTACTGGCTGCCGGTGCCGGTCCTGCCCCAGTCCGGGCCCGCGTTGTCCCACGCCCAGTCCCAACGGGCGTACCGACGGCGGACCATGCTCCCGACGATCAGCCGTCTGCAGCCCTCGACGAGCGCCGCGGTCACCAGGGCGGCGCCGATACCGGCCAGCACCGCGTGCGTGGTGGCCGTCGCGGCGTCCAGGGGGCGGGCGGCCGTGCGCCCCTGTCCGTCGGTCCATATCCGGACGCGGTCGCCGGGGCCGGGGTCCCCCAGGTGCGTCGGCACCGGTCCGCTCCGCCGGGTGCCGTCCGGCGCGGTCCAGTGTGCCAGCACGCGGTGACGCGGTTCCGCGCCGACGGTGATCTCCGGATCGGAGTCCAGCGGGGACGCGTCGAGCCTGCGCACCACCGTGGCCGTCACCAGGTGCCGCGACTGGTGCTGGGCGCGGACGGAACGCTGCAGGGCGTCCTGGGCGGCGCCTCCCGCGAGGGCCCCGGCGACCGGGGCGGCGACGAGGAGGAACAGCATCGTCGTGAACGCCAGCCAGGCCTCGGCCAGGTCGGTGCCGCGGCGCAACGGGTTGTGCCGCCAGCGCCAGAGTCCGCTGATCGCTCGCACGGTCCGCACCCTCTTCCCCCGCAGGTCCCGTCACCGATCTCCCACGAAAAGGCCAACGCGTGAACCGGCGGCCCGGTTCCCGTGTTCGGGCACGAGCCCGCGGGCCCGCCGCGGACAGCAGGACGCCGCCGGTCCGTGGACCGGCGGCGTCCTGTGCGAAGCGCGGAAGCAGGCGCTCTGTGAGGCGCGTCCCCGTTCCCAGCCCTTGCGGGCGGGCGACCGATTCCCTCCCCGGGGGCAGCCGGAAGCAGCCTCATGACGTCCGGCGAATCGGCTGTGCGCGGGCACGCCCGCGGGGCCGTGGTGCCGTAGGGCACCGACAGCCCCGGGCAGGCTCAGTACCCGCGGTACTGCTGGCTGTTGTACGGGTCCTGGTAGGGAGCGGGACCCGGCCGCGGAGCCGCGGGGCGCATCGCCTCGTAACCGGCGGGCGGAGCCGGACGCGGCGGCTGCGGGCCGGGGTAGCCGCGCGGTGCGCTCGCCTGCTGCGGGATGTACGCGGCGGGCGCCTGCTGCAGCGGGGCGGGCTGCGGCATCTGCGGGTAGCCGTAGGACGGCTGGGACGGAGCCGCCGGGAGGGCGGGCAACGCCGAGGGGAGGGCGGGCAGATGACTGACCGGTGCCTCGTACGCGGCGGGCACCCGGATCGGGGCGATCTGCGGGGTGCCCCGCTCGGCGACGAGCGAGTCGTAGATCGGGGTGTCCGGGAAGGCAGCGGAGTAGTAGCCGCCGCCATAAGTGGAGCGGGGGGAGGTCATGGCCATAAGTTAAGCCCACGATGTGCTGGTTGGGGAGACCGATAAGAGGGTTGTTTTCCGTGCCGTCGGTGACTGGGGATCCCCAATACGAGCGAACTTGGGGAAAACGGGCACATCGGCAGGCGTATTTCGTGTAAAGGCCGAGTTCCGGGCCGGTTACCGGCGGTTGACCACCGCTTCCCGCGCCCTCCCCATGGGAGTTCTCCGCGCGGGGGAATAGGTTGTGCGGACGAAGACCGACGGATACTGCCGGGACCTGGCCCGGCGCGGTGACACGTGATGGGGGCGGACATGTCAATGCCGAAGGGGTCGAACACACCGGTGCCGGCCGCGGCACTGCGCGTGGAAGTGGGCCGGCGCTCCGGCCCCGGAATTCCCGACGCGGACGCCTCGGCGCTCCTGCTGGCCGCGGGCAAGGTCCGCTCCGACGCCGACTTCGTCTTCTACAACCAGCCCCACCACGCCTCCGGCGCCGTACGGCACGAGGGGAAGCGGGACGCCGGGGGGCGGGTCACCGACACGCTGCTGGTCGACCTCACACGCGTGGAACCCGGTATCGAGACGGTGATCCTGGCCGCCTCCTGCGACGGCGGCACGTTCGGACAGGTCCCGGATCTGTCCATCGAGGTCAAGGACGCGGCGAACGGCACCGTGGCGGCCCGCTTCGACAGCACGGGCGCCACCACCGAGACCGCGTTCGTCCTCGGCGAGTTCTACCGACGCCAGGGCGCCTGGAAGTTCCGCGCCGTCGGCCAGGGCTACAGCAGCGGACTCGAGGGCCTCGCCACCGACTACGGCATCACGGTGGACGAGCCGCAGCGCCCCGCCGCGCCCCCCGCCGCCCCGCCGCCCCCGGTGGCACCGCCGGTCACCATGCCGGTCGCGCCGCCCCCGCCGGCCGCACCTCCCGCACCGGTCCGGTTGACGAAGGTGACACTCACCAAGGCGGCCCCCTCCGTCTCGCTGACCAAGCAGGGCGGCACCTCGGGCGCTCTCCAGGTGAACCTCAACTGGGAGGTCCGCAAGCAGTTCTCGGGCTGGGCCGGCAAGCTGGGCCGCCCGGTCGCCATGCACTCCGACCTCGACCTCGACCTGTGCGCCCTGTACGAACTCACCGACGGCCGCAAGGGTGTCGTGCAGGCTCTCGGCAACGCCTTCGGGGCCCTGCACCAGCCTCCGTTCGTCCACCTGGACGGCGACGACCGCACCGGTGCCGTGTCGAGCGGCGAGAACCTCACCGTCAACCTCGACCACAAGGACCGGTTCCGGCGCATCCTCGTGTTCGTCACCATCTACGAGGGCGCCCGCTCCTTCGCCGACCTGCACGCCACGGTCACGCTCCGGCCGCAGCACGGCGCACCGATCGACTTCTCCCTCGACGAGTGCACCGTTCCCTCGACCGTGTGCGCACTCGCCCTGATCACCAACACCGGCGGCGACCTCGTCGTCCAGCGCGAGGCCCGCTACCTGGTCCCCGAGCGCGGGGTGAGCCCGCAGCGCACCGTCGACTACGCCTACGGCTGGGGCATGAACTGGACCCCCGGCCGCAAGTGAGGGACCCGCACGCGGTCAGCCCTCGTCGGGCACGGCGTCCGGACGCGCGTAGGTGCGGCCCTTCCAGGCCGCACCACGCCCCCGGTGATGCAGCACCGCCGAGTCCACCGTCATCAACAGGTACAGGAACGCGGTGAACGGCAACAGGGGAGCGAGCCACAGCGGCTGCCGGTAGTAGCGGAGCATCGGGACGTACGTCCCGGACATCACCAGCCACGCCGCCGCGCCGAGGAGCACCGCGGCCCCGCTCCCCGCCACCGCGCCCACGGCCACCGCGACCGGCGGCACCAGATACACCAGCGCCAGCCCGGCGACCGTACCGGCCAGCAGCAGCGGACTGTGCCGCAGCTGCGCGTACGCACTGCGCGACACCATGTGCCACAGATCGGCGAGCCGCGGATAAGGGCGCACGCTGTCCACCCCGTCCGCCAGGCCCAGCCAGACCCGTCCGCCGCTCCCCTTCACCGCGCGGGCGAGCGCCACGTCGTCGATCAGGGCCTGCCGGACGGCGTCCGGGATCCGCGCCCGTTCCGCCGCCTCTGCGCGCAGCAGCACACAGCCGCCCGCCGCGGCGGCCGTCCTGGTTCCCGCCCGCCCGATCCGCCGGAACGGGTACAGCTGGGCGAAGAAGTACACGAACGCCGGGACGACCAGCCGCTCCCAGACGCTCTCCACCCGCAGCCGGGCCATCTGCGACACCACGTCGAACCCTCCGGTACGGGCCGCCGCCACCAGCCGGCGCAGACTGTCCGGGGCGTGCGCGATGTCGGCGTCCGTCAGCAGCAGATACTCGGGGCCACGCGCGCGAGCCAGCCCGATACCGTGCCGCACCGCCCACAGCTTCCCGGTCCAGCCGGCCGGCGGTTCACCCGGCGAGCCCACCGTGAGCGGCAGCCCGCCGTGCCGCCGCGCGAGCGCACGCGCGAGCTCCCCGGTGCCGTCCGTGCTGCCGTCGTCGACCAGGAAGACCTCGGCCCGGCCCGGATACTCCTGGGCGAGCAGCGAGGGCAAACTCTCGGGCAGCACCGCCGCCTCGTCCCGCGCGGGGACCACCACACCCACCGAGGGCCACTCCCGCGGGTCGCGGGACGGCGGCAGTCGCACATCCGTACGCCAGAAGAAGCCCTGGCAGAGCAGCAGCCACCCCCAGGCGGCGAGTGATCCGGCGGCACTCCACACAATGGCGCTCACCCGCCGCAGTCTGCCCCACGCAAGGGGCCAGGGGCCGCCCATCGACTATCGTGGCCGGGTGAAGATCGCGCTCATGGACTCCGGAATCGGTCTGCTGGCGGCCACCGCAGCGGTACGGCGTCTGCGCCCCGACGCCGATCTCGTCCTCTCCCTCGACCCCGACGGCATGCCCTGGGGGCCCAGGACACCGGAGGACCTCACCGAGCGCGCCCTCCTTGTCGCCGAGGCCGCGGCCGCCCACCGGCCCGACGCGCTGATCGTCGGCTGCAACACCGCCACGGTGCACGCGCTCAGCGCCCTGCGCGCCCGCCTCGAACCCGTGCTGCCGGTCATCGGCACCGTCCCGGCGATCAAGCCGGCCGCGGCCGGCGGCGGACCGCTGGCCATCTGGGCCACCCCGGCCACCACCGGCAGCCCCTACCAGCGGGACCTGATCGAGAACTTCGCCGACGGCGTCACCGTCGCCGAGGTGCCCTGCTGGGGGCTCGCCGAGGCGGTGGAGCGGGCCGACGAGACGGCGATCGGCGCCGCCGTCACGGCGGCGGCCGAACTCACCCCCGACGACGTCACGACCGTCGTCCTGGGCTGCACCCACTACGAACTGGTCGCCGAGCGCATCCGGGCCGCCGTACAGCGCCCCGGCCGGCCGCCGCTCGTCCTGCACGGCTCCGCCGGAGCCGTCGCCGCCCAGGCGCTGCGCCGGCTCGGCGAACAGCCCGACCCCGAAGCGGCCGCGAGCGGCACCCTGACGGTGCTGCTCAGCGGACGCGAGGGTGCGCTGCCCACGGCCGCCCTCACCTACGCGGAGGGCAGACTGCTGGGGCGGGCCGCCGCCGCCCGGACGGCTCAGTAACGCCGTGCTGCGCGGTACCCGCCGAGCGGATTCTGAGTAACCTCAAAGCCATGAGGGACCAGCGGCACGGCGAGCATGCCCCGTACGAGGTCTGGACCGGTCGAGCGACCAACCGCCTCCAGTGGCTTCTCGCGCTGATCGGCGCGGCCTGTCTGGCGCTCGGCATCGCGCTGGCCATCGACTCCCAGTGGAAGTCGGGCATCGCACCGCTGGCCATGGCCGTTGTCGGATGCATCGCCGCCGGACTGCTCGTCCTCTTCGGCACCCTCGCGTTCGTGCACGTGGCGCTGCGGGTCGACGAGGACCATCTGGAGGTGCGCTGCGGCCACATCGGCGTGCCCCGCCGCCGTATCCCGCTCGCCCATGTCGCGGGCGCGGAGTTCGCCCCGCACGTCACGCCCCGTCACTGGGGCGGCTGGGGGTACCGCTGGCGGCCCGAGAAGGGCACGGCGGTCGTCGTACGCCGGGGCGAGGGCATCATCCTGCGCCTGTGGGACGGCCACACCTTCACGGTGACGGTGGACGACGCGGAAGCGGCGGTAAGGGTCATCCGAGACCGCCTCCGCCCCCACGCCCCGGACCCCGCGCCCTGATCCCCCGCTCCGGAACCCGTTGGAACCCGCCCCGCGCGAGGATGGGTGCACGGTGCGGGGATGTGACGACAGGTTTCGGCTTCCACCGCCCCGTCGACCGTGCTGTCGGCCGCCACGTCACCCGCCGTAGACTCCCGGAGTGACCGTCACCGCAACTTCCGTCGACGAGTCGGACCCGATGCCGCCGCAGACCACGCCCCCCGCGCGGGGCGGACGGCTCGTGCGCCTCGTCCCGGCCGCCGCAGCCGCGCTCTCGGGCCTGCTCCTCTATGTCAGCTTCCCGCCGCGCACCCTGTGGTGGCTGGCGGTGCCCGCCTTCGCCGTCTTCGCCCGGCTGCTGCGCGGCCGGAGCTGGAAGGCGGCCCTCGGCCTCGGCTACCTCTTCGGCCTCGGCTTCCTGCTGCCGCTGCTGGTGTGGACCGGCGTGGAGGTCGGCCCCGGCCCGTGGATCGCCCTCGTGGTGATCGAGGCGGTCTTCGTCGCACTGGTCGGCGCCGGTATCGCCGCGGTGTCCGCACTCCCCGGATGGCCGGTGTGGGCGGCGGCCCTGTGGATCGCCGGCGAGGCGGTACGCGCGCGTGCGCCGTTCCACGGCTTCCCCTGGGGAAAGATCGCCTTCGGTCAGGCCGACGGCGTCTTCCTGCCGCTGGCCGCCCTCGGCGGCACCCCCGTCCTGGGCTTCGCCGTCGTCCTGTGCGGTTTCGGGCTCCACGAGATCGTCCGCCTCGCCCTCGACGCCCGGCGCACCGGAACCCTGCGGCGGGCCGCCGCCGTCGTCGGCGCGCTGAGCGTCGTCGTACCGCTGCTGGGCGCCATCGCCGCCCGGTCGCTGGTCAGCGACAAGCCCGAGGCCGGCACCACGACCGTCGCCGTCATCCAGGGCAACGTGCCCCGGCTCGGCCTGGACTTCAACTCCCAGCGGCGCGCCGTCCTCGACTACCACGCACGTGAGACCGAGCGCCTGGCCGCCGACGTCGCGGCCGGCAGGGCCGAGCGGCCCGACATCGTGCTGTGGCCGGAGAACTCCTCCGACATCGACCCCTTCGCCAACGCCGACGCGCGCGACGTCATCGACCGGGCCGCCAAGGCCGTCGGCGCGCCCATCTCGGTCGGCGGCGTGGTCGACCGGGACGGCAGACTGCTCAACGAGCAGATCCTGTGGGACCCGGAGAAGGGACCCGTCGACACCTACGACAAACGGCAGATCCAGCCCTTCGGCGAATATCTCCCGCTGCGCTCGCTCGTGGGGGCGATCAACGAGGAATGGACGTCGATGGTCCGCCAGGACTTCAGCCGCGGCACCGAACCGGGCGTCTTCGAGATGAACGGCGCCGGCGTCGGCCTCGTCACCTGCTACGAGGCCGCCTTCGACTGGGCGGTGCGCGACACGGTCACCGCAGGCGCCCAGCTGATCTCGGTCCCCAGCAACAACGCCACCTTCGGCCGCAGCGAGATGACCTACCAGCAGCTCGCCATGTCCCGGGTACGGGCCGTGGAGCACAGCCGCGCCGTCACGGTACCGGTGACCAGCGGGGTCAGCGCGGTCATCATGCCCGACGGGGAGATCGCGCGAAGGACGGGCATGTTCGTCGCCGACTCGCTGGTGGCGGAGGTGCCGCTGCGCACCTCCCGGACCCCGGCAACCCGCCTCGGCATCCTCCCGGAGATCGCCCTCGTCCTGGTCGCCGCGGGCGGGCTGGGCTGGGCCGCCGCCGGAGTGCGCGGGCGACGCGCCGGTGACGTGCGGTAGTACGCCCGCCGCACGCCCCCCGAAGTGCGGGGGAGGGCCCTGACCGGCCCGTTAGGGTCGGGACATGGCTACTCCAGACTTCATCCGCACCCTGCGCGCCTCCGCCGGTCACCAGCTGCTCTGGCTCCCCGGAGTCACCGCCCTCGTCTTCGACGACGAGGGCAGGGTCCTGCTGAACCGCCGGACCGACACTCGCAAGTGGTCGGTGCTCGGCGGCATCCCCGAACCCGGGGAGCAGCCCGCGGCCTGCGCCGTGCGGGAGGTCGAGGAGGAGACCGCCGTACGCTGCGCCGTCGAGCGGGTCGTCCTGGTGCAGGCGCTCGACCCGGTGACGTACGAGAACGGCGACGTCTGCCAGTACATGGACATCACCTTCCGCTGCCGTGCCCTCGGCGGCGAGGCACGGGTCAACGACGACGAGTCACTGGACGTCGGCTGGTTCGCCGTGGACGCGCTGCCGGAACTGAACGAGTTCGCGCACATTCGGATCAAGCAGGCCATGTCCGACGCACCCACATGGTTCGACCCCATTGGAATCGGCTGAACTGTAGGGCTTGACCATATGGGGTGCCGCAGGGGTGCTGCCTAGGGTCGGGACATGACCGTGCCCCGTGCCCTTCCGGCCCTCCACGCCACCGCGCTCGACCTCGGTGGCCGCACCGCCCTCGTCACCGGCGCCGCCGGCGGCATCGGCCGCGCCTGCGCGCTGCGGTTGGCGGCCGCCGGGGCCGAGGTCAGAGCCGTCGACCGGGACGCCGTGGGACTGGAGACGCTCGCCGGGGCGGCCCGGGACCTCGAGGGCGCCGTCGTACCGTACGTCCTCGACCTCACCGACCTCGACGCCGCCGAACGCGCCGCCGCCGGCACCGACGTGCTGGTCAACAACGCCGGCCTCCAGTTGGTCCGCCCCATCGAGGAGTTCCCGCCCGATGTCTTCCACACGGTTCTCACCGTGATGCTGGAGGCCCCCTTCCGGCTCATCCGGGGCGCCCTGCCCCATATGTACGGCCAGGGCTGGGGCCGCATCGTCAATGTGTCCTCGGTCCATGGACTGCGCGCCTCTGCCTATAAGTCCGCCTATGTGGCCGCCAAACACGGCCTCGAGGGACTGTCCAAGACCACCGCCCTCGAAGGCGCGCCCCATGGCGTCACCTCCAACTGTGTGAACCCCGCCTATGTGCGCACCCCACTGGTCGAGCAGCAGATAGCCGACCAGGCGCTGGCCCACGGCATCCCCGAGGAACGTGTGCTGACCGAGGTGATGCTGCGGGACAGCGCCGTACGACGGCTCATCGAACCGGAGGAGGTCGCCGAGGCGGTGGCCTATCTGTGCGGCCCGCACTCGTCCTTCGTCACCGGCACCTCACTGGTGCTGGACGGCGGCTGGACCGCGCACTGAGCCGTCGGACGTCAGCGGCCGGCCGCCGTCCGGCGAAGGTTGTCCACAGGCCTGACGGCGCGGCCGCGAGATGAGGGATCCTGTGAGCATGTCCCGCGATCACGTGCAGTCCGACGAGCGTCACGCCCCCGCTGCCGGAGCGCCGGGCCGGGCACACCCCGAGCCCGGCGCCGCCACCGGCAGCGCCGAGACGCCGTTCCTGGAACTGCTGGCCCGCGGCGCCTCCGTCGAGGCGTATGAGCAGCCGGTGCTGCTCGCCCGCGCCGAGGGACTGCCCGCCGAGCGGATCACCGCGCTCCAGCAGGCCGCGTCGCTCGCCCTGCGCGTACGCGCGGAGCTGGAGGGACGCCGCCGCCGGGAGGCTGAGCTGTCCGCCCTCTTCGAGACCGCCCACGACCTCGCGGGCCTGCGCGACCTGGACGCCGTGCTCCAGGCGATCGTCCAGCGCGCCCGCTCCCTGCTCGGCACCGACGTCGCCTACCTCAGCCTCAACGACCCGGCCAGGGGCGACACCCATATGCGGGTCACCGAGGGCTCGGTCGCCGCACGCTTCCAGCAGCTGCGCCTCGGCATGGGGGAGGGGCTCGGCGGCCTGGTCGCCCAGACCGCCCGCCCGTACGTCACCGAGGACTACTTCCGCGACGAACGCTTCCAGCACACCCGCACCATCGACACCGGTGTGCGGGACGAGGGACTCGTCGCCATCCTCGGCGTGCCGCTGATGCTCGGACACCACGTCATCGGTGTCCTGTTCGCCGCGGACCGGCGGGCCAGGGTCTTCGAGCGGGGGCAGATCGCCCTGCTCGGTTCCTTCGCCGCCCTCGCCGCGGCCGCCATCGACACCGCGAACCTGCTCGCCGAGACCCGTTCGGCCCTCGCCGGACTGGAACACGCCAACGAGATCATCAAAGACCGCAGCGCCGTCATCGAGCGCGCATCCGACGTCCACGACCGGCTGGCCGAACTGGTCCTGCGCGGCGGCGGTGTGCACGACGTGGCCGCCGCCGTCTCCCAGGTCCTCGACGGCACGGTGCGGTTCACCGAAGCCGGCGAGGCACCCACCGGCGCCCTCGAGTCCTCACGCGCGGAAGGCCACGCGGTACGGCACCGGGACGACTGGATCGCCGCCGTGACCGCCGGCGACGAACTCCTCGGCGCGCTCGTCCTGCGCGGCCACCCCCGCCTCGACCCCGTCGACCAGCGCACGCTGGAACGCGCGGCCATGGTCACCTCACTGCTGCTGCTCGCCCGCCGCTCCGCCGCCGAGGCCGAACAGCGGGTCCGCGGCGAACTGCTCGACGACCTGCTCGACGCACGCGACCGCGACCCCCGCCTGCTGCGCGACCGCGCGGCCCGGCTGGGCGCCGACCTCGACGCCACCCACGCCGTGCTCGCCGCCCGCCTCGAGGGCGGCACCGCCGACGCCGACCAGGAGGCCGACGCCCGCAGACGGCTGTGGGCCGCCGCCTCCCACCTCGCGGCCACCCGGCAGGGCCTCGCCGCCGCCCGCGACGGCGGCACCGTCCTCCTGCTCCCCCTCACCGCCGGCGACAGCGCCACCGACCTGGCCCGCCGCACCGCCCGCGACCTGGGCGGGGCCGTCCACGAACCGGTCACCGTCGGCGCGTCCGCCCCGGTCGAACATCTCACCGCCCGCCCCGACACCGTGGCCTCGGCCTACACGGAGGCCCGCCGCTGCCTCGACGCCCTGCGCCTTCTCGGCCGCCCCGGCGACGGCTCCGCCGCCGAGGACTTCGGCTTCCTCGGGCTGCTGCTGGCCGGCGAACGGGACATCGCCGGCTTCGTGACCCGCACCATCGGCCAGGTCGTGGCGTACGACCGACGACGCGGCACCGAACTGCTGCGCACCCTCGACGCCTACTTCGCCTGCGGCATGAGCCCGGCCCGCACCAAGGACGAACTCCACGTCCACGTCAACACGGTCGCCCAGCGACTGGAGCGTGTCGGCCGTCTCCTCGGCGACGACTGGCAGAGCCCCGCCCGCGCCCTGGAGATCCAGCTCGCCCTGCGCCTGCACCGCCTGTCCGCACAGCCCTGACCCCCGTACGCGCGCAGCGTACGGGGGCCGCGTGGCCGTACCTGATCAGAAGGTCCGCGCGGCCGGGGTCTTCCCTACGGACCGCTCCCCGTCGGTGGACGGAGCCACGTCCGCCAGATCCCGGTGCCGGGTCTCCTTCGCCACCGCCACGGCGACGACCGTCAGCAGACTCGCCGCGATGACGTACAGCGCGATCGGGGTGGAGCTGCCGTAGTCCGCCAGCAGCGCGGTGGCGATCAGCGGTGCCGGAGCGCCCGCCGCGACCGAGGCGAACTGGGCGCCGATGGAGGCACCGGAGTAGCGCATCCGGGTCGCGAACATCTCGGAGAAGAAGGCGGCCTGCGGCGCGTACATCGCCCCGTGCAGCACCAGACCCACGGTCACCGCCAGCAGCAGGCTACCGAAACCACCGGTGTCGATCAGCGCGAAGAACGGGAACATCCACAGCCCCACACCGACCGCGCCGATCAGATACACCGGACGCCGTCCGAGCCGGTCCGACAGCGCGCCCCAGGCGGGGATGACGGCGAAGTGAACCGCCGAGGCGATGAGCACCGCGTTGAGCGCGGTCTGCTTCGAGACCCCCGCGGACGTGGTCGCGTAGACCAGGATGAACGCGGTGATCACGTAGTAGCTGATGTTCTCCGCCATCCGGGCACCCATCGCCACCAGCACATCACGCCAGTGGTGCCGCAGCACCGCCACGACCGGCATCCGCTCCGGGCCGGCGTCCGCCTCGCGGGCCTCGGCCCGCTCCAGCGCCTGCTTGAACACCGGCGACTCGTCGACAGAGAGACGAATCCACAGACCGACGATCACCAGCACCCCGGACAGCAGGAACGGGACCCGCCAGCCCCACGCCCCGAACGCCGACTCCGACAGCACGGCGGTCAGCAGCGACAGCACACCGGTCGCCAGCAACTGCCCCGCGGGCGCGCCGGTCTGCGGCCACGAGGCCCAGAACCCGCGCCGCCGGGCGTCACCGTGCTCGGACACCAGCAGCACGGCCCCGCCCCACTCACCGCCGAGCGCGAACCCCTGCACCAGCCGCAGCACGGTGAGCAGCACGGGCGCGGCACTTCCGACGGTCGCGTGCGTGGGCAGCAGCCCGATCGCGAACGTCGCCCCGCCCATCATCAGCAGACTCAGCACCAGCAGTCTCTTGCGCCCGAGCCGGTCCCCGTAGTGCCCGAAGACCAGCGCCCCGAGCGGCCGCGCGGCGAACCCGACGGCGTACGTCAGGAACGACAGCAGCGTGCCGACGAGCGGATCGGAGTCCGGGAAGAACAGCTTGTTGAAGACGAGCGCGGCGGCGGAACCGTAGAGGAAGAAGTCGTACCACTCGATGGTGGTGCCGATGAGGGACGCTGCGACGATGCGCTTGAGGTTGTTCGGGGCTGGTGGAGCGGTTGCGGGCGACGACATCGGCACCACTTCCTGGTGTGTGACGGGGACGTTTGCGTCGCCACACCGTAGGAATCCGCAGGTCAGGCGCACATGTGGCGGGGCAACATAGTTCGGGGGTGGGCTATGCGCGCGGCCACCATGCCGACTCATGGAAAGGCGGTTCAGGGAACCGGTGGTGGTCGAAACGAGTGCCGTCCGGGACGCGTAGTTCAGCACGATTTGACGGTGCCGTGCTGACTCCCGTGCTGGTTTGGTGCTGACTAAAATCCCACGTCATCACCCGTCCCCACCTGTCCCGTGCTGACTTGGTGCTGACTACGCTCCGTTGAACTCGGGCATCTGGGATTGATCGACTCAGAGTCGTTGCGCGGCAGGTGACCGGACTGAGAGACCGAGTCCGGCCTTGCCGCTCAGCCGCCGTCGGCACGGGCAAGGCACTGTGTCTGGGCGCGGTGCACGTTGGTCCCAGGAGGTTCTTCGTCTGCTGGCGGTACATCATGAGAAAGGGTCTGTTGCGCGATCGGGTGACATCTGAACTGGCTTGCCCTGTGGGGCGGGTGGGAAGGATGTCGCTGTGCCCAAGCCCTCTCCGGAAGAGTTCCGCGAGGATGTCGTACGGGTCGCGAGGAATCGCGGCCCGGGCGTGACGGTCGAGCAGGTAGCCGCCGACTTCGGGGTCCACGCGATGACGCTGTAGAAGTGGATGCGCAGGAGTCCGGGCGTCCACTGAGAGAGGTGGTCGACGATGGTGGTGGCGTAGGCATGGGCAGTGCCGACGTATGCCGAACGCGGTGATCATCCGTGGGAGCGTGTCGTCGAGACGACGAACGAACTGCTTGCGGCCGTCGGTGACATCAAGAACACCACCCTGCTTGAGACGGCCCTCGAAGCGTTCGGACAAGCCGTCGTAGCGGTATCCCAGCCCCGCTCATCCATGTGGGCGCGCCTCCGCGGCCGGGCCTGACGGCGCGGGAAAGGGCCCGGTACCGACGGGGGATGCAGTACCGGGCCCCCTCGACCACCGTAACCGCGCGGAGGGCGCGGGGCGGACGTTCCTGCGTACTACCCCTCGGCCGCGACCGCCAGATCGTGCACCGGAACCCGCTGGAAGACGTCCCGGTTGGCGTCCTGGACCGGGCATACGTACCGCTCACGGGGGATGGGTGAGCCCTTCTTCCACCGGCCGGCCTCCCAGAGTTCCTCGTCCGTCGCGCCGCTCACTCCGAGGTCGGTAGCGCCGCCGGCGCGAAGGCCGTGAGAGGAGACGGGACGCCCGTCGCTCTTCAGCCCGGCCGCCGCGAACCACAGCTTCACCCGGTCATTCACGGTCTGCGGGCGCAGGTAGATGCCCCGCTTGGTGGCCCCGCCCCCCTTCGTGGCCCGGGTCTCCGGCGTCGCGACCTTTCCACTCTGCAGAACCTCCCGGAACAGGGGCCCGGTCGTGATGTCCTGCTGCTCGAGGTAGCCGACCCAACGACGCATCCGAAACACCAGGTTGAGGTCCGCCCGGTCATGCAGGGCGATCGTCTGCTCCTCGCCCTTGTGGGTTTTGTCCTCGGCGAGCCACACCAGCACCCGATCGTCGAGGATCATCACGTCCTCCAGGTCCAAGCCGACGTCCTCAGCGCTGCGGCCGAGGAACCGGTACCCAAAGGCGAACATCGCCGCATCCCGCCAGCCGATCGGCCGGCCGTCCGCCTCCGCCTTCTCCATCATCGGCACCAGGTACGGCAGCGTGAGCGGGAATGCCTCCTTCCTGCGCAGCGCCCGCTTGTTCTTCCGCCGGTACTGCGCCAACAGCGCCAGATACAGGCTGTTGTCCGGCTTCTTCCCCGCCAACATCGACGTACGGACCAGGGACATGTAGTGCCGGATCGTGGTGACCTTCAGGCCCTGCGCCATCAGGTGACGGCCGTACTCGGTGTACGTCGCCGTCGTGCACGGCTTCGCCACCCTCCCCTGCTCCGCACACCATGCCTCGAACAGCCGCATCGCGGTGCGCCGCTGCGGGGAACCCTCCTCCTCGGCCTCCCTGATGGCCTGAGCGGTCCCTTCACTGACGTACAGGTCCCGCTCCGTGTACGCCGTGCGCGGAGTGTCCGTGGTCGGGATAGCCTCGCCCGGCATCAGCACCATGTGTGCATCGACGAGCGGGCGCCCGGCCGGCTGCGCGGGCACCAACTCCCCGCCCTCGACGAGTTCGGCGTCGACGATCTCCTCAGCCGCGGCGTCAACGCTCACGCCTGCACTCCTGGATCCACGGAGGACGCCCTTCTGCGACCTGACGCAGGTACAGGCTCAGCCAGCGCCGCGCCTCGTCCTTGCCCATGGGCGGACCGCTCAGGCTGAACAGCGCCAGCAGCGGCTTGCGAGCTTCCTTCTGCCGTCTGCTGAACGGTACCGACTTCACGGTGGCTTGCCGCTGTTCCCAGTCGGGCCCGCCGGTCAGTAGGTGCACGCGGGGGCGCGATCGGTGAGTCATGACGCATTCTCCTTCGTCTCGCACCACTGGCAGGTGGGCTCCGGCTCGGTAACGAGATCAGGTAGCCGTACCTGGCTGTCAGACGACCAGGGCAATGTGCAGTGCCCTGGTGAGGGCGACATACGGTGAGCGATGACGTTCCCTGCCATGGTTGAGTTCATGGGTCGGTGTTGCTGCCTCGGGCTCTTCCGAGTCGACGGAACCGGCTTTCTCCGGCCTCAGCCGGCCGATCCCTTGGGGAGCCAGTCCGCGAAGATCTCCGGCAGGCGGTTCAGGTCCTCGGCCGTGACGGTGACGAGCCGCAGACCGTGGTGGCGGGCCAGTTCCCGCTTGCGGGCGACCTTCGCCGCGTACGCCTCCTGCGTCATGAGGCCCAGGGCCTCGACGAACGTGCCGTCCGCCAGGCGCCAGTCCGCCCGCAGGCCGGTCGTGTTGAGCTCCGGGTGCCGCGGATAGGCGGGCTCCGGTTCGTGCGTCACGCCCCGGTGGTGGAGGAAGTCGTCCACGTGCCGCTCGAACAGGGAGCGGCACAGATGCCCGTCCGTGGCCCTGGTCGTCGTACCCAACGAGGTGCGCACCCCGTCCGTGAGGAGCCCCGCGTGCGCCAGCCACTCCGTCCAGGTGCGGGCTGGGCGGAGCGGGCGCGCGCTCAGTACCGCGGAGCCGGGGCGCGGCAGCAGGAAACGGCAGAGCAGCACCTCGTCGACCAGGGCGTGGTCCTCGAAGGGAACTCCGACGCGGTCCAGTTGGGTGAGGGACGGCGGCCCGGAGAACTCGGCCTCCGCCAGCCTGCGCAGCGCGTACACGATCGCCTCCGTCCACGCCCCGTCCACTCCGGTGTCCCGCAGCACCCCGCCCCTCGCCAGGGCACAGCAGCCGTGGCAGTAGAACAGCCCCGGGCGGGCCGACTGAGCGGAGCGCCCGCAGAGCCGGCACGGCCCGCGCTCGGCCAGGTTGACGGGCGCGCCGAAGAGCGCCTCCAGCGCTCGCCGGTAGTACGAGTTCTCCGCCGCGTCGTCGATGAGCGGCGGCAGCAGGCTGCCGGCCCGCGCGGCGAGCGCCTCCCCGTCGTCGGGCTTCGCATTGAGCCACCGGCGGTGGAGCTCCGGGATCAACCGCTGCGCGGCGGCCGTCACCCGGCTGTAGCTGCTGACGGGGCTGAACCGTGCGGCGAGGTCCGGTACGCCTCCCAGGCGTCCAGGAGCGGCCGTGCCTCGGCGTCCCGGCGCCGACGCGCGCGCTCACGCTCGGTCTCCCGGCCCCAGGCCCCGCCGGCGGCGCGATGGCTCAGACCGGTGCGCAGCCGGACGGCGAGGCGTTCGGCGAGCGCCCGGCGCAGGTCCCGCTCGACACCGGACGGGACCGGCCCCCTTTCCGTGCACTGGTCGGCCTCCCGCCGGTGAGCGGCCAGGTAGTCGTCCACCAGGGCGCGCACGGTCTGACGCTCGGGCAGCAGGACTCGGACCGAACCGACCGCGTACCCGAATGCCTTCTGCTCCGTCCACGACACCAGCTCGTGGCGGCTGGGTTCCCAGTCCGCGTCGTCCTCGTCCTCACCGCCCTCGTCGTCCTCGTCCTCGTCGTCGTAGAAACGGCTGTCGTCCTCAAGGTCGTAGAGCTCTATCCATCCGTGACAGCCGACGAGCATCCCCGTCTCCTCGGTGAGCTCGCGGATGCTCTCGCTCGTGACGTGCAGCGCGCTGCTGTAGAGGTAGCCCATGTGCCGGTCGAGAACGGACCCGCCGTGGCAGGGCGGGGCGGTGACCGACACGGCACGCGTGTCGTAGTCGTTGTCGGGCCGGGGGACCAGACCCACGCGTACGGGTATGACGGTACCGTCCTTCGCCTTGGGCGTCGCCGGCCTGATGTTCTCCTTCCGCAGCCGGTCCAGAATGAACGCCCGCAGGGCGGGGACGGAGTCGTCGAAGACCGCGAACCCCGGGGAATAGTCCTTCGCCGGGTCGCCCGGGATCATGAGGAGACCCACGTCGGGGGCGTACTGGATCGTGTCTCTGCTCGACATGCGCGAATCATGTCAAAGGCATATGCGATTCCATGGCTCGGGGTAGGCGGACCACGTATGGACGGCGGGGCTCAAGCCTGGCCGCCGTATAGGGGCCTGCTCCATGTTGTCGTCCAAGCATGGTCCGGCGTCCGATCGGGTGAGCTTGCTACGACGGGTCAGTGGCGGGAAACAGCAGGCCGTGCCTTTGATCGGATGAGTTGCCGTACGTGCCTCACGGGCAGCCGCCGACAAGGAGGCGAAGCGGCTGAAGCTCTCGGAGGCATCCTGAAGAGGACGAACAGCGGGCGATGCTGGACGTTGGTCCTGAGCCGGAGCGCACCCTTGGTGTGAACACCGGTGACGCCGAGGGTGATCCGGTCGTGGAAGTCGGCCCATCGAAGCTGATCGCTCCTCTGTTGCATGCCGAGACGCAGCTCTCGGAATTTCGGGGCTGCGGGAAATGACGACACGTGACCGTTGCCGGTCAGTCGTTGAGAACCACCATGTTCGTCGGCGGCTGACCCGGCACCGGCGACGGGCCGCGGAAGTCGCCGTGGACCAGCACATCGCGCACCACGCGGTGGACGGCCTGCACCGCCTCGCTGCTGTACTGCTGGAAGGTGGGCGTCGCCTGGAGCAGGAGGGCGTCGTTCGGCAGGACCGAGACAGCCGAGAAGGCTCCCGTTTCGCGCAACGCTTCGGTGCCGCCGAGGAGTTCGGCGATCTCGGAAGGAACCACCATGAGCCATGAGTAGCCCCTGAGCAGGGCGCGCCACTGCGGTGTGTTGCTCACCGGATCGCTCGGTCGGCCGCACAGCTGGCTCTCCAGTTCGGTGGCCCCGCCGCTGCGGCGATACGAGACGTGGCCGAACACCACCTTGTACCGGTCGCAGGCCCAGCGCACCGCGGCCAGCAGACGCTCGTGCTCGGCGACCGTCGTCCCGGGAGCGACCAGAGCCGCGGTGTCCACGTGGAAACCGAGCCTCACATAGTCCGGAATTTCTTCCTCGAAGACGACGGTAAAGGAGATATCGGAATTACCGACGTCCCCGTTCTCTGTGAAGCGGCCGATCTTCACGCCGGCGGATTCAGGTTGCTCGGAAAGTTGGCGTTCCAGCCAGGGGATCGAATCGGTGGTGTAGGGGTTGTACAGCACATTGAAAGTCCCCTGGGGGGAGACTTGTATGCGTCCCCAGAGGCCTTTCCGGTTCTTCCGGGGAACGGTGTCGATGACCCTCGAGAAACCCTTCGCAGAGACCTTCATGCTTTTCGGAAGTGCGCTGATGTCCGACTGCCGGTCGTATTCCCGGATACCGCTTGTGAGCCAGCCGAAGGCCGCGTCCTTCAGGTTTCCCGGTTCTTCCGCGTAGACCGTGAGTTCCACGAAGAGGCCATGACTGACGTCGAGACCGACCGGCTGGAGTGCGCCCACTGTGAACCTCCTGGGTACCTCACTGACTTTTGGGCGCACTCTACCCGTTCGCTACTCCAGCCCGAACGGGCTGGTGAACATCTTGCCGACCACATAGATCGCCATTGACGCGACGGCGCCCATGGTGATGTTCCGCTGCTGCTCCGGAGTGGGCTGCCAGACCTGGATCTTCTCCAGGATCGGCACCGTCTCACGCTGGTAACCGTCGGGCCCCTTGCCCCGCGGAGGCATCTTGCGTGTCCACCAGCCGACTACGCCCTTGTATTCCTCCCCGGTGCGAGTGGAGCCCTTGCGCTGTTGTGTGGACTCGGCCACCAGTTGCTTCTTCGGGTCCAGCGGGTCCAGGGTCGTTATCTGCGGAAGGGCGTTGCCCCGTTCGACCGTCCGGAAGGTGCCTTCCTTTCGCTCGATCTTCCGCAGCGCGTTGATGTAGCGGTCGAGGGTCGAAGGGCCATCCAGTTCCGCCGTCTTCGCCGACTTGACCTCCCACACGAAGATGGTGTCCGGGAAGATCACGACGACGTCGGCGAAACCGCCCTTCCCGTTTTCGCGCTGTGCTCCGGGAATGTAGTACTCGGTCTGCACCTGCACGTCCGAGCGGTGCCGCCACAGGAACTTCAGGTAGAGGGCCACCGCCGCGACGGCGGCATCGTGTCGGATCTTGTCCGCAGCTATGTCTTTGCCGTCGCGGCCCTTGCGGGTGTTCCCGGAGTTGCTGTCGCTTTTTCCGCCGCCCTCGTAGTAAAGGATGAGGCCGGTCGGGTCGCTCTTACTGACAGGGCTGCCGTTGCTGTACGTGTACCCGTTCATCTGGAGCGGGTCGGCGATGTCGATGACCGGGTCCGCCGAGAGGAAGCGGCCAGAGACCTGGTCGTACTCGCGGGCGCCGATGTGGGTGAGGCCGGTGGCCGCGTCGTCGATGCCGACGCCGAGGTAGCTGCGCTTGTTAGGCCAGGCCGATGGCTTGGCCCCGCGGGTTTCGCCATAGGGCTTGAAGGCACGTCGGGTGACTGGCTGGCCACTCGTGAGTTCGACGGCCGTGCTGGCCGTGCCGAGGTGGTCGGCGAGCAGGACGTTGAGCTTGTGACCGGTGGTCGCGCCGTTGGCCGTGGTGCGGACCGCGGTCGGGGCGCCGGCATGTGCGTAAGCACGCGCGGCACGGGTGATGGTGCCCGAGGAATTCGTGGTGAGCTCGGTCTCGCCCAGGTAGAGCGTCGAGCCCGCCGGTGAGTTCTCCAGAATACGGTTGCCCTCGGCGTCGTAGACGTACGTCGTCTTGGTGCCGTCGTCGGTGATGGTGTCCAGCTTGTTCTCTGCCGTCCAGGTCAGTGCCTGGGTCGTGGTGGGCAGGTCGCGGACCTCGGTGTTGCCCGCCGCGTCGTAGGAGTAGCTGCTGCCCTTGCCGGACGGGGCGGAGCTGATCCACTTCGTGGTGTGCGGCTGCGTGCTCCCGTAGCCGTACGAGTAGCTGACGTTCTTCGTCGCGTCCGCCGGGTTGTGCTCCGTCATCCCGGCCCGGTTGCCGAGCCAGTCGAAGGTGAAGGACTGGCGGTAGGCGGTCGCGTCCGTGGCGACCGTGGCCGCGTCGGGTGCGGCTGCCGCCAGGGAGGACGCGAGGGCGGCGTCGGGGTCCGACACGTCGGTGGCCTCGTCCGGCGCGTCGGCCACCGGGCCAGAGGACGCCTCGTAGTCAGTGCGCGGGCCCCACGTGGTGCCGTCCGAGGACTTGCAGCCGGTGCCGTTACCAGCGGGAGCCACACTCGACGTCCAAGCGTTCACCAACTCGCCCATGGCGTCGTACGTGAAGCACTGGGTGTCCCACGTTTCGCCGGAGGCTTCCGCCAGTTTGCGGGCCTGGGACGTGATGATGCCGGAGGCGTCATAGGAGTAATAGCTGTCGCTGATGCGGTGAGGGCCCGCGGTCTCCCGGTCCGCGACCGTGCGCTGGAGCTTGCCGGTACGGGGGTCGACGAAGTTCGTTGTCCAGACGCGGTGGGGCTGGGAACCGGAGACCGTGCGCATGACCTCGCCGAACGGCGAGTACGTGACGTCGGAGGTATACCAGGCCAGGCCCGAGGTGGACTCCGCCAGGCCGTCACCGTTATAGCGGGTGACGACCTTCTCCTGCGCGAGCCCGCCCACGGCCGGCATAGTGACAGACTGTGGCTGACCAGTGACCTTCGTGTAGCTGTACGTGTATGCGTAGGTGCCGGCGAAACCCGTCGTCATCGCGTTGCCGGGGATCACTGTCTCCCGGCCAGTGGGTCGGTAGCCGGCATCATAGGACGTGATGCGGTTGATGTAGTCGCCGTTCGCGGTGTGCCGGATCGAGGCCACTGGCTGACCGAGTGCGCCGGGCAGGGTGTCGTAGGTGAACTCCTTGGCCGGAGTGGCGGTTTCGGAGCCCTCTCGGATCTTGGTGATCCGGCCCAGGACGTCGTACTCCGTGTACGTCGTCTGCGACCGGGACGTGGTCACCTTGCTGGGCCGGTCGGCGTCGTCGTACGAGGTGTCCGTCTTGCCGGTGTCCGGGTCCGTGGCGGAGGTTACGCGGCCGCGGGCGTCGTACGTGTACGACCAGGCATTGCCCGCCGGGTCGGTGACCTTGCTGCGGTTGCCGCGTGAGTCGTACTCGTAGACGGTCGCGCGGCCCGTACCGCTGGACGGGACGTCCTGGCTGTAGTGGTGGACCGAGGTGGTCCTGCCGAGGGCATCGGTGTACGTGCGGGTCCTCGGGGTGGTGGAGCCGGCGGGGTTCACATACGTGCTGGTGTCGTAGTGGGTGGTGTACGTGGCGTACCTGAAATCGCCGTCCAGGTAGGTCGACAGGCGGATCTGCCGTTCCATGCCGTCGTACCGGGTCTTCGTCCAGCTCGGAATCCGGGACTTCGAACGGGGTTCGAACAGTTCGGGGGTCGGCTCCCCCTTGGCGAGGTACTTGCCGGTTTGCTCGTCGACGAGGCCGTGGTCGTTGTACGTCGTGTCGCTGACGATCCGGCCGGGCCCGTGGGCGTCGGTCTGGACCTGGACCTCGCGCATCAGGCCGTCGTAGACGGTGACCTTGCTGCCGTAGGTGCCGTTGTCCTTCAGCGTTTTGACGGTGACGGCCGCGGGCCGGGTCTGCGCGCTGGTGGCGATCGCGCTTTGGTAGGAGATGACGACGTCCGGGACCGCCTCGTCCGACCGGGTCGCCGTCCAGCCCTTCACCAGACGGCCGAGGGCGTCGTACTCCGTGCGGGTCACGTGGCCGTTGGCATCGGTGACTGTCAGCGGTTGGCTGCGTCCCGGGTCGAAGGTCGTCGTGGTGGCGTGACCCATGGCGTTGATCAGCTTGCTGGAGGTGAGCGGGCCGCCGTCCGCGGGGGTGTACTGGGTCTCGGTGGTTCCCTGGCCAGGCTTGGTGACGGTGCGCACCCGGCCGAGAGAGTCGTAGGTGGTGCCGGTGACGATCGAGTACGCCGTTCCGGCGCCGTTGGTCTCGGCCACCGAGGTGACCTGACCCTTGGTCGGAGTGGCGCCGTAGGCCAGGTTGTCGTAGGTGTGGCGGACCGCCTTCGTCAGCTGGGTGGCCGGGTCGGCGGCGCTGTACTCCGCGCAGGATGTGCTGGTGGTCCGCTCCTCTTTGGGTAGCCCGATCAACCAGGCCGAGGTGTTATGGACGTACGAGGTCTTGGTGCAAGTCCGGTCGGAAAGGGTCTCGCCGGTGCCGTTCGGCTTGACCACGGACCTCTCGGCCTGGATCGGCAGACCGTAGGCGTCGTCGACCTCGGTGATGGTGCGGACGGCCCGCCAGCCCGTGTCCCCGTTCCGCTGGATTTCGTCCGTGCGCTTGACGCCGCCGCGGTGGGCGAGCAGCGGGTCCATGTCCGCGCCGTTCTCTGCCTCGCGTGCTCGGGATGCGGTCTGCCTGGACCAGGGATAGTTCAGTGTCCGCTGCTGCCACCGCTTGTCGGAGTTGAGGTAGACGATGCTCTCCGCCGTCATGCCGGCGTACTGCGGCGTGTCGTCAGAGAGGAGCGTGTACGTGCCCGTGGAGTCCTTGATCTCACCGCCGACGCCCTGGAAGTAGCGTGTCTCCGTGTACGACTGGGACTGTGGGTCGCCCTGCTGGGAGCTGGACTTGCTGCCTTTGGTGACGGCCACCTGGCGGTAACCGCGCCAGTCGCTGTGGGTGCGCAGGGACGGGCGAGTGAACTCGTCATCGCTCTTCGCCCAGGCGGGACCTGTGTAGGCGTACTTGGTGACGACCGGCTTGCCGCGCGAGGTGACCTTGTCGGTCTCGGTCACGGAGTGGACGACGTACTTGTTGAACCAGGACTTGGCCGGTGTCTTTTCGTCACCGTCCGGGGACCAGCGCACCGGGTAGCAGGTGCCGTTGTTCTTGCCCTTGTCCTCAGCCGGCTCACTGGCGCAGCCACCCTTGTACTCGACCTCGATATCAGCGCCGTTCTCGGTGGCTACGGTGCCGATGCGGGGGCGGGTGAAGCCGGGACGCTGGTCGTCCGGCCCGGTCGGGACCAGGTTCGGGAGCTGGCGGTCCTGCAGTCGGGCGCGCAGCGGAGAGGCGGAGCCGACCGAGTACTCGGCGAAGCTGACACCGTCCTTGTGCTGGAGGGTGCCGGTGGTGTCACCGGGGGCGAAGCCCCGGCGGGTGATCGAGTTCAGCCACAGTCCGGGGGCCGTGTCGTACCAGTCCTCCGGGAAGGACTGGTGGAGCTGGTAGGTGTCGACCTTGCCCAGGCCGGTCTGGCCGGCGCGGGCGGCCTTCGTCGTCACCGTGTCCAGACGCATCTGCGTCCAGAACGACGGGAAGGCGGGGCACAGCTTCGACGTCGACTTGCAGTTGAGGTTGCCGGGGGTGTCCCACCAGGGGCGGTAGGCGCCGGGGTCGTCGGTCTTGGCGAAGTTCGCCGCGTCGCAGGCCGTCTCGGACTTCAAGCAGCGCTGCTTGACGCCGAAATCGATTGTCGCGGAGGGCTTCGTCAGGTCGGAGCGCATGCCGTACTCGATGGTCGTCGGATAGGCGTAGCGGTCGTACTGCTCGGGAGACTTGAACTTCTTCTTGACCGAGTAGTAGTTCGTCTCCTGCCTCCAGTTCACGACCAACGTGTTGCCGTGCACGTCGACGATCTTGTCCAAGCCCCAGCGCCAGGCCTGCTTCTTTCCGGAGCCGCAGCGGGAGTCGGCGAAGGCGGTGGCGTGACAGGGTTCCCCTGGGTGGTTGCCGAAGACGGGCACGGTGGAGACGGAGTTGGTGTCGGCGTGGCCACCGCCGACCTGGTTGAGGCCGAAGTAGTGCTTGGTGCCGTCCGGTGTCGTGACGATCCAGTACTCGCCGTTGTTGTCGCCGTTACTGCCGCCGGTACGACGCTCGACGCGAGTCCCGTCGTCCTGCTGAGGGCGGTAGACCTCGGTGTCGGTCTCGGGATTGCTGCCGGAGGTGGCGTCCCGCACCAGTTCCGTGGTTTTGCCGCCTAGCGACATCACCGCGTTGTACGAAGCCCAGCATAGGTCGGACGTCTTGTCCTTCTTGGCCGTGTTGTTGGGCGTGCCGGACTTCATCGCCTTGCGGTCGTCCTGGCAAGAGCGGTAGCGGCGTTCGATGTGACCGGCGTCATAGTCCCAGCCCTCGCCGATCCAGGAGACCTGGGGCGAGGAGACCGCCGTACGGCCGTCAACGGTCTGGGAGTTGTAGGAGAAGGTGACATTGGGAGCCGGGCCGGCCGGGGCCGCTGGTACCGTCAGCGGGTACGACCAGGTGAACGCTCCCGACGAACCTCCCGCCTCCCACTTGCCGTTGGACACCAGAGGCGTGGCCCGGAACGTGCCGCCCGCGCCGCCGCCGGAGTCGACGGCACCGATGACCGCGGTGTCGCCGACCGCGGCGACAGAGGTGGCCGAGGTTCGGTAGGTGGCCTGAGCGACGGAAGAACCGTTCGAGGACGCGATGTTCGCCGAGGCCGGAGTGACTGTGCCGTCCGCCGCCGTGTCGACCGTCGCCGTGATCGACTGCGTCTTGGTGTCGTTGACCGTCTCCAGTTCCTCGTACTCCTGGCACGCCTCGACATCGGGCGTGGTCAGGTAACACTCCGGGAACTGGACGAAGCGCAGCCGGGAGGCCCAGTCCGCGCCGTAGAGGTTCTTGAACTCGGTGTAGTCGAGCTCGACCGAGATCGGGACGGAGCCCGTCGCCGGGGCCTGGACCTTGACGACCGCGCCGTCGACCCCCTGGGAGACGGCAGCGGCACGGTCGTAGACCTGTACTCCCCACGTGCCGGTCGGTGCGGCCTGGTCAGGGGCCTGGCCGAGGCTGACGGGAAGGTCCTCCACAGGGGTCAGGCCGACCTGCTGGGCGGAGGTGGCGGCGGCCCGGGTGGCTGCTCCCGTTCGCGCGGACGCCTGGACCGTGCTTGCCGTCGAGCCGAAACTCACCGAGCCCGTGTCGGGCGCCGGGGCCGTCGCCGTGCCGGCCGGGGCCTGCTGCAGGTCCTCGGGGACGTCGACCTTCAGGGACTCGAGGTCCCGCTCGAAGGTCTCGCCCGTGAGGATCTCGTCCTGCTCGAGCGCCTCCAGGTTCAGGGTCTCGCGACCTTTCTCGGTGACCGACGGGTCGGGCGGCAGGGCCAGCGACGGGGTCGGCAGAAGAGTGACGAGCAGAGCCGCGCCGATGGTGGGCACGACTGCCGCGCGCAGACGACGCAGACGGTGACGGCGGACATGCGAAGAGCGACCGAACACGACAAGGTCCCCCCGGACCAGTGAGGCGGGACCGGGTTCGGACCACGCGTGATGGCGTATCAGATACCGGGGATTCTGTGACGCCTTTGTGAAGTTCCGCTAGATCGTCTGTGCGGATGTGATGATCGACACGGTGCGTAAGTAAAGATAGCGGATAGTCAGGTTCAGACCTGCGCTTTTTTGAGGTAAGGGAAAGCGTGGCGACTCTCATACCAATCGCTTGAATCAATGGTTCCCCGGGCAAACAGGGGCCGGATCAGGGGCGTTGAGAGCCGGTTCGAGATGTTTTGCTCTCAAGTCCGTTGCTCAGCAGTGTCGTTGTCAGCCGATTCCTTTATCCACGTTTACGGGCAGTCCGGTTGGTCCACTCAATCGGCGGCTCCGCTCGCAATGCGTGACGACGGCCTGCGCATAGGACATCATCGGCTGGGCCCGGCCGAGCCCTGTCCCGTGCCGGTTCCAAGGGAAAAGGGGAACCCGCTCGATGACGCGCAAGGAGCGCAGCCGCCGTCGTGTGCCCGCAGGACGGACCACCGCCGCCGTGCTGACCGCGGCGCTCGCCGCCACCGGCATCACCTTCATCGGCCTCGGCCTGGACGACTCGGGCTCCGGGGGCGAATCGGGGGGCAGCCGGAGCACCAAGCCGGTCACCGAGGCCGCCGCGCTGGCAGAGGCCGCGAAGACCGGGAAAAACGTCGAGGTCACCGCCTTGCGCACCGCGCGGTCGACCACCTGGGCGCGGTCCGACGGGTCCCTGGCCAAGAAGCTGTACTCGTCACCGGTCCGGGCCAAGGTGGGCGGCGAGTGGAAGCCGATCGACTACGACCTCCAGCGCACGGACAAGGGCTGGGAGCCGAAGGCGACCAACGCGCGGATGGTGTTCTCGGCGGGGTCGAAGGCGAGCGCCTCGAAGTCCGACGCGTCGAAGACGAGCGGCGAGGACGAGCGTGCCTCCCGTTCCGGTGTCCGTCGGGTCTCCCTGGTCAAAGGCATGCGCACCGCCGCCGCGGATGCCAGCCCCCTGGCCACCCTCACCGTGGACGGTTACACCATCCAGCTGACCTGGCCGGGCGCGGTCCCCGCCCCGGTCATCGACGGTTCGCGGGCCCTGTACCCGGAGATTTTCCCGGGCGCCGACATCGTCCTGACCGCCGACGACGAGGGCTTCGCCCAGCTGCTCGTCCTGAAGAACCGGGCGGCTGCGGCCAATCCGCTCGCCCAGCGGCTGTCGTACGGCATCACCTCTGACGACCTGACCTTCCGGCTGGACCCGGTCACGGGTGTCCTGTCCGCCGAGAGCGCCTACGGCAACGAGGTGGCGGTCTCGCCGACCCCGCTGATGTGGGACAGCAGCGGAGCGCCGGCGGTGACGGACGGCGGCGTCGGCGCGACCGCGCAGCCGACCGCTTCGGAGACCCCCGGCCCCGTCGAGTCGGCCACCGACGCACCGAGCGACAGCCCCGGTCCCACCGAGGAGCTGATCGAGACCGACGAGCAGGCCGACACCAATCCGGAGACCCTGCCGGTGGCCAGCGACGGTCCCGAGGTGACGGTGTCGGAGTCGCCGTTGCCGTCCGCGCCGGCGGAGCCGACACCCGCGCCCGCGCCGACCGGCCCGGCGGCCACCCTCGGCCTGGCCGGGCTCGACGGGCCCTCGCCCGACTCCCGCGGTGAGCTGGTCGAGGCGGAACTGTCCGGGGCGAACTGGGTCCTCACCCCCGAGCTCTCCTTCCTCGACGACCCGGCGACCACCTATCCGGTGTTCGTCGACCCGTCGGTGAAGAAGCACACCCAGAACTGGACCACCGCCTACAGCCGGCACCCCAACGCCACGTTCTACAACGGCAAGGGCTTCAACAAGGGCGGTACGCACGAGGCGCGGGTCGGCTTCGAGTCGGACACCTGGGGCACCTCGCGCTCGTACTTCAACATCGCCTTCGACAAGGGCCTCAAGGGCACGAAGATCACCAGTGCGAAGCTGCGGATGCTGGAGACGTACTCCTGGTCGTGCAGCGCCCGTTCGATGAGCGTGCACCTCACCGGCGCGGTCAACGGGCACACCAACTGGAAGAACGCGCCCAAGCTGACCGACGGCAACAAGTTCGCGACCAAGAGCTTCGCGCACGGCTACAAGTCCGGCTGCCGGGACGCCTACGAGACCTTCGACGTGAAGAAGGCCGCGCAACAGCGGGCCGACCAGGGCAAGGACAGCATCACGTTCGGGCTGCGGGCGCGGGACGAGAAATCGCAGTACGCGTGGAAGAAGTTCCGGGCCAACGGCGACAACGCGCCCGTGCTGGAGCTCGTCTACAACCGCAAGCCGGTCGTCGACGCCAAGTCGCTCGACCTCGGCCCGGACGCCAAGTGCACCACCACCGAGCCGTACGTCCGCATGGGCTCGGGCGACCTGACCTTCACCGCGCGGGCGTCCGACAAGGACAACAACCTCGACCGCCTGGACTTCGACCTGTGGCCGACGGGCAAGTGGGACACCACCGGTGACCTCCTGAAGACCACCGGGAACGTCTCCGTCGGCGGCGACAAGGACGTCGCACTGCGCACCACCAGCGGGTTCGCCACCAGCAAGCTCACCAACAACACCCTTTACTCCTGGCGGGTGCGCGCGGTCGACGACGCCAACTCCACCTCCGCCTACGCCCCCGCCAAGACACCCTGCCGCTTCGTCCTGGACACCACCGCGCCCAAACCGCCCAAGGTCGGCTCCACCGACTTCCCCAACGCCGACGGCAGTGAGAACGGCTTCGGCAACGACGCCGAGGACGCCAACTGGTCCACCAAGAAGTTCGGCACGCCCGGATCCTTCACCGTGCGCGCACTGAACACGGACGTCGTCCGCTACGAGTACGGCTTCAACTCGGCGAACTACCCGTTCTCCTTGAGCCGCACCTCCGGTACGGCCACGAGCGTCAGCGCGACACTGGCGAACACCAAGCCACCGACCGCCGGACCC
Organism: Streptomyces sp. NPDC048584; assembly: GCF_043199595.1. Taxonomy (NCBI): domain Bacteria; kingdom Bacillati; phylum Actinomycetota; class Actinomycetes; order Kitasatosporales; family Streptomycetaceae; genus Streptomyces; species Streptomyces sp. NPDC048584. The sequence continues at coordinate 279,577 of NZ_JBICWF010000011.1, forward strand.
AACGTGCTGTACGTACGGGCCGTGGACGCCGCGGGCAACGTGTCCCAGGCGACGAAGTACTTCTTCTACGTCACCCCACGCGACCAGGCCGACACCCCCGGCGACTTCACCGGCGACAAACTGCCGGACCTGATGGTCGTCACCGAGGGCGGCAACCTGGCGCTGTACCCCTCCCAGGCCACCAACGACCTGGCCAAGGGCTCGGGCGACCTGGACTACTCCATGTCCGGCGCCTACCGTTCCAACCCCGCCAAGG